>NZ_CP064795.1:1765567-2432101 GCF_015644725.1 Salinimonas marina
GGGCCGGAGCCAAACATGACTTCGCGACCTGAGTGAAGATCTGTTGCCACGACGGCGAATTTTTTTTCCATTTCTTCAAAGGTGGCGGCGCAAAAATCAGTCTGCAGCTTTTTAAATACCTTTTCGCCACTTGCCAGGCCACCTTTTCGAATCCCGATCCCCATCAGTGACAACACCTGCCATTCGGTTAAAGAACAGGACCACTCCCGTAGCTCGTCAAGTTTACCGCTGGCATAGGCAGCGCCGACGTAGGCACCCACCGAGCAGCCAGCCACAATATCAATTTTTACCCCAAGCTTTTCAAGGGCCTGAATAATGCCGATATGGGTCCAGCCGCGGGCTGCACCTGCGCCCAGTGCAATACCTATTTTCATATAGTGTTATTCCATTATGTTGATAACCTGAACCGGGGTAGGCTGGTCGGCGTCGCTCGATTCAGATTCAAATTGGGGTTCATCAAAAGCAGTATCGCCGTCGGCCACAGGCCCTTCGGAGCGCGCAATATCTTCAAAATTATGCAGCTGACGGTCGAGCAGATGGGAAGGTGCGACATTTTGCATCGCTTTGAACATAGACTCGATACGGCCCGGAAAACGTTGATTCCAGTCCTGTAGCATATGCTTGATATTCTGGCGTTGCAGATTTTCCTGCGAGCCACACAAGTTGCAGGGAATGATTGGAAATTCAGCCGTAGCAGAGTATTTTTCGATGTCTTTTTCGCTGCAATAGGCCAACGGACGGATGACAATATGCTGACCGTCGTCGCTGACTAATTTAGGCGGCATAGATTTTAGTTTTCCGCCATGAAACATGTTTAAAAACAAGGTTTCGAGCATGTCATCACGATGGTGCCCAAGGGCGATTTTGGTGGCACCTAATTCGGTGGCGGTACGATACAAAATACCCCGGCGCAGACGTGAACATAATGCGCAGGTGGTTTTACCCTCAGGCACCTTTTCTTTAACGATAGAATAGGTATCTTCTTCCACAATCTGATAGTCCACTCCCAGATTATCAAGATACTCAGGCAACACATGTTCAGGAAATCCCGGCTGCTTCTGGTCCAGGTTCACCGCGATAATATCAAACGAGATGGGGGCTATCTTGCGTAAATATAGCAGGATATCGAGCATCGTATAGCTGTCTTTGCCTTCTATTAAATAATGTCTCTGGAATTGAAGAGGTGTAGATATTGTAACCCATTGTTTAATATTGCTAAAATATTTAAGTGGAAGGGCGGATGCTTTACACAATATATAGCTTTTGTATACAAACGTTAAAGTAGCCCTCAGGTATCTGCTTAATAGCAATGATGAAGCTTTACAAAAATTGACCAAGACTTTGTAAATGTGCCAAATGAAAATTATTAGCTCTGTATTTAATGACAGTCCACGATAGGCTGATGTCCAGCCAAAGCCGGGAGCATAAACCAGCTTATTTTGATACTGCATTAGAGAGGTCCTAACTTACGCTTCATAACTTATTGCTACATCAATAAGGTTTGTGGATGAAATGGTTGGGCCACTGTGCTCATACTCTTGACGAGGTCCATCTCTAACGATCATTAAGTCTTCAAAATTGAAAATACTGTTATCGGCCAATTGGCTGGGGCTGACATCACAAATGCTGTTAAATATATTTTCAATTCTTCCGGGGCTTGATCTATCCCAGTCAGTGAGCAACCCTTTAATCATTTTCCTTTGAAGATTTTCTTGTGAACCGCATAAGTTGCAAGGAATAATGGGAAAGCGACAGATTTCAGCATACTTTGCGATGTCTTTTTCGCGACAGTAAGAGAGCGGGCGGATTACTATATTGCGTTTATCGTCACTGAGCAGTTTTGGAGGCATTGCCTTCATCTTTCCATTGTTGAACATGTTAAGGAATAATGTTTCAACAATATCATCCATGTGATGACCCAAAGCAATTTTAGTTGCGCCGATTTCTTCAGCGAAAGTGTATAGAGAACCTCGTCTTAATCTCGAGCAGAGCGAGCAGGTTGTTTTTCCTTCTGGTACCTTTTCTCTAACAATCGAGTAAGTGTCTTTATCTATGATATAGTAATCGATATCCTTTGATTCGAAATAATTTGGCAGAATGTGTTCTGGGAAACCTGGTTGCTTCTGATCAAGGTTTACAGCAACCACCTCGAAGTCAATTGGCGCAACTTTTCTTAGATGAATCAATATATCCAGTAATACGAATGAATCCTTTCCACCACTGACAGCACAAAGTACCTTATCTCCATGCTCAATCATATTGAAATCTTGAACAGCTTTGCCCGTAAGACCCCTCAATTTTTTTTGTAATTTCTTTTGATCGTTTGAAAGTGTCACAGTTTGTCCTCGGGTCTTTCTGCGATAAGCAAATCTATATTTCCTTTAAAAGCAGGTATTTCTGCAGCATTCTGAAGAATTCGCTGAAGAAACCTTTTTTGTTCATTGATAATTTTATTCCTGATATCAACATCAGCCTGAAGCTTCTTAACTTGTAAAACCAAATCGACATCTTTTTTTGTAATAGCTTTCTCTATTTGGGGTGTAGCCCCTCTCAAGCTTTTCTTTTTTGTTCTGTAAGCATTATAAATGCCTTTATAGTCTTCAAGTGTCTGCCTGGTTATTTTTAAGCCTAATTCAATGTTTATCTTTTGAGTCAATAGTGCCCAAGTCAGCCTACCTTCCCAGACCCAAAGCATCTTTTCGATCCTAAACTGCATTTCCTCAGTTATTTTTGGTTTGGCTGGCAATGAAAAAAACTCCTAACAATTCGCAAGTAGAGACAGGAAAACTGCAATATTGTAAATCCTGTAGACATACCCCTCAAGCTCAAATATTGTCTTTTTGATACAGAAATTTCTGAAACCCAATGAATGTTTAGCGAATTACGGGTTCTATCCAGACTTTACGTATACATCCATAAGGTGGCAAATTATACCTGTAAGGAGTGTCTATCACCAAACGAAGGAAGCATTCCCCAGAAGTCAAACACGAATTGATGTTACTTGCACAGCAACCTGATGCAAGTAGCCGTCAAATTGCATGGCAACTTAAATACCTGCCTATTCATTCGAAGTAATTTGAGACAAAAAAATGGTCTATTGCTATCGGTTTATTTGACTCCCCAGCTTTTACTTTTATCGACTTTTTAGAACACTAAAGAGTGTATTGATTAATTTTACAACATGAATACTTTTTTCCGGAAGCGACCAAATGAGTCTATCGTCGATCCATACCATCTAGGGAGAGGGTTGTAGAGAAGATTCTCTACTGTATCCTTATCTGCGAAGGCTGTAGTTAGATCATGTGAGTTGACGCCTCGAGAAGAAGTACCATTTACCATGTTTAATTTTGGAAACTCTGTACTATTTATCTCATTTGTTTCTGAAGTTTTAATGACGGCGCAATGTGGTACTTCTTCAGAAACTCGACTTGCAAATTCAAGCAAGCGTGGGTGTGCCAAGGAAATAAAATAGCCCATACCTGTATCATTAGGTTGTGCCCTTAGAACTCGTCCCAATACTTGCCTGAAGTAGAGTTCAGTTGTTACCAATGAAAGATAGCAACAGACCCTCAAGCGAGGAATATTAGTTCCTTCGCTGATCATGCCAATCGATATAATCCATTTTTTTGTACTTCGTTTGAAATTTTGAATTAGCCGTTCAGGCTCACTTTCTTTGTAGGTAACCACTTCGCTATATTCACCCAGTGCAAGAAGCAAAGATTGGATTTTTTTAGCATGAGAAATCGACGCCGCGACAATTAAGCCTCCTGCATCTGAAGCAATCAGACGTTGTTCGTTTAACCGAACAATCCCACGCTTTAGGATTTGTCGTAACACCTCATCGTGGGAAGTGAATTCTGAGTAAGGTAGGGTGCTATTCTCAAGAAATTTCGTTATCGAATTAAAGTGCTTTTTATTATCATCCTCAACGACAGTAATAAGCTCGTTGTCTAATAGAGTGAGGTGTGGAACGCGACAGACGCCATCATTGATGGCTTGCTTTAGGTCATAACTGTAATCAACCTGTATTTGGTTGTTCTCACCCACATAATTCGCCAGCGCGATCGGAATAGTGTCGCTTCTCCAAGGGGTACCAGTCAAAGCAATAGTGTAAATTGCTCTCCCTTGAATATGCTTCAGAATTTTAGCTCCCCAAGCATTGGCATTTTCAATCTGACTACCTGAACAGTGATGTATTTCATCAAAAATTACAAACACTCGGTAGGTACTCAATAGATGCCAAAATGTATCATCCAGATGCCTCATGCTTTGATAAGTAAGTGATGAACCTATTGCGCCCATGCGCCCACAAAAGCGTTTTCCAGTAATGGCTTCAAGCTCAGTTCTGAAGTCATTTGCTACAACAGTCGAAGGAGAAAAGCATAATACGAGATCAATCTTATCTTGCTTGAGGAGGATGTCAGCGAGGGCAGATGCCATGACAGTTTTTCCGGCACCTGGCGTTGCAAGACATAAAAAATGAGAAAAGGGTGATTCAAATTTTTCTAGAGCGGCGTTAATGGCTCTTTGCTGCCAGTTTCTTAGCCTCATGACAATCGGGCTTCATGCTCAGCGAGTAAACGTTCAAAACCCTTTACTTTTCCCAGCATGAGTTTCGCTTGCTCTCTCGTATTCTGATAGTGGGGTTTGACGTACTCTGCAAAATCAGGCATTTCTTGCACCCACTCTGAATAAGCTTCTGTCTCACCTACGCTCATCAGCATTTCTGTTTTATAACGTCGTATCTTCTCTTGTAGCTGTGAAACTATGAGGTCATTAGTTTTATTTCCATAGATCTCAGTTCGATGAACCAACTCTGAATCTTCTGAGGACTCAGTACACCAACGAAAAACGATCGCTTTGCCACTCTTTCCCTGAATAGCTGAAATTATTCCTTCCTTTGAAAGTCGTTTTAAGTGCCTATAGACGAACTGCGTGGCATTTTTCTTATTATCAAACTCTTTCGAATATGTTTCGAAAAGATATCTCGTTACGTCAGTTACTGTAAAAGAATGCAAATCAAGAGATTCGATAAATTTATAAAAATCAATGTTATATAATTTTTTAGGCATAATGTACTTCTCTAATGCTTAGCTCTCGTCTCGAAATTCGCGACAGTCTACTTTGTCTCTATCATCGAGACAATGAAAACGTCAGTATACTCCTCACATTACGATAAGCTCAGGTTGTGGTTAAAAGCACGACGTGAAGAGCAATCTTTGTCTTTGCGAGAGGTCTCGGAAAGATGGGGTAGACACCATTCTATTTTGGGAAAGATTGAACAAGCCCGGCGCAAAATTGAGTTAGTAGAGTTCATCGAGCTATGTGAGATAATCGGTGCTGACCCGCATGACGGGCTTTCTCTACTCATAACATCAATGAATGAAGAATCGTCGGTACATAAACTCTGAATTTTCCCTGAGATCAAACTTCAGTTTGCTTTGCAGCTATCTCTAAATTAAAACGATTGTGATACAAATGTGTTCTTCGGGCACTAAGCGGATATTGAGAAAATGGAAGTCTTACTCCGGTACGAGCGATTAGCGTAAGTGGGCAGTGCGGACTTTTAAGGAGATTTTTCGCTCATAGCTCACATCCGAAACTATTAAGTAAATCCCACCAAATCTAGTTGAAACTACTGTCTGTAACATTTATGGCCTGTAATGGTTTTATATTCATAGCTTTATTGAATCCCTGAATTTAAGGTGATAATTTTAAGATTTGGGATTCTTCTTATGGCAAAGGCTGTTGTTGCAGGTTGGCAGGGGCACGACTATCAGGCTAGGGTATTCTGGTATTACGCTTCCTTTCTAAAAGATAGGACTAGGTCTGATGTTATAGAAGTGTCGTATGAAGCTGATGCCCCTAAAGCGTTTGATGATGTAGTAGTTAAATATAATCCGCCAAGATCAGGTTACAACCCAGAACGAATTGCTGCAGAGTATTTCCAGATAAAATATCATGTTGTTTCAGGAGGCCGATTTGGTTACGAAAGCCTGATTAATCCCGAATTCATCAACGCGCAGTCCAACTCTTTGCTTCAACGTCTCAAAGAAGCAAAAGTAGTAGCTGATCCAAGTTCTTCTTTTATTCTTGTCACTACCGACACCATCTTAGACGGCGATCCCCTAGGAGAAATTCATAGGAACACTGACGGCTCTTTGGATTTGGATAAGCTTGCGGTTGGCAAAACTGCAAGAAGCAATATGGGCAAAGTTAGGAAGTTGTGGCGCGATCATCTAGGACTTAATAATGATCAAGAACTCTTTGAACTCCTAAGAGGTTTTAGGATTGAGGCGCCAGCAGATTCTCTAGAGCGTCTACGAGAAAATGCTAATATGCGGTTTAAATTTGTCGGGATAACGCCTTGCGAAACCAGCTCAGATTTTCGCTATGACGGTCTGATTCGAACGCTGAAAGGCCAAGGAAAATACCAATTTAATCGTGACCAGTTTGAGGAAATGTGTATAGCTGAAGGACTAATACAATCATGTCCTATTGAAGATTATACCGCTGTTTCTCTCCGTTCATTCAGAGATGGTCCATTTGAAACCTTGGACGCCTCCGAGGAAAATACACTTTCCCTGCTGCATTATTTTGAGGGACGTTTTCCTGTTCCAGGTATCGAATGGGAGAATTCAATTCAGCCTGTCGTTACGGAATTCCTTCATAAAATTAGGCAATCTCAGAGAGGAAAAAAAATCAGGCTTTTTCTTGATGCACACTCATCTATCGCTATGCTAGCAGGAAAGTGCTTTGGCGTTAAATCAAGTGTAATAGTAGAGCTAGTGCAGAAGGGAAGGGGTTCACCATCTATATGGAACGTCGATGATGGAGGCGAAATTCGACTTACAGATGTCGAAACAATAAATGTGGAAAGAGGTAGGGACATTGCAATTGTACTCAGTATCACAAGAAATGCTCTTCCGGACGCTCAAGATTACATCGTGTCCGAATTAAGTGAGGTCGGTCAAATTCTGCATTTCTCACCAAGAGAAGGGTTTGGTTTTCAATCAATAACGAGCGGCGCTCATGCTTCGAACGTTGCGGAATTTGTAGCAAAAAAGTTTGGAGATGTCCGTGTTCCTTTTGGTGCAAAAGTCCACATTTTTAGTGCTGCGCCTAATGCAGTTAATTTCTTTGTCGGTCAGCAAACAGACTACTTTGGAACCTGTATTTTTTACGAGTTTGACTTTAATCGTCAGGTACATGCCTCATATATTCCTTCGTTCAGGGTATAATTACTATGGAACTTAATGCACAATTTAATGAATTTTTGACAAAAATCAGGCCTACAGATAAACAAAAAGAAGACTGGAAAAATGGGGCCAAAACGCTTCGTACTAGGTTAAATAACTATGAGCCGCTGCGGGATATTGTTGTTTCTACTTTTCTTCAGGGGAGTATTCGTCGTTCAACTGCCATAAAACCATTGAATGATAAGCGTCCCGATGTTGATATTGTTGTTGTTACTAATCTTGACTATGCTCGAACTACACCCAGGGATGCGATGGATCTATTCGAGCCATTTCTTGAAAAATTTTATTCTGGCAAATGGCAGCCACAAGGACGATCTTTTGGCATTACACTTTCTTACGTTGAACTAGATCTCGTTATAACCGCAATACCTGCATCTGGAGAGGAAAAGCTATCGCTTTTGCAGCTCTATCGGTCAGAGTCAGTTCAAACAGTAAATTCATTGGAAGAACAGACCGACTGGCGGCTTAACAAAAATTGGAAGCCAACAGGCTTGTTCGATTCTAGCTCTAACAGCTTACAAGACGCACCAGCATCTGAATGGAAGGCACACCCCTTGTTACTCCCAGACAGAGATGAAAACATTTGGGGAAGAACACATCCTCTAGCCCAGATAAAGTGGACTGCAGAAAAAAACCGTGCTTGTAATGGCCACTATATAAACCTTGTCAGAGCAGTAAAGTGGTGGAAACAGAATAATAACGACAATCTACCTAAATATCCTAAAGGATATCCTCTCGAACATTTAATTGGTAACGCTCTGAACGATGGTACTCCCTCCATGGCAAGTGGTCTGGTTCAACTTATTGATACTTTCTTGAACCGGTGGGAACCTTTCTACAATCAAAAAAGAAAACCCTCTCTATCCGATCATGGTGTTCAAGAACATGACGTACTTGCTAGGTTGTCCCTTGAAGACTTTTGTCTATTTTATGAAGGTATAGCCGGGGCTTCTGTAATTGCACATAAAGCACTGGCATCTGAAGATGCAAAAGAAAGTGCAGAACTTTGGCAACAGCTGTTTGGTACATTGTTTCCACTCCCTGGCCCACAAGGGGGAGATCGAAGTGGTGGATTTACAACTCCGACAAAGCCGGCAGAGCCTCAGAAAACTGGACGATTCGCTTGACTAATGTTGTTCAAAGTGTGCCCTATGAATTACAGGAAATCTCTGACTTAATTAATGCAGATCCCAGAACGGAAACCATCAGCTCCTGGGTATTCTCAGAGGGTAAAATATGGTCATTAAAATTTATCGTTCAGCTTTCGGTTCAACCATCTCAATTTATGCCAGAGTTCAGCTCATGGCATCTTGTGATCTGGCAAGAAGGCACTTTCGTCAAAATTGAAATGTATCCGGATAAAAAAGATGGGATATCGGTTACGTTTCAACATCAGGATGGTAACTATAAAGATGAAACTCAGCGACCTTGGACTGCTGGAAAACCATGCCTTGAAAATGCTTTTGCAGTTTTTGGTCGATGTCAATGGTTGGAAGAGCCAGAGGAATTGGCTGATAGAGTACTCTGGCGGCTTAACCGATTACAACAATGGATAGATGCAGCTGCGCTTGAAAATCTTGCTGTCAAGGGTGAACCGCTGGAATTACCAGCCTTTACAGGACACTCTGCATATTCACAGATTGGATTTGTAGAGAAAACAGATGAGCTGAAATACTGGCAGTCAATGATTGGAAAGTGGGGCTATGCCAGCATTAGTATTTTACAGGGTACTCTTGATACACGTTATATAAGAGAGTTTTATAATAGCGATAAGAAGTTAATCCGGAGGTCGGAATGGTCTCCGGCTATGTGCAATAGGCCCAAAATCAAAGATATTATTTGGTTAATGTTACCTGCACTTCCTATTTTGCAACCATGGCAGGCTCCGCGAACGTGGATGGAGCTTAACCAGTCGTTAAAAAACTTAGGTTTATCTTTCTCAGATTTTCTGGTTGATATTGGTCGTTCATTAAGGAAAGCATATCGCCGTCGTCTTCCAAAAACATTAATGCTTGGATTTCCGCTTCAAGAAAAAGTAGGAGAAGAACCACAGCATATTCACTGGCTGGCGTTACGCCTAACTGGTATTAGTGACAACTCGACGACACGACGTGGATTTCGATCCACTGAACGGAATAGAAGAGTGTGGGACCGAGAGCAGTCATTGTCACGGGAGCCCATCAAATGGGTACGCACACAAAATTGGACTTCTGGCCAACTTAGAACACGTGGAGAAATAAGCGGTGACATTCAAAGAAAGAAAATTCTGATAATTGGCGCGGGTTCGTTAGGAAGTGCAATATCAGAAAACCTTTTACGAATAGGCGTTGTCTCTCTTGGAATTCTTGACTCAGACTACATCCAAGTAGGCAATCTTAGTCGTCATGCTCTAACCATGTCGGCAGTGGGTAGAAACAAAGCAGAGGCTCTTGCCGAACATTTGAATTGCATTTTGCCGGACGCAAACGCAAGTTCGTTTAACTGTGATTTTCCGCCAGAAAGCGAGTCCATTAGAAATTATCTGCGCAAGTTTGACGTCGTTGTAGACTGCACAGGAGAAGACAAAGTACTTAAGGCTATGTCTGATTTTAACTGGCAATGTGAGAAAGTCTTTGTGAGTCTGGCTATGACTTGGAAAGCGGAAGGTCTTTTCGCTTATGCTGCTAAAGAGACTATATTTCCGGTAATTGATGCTATATCACATTTTAAAAAATGCCCTTCACCTGAAATTGACGTAACCGATGCCAAAATCGAGGGAGTAGGTTGCTGGCATCCGGTCTTTCCTGCCCGGGCGGAGGACGTAAATTTATGGGCTGCCATAGGCACAAAATTTATTTGCAGGATAGTAGGCACATCAAAGAGAGCATACGAATATTTTAAGCAAAACCAGGATGGAACTGTAGAGCGGCAAACCCATGAGTATTGAGGATATAACGTTTTCTTGCGCAAGTGCAGAGTTTATAGTCAAACTTAGTGCCACGGCACTGAAACAAATTATTGATGAATGTATCAAAGCTGGGAGAAATGAAACCGGCGGTATTTTAATAGGCTCTTACAGTAAAGACGGTTCTACTGCTCTTCTTGTTGAAGCCACTGCGAGACCTGATGATTCCCTCGCTGGTAGAACAACATTTCAACGAGGGATAAATGGGTTGCAACCTTTACTCGATTCGCGCTGGAAAGTGGGCAGATATTACGTTGGCGAGTGGCATTTCCATCCAGGAGGTTCTCCTGAGCCTAGTAGAGATGATCTAGAATCGATGAGACTAATTTCCCAAGCTCCAAATTATCAATGTCAGGAACCCATAATGATCATTCTAGGCGGTTATCCACCAGTATCTTATAAGCTAAGTGGCAGCGTTTTTCCTCGGGGAAAAATACCGGTTCGCCTTAATTGAATTAGTCATCATTTGATCTGTCAGATTCAATTTTGGAGCTTAATAAATTCTGACAGTCTCCTGTGTACGTAAACCGGTCGTCGGCGCATTGAGTTTTTAATTCCATCATTTAGCGTAAAACGGTAGTACGTTCGTTATAAATTTAGTAGCAGCTTTCGGTGCCAAAGCAGTCAATAGTGTTAAAACACCATCAAGATAAACGGCTCAAAGGACTTACTACGCCATTTGCGCCTTGCTGAAGAACATGAGTATAAATTTGAGTTGTTTTTACATCTGAGTGCCCCAGTTGGGCTTGAACCGTCCGGATATCTGCGCCAGATTGTAGTAAATGGGTGGCAAAGGAGTGCCTTAAAGTATGAGGCGTGATTGGTTTTGTCAAACCCGACACCAACACCGCTTGTTTGACCGCTTTACGAACGCAAGTAGGATGAAAATGATGCCTTCTTATTTCACCAGTTTCTGGATCTGCGCTAAGTTTATGAGAGGGGAACAAGAACTGCCAAGCGAGCGACTTATTTGCTGAAGGATATTTTTTGGCTAGCGCATGAGGCATCCAAACGCCGGCGTATTGCTCATTCTGAATATCAAGTCTCAGGTATTCATCAACCTGCGCTATTTGATTTCTAAGTAATGGAATTAGCTCCGTTGCCAAAGTTACGACTCGATGTTTTTTTCCTTTACCATTCCAGACCCTTAAACACTTATAATCGAAGTCGATATCTTGCACGCGAAGTTGTACAGCTTCCATGCTTCTTAGGCCACTGCCATACATCAAGCCAGCAATAAGATAGTAACGTTTGTTCAATCCTGACATAAGCAGCTTCACTTCATCCTGCGTCATAACAATGGGCAGTTTGGGTTGACGTTTACTTCTGGCAAAATTCAAATTAAGAGACAGTTCATTCTTGATAATGTGCTTATACAGAAACGATAGCGAGTTTAACGCAGTGGCTTGCGTGCGCGGTGACACATTTGCATTCAGCGCCAAATGTTCAAGGTATTGTTCCACTTCATTATCACCCATTGATGAAGGGTGACGTTTCCCGTGAAAGTGAATAAAGGCTGAAATCCACTTCAAATAAGTAGAGACAGTCCTTGGAGAATACTGTCTCAGCAACATGTACTCAGTGATATGGTTTAAGAGAGGAGACTTTGTTTTCATGACTTTTAATATTAGTGTATAAATATACAGTTATAGCAGCCTTTCCCCTATATTCAAGCAAACGACCCAATCGCGCGTTTGCATCCTGAAATTAAAAAGCTTTGTTTCCTTGCAGCTGTTACCTGTGTCGGCTTTCAGAAACTTGATAATAATGGCAATATGGATAAAAACGAGCGGTAGCTTGGTAGAAAAACGCGCAAGTTGCGCCTTATTAAATTGTTAGAGTGCACTGATGATATGTAGAAATTGCGGAGAATCACTTAATGATTCATCTGTTATTGATAAAGTAAAATATTTCGTATGTTCTTCCTGTGGTGAAGTAATCGAAGTAGATTTAAATATTAAACAATTAGGATTTAATATACTTCATCGAAAAGAGAGTAAGGGCATCCATGAAAGTTATTCTGCTGACTTCACTATTGATGGAAAATCCCTACTGACAACTTTAGTAACTAAGGCTGACGGCCACCGCGATTTTCTGGGCTGCTTCGCAAAAGGCTGGGACAATCTCAATAAGCACAGTTTAAAACAGCTTTTACTTCAACAACCGCCTGAAACTGAATCTGGTAGAAGCCTTATTTACGTTTGTCCGGAGTGCGCTGATATAGGTTGTGGTGCTTATGGATGCAAAATTTCTAAGGTAGGCGAAGAGTATATTTGGAGTCAATTTGCATATGAGAATGGGTACGAAGAACCGCAACCAATCAGGGACATCGACCCCTTCGTGTTTACTGCCACCGAATATGAAAATCTTGTCAACCGTGCGTTTGCACTCTAACAAGGCGCTTAAATCGCAATTGCCTTCGGCAATTGCTGGGACGCAAACGCGTGGCGGCTTCGCCATTATGCCCCACGTGCCTGCGCCCCTTATTTAAAAGTTAGCGGCCACGACGCAGTAATGCACAATATTCTGTACATGTGCTCATTTCCGATCTAAACTTGTACCATATAATGTACAAGTGGGGTGCAAAATGAGAATTGTCTCTTTTACCGAAGCTCGAAATGGTCTAAAAGCCGTTTTGGACAATGTAATCAACGATGCAGATACAACAGTAATCACTCGTCGTGACTCTG
Source organism: Salinimonas marina (assembly GCF_015644725.1). Taxonomy (NCBI): domain Bacteria; kingdom Pseudomonadati; phylum Pseudomonadota; class Gammaproteobacteria; order Alteromonadales; family Alteromonadaceae; genus Salinimonas; species Salinimonas marina. The sequence continues at coordinate 1,778,461 of NZ_CP064795.1, forward strand.
AAGATGCTGTTGTAATGTCATTAGATTATTACAACAGTCTTATGGAAACCGTTCATTTACTTCGTTCTCCAGCGAACGCTGAACACTTAAATCGTTCAATAGCACAGTTTAAAGCGGCAAAAACGACCCAGCGAGAACTTATTGATGAGTAACAGGTTGTTATCATGGACTGATGAAGCTTGGAATAGTTACGTTTATTGGCAGACTCAAGATAAGAAAACCTTGAGACGTATCAATAAGTTAATTTCAGATGTTAAGCGTTCTCCATTTGATGGAATTGGAAAACCGGAACCTCTTAAAGAAAACCTTTCAGGTTTCTGGTCCCGCAGAATAGATGACACCAACCGTTTAGTATATGCCGTGGACGATACCGCAATTACGGTTATCTCGTGCCGTTACCATTACTAGTAGGTGGCAGCTAACAATTAAATTAAGTCGCTCGCGGGCTCGCTGGGACACAAATACGCGGCGGCTTTGCCATTTTCGCCGCATGTTTGTGCCCGTTAGCTTAGCGTTGACTGTCCGCTGTTTGTCTAATGCCGACTGTCAGAACAAGTCGAAACCCTTTATTAAAAGTGACAGATTAGATATGAGCCACTACACCTTAATTAAGAATTTACGCACTTTAGAGTTGCATTTGCCTTTTAGTCATCATCATCTGGAGGCTGATGTCCGCTCCTGACCTGTCACGGTGATTTTCATCGATGTCTTTATGACGGCTTAAGTCAAGCAGACATTCAACCATGTGATTTCTATTTCTGACTTTGATCATTAGCGGTAATATGTATTTATATTTAGCTCAATAAACTTCCAATAGTTCTTCGACTTTAATCTTGGCATTGTCGATATCAAACGCTTTTGCGCCATAACCATGTATAAGTAGAGATTCAGGTAAATACTCATCAAACTTATCGATCGCCTTTTCGGGAATTGACTCTGCTAACTCATTCGCAGATATTGTGCCATCAGTCTGAAAACTCTTAAGTGCATTGATTACATCTTGTGAATCGGCCTTTTCAATTTCGATCACTCCTGCGAATGCTCCGGCAGCGAAACCCTTGCTGATCAGTACAGCAACGATAGTGTTTACAACTTTATCGCCAGCCCAGGGGAGGATCACAGTTCTATTACCTTGCTGAATAAAATTGTTTTTTACAAGGTTAGCTGTTTGGAAAAATTTAGCCGCTTCCTGAAACAATGATTGTGCAATCTCATCCGCAAACTCTATTCGGTGTTCGCCAACCTTTATTTTGTAGTCGCTCTCACTCAGTATTTTAAACATTTCTTGTCGAACCACATCATGAATCGCCATTCCAGCACCGCCAAATTTAGGTGGTTGCCCTCCTTTAGCGCGGTTGACAAATATTACCTTTTTTTCCACATCAACTAATTCAACCACCCACCTTTTTCCTGCAAAAACGATATGTTGACCTTCTAAAATCAAGCTATCTACAGGAAGTGTTCCTAAGGTTTTGCTGCCTGAAACAATTCTAAATTCTTCAGGTGTTTTAAATACGGCGTAAAAACTATAATGATTCGTTATTTTTTCGCCTGCATGCCCTAAAACTAGCTCTCCACTACCTAACTGAGTAATTAATTCAGTATTGCCCATATGGGACAATAAGCATTTAAAATGAGCGACGGTAACATGCTGAAACGGGCCGTCCTTACACAGTAAACTATATATTTGATCAGCTCTTATTCCTCCCCACTGGGCAGTTAACGCTAATATTTGATGCAGAAGTGTCGAGAAATGCAATAGTAAGGAGTCAGCCGGTTCATACCATTTACTAGCAACTAATAGTCTGACCATCGCTAATGACTGAACTAGCTCCAGACGTAACTTATCTACAATACTGGATTGCTTTGTCAGTTCGTTCTCGGTAATCAGCATCCTTAGAATACTTGCACCACCGCGCCTTCCTGACCGCCCCATTCTTTGCCTCAAACTAGCTATCGAATGAGGCGCTGTAACTTGCACAACTGAATTAACTTTTCCAATATCAATACCAAGCTCCAAGGTCATGGTACAAATTGCAGTAGTTGGGAGCTTTTCCTGCTGTAGCCGAGCTTCTAATGTTTCTCTCATTTCCTTTGAAAGGGAACCATGATGAGGAAAAAACTCATTTGGTACTGCGTTACTCTCACACATATCGGCCAATACTGCTGCAAGAATTTCAGTACGACTTCTGCTATTCGCAAAGACTAGATGGTTACCACCTCGGCAAAGTTCATATAAATCATTACAGACAAGCTGCTCAGCTCGCACGGCATCACCTACTGCTGTATTGGTCTCAATGTAGCCCTTGACCTGCATTTTTAGCGAAGCCGAAGATTGCGTTTGCTTGATTATTTTGCATGGTAATGATTTATTTGGCCTAAGAGAGAGTGGTACGGTCTCTAATTCGCCAAGAGTGGCACTTAATGCTGTTCTGGGTATAGGAGTTTTTAGGCGACCAAGTAAATGCTCTAATCGGTGAAGTAAACTCAACAAATGATGACCACGTTCAGTCCCTATGAATGCGTGAAATTCGTCAATTACAATATGTTTTAAATTTTGAAAAGCAGATTTAACCCAACCACTATCCCGTATTAATAGTGACTCTAATGACTCAGGTGTTATTAAAACGATGCCAGAAGGATTTCGTTTAAGCTTTGATTTCCGGCCTTGAGCACTATCACCGTGCCAAGGCGTAACTTGTAGGTCTAGTATATCTGCTAGACTTTCAAGCCTTCTATCTTGGTCGTTTATTAGCGCCTTTAGGGGACTTATATATAAGATCCCGACGCCCCGCTTATCCTCTGCAATAGTGCTTATCGCAGGTAAAAAAAACGCTTCCGTTTTGCCTGCTGCTGTAGAAGCGCTAATGAGTACATCAGTGCAACCAGTCAAGATAGGATCAATCGCTAGGCATTGAATTTCTCGTAGGCGATCCCAGCCCTGCTTAAAAATCCACTGCTGTACACGAAAATCCAGCTTCTCGTGTTCATCTATCATAATTTGAAATCAGCTAGTCCATCTTCTTCTGATTCGATATCAAGCTCAACATCCGATGGTTTCTCTTCCACAATATCAATTTTCGCAATCAAGCTATCCCATGAAATACTTGGATTTTGATCTATTACTGCGAGCATATCTAAAAAGGCTTTTATGGTATTTCTTGGAGTTCTGAAATAGGCTTCACCAATTGTTTTACTGCAATGTACTAAAAATGCCTTAAGGGATTCATCCGGCACTAAATACTGTGTTTCATCGCCAGACGCATAAACATGCCTCAGATTTTTCAGAAGAATAAATAACTCTTCAGGCGTCAAGCTAGCTAAATGTAGCGCAGGCGAAGAATAATCAATAACACCAGCTTGTTTTGCAAATGTATTACCAGCTAGGCGTGATTGCAGTGCTTCATAGCTATATAAGCCTTTTCTTGGGTCAAGTAAGAACTCAGGTGTTCCCCCGAGTAAAAAGCCTAGATACTCCGCAGATCCCTGCAAACAGTCATTTAATATTCTTAAGATCTGTTCATAGTTCGACACTCGCGCTTGAGTACTATTGAGTTTGTATAAGTTTACCATTTCATCGAGGTTAACCAATAAGCCCTCGTAGCCTGCCTGCCTCACGAATAGGCTCATTAGCTTTAAAGAATCGTAAAACGATGCATCAGAAATAATACCCCTAATCCCAAGATCTTTGCGTGCATCGGTCTTAGTTGCATATTCGGCTCTTAACCATTTTACTGCATTGTTTTTTAGCGTCTCATTGTCTGTTTCATGTCCAGTCCAGTAAGCTTCAATCACTTTAGAGAAGTCGTATCCTCCCACTAGTTCTGACAATGAAGATAACTTTTCTTGAATTACAGTGGTGATATCTTTACCGTTATTATCAGCTTCTTTTCGCGCTTCAGTAATGAACTTTTCTACTACGCTCGTTAAAGCATTACCGTCAGGCTTATTGCGAGTGGACATATTCCGCATGAGCTCAGAGTATAAATTCCTGGCTTGTCCAGATGATGCATGAACACGTCTATCCGGAGATAAATCAGCATTCACAGTTACCAGTTTCCGCTCCAAAGCTATAGCCCTGACAACACTTAAGAAGAAAGTTTTACCGGAACCATATTCACCAATAATTAAACGAAAAGCTGAGCCACCTTCAGTAACCCGATCTATATCCGCAATCAGAGCTTTTAACTCGTTGCCTCTGCCGACTTGTATGTGCTGTATCCCTACCTTTGGCGTAACACCGGATTTAAGCGACTGGATAATAGCATCTCGCTCTTTAGCTCTAATTTTTTTGGCTGCCATTACTATAACTCCCTTATTTCTTCGACTATTTCTTGATCGATGTATATTTCGCCATCATCTTCAATCACTGGCGCATCGACTAAATCAAACGCCCAATCATTAATGGTTTCGATTGCACCATCAATCATAAGATTAAGATCACCGCATATTCTAGCCACTTCATTACGGCTCCAGTGCGCTTGAGTACAGAGCTTTTCAAAAAGCTGGCTATGAGCTTGATCTAATCCATTAATATCATTTGAAGATTCAGCAAGTTTTAAACTTTCACTTTCATTATCTTCTTCAGAGGTAAATATCTCCTCTAGCATACTTTTCGCCTCTGTAGTTTGACTCTCATGAAGCGCTAAGATAGCTTCATCAATGGAAAATTCGGATGAACTTTCGCGGCCGGAAACTGATTGATGATTACTCGTAGTTAGTTGGTGTATATCACTCGATACTGTATCTTTGTCCAACCCTAAATTCGTATAGAGTTTCTCGATCTGTTTTACTTCTTTGTTATCAACATTGCCATCAGCAAGTGCTATAGAAATAATAAACCGCTTAACAAACTCAATCTCCTTTGCACCCAAGCTACTAAGTCGATTTTTCAAACCGGTATTGTCGGAGGGTGTCGCTAAGCGCCATGTCAAATATGCTTGCAAAGAGCGCTTTTCTGTATCTGTTAGCTTTTCATCATGCGCTATGAGCTTTCGTAACTCAGTACTTTCTGATTCATCAACAAAACCATCTATACTGGCAACCATCGCTCCTAACCGAAGGGCCACACCTACTTGGTTAAATGTATGACTGGGGATAAAACCGTTTTCATGACCTGGTGTAAACAACACGATTTTCCCATCTAACTTAAGTTTCGCGTGGTGATACTTTAAATCAGGAGCAACCCCAACATTCGCAAAGTTTGCCAGACTACAAATCAATTCACTTTCTTTTTTGTTGATGGCTTCTGGTTTCGGTAATCCTGTCTGTAACCAAAATTCGGCAACATCTGTCAATCCCTCATTTTCAGAAATAATAGTCTTTGCCCAAGCTTTAAAAGTTTCGACTAATGGAGAAGGCTGACTATTCGCGATGGCACTAGGAAGTAACATTAATGCTGCTAAGTCATCTTTGGTTGTGTCAGCTTTACCTAAATATCGACTGTAAGTTGCCAATTCCTCAGTAACTCTATCTGCGATAGGTATAAGCTTGTTAACCGGCCCTTTAGAATGCTCGGATCGGGTAATCCATCTAATGTTATCTTAACGGAAGGTATCCCGTTGTTCGCCGGGTAGTACTCTGCACTTAATTTAGTTTTATTAGGCTTAACAACCATACCGTCAGGGTACTTATGCTTGAAATAAATTTTAAACAAGGAATCAAATTCAACTTCGCAACGCCTAGCAGCCGTTCTTAAACTATATTGTTCGGTATTTTTAATCCACTCAAGCGCTAATAATTCATCAACAGTTTTTGTTGCGACTACTTGTTCTGCTAACCGAGACTTGAAAAGTAATGAATGACGTGTTGGGGGAAGTTCGTTTTTTCTACTTTCGAAAAAATCTGGTTTGAGCAAATACATTAGCTCAAGGAAGTTAGATGAATAACTGTAGAACGAGCGGCTTGATCTAAATGACTGATTTAAACGAAGCACTTCATTATATATATGCTCAAAATGAATTCTATTAGACTCTATCTCCTTGCTATTCTCTATCACAAAACGTTCGAGCCCATTGAAATAAATAAAAACGAATCCAATCGGCGAATTTTTCATATCTCTATCTGTTGCTAACCAGTCAAGGTAAGCCCCCGACATTCTTTTGATAATGAACCATAACTTGGCCAGTAGCCGAGTGTGTCGTCAATATAGAATCCAGATGCGTTATTTGATGGCTTTGCGGCAGGCAAAGAATCATTCACTAATGAAGGTTCTTGCGAATATTCACGCAAGGATTCCATTCGTTCCCCAACATATAGAAAACCTCTTAGCGTACGGCCATGTACCTTAACTTCCTGGTACTTTCCAATCCACGTCCCTTTTTTCCCTACCTTTACGAAATCGCTGTGGGATTTTGAGCTTTCAAAAATATTAAACGAGGCGAGACCGTCATCGGAAGCAGATGAACTAGAAGCATGTTCAACTCTTGAAGAAGAGTATTGAGATTGGCTTTTAAGTCGAGAAGCCAAACTTTCCAAAGCCTTTTGGGGAGTAGCTGATACTTTTGAACTTTCGACTGGTGCGTTACCTTTAGCCTTTTCCGTGCCTTCTACTATTTTGACTTCTTCACTCCGCTCAGATATATATGGCTTAATCCTATTCTCGCCTTTACCTTCTATGCGTCTGCTGTTGATTACCTGATTGTCCATATTTGCAGAACCAAGATTGACATCTTTTTGTTCTTTACAACCCTCGAGAGAATTTGAATCGGATAAGTGCACCTTTTCAGTTTCATAAACCTTTCTAATTGAAGTTTTGTTTAATTCTTTTGTTGGATTATCGCTAACTTTCTCAAATTCACTCCTAGGCTTAATTATTTCAGCTTTACGTTTAGGCTTTGCTAGAAGAAAAATAATAAATATGGCGAGAAGAACATATACAACTTCCATGTAAAAAACCTCTATGTTAGTCACCCAAACCTGTATAGTCGGTGCTAATGGTGAAAACTTGCTGTTACCTAAACTAACTGATTTGGCTTGATGAAGCCATACTCAAAACAAACGAAAAAATAAACCTAGTTCAGATGCGTATCACCATAGCTCAAAGTGTCCGCTATACCTACGAAGTTGCAACACGTTTGATGATGCAAGTATTAACAGTCTAATTTTCCAAGCCAAATTTGGTAATGAGTGATTTCATACTGTCTGGAATTGCTTTACCATCTTCCGAATATACCTCTAGTCCTTTAAGGAGCTCTTTTTCTGCAGGAAGCGCTAAGCGTTTTTCTTCGACGTGCTTTGTATCTAGATCCGTTATGAAAAAATACCTCCTATCAGACGAAATACTGACTAGTTGACCACGCTTATGCTCTTTAAGAATTACAATCAGTTGCTCAAGAAGTGAAACCCCTTGAGAATGCTTAACCAACCAGTTTTTATTTGCTTGGGAAAAAAATGATTCTTTTGAATGCCTTAATCTATTGAGCCTAACTACCTGAAATCTCAGATCGTGCTCTAATACATTAATGGCAGACTCATCACCAGATACGTAACACGCACTCTCGCACCCCAAACAGCCACTCAAAAAGTCATTGATGTGATTACATGGAGTAACTGCCAATTCTTGGGCGCACACACCTGTTTCAGTCAAGCTGGCAGGCAAAAAGTGTTTTGTTCGCAACTCTTCTGTTGTGATGACCCTAATGTCCTTTTTAGCGTCATTTAAATCGAGAGTAGCTACCAATCTGTCTGCTTTTTCTTTGTCTGAAGTGTGAATGTACTCAAGAGTTTGATTGATACTCTTTCGACCTGACCAAGTGGCAATAACGTTGATTGGAATACCACCTTTTTCTGCTTGAGTATTCGCAAAATGTCGTAAGGAATGAAGCCTAAGTTTCTGGTTTCCAAATCCATATTTGTAAAATAGATTACAGTTCTGTTGCTTTTTTCCGGGATTCAGGCGAGTTACAAAATGAGTCTTTACTTTAGAAAGTGAAAATATACTAAGAGGACTTCCTGCCATTCCTTTAGAGGAGCCAAAATTGTGCTTACCGGGTGATATACAAAATAGCGCGCTTTCCAAATCTAATCCTATTTCAGTATCTGTGTGACTGAGAGGAAAGGTTGGAATTGTCTCTTTGATAATTCTAACAACAGATTTTTGCACATCTTTGATCGTTGCAATTAACGGTAGATTGAGTCTTTCAGAAAAACTTTTGTTGAAAATGTCGCACATTAACAGCTTTTGAATAGAATAAAGTGTCTTTCCAGATTGCCCTGTTAAGTTAAGCACTAAATCATCAGGATGGACTCGTCCAATACTTTTACGGGTAACCATATCTGCTCTTTTAAGACGACGTTTTCTTTTGCTGCAATATCGTGGTAAGCCCCAGGACCAGCCTTTTGCGCTATTATTTGGGCAAATTTCATCTCGACTATTAAGTATCTCAATTTCATAGGTTACTGGGTAGAAACCCAGTGCGTATGCTACAGTAAATAAATTTGGAGGAAGGTGGAAATCCAGATTTTCCATTCTTTCTTTTTCAACTTCTAACCCATTCATAATGGATTTCCATGTTTGATTCATGTTTTTTAGGTAGCGGATAAAGTGTCTTTCTGGTGCCAAGTATTTATAAAAAAAATTAATCGCTTTCTTAACTTGAGGTACCAACGCTTTTAATATGTGGTTTTGATTGTCTTGATACCCTTTGCTGCCTGGCCAATCAAGATAGTAGACTTCGTTTCCATTTTTTGGCTGGATTACTTTTAGCTGTTGATTTGGTAAAAGTGGTATTTCGCCATTTAGCCTGTTAGGGGATGCCAGCCCCAGAAGTGCGGCGGTTATGGTCAAGGCATCAGGTATGTTTATACCTCCCCCAGAGTTAAGGTTACCGTCCTTATCGACATCATAAAAGACTTTAGTAAATATGTCTCCAAGTGCATAAATCATTGACTCTGAAGTCATTTTTAAGTGCTTCTGGCTTCTTGTGAAAGTGGCGTCAGCTCCTCTTTCTCTATCTGCGTGGATAGGGCGCTGGGCTCCTGAAAGCAGCTTATGCTTTTCACAAAAATCCCAAAAAATATTGGAGCCATCTATGCAGTTCCAAAAAACTAGTGGGATGTTATTTATGCCTCCAAGCTCTTCAGCCTTTGTAAGGATTTGAGCCGCTTTAGTAACTCTAAGCTGTTTCGAATTGTTGACAATGCTGGATGGTTGAACTTCTAACGCGTAGATTTTAAGGAGATATCCATATGGTTGACAGAGTATTTCAGATTCAATGTCTGCAGGCTTTCTGATAGCACTATCTTTCGCAACCCTATTGATGCCCTTCGCAGCTTTAAGAAATATGTATCTGTGCTGTACACCAGTTTGAATATCTTTAATATACCAAACCGGATCTTCCCAACTCGCTGTATTACTATCGATTCCTTCAACATTTACCGGAAGTTGTTTAGGGTAGCTTTTAACAAAAACATTCAGATTGATTGAATATTTGTTTAGGTCTTTCACGACGACTCCGACAGGCCATTTCGATAACGTTTGGTTTCATCACATACTGCTATCGTAAGCTTTATGAACGCTATGGCTTTCTCGATGCTATGTAAAGCGCCTGAATTAACACCATTTGATTGAAACCTAAGCATAAAATCACGTTTAGCCTCTGCACGCTCGAGAATCAATGAATGATCCGCATTTAAAAGTGGTCTGAAATTTAAGCAACCATAGCAAGGTATCGGTCTTACCAAGTGCGTTTTATGTTGACAGGTTTGACAGGTTGGTGCGCTTTTCTCCACGCCTATAGCTACACCCACCTCATCTTCAATTAATAAGTCTGTTTGCTTTAATGTAGTAACCGGATTAAATGCTTCCCTGAGCAATTCATTTGCTCCATAATTTTTATCAATAAACTGCCTCTCCTTTAACCCGAGCTGTAAGTATGCTCTGGCATTAGGTATCGTGACATTCGTAATTTTAGAGATATCGGAAAGTGATCTCCCTTGTATGGCCGCATTACATAACCAAGTGTGTCTTAATCTATTGTTTGTGCCTTGCGCAGTTCCATGCCTTTCCGAGAAGCCTTTTCCAATTTGGGCTTCGTAGCTTTTGATGTTGCTCTCGGATTGATGAAAAATGCTGGAGTTTTCTTGCTTCATTGCGTTATAAACTTTTACATCAGTTAACTCTGCCGTGAAAAGCTCATGTGATGGAATAATAGGGCAGTGAAGTATTAAGCGTGACGCTTCAGAAGCATGGCCTTTTACTCCCAGTTGTTCAAGATGCAAAGATAATCCTTTTAGGTAAATGGCTCGAAAGTTTAAAATCAGTAATGAGCAAGATTCACTGATAGGTATTGTCCACCGCTCAGGTGTAGCCCTCCAACTATTATCACTCTTGTTTTGTTTTATTTTAAAGCACCTGAAGTGAAGCGACTTTACACCTATATACGTCGGTTCTGCATCAACATTAGCATCACGAAAAGAGGTTCCTACAGGCAAAACATCACACCATTTCAGCATCGCTATCTGCCTGGGTCTTCTTGCTAGTTGTAGCATGAGGCGATACGCGACAACTGATTTAAAGTAACTAAATGCTCTCCTCTTTATTTGACCTCTGGGGCTGTTTCTTTGTTGATAGAAAGACATGTCCGTTGGTGGAGTGGTCGGTAGTTCAGCGCACAATGTTCTTACATTGTGAAGCAAAGAATCGTATTCGTAGTCGGTGAGGCGTCCTTTGGTTGGATGCAAAGCGTTAAAAATTTGTTTGTGTTTATACTCCTTTGTAATCTCGTGATACTCCATCATGTGTTTGTGATTGAGTTTCTTTACAGCCGTGCTAATGAACCCCTTGAGAGTTTTTCTAGTCGAGCTTTTGAGTTCATTCCATTTATTCTTGAATTCGTCAATACTAACTTTGTCGTTTGGAAAAGCGTCGATTAAAGCGAATCGCTGAGTTGATACGGTGGCCGCAGTTTTTGTTTCTGCGTAATGAATCAGCGTATCAATTAAAGTATCTCTTAATATTGGGTTAAATTTAAATGAGTTAAGCCATCCGACATCAACTGTGTTCCCTTTGCCGATAGAAGAGAGTACCCACATATCGTCACTAGTCTTAACAAATAATCCAGATTGACTATAGAACTCAGTTGCAACATCTATCTCTGAAGTAAAAGAAATCTGGTTTTTATTCTTTTGACCCATCAATCTTTTCCTGGTGCCTTGTCATTAGTTCGATTGCAATCAATTGCTCATGTTTGTCATTATAAACTCTCCCCATTTGCGAATCAGGCGCATGACCCATCGCGTTTCTTCTGAGGTCTTCTGTGTATTCTCTATCTAACCCTTTTTTCTTTGCTATTTCACTTAATCGTTCATTCCATTTATGTCTTAAGAGGTGAGGGTGAATTTTGAAATTCAACGAAGTTGAGACTCGAGAGAACATGTAGTTAACCATTTCTCTTGTGATAGGTAATCCAGCAGTTCCGTGACTGTTTTTTTCTGCAACAAAGAGAAAATCATGCTTTTTGGAAGCAGTAAACTTATTTCTTACATGGCTGATATAAAACTCTATATCCTTCATTAAGCTTGGTTTGATTCCAGACATATGAGATCTTCCAGTTTTCTTGTCAGGTCTATTGATACGAGGGTCGCTCTTATCATCAGGATAGGAGTACACTTTTATTTTGTTGTACTCATCATGAAATTGACAGTCTGATATCTTTATCTTACATACTTCACTTCGCCGAATACCTGCCTGTTCCATTATTGAGAGAATTAAATAATTTCTTAACTTAGATGACTTGAATGGGTTGTTTACATTGCTTGGAATTATAATTTGTAGGAATTGCTGATAAATATCATTAGGAATGACGCTTTCCACTAATTCGACTGGCTGTGCTGAACTCTTCGTGTTCGTATAGCTCTCTTTAGCCTTTAGCTTGCAACACATCGTTTCGAATGCATTGATGAGACCTTGCGGGGGAAACTGATCCCCATGAAAGTGACTGAACAAAAATTCTAGGTATTTTCTGAGCGTTCTAACTCGCCCAGAACGAGTCTCGACAGAGACTTTACAACTGTCATGGAGCGATGCAGCGATAGCGTTTCTGATATTTTTACTTTGAACGCTCGGAATTATAGATATCCTCTGCGTTCGCTCAAAAGAATCTTTCCTTAACATCAACTGGCCATAGAATTTACTGATTTCAGTTGAAGACAATAGTGTTCCAGCAGCTATTCTTTTCTCCAAATCGATTCCGTGTGATTCGAAGTATCCCAGCACAATTTTTAGCTCTTGAGCAATACGCTGTTTAGTAGAAAAAGACGCATTTAAAAAGACATCATAGATGAACGCATTTGCAAGCGGGTAAATCGGGATCTCATTTTCATCAACAAAAGCTACAAACCGTCTTGAACCAACTGGGTAAACACTTACTTTCATGGTTTACAGAATATATTTAATTGTTAATCGGTAACTCAAAAGTTACCAAGCTTTACTAAAACATTCAAAGGATAATAGGATAAAGCGTCAGAGTTTCTTCTAATGATGATTTAGAAAGAGCTTAAGAGGGGGATGTTGGTTTACAAAATATTTATTTATTATAATTTACCACCAGACAGACACACCATGATTTTGTCATTATGTTCAATCATGCCGAAGTCGGCTATGGCTTTACCCACATTTCGGCGAAGACGCTTCTGCAGTTTATTAAAACTGTATTTTTGTTTGCTTTGCGCACTGGTTAGCGCTTCTGGCTGGCCCGCCTGGGGCTGGTCGGCATGTTGACTCATACAAATTCTGTTCAGACTTTCAAAAGCCGTATTATACAAAATCAAGATGCCGAACGTCACCCTTAGCAGCAGTTAATTGCGAATGAATCAGGTTACCGGCGATTCAAAGCCATCGGGTTTAATGGCCAGCACATCACAGTGCAGGGCATCAATGACCCGCTCGGCGGTATTGCCGATAAACGCCGCCGACAAACCGACTCTGCCTACGGTACCAATAATCACCAATTCAGCATCCAGGCTATGGGCCATTTGTGCCACAACTTTTTCGGGTAGCCCTTCACGCACATGGCACTGTTCGGCCGGTAGCTCATAGCGGGTGCTGTGGCGATCCATCTCTTGCTGGTGATGCTTTTGTACAGCGTGATGATAGGCTTCGGTGTCGAACTCGGGAATTTCTACGGCAATACTCACCGGTGCATGAGGATAAGCATTAACCAGATGTACATTACCGGTCAGTAAACTGGCGTAATCTTTGGCAATATCGGTTATTTTATCATTAAGCTGGGCATGCTCAGGATCTTCGGTACCCACATTTACTGCGGCAATAATGTTGCCCTGGGGCGGCCAGGCATGGGCTTTTACCATCAGTACCGGAGTGGGACATTTTCTGAGTAAATGCCAGTCGGTGGGTGTAAAGATCACCGAGGCCAGATCATCGGCTTTACGGCTGCCTTTTAAAACAATATCGGCATCACATTCTGCCGCTGTGCGGATAATTGCTTCAAACGCGCGGCTTTCCCATTTAACAATAAGCTCTACCGGCCGCTCGGTATAGCGCCGGATTTCTTCTTCCAGCCAGTCACGCTGGGATTTTAAAACAGCACTGCGCATGGCTTCACGTTCATTGCCGGATAGCATGGTGGTCATTTCATAAGAAAAATCATACACCACCAACAACGCAACCAGGGTCGCGTCGGTTTTTTCGGCAAGCTCAAGAGCACGCGAAAAGGCGGGCTGACTATCAAGATCATTGTCAATCACCGCCATTATGGTTTGGTAGTTAATCATGGCTTTTCTCCCCCAAGGCTGATTTCACACAATTATAAGTGTAATACCATTTAGCGCTGACTTCCTGGTGCGGTAACAAAAAAGTATGTGGCACCGGCTTTAATACGCCATAAAAGGCTGGGCTGGCTGCTGTTTACCCGAATTGGTGCTGCTAGCTGGCTTGCCCGCGCCTTCATCAAGGCTATTTTTTTGAAAGCGGCTGAGCGCCCCAAAATGTCGGTGCTGCCCAGGGCCTCGCCAGTCAGAAATGTGAAAGCAGAAAACCTGCGCGGCTCAGACTGCTATGATCGATATCCCAAAGCCAGAATACCGGTGCTGTACGCCGGTTACACCACGTGTTAAGCGGCATCAGTCATTCGCCAGCCCGGATAATTTCAGCGCCAGCGCCATCAATCATGAAGGGTGAAGTATGGTCGCCGCGCAAGGGCGGGTAAAAACACTATTAATGATGGTGCGCAGGCAGGATCCCAGCCTGACCCAGAAACACAGAACCAACCAAAAACAGCGCATACAGGGCCAGGAATATGGCCACCGATTGTCTTAACCAGGGGCGCTGAAGTGAGCTGGCCAGCCAGGAAGCACCGATGCTGCTTGCCAACAGCGCCGGCAGGGTGCCCAGGCCAAAGCACAGCATGACTAATGCACCTGTGGTCGGGTTGCCACTGATCATGGACCAGCTTAGTGCGGAATACACCAGTCCACAGGGTAGCCATCCCCAAATCATGCCGTAGGGCAAGGCGGCAATGGGGTGACGAAACGGAATAAAGCGCTTAGACAGCGGTTGTATATGTTTCCAGATAACCGCGCCGGCTTGTTCGAGTTTACGTAAACCCAGCCACCACCGGCCCAGATAAGCCGCCATGGCAAGTAATAACAGGGCGCTGAGCACTTTTAATATCGGAAAGCTGCCCGGCACACCTTGGACCGAGAGCTGGCCCACAAAGCCTGCCACTGCCCCAAATAAGGTGTAGCTTAAAATGCGCCCGGCGTTATAGCTCAGGGTGTAGGGCCAGTGACTATGGGCAGTGGGGGTAGCAAAGCGCAAGGCGCCGGCAATACCCGAACACATTCCCACACAGTGCACTCCGCCGGCTAAGCCGATAAGAAGCGCGCCCATAAGACTAATCTCGGTCATTGAGCGCCTTACGTTCATCAGCCAGTTTTTTTTCCTGTTCGGACAAATCGTCGTCAAACAGAATGCTATAGCCCTGGCGGTCCAAATCTTCGAACTGTTTACTGCGTACTGCCCAGAAAAATACTGCAATGGCGATGGCGACGATGATTACCGCCAACGGGATCAGCACATAAATAATATTCATCCGGCTATCCTGATAAGACGCGTGGAATTGATGATTACAATGATACTACTTAACGACATTCCTACAACCGCCATCCACGGCTGCAGAACACCACTGACTGCCAGCGGCAGCACACAGATATTGTAGCCCAGCGCCCAGCCAAAATTTTGCCGGATAATACGGCGGGTTTGCTTACTGATCTTAAATAACCCGGGCAGTGCGCTCAGGCTCTCGTTTAAAAAAATAATATCAGCGCTGGCTTTGGCGATATCAGTACCATTACCGACGGCGACCGATACATTGGCCTGGCTAAGTACAGGAGCATCATTGATGCCATCGCCCACCATCATCACCTGATGCTGATGGTGTTGCATACGCTTTAGCGTGATGAGTTTGGCGGCCGGGGTGAGGCCGGCATACACAGTTTGGATACCAAGCTCGTCAGCGGTGGACTGAGCATTTGGCTGGCTGTCACCGCTCAAAATGCAACAGTGTTTGTCGTTAAGGGTTTGCAATACCTGATGCACGTCGGGTTTTACCGTGTCTGCAATATGCCAGGCACCGATAAGTGTATCATTACATGTCATCAGCACATTTGCGGCAAAGGGCAGGGTGGCATCGACCGTGTCGGTAAACCCGGGGGAGCCTATTTTATAATGGTTTTGCTGGCACGTGGCAGAAAGCCCTGAACCAGGATGGGTCTGCACTGTCAGTGGTGGATTAGAAGCCTGGTTCACAGGCTGAGGGTGAGTTATGTCGGTAAAAGCCATGGCCAGTGGATGCGACGAATGTTGCTCAATCTGACATGCCATAGACAACACCGCATCGGCGTCGTCGGGTTGGGCATACCAGGCCTGTACTATACGAAAATCACCCCGGGTTAGAGTTCCGGTTTTATCAAATGCGATAGTATCGATAGCAGCTAGAGTTTCAAGGATGTCGCTACGTTTAAGCAGTACCCCCCAGCGATTGAGTCGGGCCATCGCGCAGGTCAGGGCCGTGGGGGTGGCCAGCCCAAGCGCACAGGGGCAGGTGGCCACCAGAACCGCCACTGTGATCCACAAGGCCTCTGGGTTTCCCTGGGTGTACCAGTAACCAAAGGTGGCAGCTGCAATGAGCAGCACCATAGTCACAAAACCGGTGGCGAGTTTATCTGCCAGTACCGCCACCGCGGGCCGACTGGCCATTGCCTGGCTTTGTAAGCGCACAATCTGGCTGATCAAAGACGCATTGAGCGTAGCGGTGACCTTGATGGTAATGCTGTGTTCCCGATTTAAGGTGCCGCCAAATACGGTATCCCCGGGATGTTTGGCAACCGGAGTGGACTCGCCGGTAAGCATAGCTTCGTCAACGTAGGTACTGCCGCCAATGAGACTCCCATCTACCGGAATGATTTCACCGGCACGAATCAGGATACGGTCGTCACACAGCAGTTTTCGGGCCAGCACTGAGGTGTGTTCATGATCAGTGACTTTAGTCGCGGAAACCGGCATATATTTGAGCATATTGGCCGAGATCTGCATGGCCTGGTAGCGACTCTTATGTTCGATAAACCGGCTGAGCAACAATAAAAAAATAAACATGCAGATGGACTCAAAAAATACCTGGCCGGTTTGCTGCCAGGTGGCCCATAGCCCACTAAGGTAGGTGATCACGATGGCCAGCGTTATCGGCACATCCATATTGACCGTGCGCGCCGTCAGCGCTTTTACCGCACCGGTGTAAAATACTGAGCCGCAGTACACTACCACCGGGGTGGTCAGTAGCAATGCAATCCAATTGAAGTATTGTCGCATAACCGAGGTCATATTCCCCAGCCAGTCAAAATAATGCGCGGCCATGAGCATCATAACCTGCATCGTCATTATGCCCGCCAGCCCCAGTTTTTTTACAAACTGTTGCTGCTCGCGATGATAAGAGGCTTCGTGTTCGTCAGGCTGAAACGGAAAGCCCTGATAGCCGATTTTTTTCAACCGGGCCAGCAGGGTACTTAATCTGGTCTGCTGGCTGTTCCAGCGAAGTAAGGCCCGGCGTTGTGAGACATTCACGGCTATCTGCCTGACCCCGGCGGTTTTGCTTAACTGTTTTTCTATAAGCCAGCCGCAGGCGGCACAGCTGATCCCTTCAATGGTAAGCTCTATTTCCTGAAGATCGCCATCGTGATGAACAAAGTCCTGTTGCAGTTCCGGATCATCAAATAAGGCAAGTTCGGAGGGCATCAAGTCCGCGTCGCGGGCCTGGGCGGCAGGTTGAGTCCGAAACCGATAATAGTCTTCCAGACCATTGGCCACAATGGCCTGGGCGACTGCCTGACAGCCGTAACAGCAAAACCGGTGGGTCTGAGCCAGCACCTCGGCTTCAATAGCACAATTCTCAGGCAGGCGCTGGTGGCAATGAAAACAAATGTCCGGGGGCATCAGGGATTAATCGTGACCGGCTGTTTTGAGGGTAAAAATACCACTGTTTGCAGTTTCCAAACCAGATCGACCGGCTCTATGGTCACCCGCCATTTGCCAGTTATATCCTGTTTGATAAAACCCCGGTAAACGCCGTTGGCATCCCGGCTCAATAATACCGAAATGTCCCTTGAGGCCAGGGTGGTGTGGTATAGCGATAGTCGTATGGCGGTACCCTGGGCAGGCATACCGGATAAAAACGTTACCAGTACGACGCCCTTTTCAATTTGCAAAGAAGTACTGATATTGCGAACTTTGGCCTCCTGTTCACGGGCTATCGAGGCATTGATGGCGCGGCCTTCTTTATAATAGTCATCCACCACCAGGGTGTCCTGTGTATTTATTGCCAGATAGAGCATGAGGCCGCCCATTATCAATGTGACAAAGGGCACCACGATGAAAAACCAGGGCCAGAATTGTTTATACCAGGGATCGTGCATGATGGGCTATTTACTACCTGAGAATGAGACTACATTGAGAAAATTGAAGATGGCGCAGCTTCTTATAAGAAGCTGCGCCACGAACAGGTCAGTGGTTATTCAGGCTGGTGCGAGAGGCTATAAACATAGGCGGCAACCACATGAATTTTATCTTCACCCAACGTATCCTTAAAGGCAGGCATGACCCCATTGCGACCATAGGTCAGGGTTTCGGTAACGGCACGCTTGCTGCCACCATATAACCAGATATTATCGGTCAGATTAGGAGCGCCCAACGCCTGATTGCCTTTACCATCAGGACCATGACAGGCGGAGCAGACCGCAAACCGGGCTTCCCCTTTATCGGCCAGCGCCTGGTCCACCTTACGACCACTCAGGCTCAGAACATACGCGACCACCTCGTCAATACCCTGTTCACCCATGGCATCCAGCCATGCCGGCATCGCCGCCTGTCTGCCATTTATAAGGGTTTCAGTAATTTTCGCACCACTGCCACCATACAGCCAGTCATCGTCGGTCAGATTGGGAAAGCCCCCGTTCTGGCCTCTGGCATCGGAGCCATGACATTGGGCGCAGTTTTGTAAAAATAAACGCCGGCCAATTTTTACGGCATCCGGGTTACCCGCGAGCTCTTCTACCGGGGTTTTTGCAAAAGCCTCAAAAATCGGTCCAAAGCGTTCGGCTGCTTTAGCCAGGCTGACATCATATTCGACATACATGCCATCTTCCAAAGCTTGTTTTCTGGCCTGCTCCGATTCTGCCAGCGACTGAATATTCTGGTTTGAGCTTTTCCATCCCCACAACCCCTGATAGCTGCCAAGACCCGGATACAAAATCAGATAAATAAACCCAAACACAATAGTGACGTAGAACAGAATGGTCCACCATTTTGGCAGAGGATTATTAAGCTCCTCAATACCATCAAAGGTGTGGCCCATGCTTTCGCCTTCTTTGACATCGGTGAAGTTGGTAAGACACCAGCGCAACAGGAAATAACACCCAATAATGGTACCCAGCGTAATTACCGAGATCCAAATTGTCCAAAACATGCTCATGAGTTCATGACTCCCGCTTCTTTTTGTCTGATTCCTGATGGCCTTCGTCTGCAAACGGCAAATTGGCCGCGTCGTCGAATTTGTCTTTGTTACGACTGCTAAATGCCCACCACACCACAGCAAAAAAGCAGATAAAAACCAATAATGTAAAAATGGTACCTACAATGCCCTGATCCATATTATTTCAAATGCGTCCCAAGTGATTGTAAATAAGCGATGAGGGCTTCCATTTCTGTCTTACCGGCCACAGCGGCTTTCGCCCCGGCAATATCCTCATCGGTGTAAGGCACGCCAAAGCCTCTGAACACTTCCATTTTTTTCGCGGTAAGTTCTCCGGTCAGCTCATTTTCAAGCAACCACGGAAAACCCGGCATATTCGATTCTGGTACCACATCCCGTGGGTTACGAAGGTGCGCTAAATGCCAGGCGTCGCTATACCGGCCACCCACACGGGCCAAATCAGGCCCGGTTCGTTTTGAGCCCCATAAGAACGGATGCTCCCATACTGATTCACCCGCGACACTGTAATGGCCATAACGCTCGGTCTCGGCCCGAAACGGGCGTATCATCTGTGAGTGACAGCCCACACAGCCTTCACGAATGTAGATATCGCGACCTTCCAGTTGCAGGGCGGTGTATGGGGTCAGCCCTTCCACCGGTTCCATGGTCTGCTGTTGAAACATCAGCGGGGTAATTTGCACCAATGCGCCCAGGCTGATCGCGATCAGAATGAGTATGGTCAGCAAACCGACATTTTTTTCTATTATTTCATGTGGATTTTTCACGCTACAACTCCCTTATCATGCCGGCTGCGTAGCAACATCGGCAGCAATACTGCCCCGGGGTGCCCGAACGGTCTTCCACGTGTTGTAAGCCATGACCAGCATGCCTGCCACCACAAAACAACCCCCGATGAAACGTACTACATAAAACGGTTTAGACGCCTCCAGCGACTCTACAAAGCTGTACGTCAGCGTGCCGTCGGCATTGACTGCACGCCACATCAGCCCCTGCAGTACACCTGAGAACCACATGGCAACGATATACAGCACCACGCCGATGGTCGCCAGCCAGAAGTGCAGATTCACCAGACGCACGCTGTACATGGCCCGCTGGTGGAACAGGATTGGGATCAGATGATAAACCGAACCGATAGAGATCATGGCTACCCAGCCTAATGCGCCGGAATGCACATGACCAATGGTCCAGTCGGTGTAATGCGACAGGGCATTAACTGTTTTGATGGCCATCATCGGCCCTTCAAAGGTAGACATACCGTAGAAGGTCAGTGACACCACTAGAAATCGCAGCACCGGGTCGGTGCGCAGTTTATGCCAGGCCCCGGATAACGTCATAATACCGTTAATCATGCCGCCCCAGGAGGGCACAAACAAAATGATCGACATCACCATTCCTAAAGACTGGGTCCAGTCCGGCAGGGCCGTGTAATGAAGATGATGCGGACCCGCCCAGATGTAAAGTGAAATCAACGCCCAGAAATGCACAATCGATAAACGGTAGGAATAGACCGGTCGGCCAGCCTGTTTAGGTACAAAGTAATACATCATCCCCAAAAAGCCGGCGGTCAGGAAAAAGCCTACGGCGTTATGGCCATACCACCACTGCATCATGGCATCTACAGCGCCGGCATACAGTGAGTAAGATTTGGTGAAAGAAACCGGGATCGCCATACTGTTACCAATATGCAAAACCAGCACGGTGAGGATGAAGGCACCAAAAAACCAGTTGGCCACATAGATATGGCTGACTTTGCGGATGATCATCGTGCCGAAGAAGTTGATGCAGTATGCCAGCCACACCAAAGCGATAAGAATATCGATGGGCCATTCCAGTTCAGCGTATTCTTTCGTAGTCGTTAACCCGAGCGGCAGGGTAATAATGGCGCTAACAATAACCGCCTGCCAGCCCCAGAAAGTAAATGCAGCCAGTTTGTCACTAAACAATCGTACCTGCGAGGTTCGCTGCACCACATAATAGGACGTGGCAAACAAGGCACACCCGCCAAAAGCAAAGATAACGGAGTTTGTGTGTAACGGGCGAAGCCGCGAAAAAGTAAGCCAGGGTAAATCGAAATTCAGGACCGGGGCAAACAACTGAGCGGCAATAAAGGCGCCTAATCCCATCCCTACGATACCCCAGACAATGGTCATGATCGTAAATTGCCGCACAACCTTGTAGTTGTAGACCGGCTTTTCCTGACTGATTTCACTCATTTACTGGATCTTCCACTTCTAAGCAACGGATGTTAACAACACCAATTGTTCACGTTTTAAACGCATCAACAGTTACGCGGATAATAATGTGTCTATATACAAAAAGATACCCTAAAGTTAGCATGACTGGCTCCGGCCGATAAACAATTGTGAAGTAAAATTCACTAAGCCGGGTTGTTACGGGGTTTTTACACTCTGTTGACATCAGCGGGGACGGCATAGGGGCTTTGGGCCGTACCTGACACAAAAAAAAAGCTGCACTAAAAATTGCAGCTTTTTGCTATTTTAACGGTTTGGTCAGCTTGTTACATCTGTGACTGCAGATAGTTTGGTAAACCCAGGACCTTGATAAGATTCAGCTGTTGCTCTAACCAGCGGGCATGATCCATTTCGGTATCGTCCAGTAACTCGATGAGCATCTCACGGGTCACATAATCCTTTTCCTGTTCACACAGTGCGATAACTTCCCGTAATTTTGCATCAACCTCGTACTCAACCCGAAGATCACTTTCCAGCATCGCCGGCACATTGTGACCCACTTTAAAGCCGGTACGGGTTTGCATGTCCGGCGTGCCTTCCAAAAACAGCATCCGTTCAATCAATTTTGTCGCATGGCCACGCTCATCATCAAACTCATGATCAATGCGCTCATAAAGTTTGTGTAAGCCCCAGTCGAGATACATTTGAGAATGGATAAAATACTGATCCATCGCCGCCAGTTCATACGCCAGCAAAGCATTCAGTCCGGAGATTATATTTGCATTACCTTTCATTAGTCGTCTCCTTTAACCTGCGCCTGCAGATAGTTTTCAAGTCCCATCGCGCCGATCTGGAATTCCTGGGTTTCAAGCCAGTCAAGATGGTCTTCTTCATACTTGAGGATGGCTTCAAGTAAATCCCGGCTCACATAGTCCTGTTTTTCTTCACACAGGGCGATGGCCTTTCTCAACAACGGCAGCTGTTCAATCTGAAAACGCATATCACAGCCAATCATTTCCTGGGGCGCTTCGCCGATATAGAGCTTCCCCAGGGCCTGTAAATTTGGCAGGCCTTCTAAAAACAGGATCCGTTCAATCAGGTCATCGGCCTGCTTCATGTCCTTGATAGACTTTTTATAATTGGTTTCGTTTAGCTCATGAATGCCCCAGTTTTTAAACATGCGGGCATGCAAAAAATACTGGTTGATGGAGGTTAGCTCGCATGTCAGCACTTCATTGAGCATGGCTACTACTTGACGGTCGCCTTGCATGTGCAGATCCTCTTAATAAATTATGGGCTAAAGTATAAAGCTTTCTTAACTGGTAGTCAAAAATACCTTTAAAAACAAAGGCATACTAACGATAATGGTTATCACTACAGCCTTCGTTCCTATTTGTCAGGAATGATAACATTCTGATTTGCATGGACATAAGCCAGACTTTCCTCGGCAAAGCCCAAGCCGGCTTCGGTGAAAAAGTTAAATACTTTGTCCACGCCGTGCTCCAGTAGCGAATTTACTTCGTCTTCATAACGGGCAATTGCCGCCACTTTTCCGGTATAACCAGCATGTTTAAGCTGGCGGGTGATATTAATGGCATCCTCAATGGAAGGCAGGGCCAGCAAAACCAGCTGCGCCTGGGTGATGTTCAGATTTTCCCACAGGTCGATATCTTCACCGTCCCCGCAAATAACATTCAATCCCTCTTTACGTAGACGAATCGTTTTTGGACGATCTGCATCCATGCCAACCACCCGGCTGTCCACCAGTTTGCTTAACGAACGGTAGGCACCAAGACCAACCCGGCCCATCCCAATCACCAAAAAATGAGCTTTATCCAGGCTAGGGTAAATATCTTCAGGTAAACGACGGTCCCGCTCAAAGCGGGTGATGGCAGATTTTATGCGTATATAGCGGCTGTGGGAATTACGATACAATAAACTGGTAAGGACAAAGGACAGGGAAACGGCCAGCGCCAGCACCACCAACCAATGCTCTCCCAGTAATCCCAGCGACACCGCTAACGCACCAACGATGAGCCCAAACTCACTGTAGTTAGACAGCACCAGGCTGGTAAGGTAACTGGTCCGGGCTCGCAGTCGTAAGGAGGTAAACAAGCCGAAGAACAACATGGCTTTGAGCGGTAATAACAAGCACACCGCCAGCGCCAGTAACAACATGTCCAGATCAGGCAGCGCAGTCAGGCCGATAGATAAGAAGAACCCAATTAAAAACAGATCTTTGAAGGCCAGCAATGACTTTGATAATTCCACTGCTTTAGAATGTCTGGCCAGCAAAATGCCCACAATCAGTGCCCCCAGGTCGCCTTTCATGTCCACCATATCAAACAGGTGGTAGCCGCCCAGGGCAAGCACAAAGCCGGTAAGTGGTAGCAGCTCGCCATGTCCCGAGCGGTCTATAATACGGTTTATCAGCGGCAGGGCCGGGATCAGCCCCAATAACCCCAGCGCCCAGATGGAGGGCAGTTTGCCGGTCACCGCCACCATAAAGATCACCGCGAAGACATCCTGCATAACCAGAATACCAATGGCCAGACGCCCATGACGGGTTTTGCTTTCGCCACTTTCTTCAAGAATTTTTATTACGCACACGGTACTTGAAAAGCTTAACGCAAACGCAATCAGGGCGGCATTTTGCCAGTTCATCGCACCGGTGGCACTGGCAAAAACAAAGCCCAATCCCATCACCACCACACTGGTGACTGCCACCCAAACCATGGTGTGGGCAATACTACCCAGCCACACTTCACGTTTGCTCAAATCTGTTACATTAAGCTTCAGGCCGATGGTAAACAGCATGATGGTGATCCCGAGATCAGCAATCTGCTGTAAGTTGTCGGTCATTGAAAAACCATAGGCGTTTAAAATAAAACCGGCGGCGAGATACCCTACCATGGGCGGGATGCCGGTCAGTTTAATGGTAAGCCCGCAAACAAAGGCGAAAAGCAGAAACACATATTCCATACGTTGGGTTGAATCCGAAAAAATGAGTAGTTAGTACAAAAAGTTCACCAGCCAGCTGGGTGGCTTAGGCAGCATAGTCAGCCCGCGGCTGATGTAAAAAATGTTGGGTGCGCTGGTAAGTGCGACCAGGTGCTTCGAGCATGGGCATATGCCCTACATCATGAAATACCTCATAGTCACAGGATAAGCAGTCCAACCAGTTGTCCAGGGCGGAGACATCCAGCATAGCATCACGCGCCCCCCAGATGATGAGCGTCGGGACCCGCGTTTTGGCCAATTCCTGGGTATTCATGTAGCCGGTGCTGGCGAAGTCGCCGAAAACCTGCTGATATTCACTGACCCGACGAATGTGTTCATCCGCCAGCACATCTTTCACCATCCTGGGAATGTAGGGACTGGAGGACATGGTCATCGACAATAATCGATAATAGGCCCGCCGCCGGGTTATGAAAAATGGGTTCTGACCTTTGTCTAACAAAGCGTCCAGACGACTTTTACGGCGTGCCGGCAATCCGGCCGGGCATAATAAAATCTGAGCCTGTACTGCCGATGCTTTGTAGCGGGACATCCAGGCGCTGATATAGCCGCCCATGGAGTTGCCGATAAGGGTGGCTTTTTGGTAGCCCAGCCGCCAGATGAGTGCGTTGAGCAAGGTGGACTGCGCTTCAATATCGTATTGCCATTGTGGTGAAAATCCGGTGTGCCCATGTCCAGGTAAGTCCGGGATCACAATATGATAATCGTCTTTGTAGAGCGTGGCCAACGACAGCCACACAGAATTATCGCCGGTAAAGCCGTGAATCATCATCAGCAAGGGTTTGCTTTTATTGCGGGCACCTTCGGTTTCAAGCACGCTCAGACTGATGCCATTGATGGAATAACGTCGACGCACCAGGTTCGCCTGCTGAATAGCGCGTTGCTGATAGGCATTTAACATAATTTCGCCAAGCCGGGGGTAAGTGTACCAATAAACGATGATTAACAGCGCAATAAAGGTGAGCAAAATCCACATAAAAGTTTGTTAGCTCCAAGAAAATGCGTAAACGCGTAGAAAGAAATCTGGTCTGCCTAAAAAATTGATTTGCATCGAAAACTCTGACCAGCACATGCATTGTAAATGCTTTTTACCATATGGCCTGAGGGGATGAAAGGTACGTCTCCCGAATTAATCTTATTCATTGCAAAAGTCGCGCTGGGTAGCAGTACCTACGGGTTAATTCGTTTTCATAATTGATCTGGCTGTTAGCCCCTGACATATCGATTGTTTGATTATAAGGAGGATTTATGCGAACCACGATATTAAGTATTGTTACCTTGTTAGTATTTTTGAATGTACTGGCAGGGGTGGTATGGCCTCCTTTTTTCTGGCTACTGTTAGTTTCTGTTACCCTGGCAATCATTGCCTGGCGCGATGCCATTCAACTCCAGCACTCAATATTACGAAATTATCCGCTTCTGGGCAGAATGCGGTGGGTAATAGAGAGCACCCGTCCATTCATTCAACAGTATATTCTTGAGAAAGACACAGAAGGACGCCCGGTCAACCGGATGTATCGGTCTATTATCTATCAGCGGGCAAAGCAATCATTAGATACACAGCCTTATGGCACCAAAATGGATACGTATGCCGATGGGTATGAATGGATAGGCCATTCGTTATCAGCGATGGATAGAAAAGAAATGGATGATGATCCCCGCACCACCATCGGCGGGCCTGACTGTAAGCAACCTTACACCGCAAGTTTGCTTAATATTTCTGCGATGAGTTTTGGTAGCTTGAGTTCCCGGGCGGTAGAGGCCTTGAATAAGGGCGCCGCCAAAGGAAACTTTTATCAAAATACCGGTGAGGGTGGGCTGACGCCTTATCATCTTGAACATGGCGGCGATATCGTCTGGCAAATTGGTACCGGGTATTTTGGTTGTCGTAATAAAGATGGATCTTTTAATGAGCTTCTTTTTGAAGAAAAATCCCAGCACCCCAAGGTAAAAATGATCGAGTTGAAGCTCTCGCAAGGCGCAAAACCCGGGCATGGGGGATTTTACCGGCGCATAAGAATACCGCTGAAATTGCAGAGGTACGAGGGGTAGAGCCAGGCACTACGGTAGACTCGCCACCTCGCCATACCACTTTTTCAACGCCTATCGAAATGATGCACTTTATTACCAAGCTGCGCGATTTGTGTGGCGGTAAGCCGGTGGGAATAAAGCTTGCGCTGGGTCGTAAAAGTGAATTTATCGCTGTATGTAAAGCTATGCAGGAAACCGGCGTAAAGCCGGATTTCATTACCGTAGACGGTGGGGAAGGGGCACCGGTGCGGCACCACTGGAGTACTCTAATTCAATCGGCTTCCCACTTCGCGAAGCGCTGGCATTTGTGGATGATGTGTTGATGGGCTTTGATATGCGCCGGGACATCAAAATCATCGCTTCTGGTAAAATCTTCACCGCCTTTCATATGGTGAAACACTTAAGTCTTGGCGCGGATTTATGTAATAGCGCGCGGGCATGATGCTGGCATTGGGTTGTGTTCAGTCGCTCTCCTGTAATACCAATACCTGCCCGTCGGGGGTAGCAACCCAGAACCCGAAATTAAGTAAAGGACTGGATCCTACTGATAAAGGCGAGCGCGTACGCAATTACCATCATAAAACCGTGGAATCATTAATGGATATTTTGTCCTCTACCGGGCATAACTCACCAGATCACCTTAATCGTACACAAATTTTCCGGCGTATCAGCCAATGGGAAGTAAAGCGCTATGACGAGATCTTCCCACTGATTAAACGCGGTAGCCTGTTAGGCGAGGAGTTACCAGAGGCGCTAAGACTGCATTTTCTGGAAGCTAATGCCGACAGCTTTATGCCCTCCAGTCATCTGGCTGATATTGATAAGGAAACCAAGAATATCGACGCTTAGTCTGCGTTAGCAGAAAAGCTAGTGCTTTTTCATTAAATAATGCATTATTCATCCACAATAATAAAAATGTGTGATGACGTGATTTTTGCGGGTGAGCCTGGGGTTGGCCGTTTTTACCCGCCGGTGCGCTACTGTAAACGTCAGCACTGTGGATGCATTACCTATGTTTACTACCAAATCTACCGGGTTTGCCCGGCTTTACTATGCCACTCTTTATTCAGTAAAAGGTCTGCGAGCAGCCTTTGTCAGCGAACCTGCCATCAGACAGGAGCTTGCCGCTATGGCCTTGTTACTGCCGTTAGCCTGCTATCTGGAAGTCTCATTAAGCGAAAAACTGCTCATGATCATGAGTCTGTTCATCGTGCTTATTGTTGAGTTATTAAACTCTGCTATCGAAGCGCTGGCTGACAGGGTCAGTGATGAAGTTCATGTTCTTATTGGCAAAGCCAAGGATATCGGTTCAGCAGCAGTGTTTATCAGCCTGCTGCTAGTGGCAGTGGTATGGGGCGCAGTGTTATTGAAGGTGTAATGCCTGTGATTAGCTTTTCATAAGCAAATTGACGGTGTTTTGTTCGCCCCTACAGGTTTACCGGGTTGTTAAAATCCGAGAAAAAGCGGGCAATAACAGCAGGGGCGACAAAGCAGATTTACCTCATTTTAAAAAGAAGCGACTTTTTTACCTTCGGGTAATCTTGAATTGAGCATATTCGATACCGTGCTTTCTACCAGCTTAAGATGCGAGCTGTGGATCCGCTCTTCAATGGCGTCTTCAAAACTGACATTGGTGAAGACCACATCTTCGCCGCTTGAGGTAACCTTCACGGTCAGATGGTCATCGGAACCCGCTACAGGCACCCGGATACACAAAGGTTCATTGTGCGACTCTACATACTTGATCGCTTCCTGAGCGCTGGCAAAAGGACTACGCTTTTCCGGATGCAGTTTCCACAACGCGGACTGTTCGATGACCCCTATCAAAGTTTTAGCATGTTGTTCATGTATCTCATTGGTCATAGTGAAACTCCTTATTATCTGTATGCCTGATAATTACGCAAAGATGCGATAAACAGATTTCGTGGAAATCGCAATCCGCACTGACGTGAGAGCCCTAATACTTTACAGCTGATAAAGAACCTGGTTATTGGCCGTTATCTTGCCGTTTTTGATGACCAGGTTAGCCTGATACTTTCCTTCGTGTAATGTCACTACATTTTTCTTTATTTGCTCGGCCAGCACCAGGCTTATCACCGGATTAGACTTAGCAAGCTCTTCAGAAATTGTGATGTTAGCCTGGCCATTGAGCTTCTGCCCCAACCGGTTTTGGTCATAGTCAGCCATAGTGTGCTTCGCCAGCGTCAAATCTGCATTCAATGACACCGGTTGCTCATTAAAGAAGAATCCCAGCTCTTCAATCTCAATCCCATGTTCGTTTTGACCAAACGTCTGCCATGCTTTGTCTAAGCCTGACGTCGAGGACGCCTTATTGGCTGCCTGTAACGTCTCGAAGAGCTCGGCACTCAGCTGGTTTATGCTGATATCTGCTTTAACCTTGCTAATGACGTTTTCAGAGCTGCCGGTACTGATATTATCAATGGCAAATTCATACTCGTATTCATAGAAGGCATCGTCTTCCTGCTCTAGCTCGCCCGACAGTCTGAGTTTATCTATCAGAACTTCCGTAGGCAGCATGGTGGAGACCCCGGTGACGATTCGAATATCGGTAACATCTGCATTAAATTCACCGACATAAAAACCCCGTTCAGTCCGTTCATTGTCAGCGGTAAATTGCATACGCCCCAGGGTCACATCCGTGCCAGTAGAGCTTCCCGTCAGGGTGAGGCCTTTCCAGTTGATCACGGTATCAAAATAAGACAGATCAATATCTGACTCTGCCTGCATCGTCAATGGCGCCAGGGTCAATGTACCATCAAAATCATTGATCGTGCTTTGTTCGGTGACCAGGTGACTTTGCAGATTGCTTAGCAGGATATTAGCGGACCAGCCGGCATCGTAATCTATGGGGTAGGCGTCGGCTATCTGTTTAGCTGCCTCACTAACCGGTGTGAAACGTGCATCACAGGTAATATAGAAGGGTAATAATGTACACTCATTGAGGGTTTTAAAGGTAAAGGTCCCGCGGGGTTTAGCAGGTCCAGGGCGGAATGGTTCTCACCAAGGCTTACGGTTACCTCATCACTGGCGCTAAAAACACTGCGTTCGCCGGGCTGGTGGGACAAGGTAATATCCTGGTTAGCCAATTGCTGCTTAAAATAATTTATCTGGCCAGCGATATTTTGATCATAGGCTGATTGGGTAACAAGCTGACCCCCAATTAAAATCACGGCCATGCCGATGCCGCCAAACACTATAGTCTTTTTCATAAAAATCCTGTTTTTTGCTAAAAGCCCAACGGGTATAACATCACTATACGATCCAATTTTTCGACAGATCTATTGAGTCGAGCTGGTGGCGTTTATCATGGTATCGATGGCTATGCTCTGCTGTGCACCAAGAGCCTGGGCGATGGCAGTGGATAAAAAGTCGTTCACCTCAAGACCCGGCAAGGTTAGCAAGGTGGAGCTTAACAACGAAGGAGCCCCAATAAAAATGTGAGCAAGGCCATTTTCAGCCACCGCCTGAAAATGTTTGTTTACCCACAAGTCGGGCTTGTTGGCGTTGCTGTCGGGTTTTTGCTGTAAAATCCCGGCTTGTATAAGGGGCTGTATCATAGCGGCACAGCCACCAAGGTTATCGCCACTGGTACAGTCAACATACAAATGCCGTACCGGTTCAGGCGCACAGAAGGCGAGTTGTTCAAAATTTTCCCGACTGATTTCACACTGTTTAATGGTCAGGGCACCGCTTTGCATCAGGGCATGAATTTTCGCGGCACTTTGGGTGGGCAGAGCAGCATTTGCCTTGGCAATAAAAGGCTTTAATACGTTTTCATAACACCGCAAGTCTTGCTGACTGAGCAAATGTGAATAGCAGTGCAGGGCATTACCAAAGCACTCCAGCACACCTTGCCAGTTTTCCTGACTCTCCGGGTCTGCGACGGCATCATAAAGATGGCCAAGAAACTCGACCTTTAATAATGTCTCTACACTAAGCTTTTGCCGGTTAGAAAGTAAATAGGCGACGGTTTGTTCGATATTTTTGGAGTGGACCTGTTGATAAACCGAGGGTGCATAAGCGGCCAGAAAATCGATAAATCCTGCTTTAAACAACCTTTGCAAGCAAATAGTAGATGCCTCGCCCACCATCTGACTCAGTCGGGCTTCAATATCGCTTTGTAAATCCAGGGAGGCAAACCAGGGACTGGGGAAACGTCCGGTACTTGAATACATGGTAAGGTGCAGGGGCGTCCGGGCAGTGTAGCGCAGACGATTGCGAACGGTTTCAAAATAGCCTTTTTTTTGGGCGACCGCCAACGCACAATCAATAGCAGATAATGATGCCCCGCGGATTACAATATTGCTGATGTTAGTGCTCAGTACGCGTTGCAAAGGGTAGGGGGTGCTTAAATACGCTATGCAGGCGCTGGCCTCATCACTGGGTAAAGCATTTTCATTAATCGTTCCATGCCCGGTATTAATGACGATTTGGTCAAATTCACCGGCGGGCTGGCTATGGTGATAGACCAGAAACGCTCCACTGTCAGTGGGTTCAATGCGGGTTATTTCACAGCGTGATACCAACTGCACGTTTGGTTCCAGGCAATGACAGTAATGGTGAAAGGCCGCTTCCAGGTATTGTCCCAGCAGGTATCTGGGAATTATGGTTTCAGGGACGGTAATAAAGTTTTGTTCGCACCACCGGGCAAAAGGAACATGTAGTTCAGGTACCTCTTCGCTGTGCAGATTAGACAGCATTTTATA
The DNA here is from genome assembly GCF_015644725.1 of Salinimonas marina. Classification (NCBI taxonomy): domain Bacteria; kingdom Pseudomonadati; phylum Pseudomonadota; class Gammaproteobacteria; order Alteromonadales; family Alteromonadaceae; genus Salinimonas; species Salinimonas marina. The sequence continues at coordinate 1,809,433 of NZ_CP064795.1, forward strand.
TTGACTGGAGTAACTATTGTAAGGGGTTCCCCGGCCAATCACCCCGGAGCTTTCGAAAATGGTAAGCTGGTGGTTAAATAGTTTTTTGTCGCGACAAATCTCGGCGAGCAGGTAAACAGTGGCAGGCCCTGCACCTATAACAGCAATATTTTTATGTGAAGCTAACGAAACAGCAGTGGTCATAGGTACGACTCTTTATAAGAATAGAATAAATACACAAAAACGATTACCCTGGGATCAGCAAACCGGCACCAAAAGCTGAGGTGATGCGGTTTTTGCCGGTCTTTCGCTTAGGGTAATTTTTCGTAAAGATGTATCCGTGGTAACAACAACTGCCATTTGCCTGAACGGGTTTTAACCGGCGTCCGGGTATAATTTTTCAACTCAGACACCCGGGGTCTGTGTTCTGCTTCGGTAAGTAAAAAAGGCAAGCCTGCACTGTGCCCCAGCATCTTACCTTCCTCGTCGCGAACCGAACATTCTGGCCTGAGTTTTATTGGACGGCGAATACTGAGCTTCTCGGCTCTGGACTCGTTTACCAGATTTTTTTCTTGTTCCAGGGCGGCGTACCATGAATACTGATTATGCTTCGCTGGGATCGTGGCTTTGGCGCGCTCAATTCGCTCCAGCCAGTTATCCCTGGTATCTGTTTCTACCCGTGGGCGGCGAGACCAGTTAAAATAAAAGGCTTTGTAGTTTCCGCAAAAGGTATAAACCTTTCGATAAGCCATCGTGGTGATGAGGTAATGAAAACGATCATGTACCTCAAAAAACTTTTGTTCGGCGTCTTCGTATTTTTGCACTTCAGCTTTAAAAGCCGCTTTTGCTTCGTTTAACCCGGTAATTACCGGCTCTATTGTGGCCTGCTCACAGGACAGGGGGATTAAGCCAGGATACTTTTGTACAAAGCGGCGACTCAGGTCGTTGTCATAGACATACATATCCTTGAAGGCCTGCGCCGCCATGTTTATCGCCTGCTGACCGACCACCGTGGAGACCTCAATAACCTCGTAATCATCGTCGATGATTAGCTGTTCTTCTGCTTTGGTGATACGCGGAATGGCAAACATAATCGCTTGTTGGGGGATCCCATGCTGGTGGATCAACTGGATCAAAGCTTCTGCATGCTCTTCAATCCTCATCATGTAATAGCGCAATAAAATCATGGGGCTCACTTAACTACTGTACGTTTGTACATACTAAGAGAATTAATGATATTATGCCAACAAATCAGGATTGATTCTTGGTAGCAAATACAAAGATTATTGAAATTACGGCACCATACCCCTGACTTTATATTAATACTTACGCCGCGTCGCGGCTAAAACGGTTAGCCAGGGTGGCTATTCGCGATTCAGAAAAAGTGACTGTCCATGAGTCAGGAAAGTGACTGTCCATAAGTCAGAAAAAGTGACTGTCCACAAAACTACAAAACTACCATTTAATGCCTTCGAAGCAGCTAAATTGGGCTATCGTTAAGCACTTGCCTGCCGGGAAGCCGAAAGCGGTAACAGGCACACATTACAGGTTTGTATAAAACCACAGTACGAGGTCTTACTTTCACAATGCGCTAACCCCGGATGCTGTATGTATATACAAGCCTGGTGTTTTCTCCCATCTAAGGAGCGTTTTTTGAGCGGTCGGCGATGTAATGCAAGGCCAAACCAGGGGTTGAGGCGTAACCATTACACCAAACAAAGTAATACGAGGAACAACATGAAGACAGTTGGCTATGCTGCCCATGATTCTGATGCCCATATGGTGCCTTATCATTTCGAACGTCGCGCACTGCGCGACAATGATGTAGCGATTGAAATTCTTTATAGCGGTGTTTGTCACTCTGACCTGCACACGGTTAACGGCGACTGGGGTCCCCAGTCATATCCATTAGTGCCAGGACATGAAATTGTCGGGAAGGTGCTGGAAGTTGGCCCCGATGTAAAAGATTACAAAGTAGGCCAGCATGTAGCAGTAGGCTGCATGGTGGATAGTTGTCAGGACTGTGATCAATGTCACAACCATGAAGAGCAATATTGCCGTAATGGGATGACGCCAACCTACGGTGCTCCAGATCGTATTGACGGGACCATCACTCAAGGCGGTTATTCCAAACATATTGTGGTGCGCGAACAGTTTGTACTACGTCTGCCAGAAGCATTAGATATGGCTAAAGCGGCGCCGATACTGTGTGCCGGTATTACCACCTATTCACCGCTTCGGACCTGGGATGTTAAAGAAGGTAGCAGAGTAGGGGTAGTTGGTCTGGGCGGCCTGGGTCATATGGCAGTGAAACTGGCTGTGGCAATGGGTGCTAAAGTCACCGTCATCAGCCGTTCTGATGCTAAAGATCAGGAAGCCAAAGAACTGGGTGCGACCGGCATTCTGGTATCAAAAGATGACGACGCTATGGAGCAGGCAGCGAACTCATTTGATCTGATACTGGATACCGTACCCGTGAAACACGATGTTTCTCAATACGCGCCGCTGCTCGATGTAGACGGATCGCTTGTTATTGTGGGGCAGGTTGGTCCGCTTGAGGAACCTTCTACAATTCCATTAGTAACGGGACGTCGTCGTATAGCAGGTTCATTAATCGGCGGCATTGAGGAAACCCAGGAAGTGCTGGATTTTTGTGCCAAACATAACATTCATCCAGAATGTAAAATGATTCGTCCCGAGGAAGTGAATAAAGCGTATGAGCATTTGGCGAAAGGCGATATCGCTTATCGGTTTGTAATGGATATGTCGTCTTTGGACGTTGATGCTTAGTTTTATGCGGCACTGAAATAAGGTTAGACCATCAGTTCTAATCATAAGCCGGCAGGTGCTTTTACAATAAGCCACTGCCGGTTTTTTTATTTTAATCTTACCGGGCCTGCCACTCTGACTTTCCTCACTCAGGCCTTTTTTATCGATCTGGTTTTACCGCACCTTTCGTCTTTATTGTCATTCAGTACTTTTTTCAGCTTGCCTAATTACTCAACTGGCACTTTAATTAATTAAAGGAGGGGTTCGCCTGCCTGATGCTTATCCTAAAAAACAGGAGCAGACAAACCTGTCTGAATACAACCAGACATTGTTTGTTAATTTAAAACAATAATACTTCCCTGCGGGGAAAGGAGATTGTATGGCACGCCACAGACATCTCGTGATTGCCCGTCGGCACTCTTTTTGGTTGGCGTTACCGGTGAGCCTTGTTTATTTGCCGGGTGTGGCAGCACAGTCCGAAACTGATTCGCCGCCACCGACAGCCTATGAGCAGGAATTAAAGCGCCAGGGCCGGTTAATAGAGCAGCTTCAGGAGCAAGTTAATGCGCTAAAACAAAGCCTTCAACAAAAAAGTGCAAACAAAAAGCAAGAGCAAACCTCCCGAACCAAACCGAGCCAGAGCGAATCATCGCCTGAAGTAGCCAGAAATACCCCGGAACCGGTGGGACAAAAGCCCCCGGAACCGGAGGCTAATACCCGTGCTTTACCTGAAAATGTCAGTAGTGGTAACGGCGTTTTAATAGGAAAAGACAACTCGATATGGGAGGCCTCGCTAAGCTATTCATATACAGACAACAATCGAGTGTTTCTGGATGGCTATTCGTTTATACCAGCCCTGGTGGTTGGTCTTATCGATATTCGTCAGGTAAAGCGCCATAGTTTTATCGGCAGTGTGTCTACCCGTTATGGATTAACCGACCGGTGGGAATTTGAGGTCAAGGTACCCTATGTATACCGCGATGATACCCAGCGCTCGAGGCCGGTTAGCATTGGTGTGAGTGAAGACGAAGTGTTTAATGCCAATGGCGAGGGCTGGGTGACATCCAGGTCTCCACTCGCTTTCAGCTTAATGATGTCGGGCAGGGCGTTATTTATGTGGCGAACCTTGCGGCCACCTTTCCTACCGGTAAAAGCCCGTTTGATGTTGAGTTTGTCGAGTCTACACCCGGCGCGGTGTTTCCTACAGAACTTCCCACCGGTTCGGGTTACATGAGTATTCAACCCAGCCTGAGCGCTATCTATCCTACCGATCCTGGCGTTTTTTTTGGCAACTTAAGCTATTCCTACAATGATACAACCGATGATGAGGAAACCGGCGAGGTGGATGCCGGTGATGGTATAGGAATAAGTTTTGGTTTGGGTGTGTCGCTCAATCCACGTACCTCAATGAGCCTGAGTTATTCTCACAAGCATGTATTGGAGTCTGAAATTAACAACGAAAAAATAGCAGGTAGTGAACTGGACATTGGACAGTTGATCGTAGGTTATTCATTTCGTTATTCATCCCAGTCCAGCATCAATACGTCTTTAGCGGTAGGCGTCACCGATGACGCCCAGGATGTACGCCTGAACGTGCGTTTCCAGTCCGCGCTTTGATCCTGGCTTATCAGCTGCATATTCAAATATGCAGCTGATATCCCACCCCTTTAATGGTTAACAAACATTGGGGCTGGCAGGGATCATGTTCTACCTTTTTACGAAGCGTATGCACATATTGATACAAATCGGACTTGCTAGCACGGGGAGTATCGGGCCACAACTGACTAAGAATGGCCTCAACACTGCATATTTCATCCCGCTCCTCTACCAAAAGCATAAAAAGCTCAAACTCTTTACGGGTAAGCTGTAAATCACGGCCTTTTTTATAAACCGTTCGGGTGTGGGGGTTAACCTCAAATTCCCCCATTTTTATGATGGAGTGGGTGTCACCGCCAGAATGTGAGCCTGAATGACCATTGTTGGGTTTTGCACGCCGGTCATTCATATGACGACGCTCACGCACTCTTCGTTCCTGGTGATTCTTTTTGTAAAAGTACTGACCGACAAAGTAATCCAGTCCGGTAAGCAATTCACCACGTGGCAAATAATGATGATGAGTAAAAAACGAGGGGACCAGGGGTTTTTGTTTGTCGTAGACAAAAATAACCGGGGTGCCACCGTTCAGCTCCAGTATTTGCCATATTTTTTCATCGGCCCTGGCAAACGCTTTAAGATCATGGCGTGCATCAAAAACCAGCAGCCTGAACAGGCTTTGCCGATGCATTGATTTGAGTTCATCGAGTACTTTTAAGATGGTGAGTTGTATATTTTTTGCCAGACAGTAGCCACTTAATTGGGCAGTCACTGTGGTATCGCCGGAGATCGCGATAATGCATTGATGGTTAGATAAGACTGTCATTGTTGTGCCTTACAATAATGAACAGCAAGATCATAAACGGAGGCACTTCTTCCTGAAGTGGAAGCACCGTAAAAATAGCATTTCTTGTTGTTTAAGTTAGAAGAAAACCATGCGGTATAAAAATAAGCATAAATTAAACCGGATATAAGTTTTCCCGCACTTTCGGGAGCTTAAGATACCGCGGCATAAATAAGAGTCAGTAAACTATCAAAGTTGTAAAATTTTCTGACACTTTTTACTCTGTTTTTTCTTGAGTTACTTTTGAGTTTCTGTTGATGGAATCTTGAGTTGCGCATCACCTATAGTATTCGTGGGCAAAGAGGTATTGAGCCTATTTCTAACAAGCTATATGGCGTTGCGTTGCTTTTGTACGAAAAATTTCCAGGTAGCCGGGCAACAAGCGCACTTTTTGGAGAATATAAAGATGAAAGCCTTCATTAAAAGTCTAGTTGCAGCCAGTATCGCTCTTGCGTTTGGCTTATCGATGAACGCGTATGCAAACCCCACTAATACCGCCGATGAAGTGGTTGATTCTCAAACGGCAACCGCCTATGCGGATACCAGTGGACAGGGCGCCGCGGCAGCAAATGAAAACTCAAGTGCCACAACTGATTATAGTACTGACAACTCGAATAATTCCGACAACAGCGATAATTCCGATAGCAGTAATAACGCAGATAGCAGCAATAATTCGGACAATTCTAACAACTCTGATAACAGTGATAATTCTGACGCGAGCAATAATTCAGACAACTCCAATAATTCTGATAACTCAGCCCGTGATAATTCAGACAATTCAGCCAGAGATAACTCAGACAATTCGAACAACAGCGATGGCAGCAATGCTTCGGCAGCAGACTCTGCTGCAAACAACAACAGCTCAGCCTCCAGCGATCGTTCCGATAACTCTGACAACTCCAACAACTCCGACAATAGCGATAATTCTGACGCGAGTAATAACTCAGATAATTCCAATAATTCGGATAACTCAGCCCGGGATAACTCAGACAATTCCAATAATTCTGATAATTCCGCCAGAGATAATTCGGACAATAGCTCTGCCAGTGCAACGGATGCCGCCGCGAATAACAACAGCACCGCTAACTCTGACCGGTCTGATAATTCGGATAATTCCAACAATTCAGACAATTCGGACAACTCCGACAATTCTGATAATTCAGACGGCAGTTATGCAGCAGCCTCCGATGCGGCCGCAAATAATGGTAGCAGTGCTACTTCTGATCGTTCAGACAACAGCATGGCCAATGCCTCAGCAATGGGGTCTGCAGCAGCCAATGGCGGTAGCACCGCTAGCGTAGATAATTCTGATAATTCGAATAACTCTGACAACTCGAACAATTCAGATAACTCCAATAACTCTGACAACTCTGATAACTCAGATAATTCAGATAATAGTTATGCCAGTGCTAACGGTGGCGCCGCCGCCAACAACAATAGTACTGCAACAGTAACTAATACTGACAACTCTGATAACAGCATGGTGATGAGTGATGGTACCGGAACCGCCGCAGGTGATAATGGCGCGACCGTGTCTGCTACCTATAGTGTTAATGAGTCAATGTTGACAGGTGAAGTAACCGGTAATTACGTGGAATATTCCATGGACACCCGTTCAAGCATCAGCAACGCCAACTCTATGGACAACACCTTTAACGGCACTGCTGGAATAAACCAAAATGTACAAAACCTTGGCGAAAATGCCCTGGTTCAACAACAGGTTTCTTTCCAGGGTAATGTTAGTGTGAATCCTGGTCAGTAGTTATATACCTGAGCAACTCAAATGGGCCTGACGGCTGTATCGTCAGGCTCCCTTATGAAGGAAAATAGCCATGGCAACTTTTTATCAATGTTGTTGCCGGTTAATGGTTATCACAGCTGTTTCAACACCGGCAATGTCACACCCTGAGATCCACACCGATCCGCTGGGAAGTCCGGTTCAGCTGGAAGAGCTTGATACAGTTCGGGGCTAGGTGGTGTGGTGGATATCACCAGTGCAGCACACCTGGAAGCAATACTGGCAGACAATGATGCGTCAAACAGTGTAACTGGCAGTAATTCAATAGATGGTTCGTTTACCGACGCCACCGGCGTTTTTTCGATTATTCAGAACACTGGTAATAACGTGATCATACAAGATTCGACCATTATTACGGTTACGATTCATCAGGAGCAATAGGGTACAATCATGAAGATAGTAGGGGTAGGTGTTGCACTTTTTCTGGTTACATTTTGCAGTGTCGCCGGCATGGTTAACATCGGCGGGAATCTGAATGTGCAGGTAGAAAGTATGGTTGAAAAGCGTTTCGACCGAATTTACCGGCAACAGTACGATTTTAGCTGCGGGTCGGCCGCTTTGGCCAGCCTGCTATCCTTTCATTACAATGACATAGTAACAGAGTTTGCTGTGTTTAAAGATATGTTCAACAAAGGCAATAAAGATAAAATACGCCAGCAAGGGTTCTCGATGCTGGATATGAAACATTATTTATCACGCCGTGGTTATCAGTCTAATGGCTTTAAAATAACCCTGGAACAACTGGCGCAATCCCAACGCCCCGGCATCACTATTATCAATAACAATGGCTATATGCATTTTGTCATTGTGAAAGCGCAACGAGCAAACGAGGTGTTAGTGGGCGATCCGGCCGTAGGCTTAAAAATTATTCCCAGGGAAGAGTTTGAAAGCATGTGGGCAGGACGCATTTTTTTTATGGTTCAGAACAGGGTAGACATAGCGGGCTACCATTATTCTTTTGATAAACAATATCAGTCTCCGGCTCAGGCCAACCTGGGTTTGCCGGTAGATATACAACGTCTGGATGTGCTTAGTGTCATCCCCGCGGGTAACTGGGACTTTTAAAATGAAGCTACTCTCAGGCCTATGCATAGCAGTAGCGATAACCATCGGCAGCGTAACCCCGATGTACGCTCATGCCCGTGATATAACCGCAGACCACTGGATCCCGGTGGCTGAGGACACATTAAATAGCATGCGGGCAGGGTTTGTATTGGATAATGGCATGATTGTCGATATTCAGTTAAGTAAACAAATTTTTGTTAATGGCAGACCCCAGGCTCACACCACCTTCGATAGTATGGATACCAGACTTGTGACTTTCGCCGGCAATGACGCCAATACGTTGCTTCAGAATACCTTGAATAATCAGGTTCTTTTTAGCCTTACAGAAATCGACATCAGTGTGAGTAATCTTGCGCCGGTCCAGCAGTACTTGTCACAATCCGTGGTGTTTGAAACATTGTTTCATAACGCCCTTGGACGCTAGCCGAACAAGGTAAAAGCCTCTCCTTTACGATGTTATCGCACCTTTGATATGCACCGACAAAGCTTGTAATGCCTTAATAAAGACGTTTATATTGGTGGTTATGTGAACAGATCAGTCAGGGAAAGAACATGCCATTAGTGCCACCTCTGTCATCCGAGGCGAACCCGGAAGTTGCCGATATGGCCAGCTTTTTTAATGAAACTTTAGGATTTTGTCCTAACAGTGTGCTCACTATGATGCGCCGGCCTGAAATTGCCAAGGCATTTATTAACCTGAACATGGCGGTGATGGACAACCAGGGCGCCGTGACCAGTGCATTCAAACGTCTGATTGCCTATGTATCGAGTAATGTTTCCGGTTGCCGGTATTGTCAGGCGCATACTATTCGCGCCGCCGAGCGCTACAACGCCGAACCGGACCAGCTCGACCATGTATGGGAATATCAGACGCATCCTTCGTTTAGCGAAGCCGAACGGGCCGCGTTAGATTTGGCCGTAGCCGCATCCACGATTCCTAATGCAGTTGATGCACCCCTTATAAAGCGGATGAACCGGTACTGGTCTGAAAACGATATCGTAGAAATAATGGGTGTTATCGCCTTATTTGGCTACCTGAATCGCTGGAATGATTCGATGGCCACCACCATAGAGCCCGACGCTATCAGGTCTGGCGAAATATTGCTGGCTAACACGGACTGGGAAACCGGCAAGCACCGCTGATATACCAGCCAAAGTGTTCTTGCTGAAGAGATAAGGTGCCAGCACTAATTTATGGCACAGCACGTTGGGTAAATTGTGAACTTTATGGCGTTTTTCACATTACTAATTAATTCATAATGATGAAAGGTGGAGCTATGGATATTACAGGTTTAATCATATTTTTGCTGATAGGGGCTATCGCAGGCTGGCTTGCTGGTAAAATAATGAAAGGCGGTGGTTTTGGTATTCTAGGAAATATTATCGTTGGAATTATTGGGGCAGTATTAGGCGGGTTTCTGTTTGGCGCCCTGGGTATCAGTGCCGGCGGCATAATTGGCTCTATAATCACTGCGACAGTGGGCGCAATTGTCCTGCTATTTATTGTCGGGTTAGTTAAAAAAGCATAGGCTGCTTTTACCTCACTGAAATAAGTTAAAAGCCCCGTTAAGGGGCTTTTCATTATCAAATGCTTGAAACATAATTATGACTGGTTAGCTGCTATATTGACTTAGATAAGGCTGACTATAAAGTTGCTTCTCTAATCTTTATAGTCTATATATTAAAAAATATTTTGTGCCATTATTGCCAGTGACCTATTCAATAAAGCATGGATAATAAAGATGATATGCCATCTTTTAGATCTCCCGGCATACAGCACTTTAGCCGCTATAATAGATGTAATGGCAAAGGTAACAGGGTTTTAATTTAACCACACAGGGATCGTAATTTATAAACAAGGGCTTTTTATAAGTGCTCTTTTTTATCGGCTTGATGTATGCAATGCTACTATTTTTGTGTCTGAAAAAAGCCTGGTTTCGAATCAGCTTAAGCTCATTGGTGTTATTTCAACACCCTTTTTTCCTGGTTTAGGCTTGTTAATAATAGCCACGCTTTCTCGAGGTCAGAAACTTCTTAAATAACAATAAAAACAGATATAATTCCAATTGATATAGAGTGCTATCTGTTTTTTAATGATTTTAATGGTGAGTCACCGACCATAATTTTTGGAAAGTTTCGACATTCCGCCTTTTCCCACCGCAGCTTGTTGGCCATAATGCCCCGGCATTTCTGGTGAATTCCACCCCCCGGCTAATTGCATTTCGGGCAGGGTGGCACCATTTTCTGCTAGCGAAACAGCGCCACCAACTCGCCCGGAATGGGGAGTTATATTTTCTTTAATGTCTGCCAAATTGCCAATACGTTTCCAGATTCGGTAGATACTTGAGTATTCTAAAATGGGTGATGATTTGCCGGCTTTGGATTCATCATAAGGGAGTAGGGCGTGACCGCGATTAGAAACTCGTCTGAACAAGATCCCTTTGTTGATTCTTCGCGGATCATCCATCTCTCGTTCGTGTTCTTTTGTTTTATTGAAGTTGGCTTCATTAATGTACTCGTCAATCATAGCAATGGTACTGTTGGAGATATAACGATAAGAACCTTTACCAGCTTGGTCCGACTTTGATGTGATAACAAGCAGCGCATTGTTGCGTTTGTTGATATGTTCTAATCGTATCCGCACAACTTCATCGGCGCGCAGCAAACCATCAAACATCAGATTGATTAATGCAAGGTCACGCATCTCTAACAAGGTATCGGGTATAACGTTATTGTTTATTTTTTCCAGAATATCCAGCGTAAGCGGAACCGCCTGATGACTACTAAGCTGGTACTTTTCATTCTGAGCAAGGGAAAGTTTGACAAAATCTTTCAGATACACCGAATGAACAATAGGATTAGGTAACTGCGCTATCCCAAGGAATTTACTCAAGGCACTGAGCCGCCGCTTTATGGTTCGATAGGCAAGGGGACTTTGACACAGAACCTCGACATAACGTTTTATACAATCTTCATTGTTAGGCATTGAGTCATTAAAGCCTTCGAGATTCTCCTGTTCACAAAATATCGCAAACTCATTGAAATCACTCACGTAAGCCCGCTGAGTATTGTGGGGCAGCTTGGTAAATATATCGGTGAAATACTTATTCACCGCATCTTTATAGACACTGACAAAACCCGGGATCGGTGCTAAAGCTGAGTAACTCATGAATTCCTTGATTGTTAACTAACTGATATTAATGAAGATATTTGTATTTACTAAACTATTCCATACGATTAGGTATTAACTTCACGCATGATAATTCCAGTTATCTTGCGTGAAGGATCGCAAAAGATCTGCTGACTCAACTTCCCGGTTGCTTATAAATGCTCTTTTATCGATAACTGTATAAATATACAGTTTATGGTGTAATTTGCAAGTTTTCGCTGGTTTTAGAGTTGGATGGGGATTAAAAATTTACGATTCAGTTTGTCAGGCTTCGGCGTTACAGATGGCTAAAACTGTGGCCGTACTTGGCTATTTCTATAATGGGCTGTGGGTAAACCGGTTCAATGTACTCTTTTAAAATCGTGATTACTTCGCACATATTTGTCGAGCTTTTGCTCGAATGGCCTGAGTCGGCTTGGCTTAGATGTCGCTATCTATAACATTAACCGGGTTTGACGGGTTTTGATATGGTTTGAATAATGCGAATAGTTTTTGCTTAAAATTCGGGCTATAAAAATCGTGTTCTGTGTGAAATCTGACGGGTAACGGTACCTGCATAGTTTCAGATTTTACGTAGCGTCGCCTGATTTATAATCTATTTTAAGCGTGTAAAATCAGTTTACCGCGATTAGACATCCAGGTTATGGCTTTTCATTCAGCATCGCCAAAATGTTCCGGTGATAACCTTGAAACGGTATTCAGAGTTAATCGAAATTTGAAAACCCTGATTAGCACATTTTCATAGCTAATATCACAACTTACAGGCGCGCGACTAAAATTGGTGGTTTACTAGAGCTGAATCAATCTGATCTGTATTGGCTTGATACTAAGAATTTGGGTCTGTTGAGAATTAGCTAAACAATGCGGTAATCACGATACTATTTTCAACACGTAAGAATCGATAACAAGTAAGAACTGGCAGGCACCGAAGTTACCGAGCATCTCTATTGAACACCTATGGTAAGCGACTTAACTTTCCAGGGTTTCAAGCAGCTTAGCTAATGCCAGCGTATTGGTAATATAAGTGTTGGGCTGTACAACCCTCACTTGGTATCTCATAATATGCCATTTAACATAATATACATTATGCGAAGTTATATATTATTGTACTTCAGTGAGTTGTATTCGCTTTAGAGTTCGTTCGTGCCGTCATTAGTGCGCTAACAAGTTGCGTTGTGCCAGGTGTTTTGGATAAGGTGGCGATTCAGACCAGCCACCGGACTCAAAATACTCCCAATCGCTACGATGTTCTTTATAGGTAAGCCATTATTGTAAAAGCTTTTCTCGGCTTACTTTCTCTAGCTTCTGCTTCATTATCGGAGTTTTATTGCGAGTAACTAAAAAATTCAATACAGTAAAAAAGCCAATTCGCCTTTCTGCTGCCTGGTAAATTGTGGTTGAAGACCAGTGCTTATGGTTTGCCCGATGCTCATAATTACGGCCAGGCCAATTAACCTCACCTAACCATTTTGATTGAGGTTCTAAACTGATAATTTTAAATGGCGGGCCGAAGCCCGCGAAGAAAATTAGAAATTAATGCGTAGATCTGCACCAACAAAGTCAAAGTCATCTCTTGCTTCATAAGAGGCGCCAACAGCAAAGTTAGGAGTAATATAAAAATTTGCGCCTACTTCAAAGCCAGTGTCACCTTCTTCCAGCTCTACATGTTTTACAGCTGCAGACAATTCCAGGTGATCAATAACCATAGAGCGTACCCCGGCTTCAATGCCAAAACCATCATCGTCGCCTTCCATAGAAAGACCGCCACCCGAGAATTCGGCATCGAGGCGCTCAAAGGTCAAAGCACCAAATAAGTCAGTAGTTTTGCTTGCGCTGTAACGATAACCAAATCCAGCGGTTAGCTGACTTAATTCCACTTCTAACCCATATTTATCTTCACTCAAATCCCGGTAAGCAGCTTTCAAAAAGAAATTTTCACCGACCGCGGCTGAAGCTGCTAATGCGTATCCCGCAGGCTCGAAATCACCAGCATCATCAATATCAGCAACCTGGTAACCCGCTTCTACATAATCCCACGAAGGAGCAGATGAAAAGTTCTGTGCCGCGAAAGCATTCATGGAAAGACCAGCTACAACAGCTGCGAAAAAAGTGCGTTTCATCAAAATTATTCCTTTAAAAATATAATAAATGCCCTTAGAGGACGCAGCGCACTATACAGCAATTCTTTTAAAAGAAAAAATCAATAAATTTAGGTGGTTACAAATTCGGTCTGGGAGTTAATGAAAATAATCTTTAATATAAATAGTTAAGGACCTTTTCTCGATAAGCATTCTGTTCTGATTCACTTAATCGGGACAACGCGTTTCGCTGATCTTAGTTTGACTCAGTAATGTTCAGCGTATTTGTGGTCAGGGGCTTATTGAAAGTCTGATCTTGATACTCCCACGCAGGCAGTTTTTGGTTTTCCTAACTGGCTATTTTAGTTTTTTCATATACCAACTTTGTGTCGTACAACGTTCGACCAACAAGCATAAGTACATCAAGATACCGATTTAACCTTCGTGTGCCCTTCCCTGTTCACATCGTTCTTTGCCCGAGTCTGTCAAAAATTATACGATGATATAGACGGTTATCTTAGTGGATGACGGTAGTATGGAACCACCGAGAACGGCTTCAAATCTGGATGTAATGTATCAGGAAACTTAATTATTTCGAGGCGTTAAGCATGCATGACAGGAGATCAACAACATCACAGTACCTGCTGCAGGTTCGGTTACGGGCAACGGCAAGCTTTGTAACGAACATAAAAAAGCCCCGGTTGTACGGGGCTTAGAATTTTAAATTTAAGTTAAGATAAGATTAGATGAGATTGCTCGCCAGTGCGCCGGCTAAGAGACTGTAAAATATTTTGTGTAAATGGCTGATTGCACTGTTAAATCCGATCCTGGTACATAATCTCGAACTGCGCCATGGCCGGTTTCCAGTTGCGTATGGGCATCGTCCACTTTTTCGAAGCCTGATGCAAGGCTAGGTACAACACCTTCATGACGGCTTCGTCGTTCGGGAACGACCGGCGGGTCTTGGTGATTTTTCGCAGGGACGCGTTCAGCGACTCAATCGCATTGGTGGTGTAAATGGCCTTGCGTATCTCGACCGGATAATCGAAGAATACGCATAAACGTTCCCAGTTCGCCCGCCAGGAGCGGCTGATGGTCGGGTGTTCGCAATCCCATTTTTCTGCAAAAAGCTCGAGGGCCTGCTCGGCTTCAGCACGAGTGGCCGCACCATAAATCAGTTTTAAATCCGCCGCGATAATCTTACGCTGCTTCCAGTTCACGTAGCGCAGCGAGTGGCGAATTTGATGCACGATACACAGCTGCACCTGTGTTTTCGGGTATACCGCTTCAATGGCTTCCGGGAAGCCTTTGAGGCCATCACAGCAGGCGATGAAGATATCCTCCACACCACGGTTTTTAAGCTCGTTCATCACCGACAACCAGAACTTGGCGCCCTCAGTTTGGGCCATCCACAGACCTAATAACTCTTTTTCACCGTCGGTATTAATGCCAAGCGCCAGATACACGGATTTATTTTGTACCACGCCAGAGTCACGACTACGAACCACTAAACAGTCGAGATAAACCACCGGGTAAAGCTTTTCCAGCGGCCGATGCTGCCAGGCCTTAACCTCGTCCATCACCGCGTTCGTTACCTGCGATATGAAGGTGGCAGAGACCTCAACACCGTAAGCTTCTTCAAGGTAAGCCTGAATATCCCGCGTGGTCATGCCGCGCGCGTAAAGGGCAACAATGCGCTCATCAAATCCGTTTAGCTGATGTTCGCCTTTGCGTACTAACTTGGGGTCAAAACTGCCGTTGCGATCGCGTGGAATATGGAGTTCAACATCACCATTGGTGCTGCGAACACTCTTCTTCGTTTTACCGTTGCGAGAGTTGCCGCTGTTGTTACCAGCCGCATCGTTGGGCGCGTAGCCCAGATGGGCTTCCATTTCGGCTTCTAACGCTCGTTCAGCAACCTTCTTGGTAAGCTGCTTGAGCAGGCCAGCTTCGCCTAAAATGTCTTCTGGTGAATCACAGTCGTCAAGCAGTTGGTCGATGAGTTTGTCTGATATTGGCATTCTGATATCCTTCTAAGGAGTTGATAAGAATGCCATTTACACAGTTATTTTTACACTCTCCCGGCTAATAAGGCCGAGCCTGCACTTACCAGCGCTGACACAAAAATCCACCACGCTGCTGACGCTGCTGTTTTACGAACGGCTTCTGATTGATCAAATGCTGCATTCTGTAATGATTGCATCCGTGTTTTAGCTTCAGATTGGAAGGTATCCAGGCGTTTTAACAAATCATCTTTAGCTTCATTGTATTTCGCCATATATTCATCAATATCTGATTCGTCTAATTGATTATTGTTAGTAAGTAATGCACGAACCGTTTTGTCGTCCATCTTAGAAACACGTTTAGACAAAATCTCCGGAGCCATTTTAGGATCATCTAAGATTTCCATAAAATCAGCTTTAAGGTCGCGATATTTTAATTCTGGGCGTTGGGTCCGGTCGAACCAATCCTGCACCCGTGTTTCAGCACGTGTACGCTTCACTGGCAGATTAGTGGTCTGACTGCCCTGCTCGCTTTCAGAGTTTCCTGATTGTTGTACTGATTTTGCTTTATCTACCAATTTATCGAATACCGATAAAACACGATCTGCTTTCTGCTCATCCATATCTTTGTGCGAGGATATCGCGGCTTTTATGGTATTACGGTCAACCTGTTGGATACGCTGGCGCAGAACTTGTTTAGACTGTGAAGGATCATTAAAAATGGTTTCAAGATCTTTTTCAATCTGTTCAGAAGACACTTCATCCTGACCCATCTTATCAAGATAATCTGATACGGCCTGGCGATATTTCTGCCCTTCATCTTCGCTGCTGGGACTCAACTTATCAAACGCAGCGGTTGCTTTTTGATGATTTGAACCGCCTTCACGCATCGCGGTTTTGGTATGATTGACCGCATCTGAGAGCTTTTTCTTATCCCTGTCACTGACATTCGATTGCTTACTAGCAACTTCTAAAATAAGCTTGCGCGCAGCATCTGGGTCATCAGTGGTATATTGTTCTTCAATTTCAATTTCGTGGATCAGCTTTTCAATTTCTTTACGGAATTCACGAGGAGAATGATTAGAGGAAGCCTGATCAATATAACTTTTTATTTTCTTATCTATTTCAGAAACATCAAATTCCTGACGAATTTCATCGTGGATAGCTTTAACGGTTTGCTGTGCAAACTCTTCTGGCTTTGGCTGATTTCTTGAACTGAAAATACCGGAAACAGCTGAACCGGTTTTAGTTAAACTTGTTTGAATAAAAGAAAACAAACGTCCGGTAATGCTGGTTGTAAATTTAATATCAAAATAAAGACAGGCAATAAAAAACAGTGCCCATATAATAAGTCCGGTAATCGCACCGTTTAAAATGGTCGTACTTTGCGCCAGATCCAGTGCCAACCAGGTACCAATAAACAGCGATATAGACATGGTGACGGTACTGAATATCCCCAGACCTGATATCACTTTGGTGCCGGTGCTACCAGGCTCAGAAGAACTCGATGAAGATTGTGAAGAGTTGTTACTATCACCATTGTTGTTGTACTTATTGTCACGTAAGTCGCCGACCGCGCTAATACCTAATGCAATTGCCAGGTTGCTTAATAGGAATTGAATGCCTACGGCAATAATAACCCCGGCTAAAACACTGGTAAAAAAGTGCCCTGCCAATGAGACTGTACCCTGAGCCTGTGCAAAAGCCAGCGGGCTGAATAAAGCGGCCAAGCCAAATACCCCGGCGTACCTGATTTTGCGTATGTCCATTCTCCAAATAATTAATGAGTCTTCAATGGTTACTACTGAAATTGAAGCCCGGTTTAACCAAATATAAAAAATTCGGAATATTGGTACTTTATAACTAACCACACGGCATCTAATTCTTTAGCCTATTCTTGGTAACAGGCTTTCAGCCGCGTAGCGGCGTTACTTTTTTGTATGTGTCAGGGTATGGTGCCGTAAAAGGGAAGGTATAATAAAGCCCGAACTTTCGGCCAATATTGAATTTTTGACAGTTATTGAGGCAAAGCAACCTTAAAAATTTCAAAGTGCATCTGACTAACATCAGCGCCGGCATCTTGGATCTTACTATTTGTGTAATATAGGTCATTGTTGTATATGCTGAATGTATCAGCCCAATTGACTTTTTCACCACTTACCAATGTTCTCAGCTCCTGCGCTGGCGTAAGGTAATCAATAGTTCGTTTTTCCAGATTGGCTAAAAACAGGTTACCGTTGTCAGCGTAAATCATACCGTCAGGAGCCCCGGTTTGAGCAACTTCCCAAACGGCATCCGCTGTCTTTTGGCTCGAGGTGTTGTTTATATCTTTGGTATTGATAGCATACAGACTATAGCCGCTCAGTGTATGAAAATACAACGTATCATTGACTCTATCCAATGCTATACCGTCCGTATGAATGACATTTTCAAACGGAGTTCCTGCAATGTCCAATGTCTCTACTTCTGCGGTAGTCGTTTTGTGCTCATTCAAAACCCGATAACTATCATTGGTTTTTAAATTATAAACCACCAGCCCCGGGTGATTAGAATCTGTCATATAGATTCGTTGGGTTTTATCATCAATGCGTAAATCATTAATGTAGGAATCTGCATGATAAGCTTCTTTCGATAAGGTTAATACTGATTCAACATGGTTTGTTTGTAAATTGATGACAAACACTCGGGGAGCATCTTCAACCGTTTTAAACTTCGGATTACGGGTATCTAATACGTACAACTTTTTATTGTGAGCAATAACCGATTGCACCGCTAAAAAGCAGTCGTCTTTTACGAGGCTGTCGGCGACACACCGATTGTATTTATTATCAGGGTAAGGCGTTACCTCGTTTGTTTCTGTGTTAACTTCTGCCACCGCAAACTTTACGCCGTCACGCCAGTTCGGGGCGCTGATAAATATTTCGCCATCGTGACTCACAGAGATTCCGGTAATTTGTGTTCCCTTCACCTGGGCTACTTGTTGCGGTTCGTTCGCATAAACAGAAGTGCTTAATAATGCGCTGGTGAGTATTGCTGCAGATTTTTTGAAAGTCATAGAGTGTTGGTTTGATGAGTAAGAGTGTTTGATACGACCAGACTCGGTGTTTAGCCTATTGTTTTCAAAATCGGTTTAAAGACTGACTTTCTGGCGATTACCGGCGCAACGTTTGGAGCAATACTTTACGGCGTCCCAGTTTTTTTCCCACTTTTTGCGCCAATAAAAAGGTCTGTGGCACACCGGACACATTTTAGATGGCAGCTCAGACTTCTTCATTCTTACTTAGCTTAGTCAAAAAGGCAGCACCATCGCGGCGAATAGTATCAATCTTTTGCTGAGACATTTTCTCGTAGCTTTTGTACACCAGGCCCATTCTGGGGTTATCTTTGAGCTTGGTGTGGTGCGCATCTAAAAATCGCCAGTAAAGATAATTAAACGGACACGCCTTGTCACCGGTTTTTTTGGACACACTATAGCCACAGTTTTTGCAATAATCAGACATCTTATTGATATAACTACCGCTGGAAATATAGGGTTTGCTCGCCAGATTACCGCCATCGGCGTATAAAATCATGCCCGCGACATTGGGCAATTCTACCCATTCATAGGCATCGGCATAGACCAGCAAGTACCATTTTTGTACCTGTTCGGGGGCCAGTTCACACAACAGTGAAAAGTTTCCAATGACCATAAGCCTTTGAATATGATGCGCATATGCATGGTGTTTGGTATCTTGAATGCACTGACGCAGGCAATTCATATTAGTATGGCCGGTCCAGAAAAACTCGGGCAAATCCCGCTTGGCGTTAAAATAATTATCGCTTTGTAACTGTGGCATGGAATGCCAATAGAAGCCGCGTACATATTCCCGCCACCCCAGAATCTGACGAATAAACCCTTCTACCGAATTCAGGGGCGCTTCGCCCGCATACCAGGCAGCTTCAGCCTGCTGGACCACTTCGCGCGCGCTAAGTAAGCCGCAATTCAGGTAAAACGAGATATGCGAATGAAATAACCAGGGCATATTATGGCGCATGGCATCCTGATACTTGCCAAAGTCAGGCAATCGCTGTTCAATAAATTCGTTAAGTACCTGCAATGCCTGGTCACGGGTTACCGCGTAATGAAACGCGCCAATATCACCAAAATGATCGGAAAACTCTGTTTCGACTAAGCTGATGACTTCCTTCGTTACGGTGTCAGGTGAAAACCTGGTGGGTTCAGGGGGATGGACGTTGGCAGGCATGGCTTTACGGTTGCTGGCATCATAGTTCCACTTGCCGCCCGCCGGTTCGCCCTGCTCCATCAAAATCTGGTGTTTCTTGCGCATCTCGCGATAGAAAAATTCCATGCGCAGCGACTTTCTGTCTTTGGCCCATTCTTTAAAGTCGTCAACGCTGGCATAAAAACGCGGATCTTCTGAAATCTCGACAGGGGTATCAAGCTGTGAAGACCACTGCTGCATACTCTTTAGCAATCGGTACTCACCTGGCTCGGTTACCACAACCTGGGTAAGCGCCTCATTTTCCTGCAGACACCTTTTTACCTCATTAAGTAAACTGCCCTGATTATCTTCATCACCGTACTCACGGTAACAAACCCGGTACCCTTCATCTTTCAAGGTTTGTGCAAAATGCCGCATGGCCGAGAACAATAGTACCAGCTTCTTTTTATGATGTTTTACATAGGTGGCTTCTTCTTTAACCTCTGCCAGCAGAATAACATCGTGCTGTTTATTGGCCTGCTGCAATATAGGTAACGACAGCGTAAGCTGATCACCCAAAATGAGTCTCAGTGAAGCCGCCATCCTTATTTTCCCTTTATCTGGTCAAAGGCGTCTAAAGCACGTTGTCGACTTTGTTTTAAATCCACCAGCGGTTCAGGGTAGTTATCGCCTAAACTTACCCCGGCCTGTCGCAACACTTCTTTTGGTGCTTCCCAGGGTTTGTGCAGATGTTTATCCGGCATATCCTTAAGCTCAGGACAAAACTCACGTACATAATCACCGGCTTTATCAAACCGCTCACCCTGCAATACCGGATTAAATACCCGAAAATACGGCGATGCATCGGCGCCGGAGCCGGCCACCCACTGCCACCCGGCCGTATTGCTGGCCAGATCCGCATCCACCAGACAATCCCAGAACCATTGCTCACCCTGGTTCCAGTGCATCAATAGATTTTTCACCAGAAACGAACCCACTATCATTCTGACCCGGTTGTGCATCCAGCCTTTTTGCCACAACTGACGCATACCCGCATCCACAATCGGGATCCCCGTCTTGCCCTCTTGCCAGGCCTTTAACTCATTTTTGCTATAACGCCAGTTGAAGTGATTGAATTTTTCCTTGAAGTTTTCATCCACAATATGGGGAAAGTGATACAACATATAATAACTAAACTCGCGCCATCCCAGCTCGCTTAAAAAGGTCTCAATGTCTTTGTTTTCCTGATCGCCGTATTTTCCTTTAACGGCATACCATATCTGGTTAGGAGATATCTCACCCCAGTGCAAATGCGGCGATAATTTTGAGGTACCTGCCACTGATGGAATATCACGCTCTTCGTCATAGTGATCCGCAGCGTCTGACAAAAACTCACTAAGCCTGTCCGCGGCGCCTTCTTCGCCTGGCCGCCATTCCTTCTCAATATCGGCATACCAGTTAATCGCAGGCATCAACTCCAGTGCTGCTAACCCATCACCTTTATCTGGTACATCTGCATAGGTTATACGCGCCGGAGGGGCTTTGGGATAACGTGGCTCAGGCTGATTCAGACACCCTTTTTTATAGTAGGGGGTAAAGACCTTATAGGGCCCGCCACTTTGAGTCTGGATGTTGGCAGGCTCCCATAGCAGGCTGGCATTAAAGCTTTTTACCTGGATATCCTGCTCTTTGAGTTGTTGTTTAAGTTGCTTGTCACGTTTGATGGGCCAGGGTTCATAACAGCGATTCCAGAACACCCGCTCAACATCAAATTTTTCAAGCAATTGGGGGATTAATGTAGCCGCATCGCCCTTAAATATTTGCAGATGCCCATTTAAGCGTTCATCGAGACTGGTGAGCGACTGATGTAACCACCAGGCGCTGGCACCGCCCGGCTTACTGTCATCCGGCGCCGCCGTATCATAAATATAGATCGGGATAATTTTGCCTTCATCACAGGCCGCATTTAACGCTGGATTGTCTTTTACCCGCAGATCATTTCTGAACCACATCAGGCTCACCGGTACTGTCACGCACACCTCGTTGTTCTGGTCATTGTTATGGTCCTTGTTCTGCTCATATACGTAATATCGCATTATTTGATCTAAAACTGAGGGCAGAATGTCTGGCACCTATACAACCGGCTTGTATTGGTTCACCCGGGATCTGCGCCTTGATGACATGCCTGCCCTGTATGAACTTAACCAACATGTCGACAGGCTTATACTGGTCTATTGCAAGCAGCCAAGCTGGTTTTGCCAGAACCGTTTTGGTTTGTCCTCTATGGGGGCGCACCGGTGGAGATTTATTGAGCAAGGCCTGGCGGATTTGCACCAACAATTAGGCTATTGTCAGCAAAGCTTACTGGTTTTTGACCAGGAACCGGAAACCGTTATTCCCAACCTGTGTATTCAGTATGCTATTACCCATGTGGGTACCTCCCGCTGTGCCGGTGTTTACGAACATCGAAGCCTGGCAACCCTACAAAATAAGCTGTCTGATTGCTCCTGGTTTATTGGTTCTGCAGTTTCTATGTTCAACGAGTCTGATTTACCGGAGCCGGTAGCTCAGATGAAAGACAGTTTTACCCCTTGGCGTAAAGCCATAGAAGGCGTTCTTTGTGCTGAACCGCCCGTGGCTTACAAAACCAGCCTGAAGGCACCGCCTGCAACCCTGCTTAAGGCAGACGCTTGTTCAATCGCACAAGCACATCCCTCGCCGGTTAATCAGGAAAGCTGGTACGGGGGTGAACGTGCTGGCTTAAACCAGTTGCACCACTATTTTTATGCCACCCATAATATTGCTCGCTACAAAGAAACACGAAACGGTCTGTTGGGTTGGGATTATTCCTCAAAGTTTTCAGCCTGGTTGGCGCAGGGCATGCTTTCACCCCGGCGAATTATTCAGCATATTAATGAGTATGAAACACAGCATACCAAAAACAATTCTACCTACTGGCTGTACTTTGAATTATTGTGGCGGGAGTTTTTCTACTGGCAGTTACAAAAACATGGCGCCCTGTTTTTTGCAGCCGGAGGCTTCAAAACACCACACGGCTTCGGTGAATTTGATGAAAAGGCGTTTGAAAACTGGTGTCGGGGACATACCGGGTGCTTAATTGTGGATGCAGCGATGCGTGAATTAGCCCACACCGGCTTTACCTCGAATCGAACACGACAGTTGTGTGCCAGCTATCTCATCCATGAACTTAATCTACCCTGGCGCTATGGCGCGGCATGGTTCGAACATCAGTTAATTGATTACGACGTAGCCAGTAACTGGGGGAACTGGCTGTATCTGGCTGGCAAAGGCAATGATCCCCGTCAACAACGTAAATTTGATATGCAACAACAAACCCAGGCTTATGACCCTGAGCATCGCTTTATCAACCGGTGGCTATCCAAATGAGCGGGGCCCTATGCCTGTCTATATGACTTTCTTTGAGTGACTGTGCACGCGAATAGTCTTGAGTGACTGTCCAGGCGTGTAACTGTCCACGCGCATAGTCTTGAATGACTGTCCAGGCGCATACTGAAGCTCAAAGAATTAACCTGGCCGGTCCACCCATCCTGATACCAGGCCCAGATGATGTTGGATGCAGCTGCAAATCAGCGACCTACCCTGTCTCTTTGAAAAAAACCAGATTGATTTGGGGATACCAGGGGCAGCAGGGGGTTACAGGCGCTGGTCATTGGGTCACACCACGATACCCCGAGTGACATCAGACAAGCCCCTGCTAAGCTATTCAGTTTCCCGTCAGCTTACCCGTCAGTGACCCATGCAGTTACCCAGACAGATTGAGCATACGTTCTGCTTAGCGCTTGTGGTCTTTAAGCCACTCATTCAATAAGCGAACCTGTCCGCACTTATACGAGGCATACATAAGTCGTATCGCGTTGCTGACCATATCTTTATCACTCCAGCCGGTTTTTTCCCGGAGTTCATCATAGCACTGCACGGCTTCAGGGCTCATTGACTCCAGCAACCTCACATTATTCGGCTCTGGTGACGTTTCTTGTGCCTCAGGGTTCGCTTTGGCCTTTGACTGCTGCGGCCCGGCCGATTTGACGTAGGATACAAATTTTTTCTTTTTGGCCATACAAATCTCTTATTTTTAGGGATGCGACAGTGTAGCACGGGAAAAAATATGCATTAAATCACTGTTCGGAGTTGTTTAGCGTACAAGTGTTCGCTAAATTATGACGCTGACATTTTAAGATAATAAAAGAGATTGTATGTCCGATAAACAACATAGCTATAATCGTGATGAATTACTGGCGTGTAGTCAGGGAGAGCTGTTCGGGCCGGGCAATGCGCAGCTACCCGCGCCCAACATGCTGATGATGGACCGTATCGTGTCTATTACCGAAGATGGCGGCGCCTACGGTAAGGGTGAAATGATTGCCGAATTGGATATCGATCCTGAATTGTGGTTTTTCAAATGCCATTTCCCCGGCGACCCGGTGATGCCAGGTTGTCTGGGACTCGATGCCATGTGGCAACTGGTTGGTTTCTTTTTAGGCTGGAGCGGTGGTCCTGGTAAAGGACGCGCGTTGGGCGTAGGCGAAGTGAAATTTACCGGACAGATTTTGCCGACAGCAAAAAAAGTGACCTATCGCATCAGCATGAAACGGGTGATTAAGCGTAAATTATTCATGGGTCAGGCCGACGGTATAGTGGAAGTGGATGGCCGTGAGATTTATTCGGCGAAAGATTTAAAAGTCGGCTTATTTCAGGATACGTCTAACTTTTAATCCAGTAAAAAGCCCCGACCTATGCGGGGCTTGATTCAACGTCAAAGAGAGTTTTATCTTACGGACAGGCCGTCTTGTCTGTCGCCAACCGCTTCTCGCCATCCTCCTAACCAGTGTGACCTCGTGTCAAAAGACTGAAATGGGCAGTATTCTTTCGAGCGACCGCTGATTCCAGCCTGATACCCTTTTGCATGGGCGCGAGTCAATTTGTCTCTTTTTTGTCGTTTCATCGATTAGCCTCTTTTGTCAGTTAACGTGCGAAAAAATTTCTGGCACCACAAAGCAAAGTTGTAAAATCGAGTGCTGTTTTTCAATCGCACCTACCTTTGATAGCGAACTGTTGCTTCAGGTTCAAGTTTTTTTCATTAATTTTTCTGTTGACAAGAACTAACCTGATGAAAGGCATCGATATTTATTTTAACATTATTTTAGCATTTTTATTTATTCTGGCGGTTAATAAACGCTCATCCCGAGTCTGCTGATTACACAAAAAAGCCATGCAAATGCATGGCTTTTAGATTTGAACTGGTGAGCGACTCATCGCCCAAAGATCGACGTTTTATCAGCGCTGAAACCAACGGCGCCAGCCTATCAGGCCTCCCATCATGCCCAGAAACAGCCAGTTTACCCCGGCGCCACTGCGTTCAAAGTCCTCATCGGTATCTTCATCGCCATCACAACTACGGGGTTCAGTGTTGCCATTAGGGGTTAATTTAACCGCCTGAATAACTTCTTCGCTAACCTGTTCGCCGTTATCATCCACCACTATTGTGCCATCAATATTGCGAAGCGGCTTTTTGAACAGGGCGTTGGCGATAATTTCATTGTTGTCATTGATATCAATAGCATCAACCAGGGTATATTCGCTGTCACAGCTGATAAGCGTGTTTAAATCAACAATCTCCTCATCACCGACGGTATACATAAAGGCCCGGTGCTGCGCCGCCGTGGTATTACGGGCTGGTTCTGACTCTGACACGCCCACCACAATATTGTTATTGTTGATGGCCCGGCCTTCGGTCGGTGCGTTATTATAGAAGCCTTGCGGATAAAAATCCTCGCCACTATCCAGATTATGTACAAACAGCCGCTTACGGGAGACCCCGTTCGGCGCCCGTTGCACATATCCGGTCACCCAGTTTTCATCATTAATGGCCACGGCACTACTCACCTGATTCTCATCACGCGGTAACATCTCAATGGTCTGCCCATCAACAAAAGACACCGCGACCGTTTCGCGTTCACTGGTCACGGTACGACCTACTGCCACGCCGTTATTGTTAATGGCCTGAGCATAGCCTGCATAGTTAGCATTAAGCTGATTTTCATCAGGTTCAAATAACATCGGGAAGGTGGTGGTACTTACAATATTGCCCGAAGCGTCTAACTGCCAGATGGTCGGTCGAATCTGCGAAGCATCCCGCAAGGGGAAGCCGGTACTGGTGCGGCCCGATACGTACAGCACTTCTTGCAGACATTTTTCTATAATCTGCTCGCCCCGGGTTTCATCATCCATGCACTGTGCAATATCTTCAAGCCGTGAGTCTAAAAAGCCTGTGGTGCTGTAGCCGGCAACCTGAAAGTTTTCATTAATCGCATACGCCGTGGCATAGCCGTTTAGGGTATCATCCGGCGAAGGTAACCGGATTGACTGACCATTTATCTGAGCAAAAGCCTGAATCGGACCTTCACTGAGAACATAAAAATTGTCTTCGCCGTCTTCATCCACATAATCTACCCGCAAATAAGGCAGCTGCGAGGTACCGACAATATAATCGGCACTCAGACTGTCCCGGGCAATGGTTTGCACCGACTGGGTGAAGCCCTGACTTTCATCATCACGCAACACATCCAGTCCCGGGATCAGGCTCGACTCTACCGTATCGGTAAGATAGGAACGGAACCGTGCCAGATGCTGAAAACCGGTCGCACTGCGATCGCTGCTGGCCAGCAAAGAATTAACAATGCGTTCATAGTCTGCCGTGGTGAAGTTACCCGCCGCCGCAGCGTCGGCATCCTCAAGCACCTCGCTATTGTCTTCAAAGTAACCACGATCGGCCAGCCACTGGGTGTTGATAAACGGCGAAAACTCACCAGAAACCGTGGTCAGCATGGCACCGGTGTTATCAATCGATTTTGCAAAAGAGTTTTGTGCTTTGTCAGACACCGGCAGCGGTGTCACGGTGTAATTCTCTGCCCACGCAGTGATACTACTGGTTGCCAGTACAATGGCGGCGGCAAGCTGTGTTCTTTTCATTAACTGTCCTACTTTACTGCTGAGCATCTTCGAGCATGCTTTCGAGTTCATCCCAACGCGCATATTTTTCAGATAGCGTTGATTCGATTTTATTCATCTGTTCTAAAGCGGCACTGGTGGTGGTCTGATCCTGATTAAAAAAATCCGGCGCGTTAACCACTTCCTGAGCCTCTGCCAGTTGTGTCTCCAGGGCTTCTATATCCTGTGGCAGTGCTTCCAGTTCCCGCTGGTCTTTGTATGATAACTTTTTCGCCTTACGGGGTGAAGACTTTGACTTAGGACCCTGGTTAGGGTCTTTAGTTTCACTGGCTTGCTGATCTTTGGCGATTTTTTCCTGCTGTTGGCGGGCCTTATCCTGCTCGCTATACCACTGTGCCACATCGGAAAACCCACCTACAAACTCCTGCCATTTACCGTCACCTTCAAAAACCAGACAGGTGTTGGCAACATTATCGACAAACTCCCGGTCATGGCTTACCAGTAATAAGGTGCCGGCGTAGTTTGCCAGTAGGGTTTCGAGCATTTCCAGGGTTTCAACATCCAAATCATTGGTAGGCTCATCCAGCACCAGCACATTACTGGGCTGCAACATGAGTTTTGCCAGCATCAGGCGGTTTTTTTCGCCCCCTGACAGGGATTTAACCGGAGCCTTGACCCGTTCCGGCTCAAACAGATAATCCTGTAAATAGCTAATCACATGCCGGGGTTGGCCATTGACCATTAAATCCCGTTTACCATCGCCTACCGCATCAATCACGGTTTGTTCCAAATCCAGGCCAAACCGGTGCTGATCAAAATAAGCAACCTCTAGATTGGTACCGCGCCTGACGGTACCCTTGTCGGCTTCAAGCTGACCCAGCAGTAGCCGGATTAGCGTACTTTTGCCACTGCCGTTAGGGCCAATCAACGCCAGTTTATCGCCCCGTAATACATTAAGGTCAAGATCCCGTACGATTGGCTTGTGTTCAATAGCGTAGCTGAGGTTTTCAACTTCAAATACCATCTTGCCCGAGCGACTGCCTTTGTGCTGACTCACGACCACATTGCCTTGCACCGAGCGGCGGGCCTTACGTTCCTCGCGTAATTTTTTTAATGCGCGGACGCGGCCTTCGTTGCGGGTGCGCCGGGCCTTAATACCCTGCCGGATCCAGGTTTCTTCCTGAGCCAGCTTACGATCAAACTCGGCATTATGGGCGGCCTCGACCTCCAGGTCCTGTTGTTTCTTTTCCAGATAGCTGTCGTAATTGCCCGGATAACTGACCAATCCGCCCCGATCAAGATCCACAATCCTGGTCGCCATGGCCCGAATAAACGCCCGGTCATGGCTGACAAACACGATGGCCCCTGAAAGCTGGTCAGGCTTTGTTCTAACCAACGAATCATTTCGATATCAAGGTGGTTGGTGGGTTCGTCAAGCAGCAGTAGATCTGGCGAGCGCACCAATGCACGGGCCAGCGCGGCTTTACGGCGCCAGCCTCCCGACAGGGTCGATAGCGACACATCCGGGTCCAGTTTCAGCATCGTCAGCGTTTGGGCGATTTGCTGCTCGGCCTGCCAGGCATCCCGGGCGTCAAGTTGCGCCTGCAATGCCTCGAGCCGGGCCAGACTCTTTTCACTGGGATCCTCGGCCACCACCCGGGTCTGCTGATGAAACCGGGCGATAAGCTCGCCTACATCGGCCAGGCCTTCAGCCACATAATTGTAAAGGGTAACATCGGTAGTCTGAGGCGGATCCTGTTCCAGGCGGGCGATGAT
The DNA here is from genome assembly GCF_015644725.1 of Salinimonas marina. Classification (NCBI taxonomy): domain Bacteria; kingdom Pseudomonadati; phylum Pseudomonadota; class Gammaproteobacteria; order Alteromonadales; family Alteromonadaceae; genus Salinimonas; species Salinimonas marina. The sequence goes on from NZ_CP064795.1 coordinate 1,837,699, forward strand.
GGTTTTATTATCAATGATGCGCTGTCCTTCATCAGCCACCACATCCCCGGATATCACTTTCATCAGCGTGGACTTACCACTGCCATTGCGCCCCACCAGACATACCCGCTCGCCGGGCTGGACAATAAGTTCCACCCCGTCCAGTAATGGCGGATTGCCGTAAATTACCGTTATATTCTTAAGCTGCAAAATGCTCATTGTAAAAAAGACTCCAGTTCATTCTGCGTAAAAGGCCAGTTCAGCTGTGCGTTCGAGTCGGTGCGTTCCAGCACCGGAATTCGGGCCCCCAGACGGTGGTAAAGCTCAGGGCTGAGACGCACATTTTTGGTTATCACCACATACGACTGCGGGCCTGGTAGTTGTAGCAGCATGCTGTGCGCCACCTCACACAACTGGCAACCCGGCCCGGTATACAAAATCACTTGCATCGGTTTAGCTGCCAGCATTTATGGATAGAGCTATGCCGGGCAAAATCCTGAGGAATGGTGTGTTTGGTAATATCCTGCGCGGTTAACCCCAGCGCTTCCATCGCAGGGGTATCCAGCTTGAAGCCCCGTTTATTGTTGGAGAAAATAATCGTGCCGCCAGGCTTCAGGCAACCCACAGCCTGGGTAATCAGCGCCACATGATCGCGCTGCACATCCCAGGTAGATTGCATGCGTTTTGAATTTGAAAATGAGGGCGGGTCAATAAAAATAAGATCGTATTGACCACTATGACTCGCCAGCCAGTTAGTACAATCTGCCTGGACAAACGCATACGGCCCGCTTAGCTGGTTAAGCGAAAAGTTGCGCTTAGCCCAGTCCAGATAAGTTTTCGACATATCCACGGTGCACACCGAACGAGCGCCGCCTAATGCCGCAAATACCGACACGCTGCCGGTATAGGCAAACAGATTCAGGACATCTTTATCTTTTGCCAGCTGTTGAACCCGTTGACGGGTATCTCGATGATCCAGAAACAAACCGGTATCCAGATAATCCGTCAGATTAACCTCAAAGCGGGCATTGTTTTCCTGTACCGTTTTGGTGACGCCTTGTTGATCCAGCTTTTCGTATTGGGCGGTGCCCTTTTGACGGGTACGCACTTTTAATGAAATTTGTGACGCCGGAATGCCTGTCACAGCCGGCAAATGCAACAACACTTCCTGCAGACGGCGGCGCGCTTTGTCTTCAGAGATATCTTTAGGCGGTGCGTACTCCTGAACCACTAGCCAGTCGTCATAACGATCGATAGCTACATTGTAATCGGGTAAGTCCGCATCATAGATACGATAACACTGGGTATTCTGTTGCTTTAGCCAGGGCTTGAGCTTTTTCAGGTTTTTCTTCAGCCGGTTTGCAAATTCATGGTTTTGCGCATCTTCAGAAAACTGCTCGCAGTTGGCTTCGTCTAGTTGATAATTAACCAACCGGCATTCCAGCTTGCCGTTGTTCATGGCGTAATCTTTGGCAGCACGTAATTTAAGCACACGCAGCAAATCACGATTGCTGGAAAGCAGGGTTACCTGCCAGCCTTTCCATGCGGTTTTTAAATGCTTGCCCCATTGCGAAAACAACGGAATCAGATCGGTCAGTTCGCCCAGACGTTCACCATACGGCGGATTCGTGACCATAAAGCCTTTTTGCTTCACCGGCGGGGCACCTTTGGTGGCATCCTGAACCGAAAACTGAATATCGGCGAATACCCCTGCCTCATCGGCATTGGTGCGCGCCATTGCCACCAGTCGGCGACTGACATCACCGGCATAGATATTATTTTTAGCCGGCAGCTGTGCAGCCAGCGCGGCATCTACCAGACTATCCCATAGCGTGGGGTTATGTTGAAGCCAGCGGTTAAAGCCCCAGTAGCCCCGTTTTATGCCCGGGGCTATATTGCGAGCCATATACGCTGCTTCAATGGCGATGGTGCCTGAACCACACATGGTATCGACTAAGGGCTGGTCGGTATGCTGATGCCAGCCGGCCCGCATTAGCATGGCACAGGCAATGTGTTCTTTAAGAGGCGCCTCGCCCGTTTGTTGTCGATAGGCACGCTGATGCAGACTATTACCGGATAAATCAATACCAATAGCCACCTGATCCCGTTGGCATTTGGCATAGATCGGCAAATCAGGCTGACGGCGTTCGACCGAGGGCCGCTGGCTGCTTTGCTGGGTGAACTGATCAACAATAGCATCCTTGATTTTGACCGCCCCGAACTGGGTATTTTTGATAACCCGGTTGGTGCCTACAAACTGAACCCCAAGGGTCTGGTTAGGCTTCAGATGCAATGGCCAGTCAACACTGTCGGCCACCTGATATAAGGCTTCGGCGCTGTCACATTTGCCCTGTGCCAGTTGCCAGATAACCCGGTTAGCCAGTCGTGACCACAGGCACAATGTATAGGCCTGTTCCAGCGTACCTTCAAAGCTTAGCATGCCAGGGGTAAGACTAATCTCGACGCCGGGACACAGCGTCAGGATCTCTTGTTTTAATAGTTCATCCAGTCCGCGACTGGTAGTAACCAGAATTTTGTTCATATAAAGATTTTTTACCTGTTTGGCGAGAAGTCCTCACCAACCTTGTTTAGATAGCTTTAGCTATTTGATGGACCAGTTCGGGTCCCTGATAAATGAACGCTGAATACACCTGCACCAGTGAAGCACCGGCCTCCAGACGTTGCTGCGCAGCTTTCGGGCTGTCGATGCCACCGACGCCGATAATTGGAATGGAGCGCTCCAGCGCGGCCGACAGCTTGCGGGTTACCTCCAGCGACATCTGCGTCATGACGGCTCCACTTAAGCCCCCGGCTTCATTGGCGTGAGGTAGCCCTTGCACTGCTTCCCGGCTCAATGTGGTATTGGTCGCTATGACACCATCCATTTTGCTGCTTAACAGCGAAGCCGCAATACTGCTGATTTGTTCATCATCCAAATCCGGTGCAATTTTAATAAACAGCGGTACGTAGCGGCCATGGGTCTGGCACAGTTTTTCCTGAGCGCCTTTTAATCCTAACAGCAGGCCATCCAGCGCCTCACCATATTGCAGATTGCGTAATCCGGGCGTATTGGGCGAGGAAATATTCACCGTAACATAACTGGCGTAGGGGTAGACCTTGTTCAGACAAAGCAGATAATCATCAATAGCATGCTGATCGTCCGTATCCTTGTTCTTACCAATGTTGATGCCAAGCACACCCTTGTAGTGGGCTTTTTTAACTTTTTCTACCAGATAATCCACGCCTTTGTTGTTAAAGCCCATCCGGTTAATGATGGCCTGCTTGTCTTCGATGCGAAACAAACGCGGCTTGGGATTGCCAGGCTGAGGGCGTGGTGTCACAGTGCCGATTTCAATTGAACCAAAACCCATCGCCGCAAAGGCATCAATACAATCACCATTTTTATCCAGTCCGGCTGCAAGTCCCACCGGGTTGGTAAACTCAATCCCGGCCACCGTCAGCGGCTTGTGGATGGTTTCTTTGCTGTATAACCACTTCAAGGGGGTATGTTGAGTACGGTTGAGCCACTTCATGGTCAAATCATGACTGGCTTCCGGCTCACACTTTAACAGGAGTTTCTGCACGATGGAGGACATAACAAAAGGTACTTATAAAAAAGCCCTGTCAGACAGGGCTTTGATTTCTGCGAATCAGTCTATTCTAATGGTTAGACTTCACGCTTAAAAGCATCAATTCACGTAATGCGACGGAAAACTTCGCAAATTCGTGCGCTGAGCTGGTCTTAAACTCGGACATCATGTGATACCAGCGCTTGAGTAAGACCTGATTATTGTCAATCCAGTCCGATAGGATCTCATCGGCATCATTAACATCGGGTCGACTCGCCAGCAGGTTTGCGGTGATGGACCGTTGTTGCCAGTCAAGCTCTTCACGATACGACGCACGGGCCAGCGCCTGCCAGTGGTTGCTTACCGCCTGATTGTTGATTTGCTCTAAGAACCAGTGCAATTCAAGACGATTGCCCAGCTGGAAGTACAGCTTAGCAATAATCGGAGTATCACGTTTATCATCAGCATCAATCTGGGCAATATCCAGAATCGAGAACATATTAGAAAAACGGGCAACCGGCATCGCAATGGCTTTTGGTACGCCTTCGTCAATCAGACTTTGGGTATGACGCTCAAGCATGGCATATTCATCATCCACCAGATAATTTTTCAGATTTTTGCTCAAATCTTCAAAAGTACTGCCATAGGCATCGATGGCTTCCTGAATACCCAGCGACTTATTGCCATGGCGGATATACCAGCGTGCCGTGCGGCGCATAATCCGACGCGCTTCTTCTAACATCCGCAGCTGCAGATCAGCATCAATCTGGTTATCAAGATCTTCGATTTGTTCCCACAACGGCCCGATATTGAAGATGCCTTTAACAATAGAATAGGCATCGGCAATCTCATCCACCGAGGCGCCGGTTTCTTCCTGCATGCGGAACACAAAGTTCAGGCCCATGTCATTGATCATCGCATTGGTCAGCTTGGTGGCGATAATTTCACCACGCAGAGGATGCTGCTGCATTTGTTCGGCAAACCGCTCGCGCAGCACTTCCGGGAAGGCATTGATCAGCATTTGTTCATGGTACGGGTTTTGGGTAATGGCCGGGATATCCAGCTCATCTTTGAGCACCATCTTGCCATAGGCAATGAGCACACTTAATTCAGGGCGGGAAAAGCCTCTGTCGGCAGCAACCCGATCCGAGATTTCATCATCGGTAGGGATAAACTCCAGCTCACGATTTAAGCGGCCTTCACGCTCCAGACCATGGATAAACCGAAGCTGCTCTTTAAGTGCAGACACGCCGGCACGCTCGGTGATCGAAATGGACTGAGTCTGACGATAGCAATCTTCCAGTACCAGTTGCGCCACATCATCGGTCATCTCATACAGCAGATTGTTACGCTGTTTAAGGGTCAAATCACCATTAGCCACCAGGTTGTTCAGCAGTATCTTGATATTAACTTCGTTATCCGAGCAGTCGACCCCACCGACATTATCGATAAAGTCAGTATTTACCCGACCACCGTTAGCCGCATATTCAATACGACCTAATTGAGTCAGACCCAGGTTACCGCCCTCGCCCACGACTTTGGCTCGAACCTCTTTACCATTGACCCGCAAATCATCATTGGCGCGGTCGCCGACTTCAGCGTCAGACTCCTTGGTGCTCTTAACATAAGTGCCGATACCACCGTTCCAAATCAGATCCACTTCCATTTTTAAAATGTTGTGTATCAATTCATTAGGAGTCATCGTCATCTGCCGGGTGCCCAGACACTTTTTCATTTCCGGCGTCAGCTTGATGGATTTGGCCGAGCGATTAAAGACACCGCCCCCTTTCGATATCAGCTCCTTGTCATAGTCATCCCAGCTTAAGCGTGGATTTTCAAACAGACGTTGACGCTCTTTGTAGCTTGATGCTGCATCCGGGCTAGGGTCAAAGAAGATATGCAGGTGGTTAAACGCCGCCACTAAACGGATATGCTTTGACAGCAGCATCCCATTACCAAACACATCCCCGGCCATGTCGCCGATACCCACGCAGGTAAAATCGGTGGTCTGACAGTCAATACCCACTTCGCGGAAGTGCCGTTTCACCGACTCCCAGGCGCCCCGGGCGGTGATCGCCATTTTCTTATGGTCATAACCAATGCTGCCACCGGAGGCAAAGGCATCGCCCATCCAGAAATTATATTCTTCGGAAATACCATTGGCGATATCCGAGAAAGTGGCAGTGCCTTTATCCGCCGCCACCACCAGATAAGGGTCATCTTCATCAAGACGTACCACATTCTGGGGCGGTACTACTTCGCCATTGACGATGTTATCGGTGATATCCAGCAAGCTGCGAATGAAGGTGCGGTAACATGCTTTGCCTTCGGCAAGCATCGCTTCGCGGCCTTCTTCGGTAGGCAGTTTTTTACAAACAAAGCCACCTTTTGCGCCCACCGGTACAATAACCGTATTTTTAACCTGTTGGGCTTTTACCAGACCTAAAATTTCAGTTCTGAAATCTTCCTGACGATCTGACCAGCGCAGACCACCCCGGGCAACTTTACCGCCTCGCAGATGCACCCCTTCCACTTTGGGTGAATACACAAAAATTTCAAATTTTGGCAACGGTAATGGCATGTCCGGGATCTGTTCCGGCGCCACTTTGAATGACACATAAGGTTTTTCGTTGCCTTCGTCATCGCCCTGGTAGAAGTTGGTCCGTAAGGTTGCCAGCATCATATCCAGATAACGACGGATAATACGGTCATCATCCAGATTACTCACATTATCAAGGTGGCCCTTGATGTCTTCTAAAATGCCATCTTCTTTTTTCTGCGAGCGTTTTTTCTTAGGATCGAAGCGGGTGTCATAGAAGCTGACCAGCGCCTTAGCAATCTGCGGATAGTTTGACAGGGTATTAGCGATATAGTCACGGCTGAATGAACTGCCGGTCTGGCGCATGTATTTAGCATATGCACGCAAAATCGTCACTTTCCGCCCGGTGAGCCCTGCCCCCAAAATCAATCGGTTAAAGGCATCGTCTTCAAGGGTATGGGCCCAGACCTTGGCAAACGCATCCTGGAACAAGGTTTGCGCTTTTTCCATATCCAGTTTTTCACCGGCTTTATGCAGCATGGTGAAATCCATTACCCAGTTAAGTTCGCCTTCAGAGCAGGTGATTTTAAACGGACTTTCATCAATCACCCGCAGGCCGAAGTTTTCCAGCATGGGCAATACATCTGACAGATGAATAGGTTCGGCTTTGTGGAACAGTTTAAGTTTGACTACCTGGCTGTCTTTGCCTTCTTCCTGCGGCCGATAAAACAACATATCCAGTTTATGGTCGTCATTCAGCGTTTCCAGCTTGTCGATGTCAATAAGGGCCGCGCTGGGCAGGTTCTGCTCCATGTAACTGCGGCTGAACGCTTTGTTGTATTTGCGCTCTAAGGCTTTACCGCTGGCTTCACCAAACGACTGACTGATAGCAGCGGCCAGCCGATCATTCCAGGTTTTGGTCAGTTCGATGATATTTTGTTCGATTTCTTTCACATCGTATTCCGCATTATTATCTTCTACCCGGGCAATGTAATGGGTTCTGGCATACACTGACTCTGAGAAAAAGGTGGTGAATTCCACTTCTTCGATGGCGCCAAGCGACTCTTTCAGCAGTGCCTGGGTTTCTTTGCGTAACTCGGTGTTATAGCGTTCACGCGGGACAAAGACCATACAGGAGAAAAACCGGCCAAACACATCTTTGCGAATGAACAGGCGGGTGATACCACGCTCCTGCATCTGAAAAATACCCATCACAATTTGCTTAAGTTCTTCGGCAGGAGTCTGCAACAACTCATCCCGCGGATAGGTTTCGACGATATTCACAAACGCTTTGTAGGCGTGAGTGCCAGGCTCAAACCCACTCAAGTCACAGATTTTCTCAATCTTGTCACTCAGGATCGGAAGCTGAGTCACCGAAGCATTGTAAAAAGAGGCAGAGTAAAGTCCCAGGAATCGGTGTTCACCCACCACCTGACCTTCTTTATTGAATGCTTTCACGCCGACATAATCCATAAAGGCCGGACGATGTACCTGCGAGCGGGTATTGGTTTTGGTGAGCATCAGCGGATTTTTGCTAAGCGCTTCATCACGGGCGGTAGCAGGCAGCTTTGATAACAGACGTTCACGTTCACTGATGGAATTTTTCATCAGTCCCAAACTACTGTCGTTATCGGGTATCCAGCGGTGGTCACCCTCAATGGCTTTAACGCTGTAATACCGATAGCCCATCAGGGTGAAATTGTGATCCGCCAGCCAATCCAGAAAACGGCGGGTCTGATCAATTGCATTGTCGTCACAAGGCAGATTTAAGTCTTCAATGTTATTACAGACGTTATGTAACTGGCTGGACATTTCCTGCCAGTCGTTTACTGCTAAGGACACTTCATCAACCACCGAGTGCAGTTCTTTGGTCAGATTCTGTAACTCTTTTTTACTGGTCTGACGGTCAATTTCAATAAACAGCACGGTTTCTTTTTGATTGCCGTTGCCAGTCTGGTTGGCTTCTTTGAAACCGGTAAGATGGTTGTTGTCATCGCGCTCCAGACTAAACGGTCGGTGCAATAACAAGTGGGCGGTAATACCCTGGCGATTCAGTGACATTCGCACCGAGTCTACCAAAAAGGGCATATCACGAACGACAATTTCTACAATCGTGTGACTTGAGTGCCAGCCGTGTTTTGAAATTTCCGGGTTAAAAACCCGAATGTACGGTTTGTTTTTATCAAAGTCGTACAAAATGTTCCACAGACTTAAAGTGGCGCCATAAAGGTCGCTGTCGTTACGGTGTTCCAGATCTTCGTGTGAGATATTTTTATAGAGAAGCTGACCGAACTGTTTTACCAGTGCCTTTTGTTTCGCATCCACCTTCTTATCAATAAGCGAGAAAACATTGTCCAGTAGTACAGAGTGTCGCTTGGAGGTGACTGTCATGAATAAACCTTAAATTTACGTAAGTGCGGAAAAACCCTGACCATTTTCGCTAAAAGCAGGGATAAATGAAAGCCCTGTTTTAACGCTTTGTTAACAGCTTAGATAAGTATGCAAAAAACACCTATAAAAAAGGGCCTTACGGCCCTTTTACATGTTTACCTATGCAAAAATATCTTACTGGTCGGGCGACTTATCTTCGTTCCGGTTGGCCCACAGAAAGCGGGCTAGTGCCGGTAATACGATAATGGCACCTAACATGTTCACCAAAAACATGAATGTGAGTAATATTCCCATATCCATCTGAAATTTCAGTGAGGAGAACACCCAGGTACTCACTCCAATAGCAAGAGTTATGCCTGTGAACAAGACGGCGCTGCCGCGTTCATTAAGGGCGGTCAGATAAGCTTGCTGAACCGAATCACCCTGCTTGATACGCGCATTCATAGTGGAAAGAATGTAAATCCCATAATCCACCCCAATCCCGACGCCCAATGCGATTACCGGCAAGGTGGACACGGTCAGACCGATTTCCAGGAAGGTCATTAATGCCTGCGCCAGCACCGATACCACATACAATGGAATCACCACAGACAGGGTGGAACGCAACGATCGGAAGCTAAGTAGGCAAAGTAAGATAACCGCGCCAAACACATACGCCATCATCGGAATTTGCGCTTCTTTTACCGCTTCATTGGTCGCCGCCATTACTCCTACCGGGCCTGACGCCAGGCTGAATTTCATATCGTCAGTTTCATAGCTTTCACGATATTGTTTTACCGCATCCACCACCCGTGAAATGGTCTCAGCTTTATGATCTTCCATGAACAAGATAATAGGCATGACCGAGCAATCCCCATTTAACAGTCCCGAAGAGGTCGGAATGCGTGCAATGGCCTGCACCAGGGTCTGCTGATTACGCGGCAGCACCTGCCATTTTACATTCCCTTCGTTGTAACCGGCATTCACTACTTTGGCGATAGAGGCCAGCGACACTGTAGACTGCACGCCAGGGACATTTTTCATTTTCCACTGAAAATCATCCATGGCATTCATAACCTCATAAGAGGTACAGGCTTCAGGGGTGGTTTCTACCAGGACCGACAGATAATCAACGGTAACCTCATATTTATTGGTGATAAGAAAGGTATCCTGATTGTACCGGGAGGATTCATGCAGCGCGGGCGCCCCGGCATGCAGATCACCAATCTTCATTTGCTGCGACTGATATAGCCCGAACACCAATAGCAAGGAGGTAACCAGTAAAATAATCAACGCTGGGGTTTTGTGTGAACAGCCTGCCACCCATTGCCAAAACCGAACCGAATGCGCTTCTTTACCTTCAAACTTGGCCACATAGTTATGATCAAGCTTCAAAAAGCTCATTAACACCGGTAACAGGATGAGGTTGGTTAAAATAATCACCGCTACACCCATGCTGGCAGTGATAGCCAGTTCGCGAATAATTCCGATATCAATTACCAATAAGGTCATAAATCCGACCGTATCGGAAAGCAGCGCTATGCCGCCTGGAATCAACAGGCTTCTGAAGGCAAACATGGCAGCATGCTTGGCGCCCGCGCCCGCCACGGCCTTTTTCTCCACCGCATTGATCATCTGCACGCCATGGGAAACGCCAATAGCAAACACTAGAAATGGCACCAGGATTGACATCGGATCGATGCCAAAGCCCATCACAGTTAACAGGCCCAGCTGCCAGACCACCGCGATAAACGAACAGGTAAGCGGCAGGATGGTCAGCATCAGGTTACGCGAGAAGAAAAATACCATTACCGCGGTGATCGCCAGCGCCAGCGCAAAAAACAACACCACATCTTTGGCGCCTTCGGCCACATCGCCAATCATCTTGGCAAAGCCGATAACATGAATTGAGATGCGATCATTTTCGTATTGCTGACGTAGCTGCTGCTCCAGTTCGCCGGCCAGTGCCAACGTGTCCAGGGGCTCACCGGTTTCCGGGTTCAGGTCAAGTAATTGCGCGGTCACCATTGAGCAGCTGTAGTCATTCGAGACCTGGCGCCCGACAATATTGGCTTTTTCAATATTCGCTGCGACCTGCTCCAAGGCTTTGGGATTTTTTGAGTTGAAGTCGGCCGGGATAACCGGTCCGCCGGCAAAGCCCCCTTCGACGATCTCAGTAAAGCGGGTAGACGGCGAAAACAGTGAGGCGACTAACGAACGGTCAACCCCATTGATGAAAAACAACTGATCATGGACATTCTTCAGGGTATCGAAAAATTCAGGATTAAAGATATTGCCCTGCTTATCACACACCGACACATACACACTATTGGCCCCACCAAAGTCATTTCGGTGCTCCATATAGGTCTGCATATATTCATGGTTAAGCGGAATGTTTTTTTCAAAGCCGGCGTCCAGCTTAAGTAAAGAGGCCTGATAGCCCAGAAACAGAGTAGCAATTGCAAAAAATACGATAACGGCTATGCGATTGGTAAAAAACAGCCGTTCAAGAAATTGAGTAATACGCGACATAATACCTTCTTATTCTAATGTAAGGTTTTTTATTCCATTTGCCGACACCGCCAACCCGTCCTGATTGAATAGCGTGGCGTTCACAATAGCGGCTTTGTCGTCAATCTGACGCACCTTTATCCCTGCTTCAGCTTCACAGTCTGCTGCCCGGGCATAGGGATCATGCTGACTCACCGGAAAAGGTTTGGTCAGCGTCACAATTATGCCGTTATTGCCTAAGGCCGCGACCTTATTCTGACTTATCGGTACAATGGAATTTAGCGTACTGGTAGAGCAGGTTTTTACATATTGCCAGTTTTGGTTGCCCTGCATCACAAATATATTGCCGCGTAAGCCAACCGCCATCACGGTTTGTTCATCCAGCGCCGCTATATCAAAAAAAGAGCCGGTATAATCAACGCTGTAACGTTGCCAGTTTTTGCCCTGATCATCACTATAGGCCAGGGTCCCGGCTTCACCGGCCAGATACAGTCGCTTGCCATCCTGGGACAAACGATTGATGTGGGGTAAAATGGAATTTAATTCCTGTTCATAAAATGCTTCGTCCTCTTCACGAATATCTTCGAGATATTCACGGTCATAAGGATCTAACAAAGAAGCATGCAACTCTGCACGCCATTGTTTGCCGCCGTCGTTCGTGCGATAAAACATGCCATAGGCGCCCACGGCTATCCCATGCTGTTTATCAAAAAAATGGATATCAAGAAAAGGGCGCTCTAATTTAGGGTTGGTAAACTGTACGGTCCAGCTCACACCGCCGTCATCCGAATGTAAAATAGTCGCATCGTGCCCCACTGCCCACACCTGCTCACCTAACATGGTGACAGCGGTTAATGTGGTTGTTGTCGGTACATCGGCTTGCTGAAAATTTTCACCGTCTTTAGAAAGTAAAATATGGCCCGTTCCCCAACCATCACCAACGATTTATCTGCGGTGATATCCAAAAGCAATGATTGTTCAACCAGGGGGGCCTGATAAGCTGTCTGAGCGCATACACAGGCACTGAAGGCCAGTGCAGCAAAAGCTGCCAGAGGTGTTTTCATAAAACAATCCTGAAAATAAGAAAAACGAAGGCGAAGCCAGGTGGCCTCGCCTTTAGGTGAGATTAACGCTTGCCTTCGCGACGAAGGGCCTGGGGAGTAAACTCGACATCACGGGGACGTACAGAAAAATCATAAATATCTTCTTCGTTATCGAGACCGATGGCCAGATAACGCCGTGAGTTCAAATCATGATACACATCAAGAGTTGACCATTGGGTAGGAACATCATAATAGTTCACACCGTATGCCACCCCTACGCGGTATAACTCACCCCGGTTGTCATACATATCCGCAATTTGAATCTGCCAGCTATCTTCATCAATAAAGAATACCCGTTTTTGATAAACATGGCGGAAACCTTCTTTAAGCGAAGCTTCAACCACCCAAACCCGGTGTTTTTCCCAGCGGGTCAGTTCCGGATTGATATGATTGGGTTTTAAAATTTCGTCGTAGCTGACCTCATCGCTATGTAATTTATAGTTGTTGTAGGCAATGTACATTTCTTTTTTGCCTTTTAACTCCCAGTTATAGCGATTGGGCGAGCCATTGAACATATCAAAATCATCGGTGGTACGCAGGCCGTCGGCCGCAGTCCCCGGGGTGTCGTAGGCAATGTTAGGTGCCGCCCGAACCCGGCGCTGACCGGTGTTATACGTCCAGGCCCGGCGAGGTTCTTTAATCTGATCTACGGTTTCATGTACCAGTAGCGCAGTACCTGCCAAACGAGCGGGTTTAGTGACCTTTTGCTTAAACATAAACAGGATATTGTCATCCAGCAACTCTTCAGGCGTCATGCCTTCTTTGGCGTACTGAATAAGCAGTTGTTCATCAAACCCGATAACATTGTAGTCGCCGGCCGAGGTCACTGCTGCCTGGCCCCCATAACGCTGAACCGCTTCACCGCGATAGCGTAAAATGTGATTCCAGATGGCTTCTAAGCCGTTTTCTGGTACCGGAAACGGAATACCACGTACCGCCCCTTTTAACCCATTACCACCCTCGATAAGCTCGGCGCGGGTGGCATTGGCTTTGGTGGCCGCATAGACATCCTGTGGGTTGGACGCTGAACGACGGCTCTGATAGACCGGCATTTTGTAGGTCTCTGGATAAGCCTCAAACAGCGCTTGCTGACCTTCGGACAAAAATTCAGCGTATTCTTTGTAGTTATCGGCAGTAATGGTGAACTTCACGGTATCGCCGGGATAGGGATCAGGGTGATGATCACCTTCTGAGTAACCTTCAGGCGCTTTGGTAATACCCCCATCCCAGGCCGGAATACTGCCATCGGCATTGGCGGCTTTTTCACCGCCTAACGGGGTAAGCTCATTGCCCAGTTTGTTGGCTTCCTGCTCTGAAATTTTTGCCAGCGCACAGCTACTGGCTACCGACAACGAAACCGCCGCCGCAATCAAGGTAAACTTTTTCATCATAGTTAATGCCCCTTAAATTGAGTACTTGATATTGAACGACACAAAGTCACGGTCTGCCAGTGCGTTGGTGGTGCCAATACCATCCCAAAAGGCACTGTAAGACGCCGTCGCTGACCATCTGCTCAAGTAATCGAAGGTGAAGGAAAGATTCGCCGATTTTGTGTCTTCGGTGAATAGAAATAGTGGGTCCGGAGTGGTGCCCTCTACATCATGGGAGAAGGTGGCCCGCATACGCATATTGACGCCAGCCATAATATTGTTGTAGTCGGCGACCGCCAATAAGCGGTAACCCCACGCATCATCAGTGGCAAACGGATTGGTTTCGGGGCCATCTGATAATCCCTGATGCAGACCGGTACGCGGATTACCCGATGGTGTCGGTTCTAATGAGGGGGTTCTGGCGGTGCCCGGCGCATTCAAACGAATGACTTCAGGATCCGGGAAATCCACCACATTGACATAGCCCGCTTCACCCAACATGATGAAGTTATCTGAGCCGAACATGGGTCCGAATACATGAGATAAGGTAAACTGGGCCTGCCAGGTATCGGAGAGTAAAAATCCTTCTGCAGACTCACCAGGACCGACATCACGACCAATATTTTTAAGCTGGGAGATACCCGCCAGATCCGGACGTAATCCCGCATTTGCCAACTGCTCAGGCATCGCCTGATAAAGTAATTCTACGTCATCTATTTGCAGTGGCTCATCCACCCGGTAGGCGAACTCACCGGCCAGCGCAGTAGTACCAATATTGGTATTAAAGCTCATGCCGTATAATTTGATATCTTCAGGGTACAGGAACTGGGTTTCAGAAAATGCATCCAGCTGCGTAATGTTGTCCCGGGTAATCTGATTTTGAGATAAAAACGCGATATCCTGGGCAATTCCTTCGGCGGTGAAATCTGAGGTAATACCCGATACCAGTGGCCGCTGGCTATGATAATTTATATGGTAAAAACTGAATTCGGTTTCATTCAGGTTTTCGGCAAACCAGGTCAGGCGCACACCATACTGGCCCTGATCGTCGGCATCCTGGTGCGCTGCATCAGAGTAAGCCCGGACGGTCAATTTGGTTGGATAAGCAAGGTAGGCCTGAGAAATCTGGGCCGGATCAGCACCATTTCCTAGCGCCGACCCTAATTCGTTAAGCTGAGTCAACAAGGTCTGCAGGTTAATATCCGGGTTACCACTAAAGCCAAGCTGGATATTACTGAACTGACCGCCCTCACCCGCAAAGTCGTTACCGGCAAAGTAGCTGCCGGCCACAGGCAGCCAGCTACGCTCCCATTCATACTGATAATAACCTGAAATACTGAAATCCTGCGTCAGCCCCAAAGAGGCGTACACCATACCCACCGGTATAAATACTTCTTTTAGTTCCGCGCCAGGTGCCCGGGCCCGGGTTACATCAACCGGGTTGGTGGTATTGATACCATGCTGAATGAAAGTGCTCTCACCCCAGCTGATAACCTGCTGCCCCACACGTACCGTCAATGGCTTATCGCCAACCCACCAGTCGCCGTAAAAGAAGGCATCCAGTAAGCGAATGTCGGCGCATAATAAATCTTTAGCCTCGGAATCCTGACACAAATCGCGGTTTTCACCGGTTATAGGATTAGCCCAGTCAGAGGTACCGTTTTCGTTTTCAAAATCATAAAACCAGAACCCCCGGGCAAAAAAGCCGTAATCGCCGAAATTGACATCCAGTTCGTGGTTACCGGCAACTTGTGACGAAAATGCTTCACCGGGATCGTGAGCAAGGTTGCCCAGGTCCCCATTGGTTGAATAAGCGCCATCTCCTGATAATGCCCATACGTCCGCACTGGGATAGATAACATTGGTAGCAGCATTGTAGCCACTCCAGTCAAACTGGGGATGATTACTGTTACCAATCAGGCTGTAATCACGATCCTCAACCCGGATGCTGGTTGCCAGGGTAAAGGTAGAGTCAAGTGTGATGCTGGCATCTCCCACTTGCCAGTCAGCGGCGGTTACTGACGTGGATGCGACGCCGAGTAACGCAATGACCCCGGCTGCCACGGGTGATTTTTTGAATGCGCATGGCCTTGTTATCATAGTTTTTATTCTCCCAAGTTAACGTATTGGTGGTGCAGGTCCGTAGGCCACCCATAACGGTTAACAAAATAATTACATCATTTTGAGATAATCGCAAGAACAAATCGTACCAGTTAACAAATTGCTAAACTATCGGCTATTCAATTAGTTAATAGATGTCTATAAAAGTGGAGAATGAAACGGTTGGAAACTCAGGACAGGCGTTCAAATGTGAGGATCTTATGTGCAGCGGTGGTGGTCAGCCGAAAACGCCCCTGTAACCCCGATGGGGTCACAAAGGCACGCAGGCGTTCAATCGGAAGTTGCACCCGGTGGCCGCTCTCGGCCATGACCACCACGTGCTGATAGCCGGCCTGGTATAAGCGTTCGCACTCTGTATACGTCAGGCCCAGCGAAAAATGAAAATACTTATTGTTGTTCACTGTTTACTTTAAAAGCCAGGCTTTTACTGACTTTTTCATACAAGTCGCCACTCAGGCCCTTATGATTGGCGATACGTTCCAACTGGGCTTTCATGAGCAACTGATAGTCAGGTGCAAAGTTGTGCCATTGTGTTAGCGGCGTCACAATGCGTGCGGCCACCTGGGGGTTTACTGCATCCAGCTTAAGTAGATAGTCGGTGACAAACTGGTAACCACTGCCATCGGGGGCATGAAAACCCGCCGTATTGAAAAACGCAAAACTGCCGATGACTGCCCGCACCCGGTTTGGATTGCCTTTGGCAAAACGAGGGTGTTGTTGTAACAGACTCAGCTGGCTGAGGATGTCGGTTCGCTCAGTAGTTGCATGCAAACCAAACCATTTATCCAGTACCAGAGGATCATGATTCCAGCGCTGTTCAAAGCGGCTCATCAGTGACTCAAACACCGAAGGGCTGTGACCCTGCGCGGCTTTAAGTGCTCCCAGCGAATCCGTCATATTGTCAGCTTGTTCAAACTGCTGATTTAGCAGCTTATCGGCGTCACCGGCACACGCCAGATGATTAAGGACCACATTACGACAGCGACGGGCATTGATCGCGGTTTGGGTATATTGATAAGGCCCGGTTTCGAGGGTCTTAAAGAGAGTCTCAAGGGGTCCGTGCAGACGCTGCGCAAAATCCCGACAGAACTGGCTTCGGGCAGTATTTAGCGCCGCCACCTCGACTAATTGCCGGCTTTGACACAAGGTCTCAAAACTAGGGATAACCAAACATTCGCCCAGCAGTTCATGATTGTGAGACTCGCGGGTAATAACCTGCTCCAGCCCCTGCCAGATTGTTGCATCTACCGCAGCCTGATTTTCCAGCTCGTATTGATGAATACACCAGTCGTACAGAGACTGCAGGGCATCCCAGCGATTAAAGGTGTCATTGGCATATTGAAATACTGCCAGTAATTGTTCGGCGCTAAGACTATTTTCTACCTTTGCCGGCGCTGAAAAATTGCCTAATACCACTGGGATCAATGGCTCTGGCACATCAGAAAAGTGCAGTGTTTTGGCTGCGGTATCCAAAATAAACATACCATCGCGAACCTGACCATCGTCATCGGTATAGTGATTGCCCGCACTATCAATACAATCAAAGGCGACAGGCATGAACAACGAGGCTTTGTCTTTTTGATCCGCCGTCGGCGCGGTGTGCTGCGAGAAGGTAATGTCCATGCGTCTTGTTTGTGGATCATACGAGGTGGTTACCTCAATCACGGGCGTTCCGGACTGCGAATACCAAAGTGCAAAATGCCCCAGGTTCAGGTCCGTTACACTTTGCATGGCAGCAACAAAGTCATCACAGGTAACCGCCTGGCCATCATGCCGGCGAAAATACTCATCCATGCCTTCACGGAATTTTTCTGGGCCCAGTAAGGTATGAAACATCCGAATGACTTCAGCGCCCTTATCGTACACAGTAACCGTATAGAAATTATTCATCTCGATAACTTCTTCGGGCCGGATCGGATGGCTCATAGCACTGGCATCTTCAGCAAACTGATGTTCGCGCATAACCCGCACATGTTTGATTCTGTTGCTCAGTGGCGAGGTCATATCGGCGCTGAATTGCTGGTCGCGAAACACCGTCAGCCCTTCTTTTAAGCTTAACTGAAACCAATCGCGACACGTGACCCGGTTGCCGGTCCAGTTGTGAAAGTATTCATGGGCAATCACCGACTCGACATTGAAAAAGTCTTCATCGGTAGCACTGTCCTGATCAGCCAGCACAAATTTACTGTTAAAGATATTCAGCCCTTTGTTTTCCATGGCCCCCATATTGAAGAAGTCGACAGCCACAATCATGTAGATATCAAGATCGTATTCAAGCCCAAAGGTATCTTCGTCCCACTTCATGGCCCGCTTTAATGACTCAAGAGCAAATACGCCCTGGTCGCGCTTACCTTTATCAACATACAATTCAAGTTTCACCGGTTTGCCACTGGTGGTGGTGTAACTATCTTCAAGAAGATCAAAATCCCCGGCCACCAGGGCAAATAGATAAGCCGGCTTGGGGTGCGGATCCTGCCAGGTCACCCAATGCGTGCCGTCGTCGTGGTCACCCCGGGCAATAGGATTACCATTTGCCAGCAGTGTAGGATAGTGTTGTTTGTCACCATGCAGGGTGACTTCAAATCGAGCCAGTACATCAGGGCGGTCAAGATAATAGGTGATACGCCGAAAGCCTTCGGCTTCACACTGGGTACAATAGGTGCCGGCCGACAGATACAGACCTTCAAGCGCCTGATTGTGTTCGGGATCTATTTCGGTAACCAGCTTCAGACTGAAATCATCAGCAACATTGCAGATCACCAGACTGGAGTCGGTTTGTTCATAATCTGTGTATGGCTGGCCATCGATGCAGACCTCACGCAGAGTCAGATTGTCGCCGTCCAGGGTTAACGCATGGCCATGATTACCCATACGCTCGACCTGATATTCGCTGGTGACACGCGTGCAGGTAGGATGCAGTTGCACATCCATTTTAACATCATTGATGGTAAACGCGGGCGGCAGATAGTCCGCCCGTTTTTTTGCTTGTAAACTCATGGTTCCTCCCGGGGATGTTAAGCGTTTGACCCCTTTGCTTCAATATCAAAAGGAGGTTCAATTCTCAGAATTTTAATTCCTAAATAAGCATAAATGACTGCCAGGAATGGATTAATTACGTTGAAGAATGTATAGAAAATATAGTCAAACGGGTTCACCCCTAACACACCATGCATATAGGCACCACAGGTATTCCATGGGATCAGCGGTGAGGTCAGTGTCGCGCCGTCTTCAAGACTCCGTGACAGATTAAGCTGGTGCAGGCCACGTTTTTCATACTCTTGTTTGTACATACGCCCGGGCATAACAATCGAAATATACTGATCTGCGGTGACCAGATTCGAGCCCAGACAGGTTAAAATAGTGCGACTTATCATCGCCCCGGCTGAGTTCGCCCCATGTAGAATGGTACTTACCGCGCGTTTGAGTAATCCGACTTTTTCCAGTACCGCCCCAAATGACATGGCACAAATAATCAACCAGATAGTATTTAGCATAGACGACATCCCGCCCCGGCTTAATAAACTATTTAAGTTTTCGTCCGGTGTGGAAAACGAAACGCCATCGTAGAGTGCCGTCCAGATGGTTTTTAGTATGCCAATAGCCGGATTATCCTCCGGATTTGCCATCGCCAGTACCACATCCTGCTGAAAAATTACCGCCCAAACCGCACCGGCCAGCGCCCCGATAGAAACAGCAGGAAATGCCGGCATTTTGCGAACCGCCAGAATCAGCAACAAAGCCAGGGGGATTAGCATATGCCAGCCTAATTCAAAGGACTCGCTCAGCAATGTCTGCATTTGTTCTATGCGCTGCACTTTTTCCATGCCGGTTTCGCTAAAGCCCATAAAGACAAATAACAGTACCGCAATGACAAAGCTGGGGATCGTGGTCCAGAGCATATAACGGATATGCTCAAACAAATCGGTACCGGCCACCGCGGGCGCCAGATTGGTGGTTTCAGAAAGCGGTGAGATTTTATCACCAAAATACGAACCAGAAACCACCGCGCCAGCAGTCACCGCCGCCGACATCCCCATGCCTTCTGACACGCCAAGTAAAGCCACACCTACAGTGGCGGCGGTGGTCCACGAACTCCCGATACTCATAGCCACTACCGCACAAATCAGACAGGTGGCGGCGTAGAAGAAAGATGGATTGAGTAATTCCAGGCCGTAGTAAATCAGCGTGGGAACCGTACCGGCCAGCATCCAGGTGCCGATTAAAGAGCCCACTGCCAGAAGTATCAGACAGGCGCCCAGCGACATAGAGATACCATTAACAATGCCTTGTTCGATATCTTTCCAGCGATGGCCGTTTTTCATGCCAATGATCGCTGCTATCCCCGCGCCCAGCAATAGTGCAATCTGGTTCGGACCAAACGACGAGTTATCCCCGTACAGGTATACCGCCGAGCCCATCATGATAATCAGCGCGATAATGGGAATGAGGGCATCGGCCAGCGAAGGTGCTTTAATAGACTTTTTCATAATTATTATTTTTATCCTCTTACACCACAGAGCGGACAAACATCACAGCGATAACTACCGGGCAGACAAATCTTACATACCAGGGCCAGATTTTCCAAAACCAGCCTGATTCAACCTCGGGGTTGCCGGATTTCAACTCGGCCAAAATCGCATCCCGGCGCCAGACCCAGCCGGCAAAGATACACAGTACCAGCCCCAGCAATGGCTGACTCCATTGGGTTGTGGCACTGATCACCAGAGAGAACAACACATCGAAGTTGAAGATAATGATACAACTGCAGGCAAAAATAATGGCGGTCATCAGCCACACCGCTTTTTTACGGATCAGACCACGACTTTCTACCAAATAAGCCACCGGAACTTCCAGCATCGAAATAGATGAGGTAACGGCGGCAATAACCATGAGGGCAAAAAATGCCAAGCCTACCAGCAAGCCAACACTGCCAATGGTATCAAATAGCGCCGGTAACACCGTAAAGATGAGTTTGTCGCCAGCAATTAAGGCGCCGTCGGCGGCAAATATTTCCACACCATTATTCAGCGCCACATACATCGCCGGAATGATCAGCATGCCAGCAATAATTGCCACCCCGATATCTACCAGGGCTACCGAAGCGCCGATAGCGGGCAGATTTTCCTGCTTTGAGACATAGGAGCCATACACCAGCATCGTACCTACCCCTAAGGACATGGAAAAGAAAGCCTGGCCCATGGCACTGATGAGCAAGTCCGGATCTAATACACGGGAAAAGTCAGGGACCAGGTAGGCGCTCCAACCCTCAACGGCGCCGGGCTGAAAGCTTACGTAGACAATCAGTGCAATGATAATAATGACCAGGGTCGGCATAAGCCGCACGGACCATTTTTCAATGCCCGCCTTCACCCCGCCCAATACGATGAAAGAATTGATCATCATAAAGCCGGCACAAAACAGAATATTTCGGGTGTCAGAAAAGGTAAGCAGCCATTGGGAGGCGGTCTGTGCGCCAATGAGATTGGCGCCGGCATCGGCAAAATAGGCAAGCATCCAGCCACCTACAATCGCATAAAACGCGAGTATCAGGGATACGGTTACACAACCCCAGATTCCGGTTAACCGACCCGCCATATTGTTCGATATTTTACCCAGGGCGTCGACCATGTTGGAGCGATTTGCCCGGCCGATAATCAGTTCAGCCATCAGCACCGGGTAAGCCAGTACAAAAGCCAGTAATAAATAAACTAATACAAATGCCGCTCCGCCGTTACTGGCTACCTGGGTGGGAAACCCCCAGATATTTCCAAGCCCTACTGCAGAGCCCGCAGCAGCCAGTATAAAGCCGATACGGGAAGAGAATTCACCGCGCATAGCCATGATGATGTTCCTGCTTATTATTGTTGTCGTTAGTGTGCTTTACACGCAAAAAAGGCTGGCTCAGCACCAGCCTTTTTCACTTATTTTTATTAATTATGATGTATTGCGTACTTGCCAGTATTCAGCATGTCATAGGTAATGTTGGCCGCCTCCTTCAAAAACGGGTCAACTTTTTCCAGTTCTTCTTCAACATCATCGGACAGATCATCCAGCTTTTTGACTGGTTTTTCACCCATACGAGTCAGACGCTCATTTACACGGGCCAGTTCCTGTTGCTCCTGTTCCTCTTTTTCAGCCAGTCTTTCTGACTCAACCAGAGACACAAAATCACGGGCCTTTTTCTCTTTGTAATCTTCAATATCTTCGTAGATATAGGCGAATTCCGGATCCTGCATAATTCGCTTGTTATGTTTGGCGGTCAACACATCCAGGGCATTCTGACCATCGGCAAAGGTGGCGTAATTCGCCCGCTCGATACTGTCATACGGCAGCGCTGATTCTTCCTGGCTTTCGCCCCACTCTGCCGGGTCTATCGGTGATGGATATAAAATATCCGGTACCACACCCTTGTGCTGCGTGCTGCCACCGTTAATGCGATAGAATTTGGCGATGGTAAACTGCACGCTGCCTAGCGGATTTTCATACAAATCGTAAATCCGGCCAAGCCCGCGGTGCTGTTGTACGGTGCCTTTACCAAAGGTTTGCTCACCGATAATCAACGCGCGATTGTAATCCTGCATGGCTGCGGCAAAAATTTCAGACGCTGACGCACTATAGCGGTCGACCAACACTGTCAGCGGGCCATCATAAGCCACACTACTGTCAGTATCGCGATTGACGCTGACTTTGCCTTCGCCATAACGAATTTGTACCACCGGGCCTTTTTCGATAAATAAGCCGGACAGTAAGGTCGCCTCCGTCAGCGAGCCACCGCCATTACCGCGCAAATCTACAATAACGCCTTTCACATTCTGGGCTTTAAGCGCTTCAACTTCTTTTTGCACATCGGCATGCAGGTTATTGTAAAAGCTGGGGATGGTGATAACGCCCAGCTTTTCACCCTGATGCGGGCCGCTGTCCGGTACATAGACTTCAGATTTTGCCGCCCGATCTTCAAGTTTAATCTTGTCCCGGGTCAGACTGACCACCGACATCGATTTGCTTTCGGTCGCGCCTTTTTGCACCTGTAAGCGTACGGTAGAGCCTTTCGGACCTTTAATCAGATCCACCACCTCATCCAGTCGCCAGCCGACGACATCGACAAACTCCTCATCATCCTGGGCCACCCCGATAATTTTATCTTCTGGCTTCAGGGCATTGGATTTGTCGGCCGGGCCACCCGGCACAATACTCTTGATGATGGTGAAGTCTTCTTCGCTTTGCAGTACCGCCCCAATGCCTTCAAATGACAGGTTCATCTCCATTTGGAAACGATCGGCGTTGCGGGGCGATAAGTAGCTGGTATGCGCTTCGATGGTACGGGCGAAGGAATTCATCACCGTTTGAAACACATCTTCGCTCTGGGTCTGTTTCAGACGTTTAATAGCCCGGTTATAACGCTTGGTCAGAAGCTCTTTCGCTTCTTCCCAGGTCTTGCCGGCCAGTATCAGGTTCAGGGCATCGTATTTGACCCGTTGTCGCCAGATTTCGTCTAATTCGGCTTCGCTGGTCGCCCACGAAGCATCTTCGCGGTCGTAATAAAATTTATCATCCGCTTTTTCAAAGTCGAATGGTTGTTCCAATAAAGTCAGGGCATACTCAAACCGCTGCAAGCGGCGCTCAGACGTCTGGTTGAAAATATCATAAGCAACCTTCAGGTTGCCTCTGGATAAGGCTTCATCAAAATCATCGCGATAGCGATCAAATTGTTCGATATCAGATTTGAGCAGCACCTGCTTATTGCTGTCTAACGCTTTCAGATAACGGTTAAAAACCTGCTCTGAAAGCGCATTATCCAACGCAATTTCCTTATAATGAGCCCGGGTAAACAACGCACTTACCCGTTTTGCGGCCACACTATGCTGGGACTCTTGTTGCAGAATAGGCAGTTCATCAACCTCTGCGGTGGTGGTCACAGCACCAGCGCCAACTCCAAGAGTTAAGAATGCACTGGCAATGGAAATACGAAGGATATCTTTCATTTTACTACCTCTTGGAACTTGCCAAACGTAGAGCGTCGGAATTTACTTTCACGACCATGCCGCTATCCAGTTGGACATGTATACCGTCTTTGGCAACTTCAGTTATTACGGCAGGCATCGGTGCCTTACCCAGTTTCACCGTCACTCTGGTGCCGGATTGCAGATCACCATCGGACAATTTTGCCGGGGGTGTCTTCATTGGTCTGTCAGATTTCGGTTTAGTTCCTTTGTGCGTGTCTTCACGACGCTTATCACCACTCGCTTTTGGCGGTGGACGACGAGCCGGACGTGGCTTTTCACCTTCGCGTGGTTGGCGTGCTTTACGCTTTTCCGCGGCTTTGGCTTTGCTTTCTTCTAATTGCACCTGTGCGTGATCGGCATGCTCTTTTTCTATCTGAGCATCCTGATTACCATCAAGGTCAACACGATAAGCGCCTTCCTTGATACTGTGCAAATAGCGCCAGCTGTTAGTGTAATGACGCAAAGTTGAACGTAACAGGGTCTTACTGACCCGTTCTTCATCTTCAAGTCGCGCAGCCAATTCCTGAAATATGCCAATTTTCAGAGGGCGGGCTTCGCCCTGGGTGGAGAAACAGTGTGGAAAACGCTCGGCAAGATAAGCGATGACTTCTTTACTGTTAGAAAACTTCTCTGGTGCTTCCATTAAATTTAACGCTAGTTAGTAAAATTCCGAATTATCCGCATCATCCCAAGTTGCCAGCGTGTGGTCAACCCAATCCAGCAATTCGTCGTCCTCAATCTCCAATAAACTGCGATTTTGTTGCCATTGCTCCCAGGTGTAGTGCAATATTCGTTCAAGTCGCTCTGTTTCAATATCTTCTGCTGCGCGATCGTACATCGCATGAAGAATAAAATTCAAACGTTCGGCGGCTTCAGATGGATCCTCATGGCGCTCATCCATATCATTGGTAGTGGCCAGTACCACGTGAATATCGACACTATCTTTCATTGCTGGCTCTCAATAAATAGCTTTACGATGTGGGTCAGACCCGCTTCATCTTCTGCATCAAAGCGATTGTACTGCGGGCTATCAATATCCAGTACACCCAGTAATTTGTTATCAATTACAATGGGAATAACAATTTCTGAATTAGAAGCAGCATCACAGGCAATATGCCCGTCAAACTGATGAACATCGCTAATACGTTGGGTGGTTTGCTGCGCCGCTGCCGTGCCACATACGCCCTTGCCCATTTCAATCCGGATACAGGCAGGCTGGCCCTGAAACGGTCCCAACACCAGCTGGTCTTCTTTATACAAATAAAATCCGGCCCAATTCACCTCAGCCAGTTCGTTATACAACAAGGCGCTGATATTGGCCATGTTGGCAATGGTGTCAGACTCCCCGCTGAGCAGCGCCTGTGCCTGCTGCCCCAGCCGCTGATAAAATGCATTCGACAAGTATTTTCTCCACTTTGAGTGTTATTGGGTTAACGTAAACGTTGCGTTAACGGTGGCCTCTATATGTTGCTGTCCCGGTAAACTGCCTGAGGCGCCGTCGGCCATCATCATGGTTGCGCGGCCCTCGGTGACGATTCTGCCACTATGGCCTTCGCTAATTTGAGTGACCTTACCTATTTTTGCGCCAAGCTGCCCGGCCAGTAACTCAGCCTTTGATTTTGCGTCGTCGATGGCATTTATCAAGGCCTGTTCGTATGCTTTTTGCGGATTAGAGGCGATTAGCTCAAAACGACTGATTCGGGTCACACCGCGTTTGAGGGCCCCATCAATTAAATGACTGTATTGATCGAGCACATCGTGTTCGATGGTAACTTCCCGGCTAAGCACAAACCCATTTTCAACTCTGCCCTTGGGCCCGTTCTCATAGCGCGGATGCAAACGTATTTGCATGGTCTGAATATTTTTTTGCTGCACATTGTCATTCAGTAAAAAGTTGGTGAGCTGATGGATATCGTGTTGCAGCTGCTCTTTAAGCTTGGTAACGGTCTGACCTTTTTGCTCCAGTACAAAGGTAACCGTAAATCGGTCAGGCACCACAGCCACACTGCCTGAACCACTGACATTAATCACATCGGGACTGGCCTCCTGCGCCTGGACCATCATTGCGGGTGCCAGCATTACCAGCCATCCAAACCAGGTGATACGTAAATAATGCTGCATAAAAAATTTCCTTCGTCGTAGTTATAGAAGCTGTACTATGCAAAATCCAGTCTGAATCAAAGATGAACCATTCACCGTTACGTTTCAGCCGAAAAACCAATAGCTTACTGCTCTGGCTGCTAGTATAACGGCTGCGTCGGTGGTCCGGCAGCATATTATCGCAGGATGCATCTGTTTTATCCCGATCCGCGCCCGGAACACTGCACGAATGCTGCTCGAAGACTGTAAGGTGACTGCAACCACACCAAACTCAGTGCTGGTAACGCATGCTGGAAACACACCGCAAAGTTACTGCCGGCGTGCCGTTAAAAAAGCAGCACCGAGATCGCGACCTCCCCATCGTTTGTTGCTGGCTCAATACTGATATAAGGTATTTAATCCTTTACGATCCGCGCTGATGGGCATAATTTTAGTAAAGCTTAGCGATGGTAATTCAGCCAATACTGAAAGTGGGTTGGCGGTAAAGAATGCTTCTTCTCATGTTACAGGAGGCAACGCTACCTCAACGGCTGGCCGGCAGTAAAAATAGCCTGAGAATGAAACAATCCAGATTGAGGAAGGCAAGCCTTTTAGGTTGCATTTTAAAAAGCAAGGTTATAAGCTTGCAATAACAAAGGCAACTTTATATGCTTGCTTAAGGAATGCTTATGATAGCCGTGATTACCGGCGACCTGGTCGATTCTACCCAGCTTAGTCCGGCGGATTACCAAATAACCGTCAAGGCGTTAAAAACCTATCTGACCACCCTGGTTAAGGATTATGACGCCATCTACAGCGTTTATCGCGGAGATGGGTTTCAGCTGGTGTCGCCCCATGCGGCACAGCTGGCCACCCTGATGCTCAGGACCAAACTGTGGCTGGCTGCCGGTAAACAGGCACCACCGGTGCAATGTGCATTGGCCGGGGTGTGTGGCAGTGGCACTATTCATGGCGATGACCCGGGAGAACATACGGGACCGGCGCTGATAACCTCTGGCCGCACCCTTGACGGACTCCGCGGGCCTCAACTTAGTATAGAAATTGAAAACAGCCCTTACAATGAGGCGCTGGCGGTATTGTGTGTACAACAAAGCTACCTGTTAAACCGCCTATCTGAAAGCCAGTCTGAATTACTGTATAGGTATGTGGAACGACAATTTCCCACCCATCAGCAACTGGCAGATCAGCTTGGAACCTCACGCCAGAATATCAGTGAGCGCCTGCGAGCCGCGGGCGCCGACCCATTGGTCAGGTTTATAGATTTTGTTGATAAGTGTTGTCAGGCCTGTTTGCAGGAGCGCCCATGACCTTATTGCTATTATTATTAAGCGCCCATTTTATTGGTGATTTTTATCTGCAACCCAACCACTGGATTGCCGATCGACATGCTCATAAAGCTCGCTCTGTGGCCCTTTACAAACATACGGCTATGCATGCCGTACTGGCCGCCATAGCATTTTATTTTGCCGGGTACGACTGGAGCACTCTTGGGGCCGGCACCCTGGTCGTGGCAGTAAGCCATGGGCTGATTGACTACTTCAAAGCGGGCCGCACCTCCACCTTAGCCTTTGTGGTGGATCAACTTGCCCATCTGCTGATCATTGGCATCGTGTGCGCCGTGGCTTTGAATCTCACCGTGGGCCAGCTACAGGGATATTTTTTGTCACTGCGCCAGCCAGCATGGCTGATCTATCTGCTCGGGTATTTATTTATTTTACAACCTGCCAGTATTCTTATTGCCCAGGTACTTGCCGGCCACACAGCCCGGTTACAAAATACGGATAGCCAGAGTCTGGGAAGCGCCGGGCGCTGGATTGGCTATGTTGAAAGATTGTTAGCATTATCCTTTGTATTGGTGGAGCAATACACCGGGCTGGGCTTTCTGGTGGCAACCAAAACGGTCTTCCGGGTGGGCGATTTGTCTAAAAGTAAAGACATGCGTCTGACCGAATACATGATGTTAGGCACCCTGATCAGTTTTGCTATTGCGCTTATCACCGGCTGGAGTATTAACTGGGCGCACGCCGTGCTTAACTGAGTTAACCACGGCAGTTCAGGCGCTATCGCAACCTGCCGCTACCAGATCTTCTGTTAAGGGCATAATGTTGCGATAGCACTGGCGGCCAGGGGTTAGCGAATCACTTTTGCCACACTGGCCACGCAATGGTCAATATTACGATCTTTACAGGCATGGCCCATCAGACCGATACGCCAGACCTTGCCGGCCAGCTCACCCAGGCCGGCGCCAATTTCAAGATTAAACGACTCCAGCAGCAGCCGGCGGGCTTTTGCATCGTCCACACCTTCAGGAATAAAGACCGAATTAAGCTGGGGCAAACGAAATTCTTTGGCTACGGCAAACTCAATGCCCAGTGCGTCTAAGCCATTATACAATTTTTCATGGCCCCGCTGATGCCGCTGCCAGGCGTTTTCCAGACCTTCTTCACGCAACATCAGTAACGACTCATGCAACGCATACAGACTGTTGACCGGGGCGGTATGATGATAGGCCCTTTTGCCGCTCTCGCCCCAGTAGCCAACAATCAGATTCATATCCAGAAACCAGCTTTGTACGGGCGTTTTACGCTGTTGAATGACCGCTACCGCCGCCGGGCTGAAAGATACCGGTGAAAGACCCGGCACACAGCTCAGGCATTTTTGCGAGCCTGAATAAATAGCATCCACACCCCAGCCATCCACATCAACTTCTATTCCGCCTAATGAGGTAACCGCATCTACCACCGACAAACATTTATATTGCCTGGCAAGGGCGCACAGGCTGGCGGCATCATTGCGCACTCCGGTTGATGTCTCTGCATGCACAAAGGCCAGCAGTTTTGTATCCGGATGTGCTTTGAGGGTATCTTTCACCTTTTGCAAACTGGTTTGCTGGCCCCACGGATCTTCGACCTTTATTGCCTGGCCACCACAGCGGGTGACATTTTCGACCATACGCTGTCCGAAAATACCGTTGATACACACTACGACTTTGTCGCCAGGCTCCACCAGATTAACAAAACATGCTTCCATCCCCGCCGAACCGGGTGCCGACACCGGCATGGTAAGGGCATTTTTGGTTTGCAAGGCATATTGCAGCAAACCCTTTATTTCATCCATCAAATCAATAAACACAGGATCAAGATGGCCAAGGGTAGGCCGGGCCATGGCGTTGAGTACCCGGGGGCTGACATCTGAGGGACCCGGGCCCATCAGGGTTCGTTCTGGCGGAATAAATGTAGCAGGTAGGGTCATCAAAATACCTTATCTTTTATGAGGGCAGAAACACTATTGTGGCAACTCCACCTTAAAAGCTCAATCGGCTATATCCGGTATTCGGCAGAAAAATAGGGTTACTAGTTGATCTGACTTTCAGGCTAAAAAGTATATTAGGCCATTATTTTTTTGTAGCAGAGGTTTTGCTACTGACCTGTGAAACTCATCGGAGTAGTTAAAAATTTATTTCGAATCAGAGTGTTAGAACTACAACGCCAGAGCGTTGCATAGATTAGAAAAAATTTATACAATATTGTTTATATTTTAATCATTTTTGCTCTATTATTACTATTCGCTTTATTATTTGCATGAACTTCTCCCTTTGCAAAAGTTAGCGCACGGCTCAGCAATGAGCCATTCCCCTAGGCCCGGAACTTTTGTTCCGGGCGTTTTTTATGGGGCACCCAAAAATGCACAAGCCGCCTAATCGCTCCCGTGCCCAACCGGCCCTGTTGCGATACCCTGAGGCTCCCCCAGAATGATGGTTCATCCCGAGAGCTTCTAACTTAAGCTTTTTGATCTAGCTTTCTGAGACTTTGCGCATCATTCCCTCTTGCATGGTAGAGGCCACCAGCTCGCCGCTTTGATTAAAAATCTGGCCGCGGACGATACCCCTGCTGTTACCAGAAAACGGACTTTCCATGGCATACAGCAACCAGTCATTCAGGTTTACCGGCTGATGAAACCACATCGCATGATCAATGGTCGCCATACGCAGTCCCTTATCAGACACCGCCAGGCCGTGTGGTTGTAACGAAGTGCTTAAAAAATGGTAGTCAGAGGCATAGGCCAGCGTCGCCTGATGCAAACCTAAATCGCTACTCATGGCATCGCGTACTTTTAACCAGACATGCCGGTATGGCTCACGTTGCTGTGCTTTAAAAGAATGGGCGGCATCGACGGTTCGAATATCAATAGGACGATGATAGCTCAAGGCTTCCTGCATGCCCGTGGACAGACGGTCAAAGTTTTGCTCATAAAATGATATATCTGAGGCCAGCTCATCCGGTCCCGGCACCTCAGGCATGGGTGCATACTGATGGGACATCCCCTCTTCGGCAATCTGAAACGAGGCGGTCATATAAAAAATATTACGGCCATCCTGAATGGCTTTCACCCGACGGGCCGAAAAACTGCGGCCGTCACGTACTACTTCCACATCGTAAACCACGGGCTTTTTGGCGTCTCCGGGCAGCAAAAAATAGGTGTGAAAAGAGTGAACCGAACGACCAGCTTCTACCGTGCGGTAAGCTGCCGCTAATGCCTGCCCCAAAACCTGGCCGCCAAATAGCGCACGAAAACCCAGGTCCCAGCTTTGGCCGCGAAACAGGCCCTGCTCTATCGACTCCAGTTCAAACAGCGAGGACATTTTAACCTCAGACATGATGGTTTACTCCGTTACAGGTTGAGCACGCGGGTTGCGCGGATAATAGCGTTCCGGCAACTGCGCTTTATGTTCAAAAAAGCGGGTATCTTTATACGGCAGTTTCATAAACCCCGAGATACCCAGTCCCAGAATGCTGGGCACCGCCGCCACTATGTCTGCCAGCAATTGTTGAAACTTGTCGGCCTGACTATGGTCCAGCAGCATATAATAACTGTGAATTTTCAAATGGGTAGGCAAAGCTTCAAAGATAATACAGCCGGTATGATGAATTTTGTTCAGCTCTGCCAGTAACTGCATCATTTCATCGGGCAACCGCAATAATTCGTCAGGATCATCGCCATCCTCAAAATAGGAATGGGTTCGGCTGACATCTTTACTGATGGCTGTCGCCGACACCTCAAAGGAGATAATGCAATGCGCTGGCGGAATAAAGGGTGCAGTGGGATCGTCACGTTCAATATGTAAGGTATCCTTGGCATTAAACATACAGCATTTGAAAATACCATGTCGGTGGATAGCCCGGCCCAGATTAATCACATTGTTTACCGATTGCTCGAAAGCCACCTTATCGGCGTTATTGTAAAGATTCAGGCTGGAGTCGACATAAATGCCCTCGGGTTCCCAGCGAATTGCAATCCCGCCTACCACGGGGTATTTTCCTAAGCGGCCCACCGCAGCAATAAAGGCTTTCTCGGTGGCGCCCATCCCCATGAGGTAATTTTTGTAATAACGTTCAAACTGAGCATCATTAAGATAATTGAACGCCGACTCCTCAATGTCCTGGTGTTGCCGTAAGAATGACTTACGCGAGCTGTACACCACGGTTTCAATTTCTTTTTCAGTGCTGCTGACCCAGGTGGGAATCATCGGCTGATACGGTACATGATCATCATCACTGAACACCATCTGTTGCAATACATGCAGATGACTGAACAGATAATCTGCCCCCTGCCGCCGTTGCCCGGGGTCGTCACTAAGCATATGCGTAAGAATACTGGCCAGCATTTTTGGTAAGCCCAGCGCCAACGGCGTAATCACACGACTTCCAAATCGGCACGACTGGCCTGATGCGAGGGCGTAAATAGTGCTGGCCAGGCCTTGCTCATCAAAACGCGGGGAGGACATCGCCCCATTAAGCTGATCCTCACCGATGAAATACACATCGCCAAGGCGGGCGTTGGTATGCTGCATGTCAGCAGACATCAAATCCATGACATTACCGGCAATAAACTGACCGCTGGCGTCAATCTGGGCAAACACCGATGACCCCCAGTCTATTAGCTGTAAGGTTTCTCTGGCCGAATTCCACATTACATTCGACGGTTTAATATCACCATGAACAATGGGTTTAGCCTGCCCCTGATAAGTATGAGCACGCAGATGCAATAGCAAGCGCGCCAGCTGCACCGTCATTTTAACAATAATACGCGCCGGCAAGGCCCCCCGGCGCAGACTGACCTGCTCCAGATCTTCGCCGCTGGCCCGGTGCATCATCAAAATAGCCTGATTGCGAATACGTTGAAATTCTACCAGTCCCGGCACCCGCGGATGGTGCACCTGGGACAACATATACGCTTCATCCTCCAGCCGATCCTGAACATGCTGAGGTAATGTAATACGTGAAAATTTAAACACATAACGCGCGCCCGTGGTGCTCGTCCCGCTAAAAACAAAGCCAAAGGCGCCTTTACCGATCAGTCCGATATCATGATAGCCCAGCTGAGCCAGCTGGTCGGTACACAGGGCCACCCAGTCTTTGAGTTTTTTGGCATCTGCATGACTGAGCAGATACACCGACTGTTCTTCAGGAATATAAAAATGTCTGAGTGCGCTGTCGGTTTCCATCAGGCTGCTTCGGTTTTACGCCAGGTCAGGGAAAACCGGGCGTGGCTGCCCATTAGCTCACAGACTTCCTGCATGGCCTGGGTAAGGTATTCATCCAGTTGAAACGCCGGGTTGATAATACACACCCCGGAACCATACATCCCTGCATCATGGGTATTTTCTGCCACCACCAGCTCCGCGGTAAAACAGGTTTTACCTGCTACGGCCAGCGTCTCGACCATGGTTTTGCATGCTTTGGCTTTGGGGGCGGCGCGTTCAGATAACAGCGGGTACCAGACTACAACCTGCCCATTAGCCCAGCGCTGTAATACCTTGCCGGTTTTAGCGGCTACCTGTGGGTATTCGTCAATCTGCTCATAGGGCGGATCAATTAACACCGCCCCCCGGTTCGGTTTTGGCGGGGTCAGGGCCACCAGCCCTTCCAGACCATCACGATGATGGACCGCTATCTGATCATGTCCGTGTTGCACCACACACTGTTGCAGATGGTCAATTTCGGCAGGGTGAAGCTCCATCAGATGGGCGTGATCCTGAGCTCTTAACGCCTCACACAACAGCCGCGGAGAACCCGGGTAAACATTGTCATCCCATATCGGCTGATTCAGATGCAGATATTCCTCGAGTAAAGGGCTTTGGGCACGGGCCCCCTGTAGGGCGCTCATACCAGTGAGGTATTCTTTATTTTGCTGGGAATAGTCGGCATTTAACGGGTACTCGCCACCACCAGCGTGAGTGTCGAACAACACAAAGGGTTTGGCTTTACGCTTAAGGTGCGAGATGACCCCCAGCCAGGCCAGATGTTTTAAAATATCGGCGTGATTGCCGGCGTGAAATGCATGACGATAGCTGAGCACGTAAAACCTTGGAAACAGGATGATAATATCGGTATTTTACCTGCGTCCGACCAAAATAAACAGAGGGCAGCCGGGCTGCCCTCTGTGGTAAGTCGGTTGCCGGTTTAGCGCAGGTGCGCCAGCATCGCGGAGGGGTTCATCAGGTAGTGACACCACAGGTTATTAAATTTGACCATGGTGGCGCCGTCGATAATACGGTGATCACCGGACCAGTTCACCTGCATGATATTGTGGGCCTCAACCTCACCGGCCTCATTAAACCGTGGAAGCTGCTGAGTTTTACCCAATGCCACAATGGCTGCTTCTGGTTTATTGATTACCGGTGTGGCGGTGATGCCGCCCAGCGCGCCAATATTGGAGATACTGATGGTACCGCCTTTCAGGTCATCGCCACTGAGCTTGCCTTCGCGGGCCTTATCAATGATCGTATGCATCTGCTGGGCAATCTCAAACAAGCTCAGGTTTTGTACCTGCTTGATATTAGGAACCAGTAAACCAATTTTTGAGTCCACCGCAAAACCGATGTTGTGATCATCAAAATAGCTTAATTCGGTGGCTTTCTCATTAAGTTGGCTATTGACCACCGGGAACTCTTTCAATGCCAGCGACAAGGCTTTAACAAAGAACGGCATAAAGCTTAGCTTGACGCCCTGTTCTGCAAACACAGGTTTCAACTGACCACGCAGGGTCATCAGCGCATCCATTCGCAATTCATCACTTACCGTAAAGTGCGGAATGGTCTGCACCGAGGCGGTCATTTGCTTGGCCATGGCCGCACGGATACCTTTGACCGGCTCCACACGAACCCCGCCGGCGGCGCTACTATGACTGCTGGCCGCCACGCCGGGCTGGGTCGCGGTTTTTTCAGTGGCTTTCGCAGCGCCTGTGTCTGACTGGCTTGCTGAAGCAGCACCGGCCTGCTGAACATCCTGCTTAAGAATGCGGCCCTTTTTCCCCGACCCGGAAACCTGGGTCAAATCGATATGTTGCTCGCGGGCAATACGACGTACCGCCGGGCTGGCCAGCACCTTTCCTGGTATTTCTACCGGAGGTTCAAACTCGCCATCAGGCCATTTTTGATCTTTCGAGCTGGCACCGGCCTCGCCGGCTATACCACTACCGGCCTGAGTGGTTACCGGCTTTTGCGTCGGCGCCGACAATGTCGCGTCTGGCTTATCAGGGCTCTGACTGGTGTCACTGTCACCCTGCTCACCGGTAATCGCCAATGAGAATAAGGGTTCGTGCACCCGGGCAATATCACCCTGCTGGTAATAAAGTTCGTTGACCTTACCCGCGTGCTTGGCCGGAATTTCCACCACGGCCTTATCGGTCATAACCTCGACTACCGGCTGATCTTCTTCGATGGTGTCGCCCTGCTGCACATGCCATTTAACAATTTCACATTCAACAATACCTTCACCGATATCCGGCAGGATAAAGTCTTCAATGGTTTGTGAGTTATTTGTTTTGGGCTGCGTCGCCGCGGCAGATGTAGTAGCAGATTCAGCTTCTGGTGGAGCTTCAGGGGATGTAGCGGTGTCGGCAGCCTCGTTATCAGCGGTGACAGAAGTGCTGGTATCACCATCAATCTGCATTGCGAACAGCGGTTCATGAACCTTGGCGATATCCCCGGTTTTATAATGTAATTTAAGCACTTTGCCTGCGTGCATTGCCGGGATCTGAACCGTAGCCTTGTCGGTCATTACTTCGGCAACCGGCTGATCTTCTTCAATATGATCACCTTCGGCTACCAGCCATTCCAACAGCTCGCATTCCACAATACCTTCGCCAATATCAGGTAATATAAATTCTGTTGTCATTTTATGCCCTTAGTACTTCAGAGTACGCTTGATGGCTTCATAGGTTTTGTACTGGTCTGGCATGTATTCTTTTTCATGTGCCAATGGATACGGCGTATCCAGACCACAAACCCGGGCCACCGGCGCTTCAAGATATAAAAAGCACTGATCCTGAATGGTCGCGGCAATTTCGCTGGCAAAACCACCGGTTAATGGTGCTTCATGATTGATCAGCAAGCGACCTGTTTTCATCACCGACTGCGCCACGGTCTCCGCATCCCACGGAGAGATAGACCGCAGGTCGACAATCTCACACGAGACACCGTCTTCCAGCGCCATATCCGCCGCCTGCTGCAAAATTTCGATTTGAGCGCCCCACCCTAACAAGGTGATATCGCTGCCTTCCTGCACAATGTCGGCTTTACCTAACGGCAATTCATAGTCTTCTTCAGGCACATCGCTTACCGACGCACGATACAACCGCTTCGGCTCCATAAACAATACCGGGTTATCATCACGGATTGAAGCCAGCAGCAAGCCTTTCGCCTGATAGGGGTTACGGGGCACCACAATTTTTAGTCCCGGACAGTGGGCAAAAAACGCTTCCGGTGACTGGCTGTGGTACAAACCACCGGCAATCCCGCCGCCGTAAGGCGTACGAATAGTCAGGGTGCCGCAGGTAAACTGCCCGCCGGAACGATACCGGAATTTTGCGGTCTCGTTTACAATCTGGTCAAAGGCCGGAAAGATATAATCAGCAAACTGAATTTCAGCAATGGGCACCGAGCCTTGTGAAGCCAAGCCATTGGCAAAACCGATGATGCCCTGCTCCGTCAGCGGGGTATTAAAACAGCGGCCTTTACCAAATTTACTCTGAAGGTTACTGGTAGCACGAAACACCCCACCAAAATGCCCGACGTCTTCGCCAAACACCATGGCGCGTTCATCTTCTTCCATCACGGTGATCAGCGCGTTATTAATTGCCTGCAATAGATTCATCTTTGCCATTATTTATTTCTCCCGGCTGTTTTTGGATAGGCCTTCGGGTACTTCTCGATATGGTCTTTTAGTGCATCAACCTGTTTTTGCAGGTGGGCAGGCACTTTGTCATAAACATCAGAAACAATGTCTTCAATCGGATTAACCGGCACTTTCTCAGCTTCTTTTAGCGCGCTTAATACGGCTTTACGACTTTCTTCTACCAACGTTTTGTTCGCTTCTTCGTCGTACCAGCCTTTATGTTGTAACCATTTGGCCATGCGCTGGATAGGATCTTTCAAACGCCATTTGTCCTCTTCGTCCCGTGACCGGTAACCGGTAGGATCATCCGAGGTCGAGTGAGCGGCCAAACGGTAGGTCATGGCTTCAATCAATATCGGGCACTGTTCTTCCAGGGCCAGTTCACGGGCCCGCAGGGTAGCCGCATACACTGCCAGCGGATCATTGCCATCAACACGAATGGTCTTGACCCCATAACCCAGGCCACGGGAGGCAATCCCATCGCCGGCAAATTGCTCTTCGGCCGGGGTTGAAATCGCATAGCCATTATTACGGCAGAAGAAGATAACCGGACAGTTCAGCACCGCCGCCATATTCAGACCCGCATGAAAATCGCCTTCTGATGCCGCGCCTTCACCAAAGTAACATATGGTCACCGCTTCCTGACCGGCCATCTTCTGACCGTAAGCGTAACCTGCAGCCTGTGGGATTTGCGTTCCCAATGGCGAGGAAATGGTCATAAAGTTAAGCGGCTTATCACCATAATGAATCGGCATCTGGCGACCCTTGTTCGGGTCTTCCTGATTACTGAACATCTGATTCATAAATTGTGACGTGGTATAACCACGGTAGGCCAGCGCTCCCTGCTCCCGATACTGAGACATGATCATGTCCTGGGGTTGCAAGGCCGCCGCGCTACCCACGGCGGCCGCTTCTTCACCGGTCGAGGCCAGATAAAAACTGATTCGGCCCTGACGCTGCGCGCCGACCATACGTTCATCCAACACCCGGATATACTCCATGGTGTCATACATCTTCTGGGCGGTGTCCTGATCAATATCAGGCTCTTTGGCCTGCGCATGCAATGTGCCGTCAGGCTTGAGGATTTGCAGCATAGGTATGTCGATCAGGCCATTTTCAATAATATGCACCTGATGAGTTGTTTCTACCTGTGCCAGATGATTTCTGTCTTGCACTGTGAAGCCCTCTTGTTATAGGAAGGTTAAAACCTTTTACCGAATTGTGACTATGCTAGTCCATGTGTCGCCAATACACCTTGCTATTTTACCGCAGACATTGCACTCAATTGAAATGACTGTCCGCATATTTGCCGCCTAGGCGTGATAGGTATCCTACAAGTTAACATTAAATTAAAGCTATATAGCCGTTTGAATAACAATTCAGCACTTTTTGTATCTTATTTAATGGCGCGACGGTATCTATTGCATCAATCATTAACAAGGTTCATTGAGTCTTTTTCATAATTCATTCAGATTCAACCTGCTATGATTGATTCAGTGTGTGCGCTAACCTAGCACTATCGGCCATGGTAAATTGTTGTAAAGCCCGGAGAAAACGTGTCGTTGAAAAATAAACTATTAAGTCTTTCCGCTTGTTTCGCTTTGATAGGGCCCGTTATTTCTGCCGGGGCCGGCGGGGTTGAAAACTCAGCATTAGCGCCGGTGTCGGTGAATAAAAATGCCCGGGTCAATCAGCTTACCCAGGCCCCCCTGCAGCTTGCGTCCGATGACACCGGCCACGTGCTGACCAGCGCGGCTCAGATTTATATTGTGCAGTTTGAATCAGCGCCGGTGGCCCGGCACTACCTTGAACAGGCACATCAACAACAACAGTCGCCCCGCCGGCTAACCCGGGCTGGCGACACCCCCAAGCCCCGCTTTACGCCTTCCGCTGCCGGGGTTCAGGCTTATCAGCAACAGTTGCAACAACAACAGGCCCATCGATTGATGATGATGGAACAGGCGGTAGGTCCGCTGCAGGTTGTCAGCCATTATCAGTATGCCTTTAATGGGGTGGCGGTGAAAGCCACCGCCGACCAGGCTCGTCAGCTCAGGCATGTCGCCGGGGTCCGACAGGTGGAAGCAGATACCCGCCGTAATCTGACTACCGACACCGGCCCGGTGCTGGTGGGCGCGCCCCGGGTGTGGGACGGTATTGGCAGCGGCCCCCTTGGGCCTAATGCCGGTGAAGGACTTACCATCGCCGTGCTGGATACCGGTATTAACACCGATCACCCTTCTTTTGCTGATATTGGTGGGGACGGTTACGATCATACCAATCCACTGGGCGCCGGTAACTACCTGGGTGATTGTGCAGCAGGTTTCAATAGCTTATGTAATGACAAGTTGATAGGGGTGGTCAGCTATCCGGAGATCACCAACAGTTATACCGATACTGACATTTTTCCCTCCTCACTGGCACCTAATGGTGAGGATTATAATGGTCACGGCTCCCATGTGGCGGCAACCGCCGCCGGTAATATTCTTTATGATGTGGCCGAGGTGTTTCCCGATGGTGGCAACGAAGCCAGCTCAGGCATTGAGTCGGGGTTTATCTATGAACGCCTGTCCGGGGTAGCGCCCCATGCCAATATTGTGTCGTATCAGGTCTGTTTGCCCGGGGAAACCGACGATACGTATAATGGCTGTTATGACTCGGCCATTGTCAAAGCCATTGACGATGCCGTGGCCTCAGGCGTGGTGGATGTGATCAACTTTTCTATCTCTGGGGCGGCGATCCCTGGACCGGCGCTGTTAATGAAGCCTGGTTCAATGCTCATAGTGCCGGTATTTTTACCAGCCATTCGGCCAGTAATGATGGCCCGGGTAGCTACACCACCGAAAAACATGCCCCGTGGCTTACCGTAGTAGGCGCCAGTACCCATGGTCGGTTAATCAATTATGAAAAACAACTGAACGATTTTGTGGGCGGGCTTACCACACTGGCGCCTATTACCGGCTCCAGCAACACCGGCGGTGTAACGGCTGATATTGTTTATGCCGGTAACTTTGCCAATGGCAATGATGCGGGCGGTGATCCGGCTCAGTGTCTGGAGCCTTTCCCGGCCGGTACCTTTAGCGGCCAGATTGTGGTTTGCGATCGTGGTGATATTGCCCGCATTCAAAAGGCCAAAAATGTTCAGGCCGGTGGTGCCGGTGGTTTTGTGCTGGCGAATGTAGCCGATGGTGCCAACGATCTGGCCAATGATACCTACGTACTTCCCGGAATTCATATTGATGCAGCAGATGCGACGCGTCTGCGTAACTGGCTGGCCACAGGGAGCAACCATCAGGCTACCATTACGCCAGCGTCGGGCGGCATCACCATTGATGAGTCCAGGGCTGATATCATTGCGGACTTTTCTTCACGGGGGCCAAACTCATCGGTCAGTACCCTGACCCCGCATCTTAGTGCGCCGGGAGTAGATATTTATGCGGCCTATTCGGATGAGCAATACGGCCATGATGAAACCGGTCCTTCACCGGCCGACTATGCCTACCTGTCCGGGACCTCAATGGCCAGCCCCTTTGTCGCTGGTGCCGCTGCTTTGATTGCCAATGCCCATAGTGACTGGACGGTGGACGAAGTACGCTCAGCATTAATGCTTACTGCCAACACTGCTCTGACCACCGACGATGGCCAGAGCATTGCCGATTGGTTTGATATGGGCGCAGGCCGTATGCAGGTTGACGCCGCCATCCAAAGTTCACTGGTGATGAATGAAACCACCGCTGCTTACCGGGCTGCGAACCCCGCGCTAGGCGGTGAACCACGCAGTTTGAATGTGCCGGCGGTGGTAGATACCAACTGTTTTAACCGCTGTAGCTGGACCCGCACGGTCACCGCCACCCAGGATGGTTCCTGGTCGCTACAGACCCGCTCCCTGAGCCCCGACTTCGAGGTTTCTGTTACACCGGCATCCTTTACGCTGGCTCAGGGGCAAAGTCAGCAGCTCACGGTAACCATTGATACCAGCCGGTTAGGCAATAATGTCCGGGGGCTGGGTGTGGTGGATATCACTGCCAGCGCCGGCCCGGATCTGCACCTGCCGGTGGCCGCCTTTGCCAGTAACGGCACTGTGCCAGATGCCATTACCTTAGACGCGCACAGAAATTATGACAGTTTTTTACTAAAAGATATTTTCACTATTGAGATAGATGAATTTATCGCAACCTCATACGGTCTGGTTCGTGCCTTCAACACCGTGGGTCAGCTTGCGCCTGACAGCGATAACCGCAATGCTTTCGACGATCTCACCGATGGCGTGACCACGCAGTTTATCGAGGTTCTGGACCAGGACAAACGGCTGGTGGTAGAGATTATCGATGCCACCGCCCCGGATCTGGACTTGTATCTGGTACGAGATGCCAATAACAATGGCGTGGCAGAAGAAAGCGAACTGGTGGGGGAAAGTACTTCATTTGATGCCACCGAATACATCAGTCTGAGCTATCCGGTGGCCGGGCAATATATTATCGTGGTGCATAATTTCCAGGGTTCCGGGGCGCCAGAAGATGAGTTTACCCTGAGTTATGCCCGTATCGACAATACAGTACGGGACAATCTGACGATTGAAGGGCCTGCCAGTGCCGCTGCGAATTCCGAGTTTGATTTGCGTTTGCAGTGGGCCATCGACCAGGCCCAAACCGGCGATCGCTATTATGGTGCCTATGAACTGGGCAGTAATGCCCAGGAACCGGACAACATCGGTTTAACCGAAGTCGACTGGGTGCGGCGCCAGAATGATGTTTATCTCAGCTCGCCTGACGCAGGCAGAGTTGAGCCCGGCGCCCAGGCCACCTTCAGTGTCAATGTTATTAGCAATGACACCAATCGGGATCGGCGCTACCAGATAGCGGTTACCGTGCCAGATACTCTGACCCTGGACCCCGGGTCAGTGGGCAATGGCGCGACTGTTGCTGGTGACACCATCCTCTGGGAGGTGTTACAACCGGCGGTCGAACGACCCAGTCAGCTGCTGGCATTATCCACCTCACATACCGATACTCAATGTGAGGTGGCAGGCAGTAAGCTTAGTGCATCGGTTCCCTATAGCGCGCAGTATAACCTGGGAGACGAACAGCACTATGCCAGTTTTCAGGTGGATATGACCTATCTGGGAAAACCGGTGCAAAACCTGGTGGTGGCCAAAAACGGGTTTGTGACCTTTGATGACAGTTTACCTCACACCGTCCCCACCGGCCTGACCCTCCCCGATACAGCGCAGCCCAATGCGGTGCTGGCCCCTTACTGGGCCGCGCTGAGCAGTGACAGCCACAGTGAGGTAGTGGTGGCGCGCACGAAGCAGGATGACTATGTAGTGAGCTGGCACCAATTACTCACCACCGCCGGTGAGCGGGTCTCTGCGCAGCTTTTGATTCGTTCTCAGCCTGTGGCCGGGCAGCCGGCGTTTATTATGCATTACAGCCAGCTACCCCGGTCGTCAGAAGCGCTGGCCGGATTTGAAGATAACCGGGGCACCCACGGCTATACGCTTGATCTGGCTGGGGCCGGCGTAACCAATAACACCAGCATCTGTTATTACCCGCTGCACACCGAAACCCACCAGGACACAGGCTCGGATGCCATGCTTCAGGCGGTGGCCGGACTGGAGTTTTCAGCCCAGGTGGCTTCTTCTGCGCCCCCCGGCCCTTTTGGTATTCGCGTTACCTCGCAGGTGACCAATATCGAAGGGACTCGCAGTGAACAGGCCAGTGTGTATACCGGTGTGCAGGTGGAAGGTATCCCTGAGGTGAGCATCAATAATGGCAGTGAAGAATTACAGTTAACCGCAGGGCAATCTTTGAGCATCAGCGCCAGGGGCCAGGATGCAAATGGTGACACCTTGCAGTATCGCTGGGCCACCGAGGCCAACAGCCCGTTACAGCTCACCAGCGCCAACACCGCCACCGTGATTGTGAGCGCGCCCACTACGGCCGGCAGCGGTCCGTATCCGTTACGGGTGACGGTGACCGACCCTTATGGCAATAGCGCCTCAGCCACCGTCATTATCATCGTACAACCACCGTCGTCAGCGCCTTCATCGGGCAGCAGTTCAGGTGGAAGTATGGGCCTGTGGCTGTTATTGGGTCTGGGTATCACCGGCTGGCAGCGCCGTTACCGCCGGTCGGGTGTCCGGGCTTAATCGGCAAGCAGCACAAATGCGGCGCCGGTGGGTTGGTAGGTAGAGGGCTTGTCCACCGGCTGCGCGCTCAGGCGGTGCCGCAGCCTGGGAACCAGCAGCTCACTCAGTGCTTCAGGATCCGTTACCTTGCGGTCGAGCCAGCGCTGTAAACTGCCATCTTCAGGGCTTAGCATTAAAGGACTGGCCTTGGTATGAATGTCAGCAAGCTTTTCGTGAGGCGGCAGCGTAACTACCGAGCACGAATAGTCGGTTACCGATTTACCATAAGCATCCTGGCCGTGCCACACCCGATACAAACCGCCCATTGCGAGTTTGTCCTGTTCACCCACCTGCATATCGTGATATCGCTTGTTACTGCCGACCACCAGGGTTTCACCAAACCCCCGGGCGGGGATCACGCACCGCTGTTGACGAAACGCATGATAACCTGCACTTCTGGGGGTGTTTAGTTTGTCGTAGCGGGTATTAAAAGAGGTGTATTTTGATGGAACAAACCGGCTGCCCTGGTCACTTTGCTGCTTATCGAGTAATAACCACCAAATAGCATTGTGCATTTCGCGCTGACCTGCAGCATTTTCAAACACCACCGACACCCGCTCGGTGGCACGAATAAAGCGGGACAAACGCATGCCCTCCTCTGGCCACAGGCTGATATCAAGCTGTTCGCACAACGCCCGGGTGCCGGGCGAGTCGGTAACATTTAAGCGTCCGCACATAGGTTTCTACCCGTAATTTTTGTCCTGTTGGTTTGGCAGCGATGACTCTGGCTCATGTTCGGCCCCGGCATCTGCATGGCTACCTTCTATGCCCGCCCGGCGCGTCAATGGTTCAGGTAATCGCTTGCTGGGCTGCACCCCCAGATCCCGAAACTGCTCTACCTGGCGCACCAGATTTCCTCTGCCACTGGACAATTTATTAAATGCACCATCAAAATGCTTTTGGGAGGTCTCCAGTGACTTGCCCAGCTTGTCCATATCCTGCACAAATCCGGCAAACTTGTCATACAGCCGGGCGGCTTTTTCGGCAATTTTCTGGGCATTTTGATTCTGATATTCATACTGCCAAATATTATTTATGGTTCGTAACGCTACCAGCAGATTGGTGGGGCTTACCAGCATAATGTTGTGATTGAGTGCCATCGACACCAATTCAGGATCTTTTTCTATCGCCAGCAAAAACGCGGGTTCGATGGGAATAAATAATAGCACATAGTCCAGCGTGCGCAGAGCGTCCAACTCCTGATAATCTTTGGCGCCCAGGCCCTTTATATGACCCCGGATAGAATTCACATGCTCTTTAAGCCAGTATTCCTGGCTGGAGGCATCATCGCTATTGAAGTACTTCTCATAAGCCGACAAACTGACTTTTGAGTCAATAATGACATCTTTATCATCAGGCAGATGTACTACGACATCGGGTTGTTGTAATTTACCGGCGCGGGAACGAGCCGAAACCTGAGTTTCAAATTCATGGCCTTCACGTAAGCCAGACTCTTTTAAAATACGTTCCAGGACCACTTCGCCCCAGTTGCCTTGTTTTTTATTATCCCCTTTAAGCGCCATCGTCAGCGCGGCCGCTTCCTGCGTAATTTGCTGATTCAGTTCTTTAAGGGATAAAATTTCGGTTTTCAGCGAAGCTCGCTCCTGGCCCTCCCGGCTATACTGCTCATTCACCTGACGCTTGAACCCGTCAATTTGCTCTTTGAGCGGGGTTAGCAAAGAATCCAGGTTTTGCTGACTCTGACGACTGAATGATTCGCTTTTCTCGCTGAAGATTTTGTTGGCCAGATTTTCAAACTGGGTTTGCAGCCGCTGTTCGGCGTTCTGCATGGTCTGCAGTTGCTCTTCTTTGTTTTTCTGCGTTTCACTAAAGCTTGCAGACTGCGCCTGATACTTTGCATTTAACGCCGCATAGTCACTGTGCAGTTGTTCCAGCCGCTCAAGCGCTGACTGATGATCACCTTCCAACCGGGTCAGCTGTGCGGCTTTTTGATTAAGTTCACCCAAG
This sequence comes from Salinimonas marina, assembly GCF_015644725.1. NCBI lineage: Bacteria > Pseudomonadati > Pseudomonadota > Gammaproteobacteria > Alteromonadales > Alteromonadaceae > Salinimonas > Salinimonas marina. The sequence goes on from NZ_CP064795.1 coordinate 1,881,694, forward strand.
GTGGTCTGCACGGTATACAACTGTTCCTGATACCGGTTCGCCGCATCCTGACTGTCTTCTAGCTGATGTTGTAATTGCTCATTCGTGTATGCGCTGCGCTGCTCCAGTAAAGTCAGCTGCTGCTGTAGCTGATGTAATTGAGTGCGGCTTTGCCGGCGTTGCCACAGACTGCCGGCCAGTATCCCACTTAGCGCAGCGCCTACCAAAGCGGCGATCATCCAGGTTTGTATTTGTTCCATTCGTTACTATCCTGACTCCATACAAAAACGGGCACCTGCTGGTACCCGTATCGTGTTTATTTAGCTGGTGGTTTAGCTGGTAATTTAGTTACCACGCATGGCACTGTCCAGCTCTTCAATTTTTGCTTTCCAGATAGCCGGGCCGGTTTGATGCGCGTTCGCGCCCGTGCTGTCAACCGCGACGGTCACCGGCATATCTTCTACTTCAAATTCGTAGATCGCTTCCATACCCAAGTCTTCAAAGGCGACCACTCTGGATTTCTTAATGGCTTTAGACACCAGGTACGCGGCGCCACCTACTGCCATCAAATAGACGGCTTTGTGTTTGGCAATGGAGTCAACCGTGGCCGGGCCGCGCTCGGCTTTTCCTATCATACCAATTAAACCGGTTTGCTCTAGCATCATGTCGGTGAATTTATCCATCCGCGTCGCCGTCGTGGGTCCGGCCGGGCCCACGGCTTCATCTCCCACTGCATCCACCGGGCCCACGTAATAAATAAACCGGTTGGTCAGATCCACCCCTTCAGGCAGCCCTTCGCCGCTGGCCATCATTGACTGAATGCGGTTGTGAGCGGCATCACGGCCAGTGAGCATTTTACCCGACAATAACACGGTTTCCCCTACCTTCCAGTCGAGGATATCGTCTTTGGTAATGTCATCCAGGTTCACGCGGCGAGTGTTTTCACCGACCTCCCAGGTAACCTCCGGCCATTCTTCCAGTTTCGGCGGATTGAGCTCTGCCGGACCACTGCCGTCTAAATGAAAATGTGCGTGACGGGTCGCCGCACAGTTTGGGATCAGGGCTACCGGTTTGGAGGCGGCATGGGTAGGTACCGATTTAATTTTGACATCGACCACGGTGGTCAAACCACCCAACCCCTGGGCACCAATACCCAGACCATTTACTTTTTCAAACAGCTCCAGGCGCAATTTCTCATCGGTTGTTTCAGCGCCCCGGTCGGCCAGCTCCTGAATATCCACCGGATCCATCAGGCTTTCTTTGGCCAGCACCGCGGCTTTTTCAGCCGTACCACCAATACCTATGCCAAGCATCCCCGGCGGGCACCAGCCCGCCCCATGGTGGGCAAGGTTTTTAACACCCACTCAACAATGTCATCGCTGGGGTTAAGCATGACCATTTTTGATTTATTTTCTGAGCCGCCGCCTTTTGCCGCGATCATCACCTCTACCTGTTCGCCGGGCACCATATCGATATGTACCACAGCCGGGGTGTTGTCTTTGGTATTGGTACGGGCGCCGGCGGGGTCGGCCACAATGGAAGCACGCAATGGATTATCGCTGTTGGTATAGGCGCGACGCGTGCCTTCATTAACCATTTCCTGTACGGTCAAATCCGTCTTGTCCCAGCTGACCCCCATGCCGATTTTGACAAAACAGGTCACGATGCCGGTATCCTGACACAAGGGGCGCTTGCCCTCAGCCGACATTCTGGAATTAATCAGAATTTGCGCCATGGCGTCTTTTGCTGCCTGGCTCTGTTCTTTAAGGTAAGCCTTTTCAACGGCTTTTACGTAATCGAGAGGGTGATAGTAAGAAATAAACTGCAGAGCATCTTCAATACTATCAATAAAGTCCTGTTGACGGATAACGGTCATGGCGTCCTCTTAAAACTTGCCTTTAGGTGGTGTATGGGCATTAAAAATCCGTATACTAGCGCATCTGCGTAACTGGCACCATCGAAAAGCACCGTCTTGCCGTTGCCATAATTAAACCATAGTGCATTTTTTATAATAACAGGTAGCAGTCGCCCTATGTCACAGCCTAACACCGACCTTTCGCTTATTATCGACACCGTCTGTTTGCCCGAAGGCGAAACCATTCAGCAGTTTTTTGCCCGTATTCAGCAGCACCACTGGTCGATGTTACTTGATAGCGCCAATAGTGTAGCAGGACGCTACCACATTATGCTGTGGGAACCGGAATCCCTGGTTACCGCACAGCAGCAAAAGGTCTGGATTGAAAACCCGGCCCGACAGACCCGAATCCAGAGTACCCTGGCGCCCCTGGCTTGTGTGGATGCCCTGGTACAACAGCGATTTGCAGGGCTGGACCAGACCTGCAAACAAACGTCATGGTATCAACAGCTTCCCTTTGTGGTGGGCGCGGCCGGCTTGTGCGGCTACGATCTGGGTCGCTATTATGAGCAATTGCCTGATCTGCGGGAGCATAGCTACCGTTGCCCGGATATGGCCGTCGGTATCTTTACCCAGTCGGTGATTGTGGACACCCACACCGATACCGTCTATCACTGCCGGTTAAGTCATCATGCTCCGTTACACCAGCAGCCACTCTGGCAACAGCCCGCCGCGCCAGCCAACCGCTTTGCATTGACCAGTCAATGGCAATCAAATCTTTCGCAGGATGCGTATACGCAGGCCCTGGCGCAGGTTCACCGCTATATTGTGGCGGGCGATTGTTATCAGATAAATATGGCCCAGCGCTTTGAAGCGGGCTATCAAGGCTGTGAATGGCAAGCTTACCGGGCGCTTACCCAGGCCAACAATACGCCTTTCAGCGCCTTTATTCGTTTGCCGCAAAGCTGTGTGCTGAGCATTTCCCCTGAACGGTTTATCAGTGTGAACCACAATAAGGTGCAGACTAAGCCCATTAAAGGCACCCGCCCTCGCTACCCGGATAAGACCCGGGACGCGAAAAGTGCCGCCGAGCTGCAGGAGGCAGAAAAAGATCGCGCCGAAAACCTGATGATTGTGGATCTGTTACGTAATGATTTAAGCAAACATTGTCAGCCTCACTCAGTCAAAGTTCCGCATCTGTTTGCCCTGGAGTCATATGAGGCGGTCCATCATCTGGTCAGTACCGTTGAAGGTGAGCTGAACCAGGATTCAACGCCACTGGATTTGCTGGCCGGGGCGTTTCCTGGTGGCTCCATAACCGGTGCGCCAAAAATTCGGGCGATGGAGATTATTGAACAGTTAGAGCCGCACCGGCGTAATATTTATTGCGGCAGCATCATGTATTATGGCATCAAGCAGGATATGGACTCCAGCATTACCATCCGCACCTTACTGGCTGAAAACAATCAGCTTTATTGTTGGGCCGGTGGCGGTATTGTGCTGGACTCTCAGGCGCGCGATGAATATCAGGAAACTTTAGATAAAGTCTCGCGTATTTTGCCGGCGCTGGAGCAAATGCAATGAACCGCCGTCAATTTTTGTCTCGTTTTCAGCATATACGCCAGGTGGCGCTGGAGCCTGATTTTCCACTGGCCAAGCCCGGACGTGATGCCGCGGTACTGATTCCACTATTAGAATATCCCGACGGTCTGCATGTATTGTTTACCGAGCGCGCCCACCATCTACGTCATCATCCCGGCCAGATCAGTTTCCCGGGGGCGGCTTTGAACCCCAGGATACCTCATTGTTTGACACCGCTCAGCGTGAAGCCATGGAAGAAGTGGGTGTGCCCCCGTCTCAGGTCGAAGTGGTCGGTGCCCTGCCCTTGTATCGCACTATCAGCGGTTATCAAATTACACCCGTGGTGGCCTTTGTGACGCCCGATTTTTCGTATGATATCGACCCTAACGAAGTCGCCAGTGTGTTTGATGTGCCGCTGGCACACCTGATGGACAAGCGTAATCATTTGATTCACCACACCGAGCGTCATAACTGCCAGTTCCCTATTTACTTTATTCCCTGGCAGGAACGCATGATCTGGGGGGCTACCGCCGCCATTTTGCGCAACCTGTCCCACCATATCAGCCCCGCCGAGTAGCAAGTTTTATTTACAATAAATTAGCTTTTCTTATCACCTGATTAGCATTTTTGTATTGTAGTTCTGCTATGGGACAGGCAAGATCCAACCAATAACAGGCAAGGATCTTTTTTCGTTTATGATTAGTGTTTTTGATATGTTTAGCATTGGTATTGGCCCTTCCAGTTCTCATACTGTGGGTCCAATGCGTGCTGCTGCCGAATTTGTCGGCGAGCTTGAGCAACAAAACCTGCTCAATCAGGTGACCGGTATTAAAGTGGCATTGTTTGGTTCATTAGGCCAGACCGGTAAAGGCCACGGCACCGGTAAAGCCGTCATCCTCGGATTACTGGGCGAAGCACCCGAGTCCATTGATGTGGACTCTATCGATATGTGGCTGGAGCAGATCGATTCCAGTCAGCGCATTTTATTAAATGGTACCCACGAGATTCGTTTTCCCAACAAAGATGCCATTGTATTTCACCGGCGCAAAAGTCTGCCCCGCCATGCCAATGCCCTGACCTTTTATGTGTACAAAGGCAAAGAAATCATCCGCGAGCAAACGTATTACAGCATCGGTGGCGGCTTTATCATCAAAGATGAAGACTTTGAGGCGACCAAGGCCCATGCGATGTCGATGCAGGTACAGGTGCCTTTTCCGTTTAGGTCCGCTGAAGCCATGTTAGAGCTATGCAAAAACAACGGCATGCGGATCTCATCACTGATGCTCAAAAATGAAGCGGTGCATTCCCCTGAGCATGAGGTGAAAGCCCGTCTGTATGAAATTTGGCAGGCCATGAAAGCCTGTGTACAACGCGGTATTGAAAGCGAAGGGATTTTGCCAGGCGGGCTTAAAGTGGTCCGTCGCGCTCCGGGTCTGTATCGGCGTTTACAAACCGAAAACAGCACCGATCCTATGCAAACCATGGATTGGGTGAATCTATTTGCGCTGGCCGTGAATGAAGAAAACGCCGCCGGCGGCCGGGTGGTTACGGCCCCCACCAATGGCGCAGCAGGCATCTTGCCCGCGGTGCTGCATTATTTTGACAAGTTTATTCGCCCGGTCGATACCGAAACCGCAGCCCGGTTTTTGCTGACCGCCGGTGCCATTGGTATTTTGTATAAAGAGAACGCCTCCATCAGTGGCGCCGAAGTGGGCTGTCAGGGTGAAGTGGGCGTAGCCTGCTCAATGGCCGCCGGCGCGTTAACCGAAATCATGGGTGGGTCGGTGTTAGCCGTAGAAAATGCGGCTGAAATTGGCATGGAGCACAATCTGGGGTTAACCTGCGATCCGGTAGGGGGTCTGGTTCAGGTGCCGTGTATCGAACGCAATGCCATGGGCGCCATCAAGGCCATTAATGCCTCGCGACTGGCCATGCGTGGCAGTGGCGATCATAAGGTCTCGTTAGACAAGGTGATTAAAACCATGCGCGATACCGGCAATGATATGAAAACGAAGTACAAAGAGACCGCCCGCGGCGGCCTGGCGGTAAACATCATCGAATGCTAAACCTTACAGGAGCGTAATAAGCATTCCTTATTGAAAGCGTAACCTTACTTCACCGGCAGGGTTACGCCTTTAAACATCTTCTCTACCTCATCATTGTTTTTCAGCATCATCGCTTTTTCTACCTTGTCTTTGGTCAGATGAGGTGCAAAACGCTCTATGAAATCATACATATAACTGCGTAAAAACGAGCCCTTACGAAAGCCGATCTTGGTGGTGCTGTACTCAAACAAATGACTGGCATCGATTTTTACCAAATCATCATCCAGCTCTTCGTTCACTGCCATCGACGCGATAACGCCAATCCCTACCCCCAGACGCACGTAGGTTTTAATTACATCTGCATCGGTAGCGGTAAACACAATTTTCGGGGTGAGTCCGGCCTGTTCAAATGCCTGGTCGAGTTGCGAACGTCCGGTAAAACCGAACACATAGGTCACCAGTGGATACTTGGCAATGTCACTGATTTCAATCGAGCCTTTTTTTGATAAGGGATGGTCTTTATTCACAATCACACTGCGGTTCCAGTGATAACAAGGCAGCATAACCAAATCATTGTAAAGATGCAGGGCTTCGGTGGCGATGGCAAAATCAGCTTCGCCCTTGGCTGCCAGATCTGAAATTTGAGACGGCGTCCCCTGATGCATATGCAGGGAAACCCGCGGGTATTTATTCATAAAGCCCTGAATAACATCAGGCAATGCGTAGCGCGCCTGAGTGTGGGTGGTAGCAATATTCAGCTTTCCCTGATCAGGCAGCGTATGCTCACGGGCGACGGACTTTATACTTTCCACCTTGGCCAGAATCTGCCGGGCGATACCGATAACATCCTGACCGGCATCCGTCACGTGGGTGAGATGTTTGCCACTCCGGCCGAAGATTTGTACGCCCAGTTCATCTTCAAGCATGCGCACCTGTTTGCTGATACCTGGTTGTGAGGTGTAAAGGCTTTCGGCGGTGGCAGAAACATTAAGATTGTTATTAACCACTTCTACGATATAACGTAGTTGTTGTAATTTCATGGTGGGAGGACCCTTCCCGGCTGGCGCAAAAAATGTGTATGCTATTGTTATAACGAAATCCGGAAGGTATTTCTATAGTCAGTTTGGTTATATACAAAGACTTATTAAAAAAACCGGTATACATTGTGTATTTTGATTTGGATTAACCAAAACCTTGCTATTTAACCCCTAATCTCAACCAGATGATGCCATATGCCCGAGACACCTGAACATCCAACGCACCATATCGATTTTTCCTCGGTATTGGCGGCGGCGGTCCATGATATGAAAAACTCGCTCTCACTGCTGATTCAATCTATTGAACAGCTAAGCGAGGTCATCGACGCTGCTGACAACCAAGCCAATGCCCAGGTGGCCAGCGTGCATTACGAAGCAACCCGCCTCAACACCTCCCTGGTGCAGCTGCTGTCTTTATACCGTACGCAACTGGATACCCTGCCGGTGACCGTAGAGCAGTGTTTTATTGCAGACTTACTTGAAGATGTGATGGGCGCCGTGCGGCTGTACAAACAGCACAAAAACGTATCTGTCAGTGTGCAGTGCGATGACGATCTGAGTTGGTATTTAGACAGTGAGCTGGTGTATATGCTTATCAACGACGCGATCATTAATGCGCTGCGCTATGGCAAACAGCATATTCAGGTGTCGGCGTTTGTGGAGCATGATGAGTTGGTGATCAAAGTAGAAGATGATGGTGAGGGCTATCCACTGCATATGCTGAAACAGTCGCAAACCAGGATGGCCGAATTTACGCTTAGTCAGGGTCGTACCGGGCTGGGTATTTTCTTTGCCAGACTCATAGCCAGCGCCCATACGAGGGGACAAAAAAAAGGACGTATCATATTAAGCAACGGTGGATTATATTCGGGCAGTGTATTTGAGGTAAAAATACCGTAAACTCTGCCGTTAATAGTATTATCAGTTGTTTAGCCTGTTGGATTAGGCAAAGCGGTAACCAATGCAAACGGAACTATCCATGTTTACCATAATAATAATACTGATTGTTGTGCTGATTATCGCAGCAATCTTTATCAATGCGTATCAGCAACACAAAGCCAAAGTGGATGCCGAGCGCCGCGCCGAACTTGCTAAGCAAAAGACCATTGTCGATGAAACAGAAAATGTGCTGATGGCGGCAACCAGCATGCCGGTGTCGGGACGCTTGTTGCAGATATTACAAATCCGGGTCGCCAATGCTTTGAAAGCGATTTACGAGTCAGGCATGGGCGGGCCCGATATCCGTCAACGCGCCGTGGATGCCGAGAACCGGGTGCAAAATGCTGACCCCGAGGCCCTGCCACCTGCGGATTTTATGTTGCCTGATAACGACAAAATGATCATCCAGTACATTCAGGCGGTCAAAAAGTTTCGGATTTTGTTGCGCTCTGAACATTCCCGGGGAAAAGTAGAGTCGCGGGTGTACGCCGAAGAAGATAAAGCGCTGGAACGCCTGCAACTTAAAATCAATGTCGAGACACTGATCAAACGCGGCCGCAATGCCATGCAGTCCAATATGATGGGCTCTAGTCGCCAGTATTTTGAAAAAGCAGTAGCGGCGCTGGAAAATCAGCCGCAAACTGATGAATATATCGAATCAAGGTTAGCTACGTTAAAACAGTGGTTAAGTGAGATTCAGGCCAATTTGAAAAGCGTTAATGCGCAGGATCGGGCAAAACGCCAGGAAGCTGAGCGCGATGAGCTGGATGAGCTGTTTGCGCCCAAGAAAAAATGGTAGCTGCACGCGCTAAAGCCGCGCCAGCCGCTCTGCCCGGGCTGGATGGCTAACCATGCCAATCGTCTGCCAGGCATTGTTCCCATAATGCCTGGCCTGCTACTGACATAGTACTGCGCGCCGCTTTAATCATCCCTACCTGGCGTACCATATCGGCATTGGTCAATGGCACACACACCAGCTCATTTCGCAACATCTGCGGCTTACACAATTGTGGCATCACTGAAACCCCTAACCGTTTTGCAATCAGCTGACCCACCGACCCCAACTGGCCGGTTTCAGCGACAATTTTCAACTGACCATGACGCGCGGCACACTGCTCGGTCCACTGACGTACCGCTGAACCCCGGTTCATCGCAATAAACGGGCTTTTCAGCAACTGCGCAAAGCTAACCGCAGCCTGGTTGGCCAGTGGATGATCTGGGTATAAAACCGCCATAAAAGCATCATCAAATAACGGCTCAAAGCAAAACCCGTCACAATTTTCGGGCCGAAAGGTAAACCCCAATTCAGACCGGCCCGAGGCCACCGCCTGCAAGGTTTCTTCCATTACTACATCTAGAATGCTCAGCCGGATATTGGCATAGCGGTGGTGATACTGTGCCAGAATCCGCGGCAAATACGACTCTGCGAATGACGGCATGGCAGCGATGGTAAGCCGCCCCTGTTTCACCGCAAACAGATTCTGTATCTCATCAAAGGTATCATCCCACTCATCAAGAAGCCGGCGAGCTCGGGGCAGCAAGGTCCTGCCTTCAGGGGTGAGTTGTACTCGCCGGGTACTACGGGAAAACACTTTACCGCCCAGTTGCTCTTCCATTTTTTTGATGGCGCTGGACAATGCCGGTTGGGTGATATGCAGTTTTTCGGCAGCTTCGGCAAAGGTAGTGGACTCGGCTACCCGTATGAACGCCAGCATGTTTCGATAAGATATTGCCATTATTGATAAATTTATTTTATTAATATTGATATAAAATTAATTTTACAAAAAATTTTCTCTCACTGATACTCGAGTTTGTCTTTGAATAAAACAGGAGCGTCGAATGTCAGGTTTCGATAAAGTCGTCACCAGCTATGCTGAGGCGATGCAAGGATTAACAGATGGCATGACCGTTATCGCCGGTGGCTTTGGATTATGTGGGATCCCCGAAGGATTAATTAACCAAATCAAAACCATGGGCACCACTGATCTGACCGTTGTGTCCAACAACTGTGGGGTCGACGGCTTTGGACTGGGCATACTGCTTGAAGATAAACAGATTCGCAAGATGATCTCTTCGTATGTAGGCGAAAATGCGCTGTTTGAAAAGCAACTGCTGGCCAACGAGCTTGAGGTTGAGTTAACCCCCCAGGGCACGCTGGCAGAAAAAATGCGCGCCGGCGGCGCGGGCATCCCGGGCTTTTATACTGCCACCGGTTACGGTACCCCGGTAGGCGAAGGCAAAGATGTGAAGCACTTTGACGGTCGCCCTTATATCCTGGAGCCCTCTATTACCGGCGATTTTGCTATTGTGAAAGCCTACAAGGCCGACCGTTTTGGTAATTGTATCTATCGTCATACCGCCCAAAACTTTAACCCTATGGCGGCCACCGCCGGTAAAATTACGGTGGTAGAAGTAGAAGAGATTGTTGAGCCTGGTGAACTGGACCCGGCCCATATCCATACCCCCGGCATCTATGTCGATCGCATTATAAAAGGAACCTTCGAAAAACGCATCGAACGCAAGGTTCTGGCAAAGGAGGAGCGTTAATATGGCACTTTCCCGAGACCAAATCGCCATGCGAGTGGCGCAGGAATTTAAAGACGGCAGCTATGTCAATCTGGGGATCGGCATCCCTACCCTGGCGGCCAATTATGTACCTGAAGGGTAGAGGTGATGCTGCAGTCTGAAAACGGGCTATTGGGGATGGGTCGCTACCCTACCGAAGCCGAAGTTGATGCGGATATGATTAATGCCGGCAAAGAAACGGTGACCGCGATCGATGGCGCATCCATTTTTAATTCGGCTGAAAGTTTTGCCATGATTCGCGGCGGTCATGTGGATTTTACCGTGCTTGGTGCCTTTGAGGTCGATGTAAACGGCAATATCGCCAGCTGGATGATACCCGGAAAACTGGTAAAAGGTATGGGTGGCGCGATGGATCTTGTGGCCGGGGCCAAAAATATTATCGTCACGATGACTCACGCCGACAAACACGGCAATTCAAAATTACTGCCGGCCTGCAAGCTGCCGCTCACAGGGGTCAACTGCATCACCAGCATCATCACCGATCTGGCGGTGCTGGAAGTAAAAGACGGTGCGTTTCATTTGCAGGAGCGAGCGCCAGGCGTTTCGGTAGAAGAAATTCAACAAAAAACAGCCGGCAAATTAGTGGTGCCAGACAATGTGCCTGAAATGCAGGTATCGCAGATATAAATACTGAGGTTTTTAGCGGCCGGCCGGCCTGGCCGCTTTCAATCATCGCGCGCTTGGTAGATAATGCCCTTATTGCCAACTAAGGGGTTTACCATTGCAAGTCAGCGATCTTCCTGTTCATCATAAAATTATCAAAAAGCTGGAAACAAAAGGGTTTGAGACCCTGACTGAAATCCAGCAAAAAGCCATGTTACCGGCCATTGGCGGTAAAGATATTATTGCGTCGTCACAAACTGGCTCAGGCAAGACACTGGCATTTTTGATCCCCGCCCTTAACCGTCTACTCAATGAAAAAGCCTTAAGTCGTAAAGATCCCCGCGTGGTTATTCTAGCGCCAACCCGCGAGCTTGCTAAACAGGTATTTACCGAAGCAAAAAATCTGACCACCGGTCTTAACCTTCCCTGCGCCCTGGTCGTAGGGGGCGAAAACTACAATAATCAGGTAAAAGTGCTGCGTAAAAACCCGGCAATTGTGGTGGGTACGGCCGGTCGAATTGCCGATCATCTGTTAGACAAAACCTTCTTTTTGAACGGCCTGGAATTGCTGATTTTTGATGAAGCTGATCGCATGCTCGATTTAGGCTTTATCGCCCAGCTCAATATGATCAATCAGTTTGCTGATCACCGCAAACGTCAGACCATGTTGTTCTCGGCAACGCTGGATAATATTGAGCTGACGCATCTAAGCAAAAGTTTGCTCAAAGCCCCGGTGCGAATTACCGTAGGTCAGTCGACCGCCGCCCACCAGGACATCAGCGAGAAGGTCTATTTTGCAGATAATATTGATCACAAAGATGCGCTGTTAAAACAATGCATCAGTGAGCATGACTACAATCAGGCCATTGTCTTCACTGCCACCCGTGAAGACACCAATCGTATTAGCACGCTGTTGAACGAACAGCATCTTCAAGCCATTGCCCTGCGTGGCGATCTGCCGCAACACCAGCGCGCTCAGATCATGAGTGAATTCAGCCGCGGACAACATAGTATCCTGGTGACCACTGATGTGGCTTCACGAGGCCTGGATTTACTGAAAGTCGGCCTGGTGATTAATTATGATATGCCTAAGCAATCTGATGAATATATTCACCGGATTGGTCGTACCGGGCGCGCCGGGCAAAAAGGGCAGGCCGTATCCATGGTGGGTCCTCGCGACTGGCAAAGCTACGAAGCGGTCAAGGCTCACCTCGACTACCCGCTGGAATGCGGGCCGCACCCGGAACTGCCGGCCCGGTTTTATGGAATCAAACCCAAAAAGCCGGCTGCAAAGCCAGGTGAGCAAAAGCGCAGCAACACATCTTCTAAAGACAATGCCAGTAAAGCAGCCAGACCGGCGAAAAAGCGGGTAGATACCACCACCGGTACCGACGTGGGCCATCAGCCTATTATGCGTAAAAAACGCACCCCGAACACTGATACCGACGACGGCTAATCAAGCCGGCGCCTGGCCAGAGTAGCTAACGCCGGAAAGATTAAGGCCGGAGTGGTTAAGGCCGGAGTGGTCAGGATCATTGCCAGCGCCGCCCGCTCTGGGCCGCTGGTCTTTAAAGCCAGCGCTGCCCGGTAGTGTGTAACCTCCCCCACATTTTGCGCCCTGGGTGTGCATGGCGTGGGACGGCTTTCGGCTTAGCCGGCCGGCCCGGCTCCCCCCCTTACCGCCGGTATAGGTCTAAAAGTTTTCACAATTCAGCGAAAGGGTGTTGCAGGCGGCTGTTTTTATTGCTGATATAGGGTTCAACGCGATCATAAGGGAAAACCATGCGCATCTGTACAGGCTTAATCGCACTAATGTTACTCACAGGGTGTCAAAGCCAAAGCACCTCAAAGAGCCCGGTCTCGCCCCCATCTGACAACATTCAGCCCCCTACTCCGGTACAAAATGTAAGCTATGGGCAGGTGCTGGAACAGCCCCATGTTCCGGCGGATGCACGTCTACGCTATGGTAGCGATCCGTTGCAGTTCGGTGAGCTATGGCTTCCTGAAGCCGGCGAACACCCTGCGCCACTGGTGGTATTTGTGCATGGCGGCTGCTGGCTCAATCAATTTGATTTGACCCACAGCTACCCGGCGGCAAGTGCTTTACAACAGCAGGGCTTTGCAGTGTGGTCGATTGAATACCGGCGCACCGGCGATACCGGAGGTGGCTGGCCCGGTAGTCTGCAGGATATTGTCCAGGCCATAGAGTTTATTCAGACCCAACAGCAATATCAAATAGATAGCAGCAGCATTAGTCTGGTGGGACATTCTGCGGGTGGCCATCTGGCCCTGCTGGCCAGTAAGCAGCTTAATACGCCGGTAGATAAGGTTATCGGCCTGGCCCCCATCATCGATATTGAACGCTATGCCCGGGGCGAGAACAGCTGTCAGGCGGCCACGGCCCAATTTATGGGCGGCACTCCCAATCAACGTGTACGCCAGTATGCACAAGCCAACCCGATGAACTTTTCCTACGATGGCACAGTGGCTATTCTGACAGGTGGGCAGGACCAGATTGTACCCTTGCCGGAAAATCCGCTTCCTGCTACGCAGTTTGTGTCTATTTCCGGCGCCGGTCACTTTGACTGGGTTCATCCCGGCACGCTGGCGTTTTCTTATTTTGTCGATTTACTGGAAAAATAATTAATGATGCAACTTAGCGATTTAACACAGCGTGATGAACAGGATCCATTAGCTTCCAAACGAATGCAATTCGAATTACCCCAGGACACGATTTATCTGGACGGCAACTCGTTAGGCGCCCTTCCCAAAGCCAGTGCCAAACGGGTGCAGGAAGTGGTAAGCCAGCAATGGGGCAATGATTTAATTAGCTCCTGGAACAAGCACCAGTGGATTGAATTGCCCCTTGAGACCGCTGAGAAAATTGCTCCGCTTATCGGTGCTGCCAAAGACCAGGTCATTGTGTGCGACTCTATTTCGGTGAACCTGTTTAAACTGCTTACCGCTGCCTTAGCGATGCAGACCGGACGTAACATCGTGGTCTCGGAACAGGGCAACTTTCCTACTGATCTGTACATGGTTCAGGGCATTGAAGCTTTACTCGGCGAACAGCGCTGTACGTTGAACAGTGTGGCCACTGCCGATATTGAAAGTGCCTTGACCGAAGAGGTGGCGGTGCTGATGCTCACGCACGTGAATTTCAAGACCGGCCGTATTCACGATATGCAGCGTCTGACCAGATTGGCCCAGGATAAAGGCATTCTGGTACTGTGGGATCTGGCCCACAGCGCCGGTGCTTTACCGGTGGAACTGGACAAGTGTAACGCCGATTTTGCGGTAGGCTGTGGTTACAAATATCTGAACGGCGGCCCCGGAGCCCCCGCATTTTTGTATGCCGCCTCCCGACATCATGATGCCATAAGACAGCCATTAAGCGGCTGGATGGGACACACCAGCCCGTTTGCGTTTGACGAAGCGTATCAACCTGCCCCCGGTATTAAACAGTTCTTAACCGGTACCCCATCAGTTATTGCGATGGCTGTCCTGGACGCCGCCTTAGAGGTGTTCACCGATATTGATATGTACCAGCTTCGCGAAAAGTCGGTGGCGTTAACCGACAGTTTTTTAACCTTAAAGGAACAGCAGGCAGCATTGGATGAGTTACAGCTTATATCCCCCGTTGATACCAGCGTGCGTGGGAGCCAGCTCTCGTTCACGCATCAAAACGCCTATGCTATCTGTCAGGCATTGATCGATCATGGTGTGGTACCGGATTTTCGCGCCCCGGATATCATTCGTTTTGGTTTTACCCCCTTGTATCTTCGCTACCAGGACATGCACACCGCCATTGAAATTCTGGTAAAGGTTATGTCTGAAAAGCTGTATTTACAGCAACAGTATCAGGTTAAGGCAGCGGTGACATAACCGCTTACGCCTGTCAAATGAAGTGGGTGGCGGCTCCTCAATAACTGAGTTCGTCATCCCGATGGGTGGCTCCTACGGCTCAGTCCTGTTGCGATTAGCAATTTATCAGCATAGATGACTTCGGTCAGAAAAAGTTTCACCCAGTGTTTTGTGTGATTGATTACTCTTTAGTCCGAAGAGGTGGGAGTGGACCGGCAAGGTGATGGGTTAGAAGCAATGCTAAAAGCTATGTAGAGGTCATTATGTCATCATTGATCGTATCGCTTGTCTTTTCATTTGTGACCTACTGGCTTATCAGCCTTTTTGCCAGCTTGGAAGAGGCTGTGCGGATGCTGGCTTTTAACAACTCCTTTAAATCAAAGTTTAAGGCTTCATTTGAAAATCGATATATTCACACCGCATTGACTGTTTTTCTGGTGCTGATTATAGGCGGAAGTTTTGTGGCTAAGAGCTTGAGTAATGAAAGTGATGGTGTCTCTTCCGATATTTTCCCGCATATAGGAGCACTGATGGGCTATATCACCGCATGGATATCCCACATGAAAGTAATCAAAAAGAATCGATAGTCATGATTGCTTGATGATCCAAATGATGCTGTCTGATATTTGGACACCCACCTCACTCAGGAGTTGGTTAGATGAAGTAACTAGTTCATCAACATTTGGACATCCATCTCTTTTGGAACATACAAAATTCCGCGGGCTTGTTCCCACGACATCCATCTGTGCGATAAATGTCGCTCTGGGGTAAGCCTCTGAATGACCCTCTGTGACCTTCTAGACACGCACTAACCGGCTTTAGATACAGTTTTTTTACTACTCTCAGCCGGGCATTATACTGCTTTGTTCTTTAGCCGAGCTGCCAGTTATGCCACTTCCCCGAAAATCCCTGATATCGCTATCGCAAACACCTTATTATCATTGCGTCTCCCGCTGCGTGCGCCGCGCGTTCCTGTGTGGCAAAGACAAGTATACCGGACAGTCATACGAGCACCGAAGACAATGGGTGGAAGACCGGCTGCTGTTCTTAGGGACTATATTCGCCATTGATATCTGTGCTTACGCGGTCATGAGCAATCACACCCATGTTGTATTACATGTGGACCGCCAAGCGGCCTGCCAGTGGTCGACCGAACAAGTTCTAGAACGCTGGCATCGTCTTCATAAGGGCACGGTGCTGACCAACCGCTATCTAAACCTCACCGAAAGAAAAGGCATGTCCACAGCCGAAACAGATGCGGTGAAAAGTACCGCGGAGATTTATCGTTCACGCCTGCATGACATCAGCTGGTTTATGCGACTGCTCAACGAATTCATCGCCCGGCAGGCAAATAAAGAAGATAATTGCACCGGCCGCTTTTGGGAGGGGCGATTCAAATCTCAGGCATTACTGGATGAAGCCGCGCTGGCCGCGTGTATGGCATACGTGGATTTGAACCCGGTACGCGCAGGCTTAGCAACCACACCTCAAGGTTCCTGTCATACCAGTATCAAAAAACGACTCCAGGCAGTGAAGCAGAATCAGCAACCTCGGGGTTTATGTCCATTTGCGGAGGCCGACAATCCTTCTGCATCTTCTCCCTTACCCTTCCTTTTACAAGATTATCTCGCGCTGGTTAATCTTACCTGTGGGCAGTTTCTTCCCCAAAAATCCAGCCGGGGTATAAACTCAGCATCGATTCTTAAAAATACCGGGCTTTCACAGGCGCAGTGGCACTGGATGGTAGAAGGGGTTGAACAACAGTTTGGCACACGCGTAAGCCTGGATTTAGTCCACAAGAAATTTAGTCACCTGAATCTTAAAGCTATTTAAACGTTACGATAGTTTCTTATAGTGCTTATGTCCACTTCCCCATTAATGACACAGTTCTAAATTAGAGTTTTCCAGTTTTGCTCGGTACGCAGCCGGAGGCAGGTTAATGACTGATTAAATGAGTGAGTGTCCATTGACGGCTTTGACGGCACAAGGGTGAGTGTCCATTGATGGCTCTAATGAGTGAGTGTCCATTGATGGCTTTCAACGATTAGCCGGGCCACTATTGTTTGTAGCCGCACGGTATCAAGCGTATATACACAAGCTCGCGGTTTTGGAACCAGGCGGGCTCGCAGGCCCGGTGAAATTGCGGAGCATAAAGAAGAGCACCCTTTGAGGCGTTAGTGTTATACGAGGTAGATGGCAGTTGTGGTGGTTGTTGCCACCAGCCCTAACGGCCGGGTCTATTGGTCTGGCACAACAGTTTGACTCAGCAGTCTGGGGCCACAATATTTGAAGTCTGGAGCCTGTTGGCATGTTTGAGGTAGCTCAATATCAGGCAACAAGTCTGAAACAGCCGGCTTTACAAAAGCCAAACCCTGGCTGAACAACCTATCCCTTCACCTGATGCCAAGGGGCAGAATGAAGATATTGTTGCATAACCAGCACTGCCTGAACGTTTGTAACTGCCCGGCAAGAGCCACAAAAAACGCCCGCTAACCAGGTTAGCGGGCGTTTGAATTTTGTTATAGCGCACCAAGTGGCCGGGGGCCTGAGCCGGATGCGGACTATTCAGATATCCTGAATGAAAACTAGTATTCCCACCAGCCTTCCTGCCACCATTCAAGAAACTCTTCAAAGTCGATATAACCGTCGTTGTTACTGTCAATCAGTTTGAAGCCTTCTTCCACATGGCTCGCCTTGGTTTTTGGCGAAAGCACGGTAAGAAGCTCGATAAACTCGAGCAAATCGATTTGACCATTACCATCACGGTCGAAAAAACTAAAGTCGCTTTTTATTTCGGCAACCTTTTCTTCTGAAAGTTGGGCGTTCACTGATAATCCCTATTAACTAACTTAATGACTAAAGTGTAACGCCCTGAATACGTGCTGTCTACGCCTGATTTTTATCTGCGGCCAAAGCTCTTTGTCGTTGTGCTTCGGCTTTTTCACGACGGCGTTTTTCCATGGCATCGCGAGCCTCAGTACCTACATGTTCTTCGTCCCGGGCCCGGGCCAGCTGCACCTGTTTTTCCCTTTCCCGGAAACGTTCAATTTGCTCCGGTGAGTGGGTACCATAGCAATGCGGGCAGCTTACTCCGGCTTCGTATTTTTCACTCTCTTTATCTTGTGCGGTGATTGGCAACCGGCAGGCATAACAGGCGTCATACTGGCTTTTCTGCAAATCATGATTTACTGCCACCCGGTTATCAAACACAAAACAATCGCCTTTCCATAGCGACTCTTCTTTAGGGACATCTTCCAGATACTGCAAAATACCGCCTTCTAAATGAAAGACATCATCAAAGCCCTGCTCTTTTAAATAGGCAGTAGACTTTTCGCAGCGAATACCGCCGGTGCAGAACATGGCGACTTTTTTGTGTTTCTGAGGGTCAAGATTTTCTTTGACGAACGCCGGAAACTCACGAAATGTTTTGGTGTTGGGATCCACCGCGTGCTCGAAGGTACCAATATCAATTTCGTAATCATTACGGGTATCTACCACAAATACCTCGGGATCGCTGATAAGGTCGTTCCAGTCTTTAGGTTTGACGTAGGTGCCCACGGTACGACGTGGATCTATCCCCTCTACCCCCATTGTCACAATCTCTTTTTTGAGCTTCACTTTGGTGCGATAAAAAGGTTGTTCTTCATGCAGGGACTCTTTGCAGGATAACGGATTAATCCGCTCATCCTGGTTTAGCCATGCAATCAGATTATCAATTCCTTCACGGGTGCCTGACACCGTGCCGTTAAGGCCTTCGTGAGCCAATAACAAGGTGCCTTTGATACCTTGTTTTTCCATTTCAGCCAAAAGGGGGGCGCGCAGCTGCTCAAAATCTTCAAGCGCAACAAATTTGTACATCGCACAAACGATATATTTGGACATAGAGAGAGTTACCTTTGCTAGTTGGAACGTAAAACCAGTGCAAAAATGCGCGCGCAATATAGCAAAAAGACGCTTTTAACTCAAATCAGGCCTGCAGCAAACTGCCTGAACCTTCTATAATATCACTCATCAGCGAGGCGTCGCAGTGCTGTGTAGCAGCGGGTCTGCTTTGTTTAAGATAAACTTGGGTGGCCAGACTGCAATTTGCCACAATTTCAGGCTCAAGGTACGCCGGATTATTTTTTGAGGCCAGAGGTTCAGGATGCATAGCCTGCCACAAGGACAAACCGGCTGTATCCTGACTGGCCACCAGCTGACTATTAATCTTTGCCGCCGGCAGATGCTGAGATTCAAAGGCAAGCGGAGCACGACGATAGTGATTAAGGCGCGTTAATAGCTCGGTGTCGGTTACGGTTGCTTCGGCGTCTTGGGTAAAGCGCCCGGCTGGCTCATTACCAGGCTGCATTTGCATCGCCAGATACAGCGAAAACAAGGCGTTGGAAGCGGTAGCACGACCTAAGCTGCCCTGCCATTCGTGATTAGCCGGTTTGACTGGGGGTTGTGTGAGATCTACCTGAGACACCAAAAAACACCTGTTATAAAACTACTATGCTTATATCGGTCCATACTCCGTGTTCTTTAATGTATACCTGTATAAAACGGTAATGCCCGCAAAGCCTCGTTATACTACGGCATATTTTTATGTCCGCGTGATACCTTACCAGCTATGCAATATGCCGATAAACGTGTGTTAATTGTTGAAGATCAGAGACCTTTTTTGCTGATGCTGAAAGGGTTGCTGACTTCAATGGGCTGCAATGAGGTGGTAACAAAATCGTCCGCAGAGCAGGCCCTCACCCTTTGTCGAAAACAGACCTTTGATATTGTAATAGCCGATCTTCATTTAGAGGCAGAGCGCAAGAATGGATTCGAGCTGGTAGAAGAGTTGCGGTTGTCACAGCTGATATTGCCCAGCAGCATTTGTATACTCATTAGCGCAGATAGCGCACGGCCGGTAGTGCTGGGCTCAATTGAGCGGCGCCCAGATGATTATCTGATTAAACCCTTTTCTCAGATGCAGCTAAAAACCCGCATAGCCCGCGCCTGGCGAAAGCGGCAGGCATTATTGCCTGTCTATAGTGCAATTTTTGATAAAGATGTCCCCCAGGCCATTGAAGCCGGTAAACAGATCATCGATAGCGACCACCATTACCGCCACAGTGCTGAGCAGCTATTGGTTGAGCTTTATTGGCAAAGCGGCGCCGATCAAAAGGCGCTGGCCCTATTGGCTCCTTACGAAGATGGCCCGCAGGCGCAGTGGGTAACCACCGCCCTGGCAAGAACGTATCTTAAGCTGGGTAAGGCCGACCTGGCTATTGAATTGGCTGAGCAGGTGTTAAGCGCCAATCGCTTCAGCGCTGAAGCTTATAGTATTATCGCCCATGCCCGACAAGCTATCGATGAGGGCCAGGCAGCCATTGACGCTATCAATCAGGCGATAAAGCTCTCCCCGTATTCTATCGCCCACCATCACAGTGCCTGTCAGCTAGCCCGCCAAAACCACAACTACCCGCTGGCCCATGAAGCCTGTCTGGCCATCTGGAACTTATCCAAACGTACCGTGCATCAGCATATTTCACACTGGTGCGGTTACATTCGCAGTATGCTGGATGTCGCCGAATATACCGAGGATAAGCAGCAAAAAAACCGCTACCAGCAGGATGCGCTTTTGCAGTTGCAACGGGGGCGTCACAACGAAGATATTGCCCGCATAGCCGGCGACTTTGATTACGGTATCTTTGAGCAGGTTATGCTGGCCCGGATGGCCACCCTGGACAACAATAAAATGGATGCCAAGCGTGCGTTGTTTCTTTCTCAAACAGCAATTGCACAGCAATACGAGGCTTATCCTTGGTATTATGCGCCCGACTCGTTAAAAGTAATGCTGGATCTGGGGGAGTACGAACAGGCTCAACCGATTACCCAGTTGCTGGCGGCCCAGCACGATGCCCTGGATGATAATAGTGCCTTTGCGGTGGCACAGGCTGCCGCTAAGGCCGCGGGTGCGCAGCAGGCCTATACCCAATTCAATCGCGAAGGAATTGGCTTGTATCAACAAGGCAAGTTTGCGGAGGCCCGCACTGCCTTTACCCAGGCGCAGCATTACGCGCCGGTTAATACCGGCGTCGCGCTGAATTTACTGCAGTGCATATTAAAACTGGCAGACAAGCAAAGTAAGCCTGAGCGGGACCTGGCTGTTGAATGCCGGCGGTTGACACGATTAATCGAAGAGATGCCAATACAGTCTCAATTTGAACAAAAATTTATGGCATTACAAACCGATATCAACCGCCTGCTTGAGGCTTGCGCATCAAAGCGATAATAGCCGGGTTAACGTTGCTGACAGCCAAAACGCTGGCCCTCGTATTCTAACAGCGCTTCGCCCTGATGATGGTGAAATATGATTTCTTTGCCCGCATAACGCGAACCATTCGGGCTGCGAGTTTTAGACAATAAGGGCTGTTCCTGAGCAATGGTCAGTTCAATCACCTGTTCACTTACATTACGCACCGTTACCACGCCTGCGCCTTCACAAATATACTGAGTCTCATTGGTTTTGGCCTCAGGCAGGACCTGGTCGGTCTGTTTTAACGTCAGTACAGTTTCATCATTATCGTTATATACCGTAAGCGCAGTGCCGGTGGTATAGCGATAATGATGGGCGCTTTGCAGGGCGCTGAATAACCTGCGCTCCTGGCTGGCCAGACCCTCAATACAATTTTGCGCGGTACTGGCTGGCGTGGCAAAGGTGGCCATTTCATCATTCATACTGCCCCTGCCACTGTACTGGCTGCAGCCGGAGAAGCCACGAACCCGCCCGGTGGGATTGAGCATCAGGGTCACGGGGGACGTTGGAATAACCGCCTTTTCACCGATAGTATTAACCTGCCATACCCCAACGACGGTATTCACCGGGCGGGGGGCGGTGACGATGACGTACAGCCGGTCAGGCCCAATAACCATATACACCCCAGCGCGCAAAGACCACCCTTTTTGGTGTCTGACATTATGGTTGCAGACATTATCGTTGCACCGCGGCCGCATGCGCTGTTAAGCATTGAAATAAGAATAAATCGGGTTCCTTGTTAAACCACACTGGAGACGCATAATTGTTCCGACCACACCGCAAATTCGTTGCCGCTGGGTTCCAGAAAGTGAAACCGACAGCCGCCGGGAAAATCAAAAACCGGGCGGCTGATGGTGCCACCGTTTTTTCTATCTTTACCTGGGTCTGTTCAATCTGCTGACTGTAAAACACCAACAAGGCGCCACCTTTGGCGGTTTGGCTGGCCTGTTCGGCCCGATAAAACCCACCGCTTAACACCGGGGTCGAAAAGGCGGTGTAGTCAGGCCCGTAATCAGTAAAGTGCCACTGAAACACCGTTTCGAAAAAAGCCTTAGTGGCGGCCAACCGGGCTGCTGGCCATTCTACGTAATCAAGCTGCTCATGTTTGTGCATGGTGCCTCCACGCCTGTAAGTGAGATTTAGACCTGCTAGGCAGACAAAGGTTTAAAACCACAGTGGTAGCGGCACAGGGGTTATCCCGGCTGCGGCCACTACCCAGGGCCAAAATCTGACAAAATCAGAAGTTTATTCGACAATACAGTGATTTGTAGCTTAGCAGACTGCTTTACAAAGCGGTACAACAGATTCAGTAAAGTTTATGATGTAGCAACATCCAGACTTGTGCATTAAGTGCCAGCATAGCCACATTGAAGGTAAGTGCATTAAAGGCGGTGGTCAGATACACCGGCGCAGCTACGGCGACCAGCGCTATCAACAGCACCAGTGCCAGCCCATTGAGCAAAACTATGGTGCGCTGCTGATACCCAAATACAAAGATCAGGCCCCATACCATCTCTGCGATGCCTGCCAAATAGACCAAAGCGGGCTGCCAGGAGCCGGTCACCCCAAGCGCGCCTACCAGCGCCTGCTCGGTGGCATCCAGCATCAGTATTTTGGGTACCAGTCCCTGGTACAACCATACGCCGCCAATAACAAGCGCCAGCCATCGCCCTTGGGCATGCTGATGCCGGGTGAAGGTATCCGACATCAGGTTCAGCCTTGCTGCATATCCTGAATATCTTCAATCAAATCGTTAATTTCATCTACCACGTGCTCCCGCTGACGTGGTGTCATTAACTGCACAATCTGCGTCACCATGTCCAGATAAGCTTCCCGGTTTTCTTCTCGCTGCTGTAAATATTCATCCGATCGATAGCGGTCTGGGTTATTGATCAGATCAGTTAGCTGCTGAACAAAGTCGTCCGGATTTGTTCGGTTGGCGAATAACCGGCGTGCATCACTTTGCATATCCCGGCGGTATTTAAGCCAGTTTTTATCGGAGCGATGAAATGCCGGTGCATAGGTCTGTAGTACTTGTTCCTGTTCGTCGGTCAGATCGCCCAGCCGTTCTTCAAAATTGTCTTCCATTTCTTCAGTCAGGCGTTCGAATCGTTCTTCGTCCGACTCCTCCATGGTCTCGGCCAGGTCTTCTTCTCTTTCGCGGTTTTCTTTTTCAATGGCTGCAAACAGATAGATGACTTGTTCATCATTCAGGCGGGCCGCTAATTGCGCCAGATCAGGTGCAAGCTTTTGACGCAAGGTGGCAACATGCTCCCTGGTTTGCTGCAGATGCCCTGCAATCGTTTCTTTATTCAATTGCTTATTACTGACCTGGCGGTTGAGGGTTTGCAGCTGTTTAAGATACAAATCCAGCTGTTCCTGCCGATGCCAGTCTATCCAGCGGTGCAGGTGTGCATCAAACATGTCCTCCTGCTCATCGGTCAGCTCCACATAGTCATCCATGTACCAGTAAACAAGCCAGTCAATATTATCGTATGCCAGTTTTGATGAGCATCCTGAAACCAGCATCAGGGTAAAAACAATAATCCATTTTTTCATCATGTTTCCTGCTAAGGTAAAACAATTGAGCCGTTGTCGCGTAGTAATTTTGATTGTTTGTTATCGTGCGCTAACTACCGTAGGCACTCTGGGGCCGAAAAACAGACCAGCAACAACTTATTTTTAATCCAGAATAGCATGATGAACCGATAAGTCAGTTAATTGAAGGTTACAGAATATGACAAAACATTTGGCAGTGCTTACCTCCGGCGGAGATGCACCAGGAATGAATGCCTGTATCAGAGCCGTGGTGCTCAATGCTGAACGAGCAGGTTATGATGTGTCGGGTTATTTACGCGGCTTTAACGGTTTATTGGACAACGAGCGCATCACTTTAAACGCCGAGCGTATGCACAACCTTATTCAACAGGGCGGCACTATATTACATAGCGCCCGTTGCGAGCAGTTTCGCCAGTCGGCGGTGCGCAAACAAGCTGCCGATAATCTTAACGCTGCGGGCATCGATACTCTTATCGTGATTGGGGGGGATGGTTCGTTTCATGGCGCCCACGCCTTAAAAGAACACTGGCCGGGACAGATTATCGGGATTCCCGGTACCATCGACAACGATGTAGATGGTACCGATGCCACCATCGGTTACTACACTGCCATCGAAACCGCGGTGAGTTCGATTGATAAGGTACGCGACACCGCCGATGCTTTTGACCGGGTTTTTGTGGTAGAGGTCATGGGCCGCCATGCCGGTTTTCTGGGCATGAGCGCTGCGCTGGCATCGGCCGCTGACTTTGTACTGGTACCGGAACTGTTTGAGGATGCCAGCGCCAGTTTGCAACAAATCAAACAACAGATTATTCAGCGCCAGCAATCACGAGGCCCGGTGAGTTATGTCATCGTGCTGGCTGAAAACCTATGGCCAAACGGCGTTAATGCACTGTGTAAACAGGTGGCTGATACCACCGGGCTGGAAGCAAAACCAGTGACATTAGGCCATGTGCAGCGTGGCGGTTCGCCGGTAAGCCAGGATCGGATACTGGCCGTTAAAAGTGGTACCTTTGCGGTGGATTTGGCCTGTAAAAATATCAGTGATGTTATGGTGGGCATTCAGAATGACCGGCTGGTCACGGTGCCGCTGGAAGAAACCTGGCAGAATCAGAAAACGCTGGGTCAGGATGCCTGCAAAACGGCCTTACATCTGATGAACCAGCGCTATATCGATTAACTACAGCTTCATCGCCGCTTTCACCTTATCGCGGTGGCTGCGGCTCACTTTTAGTTCGGTATCATTTTGTAAAATAAGGTGATATTCGCCGCTGATGTGGCTTACCAGCTTTTTCACAAAACGAATATTGGCAATGGCGGAGCGATGCACCCGCACAAACCACTGGGGATTAAGCTCCTGCTCCAGTTCTTTCATGGTTTTGCGCATAATATGCATACCATCAATTGCGTGCACACACATATAATCGCCGGCAGCATCTATCCACTGAATGTCCTGCACCGCCACCCGGGTCACTTCAGAGCCATCTTTTATCGCCAGCACTTCCGGATACGGATTGGTTTCAATGGCTTCGCCTTTGGCGAGTTTTCTTAAAATTTCCTCACAGTCATCACCGGTCAAATCAGCCACCAGACAGGCCAGCTTGCGTGACTGCTCATCCTGATGTTGATTGGTCAGGTAATCTCTGACCTTATCCAGTGCTTCGGTCAGCCGCTCATCGTCGGCCGGCTTTAACAGATAATCCAGAGCATGCACATCAAATGCTTTAATGGCATAGCTGTCATAGGCGGTGACAAATACAATCAGCGGAATCGGCTGATTCAGCTCCCGTAGTTTATGGATTACCTGAAAGCCATTGAGGCCGGGCATTTGTATATCTAAAAATACCAAATCCGGTCGATGTTGAGAGATAGCGCTCACGGCATCCAGGCCATTTTGACACTCGGTGATCACTTCGACATCACTGTGGCGCTCCAGACGTGCGCGCAAACCGCGACGTGCTAAGGGTTCATCGTCCACAATAATGGTTTTTATTGTTAGCTCAGTCATGTATTGCGTCTTTTACTTCGTAGGGAATGCGCAGTCTCACCCTGACACCGGTTGGCTGGTTATGCTCTATGGAAAAAGCAAAATTACGATGATATAGCGACTGCAAACGCTCCCTGATGTTTACCAGACCAACGCCGTTTTCCCGAGCCAGCTGTCCATCTTTGATGTCAGCGCCCGGGCCATTATCCGCGACGTCCATTAATAAATCGTTCCCAAAGCAGCGGGCTGTTATCGCCAGTCTGCCGCCTTCTTCCAGTTTAGATATGGCATGTTTAATTGCATTTTCAACAAGGGGTTGCAAAATCATGCTGGGAACCAGCGCACTTTCGCAGCCAGGTTCAATATCCCAGTGTACTTCAAGGCGATCATCAAAGCGCACCTTTTCTATTTCAAGATACAAACGCAAGGCTTTGATTTCCTGCTCAAGTGCGACCCGCTTAATCGGGTCATTATCCAGAGAATAGCGCAAAAAGTTGCTCAGGCGCGACACCATTGCTTCAGCGGTGTCGTTTTCTTTAAGCAGAATCAAGGTGGAAATCGCATTGAGGGTATTAAACAAAAAGTGCGGATTAAGCTGGTAACGTAACATCTTTATGTGCGCCTGATGCGCCATGGTGCTGGCTTTCAACGCATTTTGCTTTTCTTTTTGCAGCATCTGGAAATTCTTGATGCCAAAATACAGACCACTCCAGCATCCCACCATGATCAGGGAGTTGATGGTGTTGGTGAAATACATATACCAGGCATCGGGCCGGTAACCATGTTTGTATATTTCCCAATAATTGATGTTTTTGACCACCGCCCATACCAGTGCCACCACGTAACAGGAAAACACCACAGCACCAAGCATTTTTAAGGGGGGTAAACGGCGGGCCCAGTGGAAAACATAACGCAAAGGAATAGTGAGTAACCAGCCGGCGTAGGCGTTTAGCAGAATGATAAATACCCAGATGGAACGTACATCATGCAAGAACGAGCCGATGTAATACACCAGCGCAAATCCCGCCCAGCCCATGCTGTGCAAAGCCCAGAAAAGTCGTTCATTGCTTTCAAAAAGTCGTTGCCAGCGGCTCACATAACTACCGATAAAAATGTTCTAATGTGATTATACGCATGATATTGCACCGACATGGTAATTTAGTCGTAACTCTCGGGTTGCTGGTCGCACATCGTTTACTTCCGAACGGAGGAACCGTAATTCACTAATAACTGATATTCAGTCGTTTCAACCAATGCACCCACCACCAGGCAGGCCCTACCAGCAAAAATCGTAAATCTTCCAGGAACGAAGGTTTTTTACCTTCTATTTTGTGCCCTACAAATTGCAGCATCCACATGACCACAAATAAGGTCAGGCAAAATTGCCAGACGCTGATGCCAAGGCTCTGTAATACCGTAATTCCGCCAAAACACGCCAGCGTCAGAAGGGCCATCGCGGCGCCAATCGGGCCGGACAGTGAAAAATAATAAAACAACACTGGCACCGATAATAGGTGGGCCCAGGTCACATTGTAAACGGCTAACCATTGAGGCACCGGAATGGACCATAATAAGCCCAGGGTCACAAAGAAAATACTCGGCACCGCAACGGCGTGAATAAGCACATTGGTGCGATTTTGATGGCTTTCGGAATAGCGCGAAAGTAAATGTTCTATCTGACGCATTTGCGTTTCCCCTGGTAAATCACGGCGATACTTGCAGATTCAGTTATGGTACAGGCTATACCGTTGTAACATCGTTTCCACTGCCTGCTGACCGGATTCAAATTGCAAACCGTAAAACAGATAGCGATTTTCCTGTGTATAATTTTTAACTAACGCAATGATATTAACGCTTTTTCCATCCAGTTTACAACGAAATGTTAACATCTCGTTAACCTCTATAGGCTCATGTTCCTGTTCCACCAGTACGCCGAGTCGACAGCCTTTAGAAGTTAGATCAACAATACTGGCCGGTATCAGGCTTTTTTCATCTTCGACGATGGCCACCGCAATACCAAGCTGCCCACGCTCTTCAACTCTAAGCCCCTGGGACTCAATACGCTCCGGAAAACTGGTGATAAGCATGGGCACGGGGTGTTGTAAAAATCTCAGTATCTTTACTTTAAACGCGATGACCTTACCCTGCATGCCTTCGAGCACGTAGCGCACCACCAGGGTGTTGTCAGTTAACAGCAAATCCCGCACGGCCCCCCATTTATTATTGTTAGGCACACTGAAGAGCACCGCATGGTCCATATCAAGACCGATATAATGGGTTTTAAGACGTTTGGGTGCAGTGGGGGTGGTTATCTGCACATCGACTGTGGTACCTGGTTGCAGCGCTTTTAACAAGGCAATATCAGAGTCTGATAACATAACCGGGGTTACCTTTATTATAACCTGTAATGTGATTTTTTAATTCAAGCACAGTTTTCAGATACTGACAAAACAAATTAGGTTGGGCATCATAGAGTTATTATCAGCGTTACGGACAAGTTATGACTCAATCTTCTGTTGCTCAACCCTGTACTACCCCTCATTACACCCTGGCGATAGATTCTGTCAGCGACCACACCTTTGCAGTAAGTGTCTGCGTTCCGGCGCGCTCCAAACCTGTTACCACGCTGACCTTACCCGCCTGGATCCCCGGCAGCTACATGATTCGTGATTTTGCCCGTCACATCATCAAAATCAATGCCGTCCGGGAATCCGGGGAGGCCGTACCGCTGGAAAAATGCGACAAGCAGACCTGGCAATATCACTGCCCTAATCAGACCGTCATTATCAATTACACCGTATTTGCGTTTGATTTATCAGTGCGCTCTGCTTATATCAACGACCAATACGCATTTTGCAACGGCACGTCAGTATTTTTGCAGATTCAGGGGCTGGAAAATGCGCCGCTGACCCTTAGTGTCGATAAACCGCCAACCGCTGCCTGGCAAATCCACACCAGCATGCCACAAGATGATAATCCAACCCCGGCAGAACAACGCCTGCAAACAGCCAGCCCCAATAATGGTCACACCCCTGGGCAGTGGCATTATTGTTGTGAAAGCTACGCCGAGCTTATCGATCACCCGCTGTTTATCGGCATCGCACAAAGCCAGTGTTTTACTGTGGATGGCATAGAGTTTGAAGTGTTATTCAGCGGTGATGCGCCGGTGGATATTGAGCGTATTTGTCAGGATCTGAAACCCATTTGTCAGCATCATCTGTCATTGTTTGAAAAGCCCTACCCTATAGAGCGTTATGTGTTTATGACACTGTTGAGCGATACCGGGTTTGGGGGCCTGGAACATCGCAGTTCCACCGCCCTATTGTATCCGCGTTTTGATTTACCCTTGCCAAATGAACATAGCACCCGGCCAGATGGATACATCACGTTTTTAAGTTTATGCAGTCACGAATTATTTCATACCTGGAATGTTAAACGCATTCGCCCCCAGGTGCTGATACAGCCAGACCTGCAGCGCGAGGTGTTTACCGAACAACTATGGATATACGAAGGCTTCACCAGCTTTTATGACGATCTGACCCTGGCGCGTACCGGCTTAATTAGTGCCGACAAGTACCTGGAAATTGTCGGTCAGAATCTGACCCGGTTACTGCACGGCGGCGGCCGGCATGTGCAAAGTGCGGCGGCGTCGTCGTTTGATGCCTGGACCCGTTTCTACAAACAGGACGCCAGTTCGGTCAACCATATTGTCAGTTACTACACCAAAGGCGGCATCATCGCGATGGGCCTGGATCTTTTGATTCGTCGCCAAAGCGACAATCAATATAGTCTGGATACGGTGATGAAACATCTGTGGAATGATTACGGAAAAGACGAACAAGGCACCCCGGACGATGTTATCGCCACGTTGTGCAAGGATAAACTTAACATTGATGTAGGTGATTATCTTGATCGTGTGGTTTATGGCACCGAGGATGTCGATTTATCGCAGTGGCTGGATGATATCGGGGTGTGTTTGCAATATCGCACAAAACTGAATTCAGCCGACAAAGGTGGTACCAATGTAGGTAATAACGGCCACCCGCACCTGCTGGGGGCCACCGTTAAGACCGCGCCCATGGGGGTTGCCGTGGTACAGGTTAATACAGATACCCCGGCCAGTGAAGCCGGCTTGCACATCAATGATGTCTTGCTGGCGGTGGATAATTTTGTGGTAAACGAGAATCTGCTACAACGGCTGCTCAATACCACCACCCAGGCGCAGATTAGGCTGACGGTGGTCAGGGATGGCCGGTTGCTCGAGTTGTCATTACCGGTGCGTGAGGCCAGCCTGCAGGCCTGTTACTTCACGATTGAAGACCGGCAAAAACTGCAACACTGGTTAGGACTTGATCAGTAAGCCAGCTGGCCACAGAACGCGTTGTACCTTACCGTGATTTTTTGCGCCCTGGGCCGGGTAGTTACTGACGAGGCGGCACCAGCAGCGCCGGATCAAGGCGCTGCTTATGTAGATTGATTCGCCAGTCCAGATGAGCGCCGGTGGCTCTGCCGGTAGCGCCTATCTCACCCAGTTTTTCGCCCTGGGTGAGCGTATCGCCCAGGGCGACCGTCATCGAGTCCAGGTGCAAAAAGGTACTGAAGACCCCCATGCCGTGATCAAGCACGATGGTGTTGCCTGAATAATACAAATCATCGGCCAGCGTGACTACGCCCGACGCCGGAGCCACTACGTCGGTGCCAGTCGGTGCGCCCACATCCACCCCGTAATGGGGCCGGCTGGGTTTGCCGTTCAAAATCCGCTGACTTCCATACACCCCGGTGATCGGCCCGGCAGCCGGCCAGATGAAGCCGGTGAACACCGCATCCAAATCAGAAGTACTGGCGCGGGCTTTTGCGACATTAACGCTGTCCTTGCGAATGCGTTTTAACACCGCCTCAGGCGGCGTCACCATTTTCTGATCCAGGCCATCAATGCGCTGGGTAACATAATCACGCTCGGTAAGCGTTAGGGTACGGCGGCTCTCCCCGCCATCTGGCAACTGCCAGCTCAAGGTATGCTCAAGGCTGGCACTACGGTCAAATCCGAAGACAAACTTACCCTGGGCATTTTGCTGTAAGGTTTCACCATTTAGCTGCACCTTACTGCCGGGGGGCAACTGCGCCCGTATCAGGCTACCCTGGGTAAGCGTTCCGTTTAATACCAGTTCACTGGTATCAGCCCTGGTACCAAGACTGAAGACCAGGCTTACCATTACCAACAATACGCCTGCAAGCTGATACATATTAGTCCCCTACTATTGCGCCTTTACCCACGCCTTCATAAGCCATAACCTGTAACGAACTATTACCACTGCGTTTTTTCTGCTCGTTATACACATACTGAGCCAGACATTCTACCGTGGAATCCGTCTCAATAACTTCGCAGGCAGAGCGCGGGATAACAAGTTCGAAATAACCCTGAGAGGACTCATAGGCACAGCAATAGTATTCATCCGGATTTTCCACCGTACCACTGGCCTGTAGTTGGCTATACTCGATTAAATCCTCAGTGCTGATGATATAAATATCCTGCCAACGCTGCGCCCAGTATTGCTGTGATTCCAGGCAGTCCTGGCCATCAATAATAATGCCAATTTTAGAGCGATGACCATGGGCGATACGCTGGCAATTGCCGTCGTGTTTTTTCAACCCATGGGTATAATGATAAAACGGCGTGAGGATTTGTTCAGGACGCAGTTTAAGATCAATATTGGCCACATTATCCGGTAAATGCGTAGCAATAACCTCGCGCAGATAATTACCCACCGACGCCATGGTGACTTCAGCGGCGTACACAAATGCATAAGCTTCTGCCGGGCAAAACAACTGGATAATTTTGTTGTCGTCGCTTTCAAAGCGCACTTCAACCTGTTCATCCTGACTGCGATGCGTCACCGTGCTGCCGGTGTAATCCAACGGCACTAACAACTTATGATCAACATACTCGTCGATCAGCTTTTTCAGGTTTTTCTTAACCTTACCAAAGTCCTGAATCATGCTTTCATCATTCAGGTTACCGTCTAAAATCACATCGACAATCCAGCTTTCACCTACCATACCCCGACGCGGGCACAGGTAGGAGAAGTCCATTACGGTCAGATCGTTTACAAAAAGTTGCATAATGCCCTTACAGCCTTATTAAATTGATACGCAGTATACGTGAAATTTTCACGATACTCACTCGCCAGAGCCCTGCGGCTCCCCACCCGATTGTCTGCTGAGCTGATCTTTAAGGTTTGGCGGAATACCTTTAATTGTCAGGGTATCGCTGACGGGATCATAAATAACCCGTTCGCCAAGCAGCTTTCGTTCAAAACTGACACTGACCCCGGCGCCGGCGCCTGAAAATTTCGCTAGCTGCCTCAGGGCCGCCGGATCAGGCTGTATGTCTTTTTCCAGGGGGGTGGCCAGGCCCTGAGTAAACTGCTCAAAGGAATGACTGGCAGCTTCATCGGCAGGCAAACGTGATGACAGCTCACTAACCGACAAAGTTTCCCCGCTGTCTATTTTTTCTTTAAAGTAACTTTTCACTTCATCCCGATGCTGTTGCTGTTCTTCGCGATCAAGATTTTCAGACGCCAGGTACGCATCCACTGAAGAAATCAGCTGCTTGTTCTGTTGTTTAACATCGACCAGCTCTTCACAGCCAATAAAGTCCATAAAGAAGTCGGACACTTTTCGTCCCATACGCCCTTTGATAAAGCTGATATAACGCTGCTGCTCTGGCTGAATCTGTAACTGGGTCAGATCAATGCGCACCGCTAATTGCATTTTGGCCAGGTCCAGATGTTCGCGCGAGGCCAGGTTAAGCTCCTGACTTACCTCAACATGAGAACGGGTATTTAACAGCGCGACCATCAGATACTGGGTGGCCAGAAATTCATACTGACAAAAGATTAAAAACCCGGTTTCAACCGAGCCGGTATCGGTGAGCGACTTTATCAGGCGCTGGCTGGCATCCACTGACAACTGATGAAACTCGCGCTCCAGATCGTCGGTGCCTTCATTCTGTTTGGCAATAAACTGGTGCAGTTGCCGGGCAAAGCCGTCAGCGTCTTTTTCTTCTGAGCCATCGGTATGGCTGGCATCACTGACAAAATGGCCCACTCCTTTACCCGGCTTAGAATTGAAGCTGTGGTTTATCTGGTGGGCAAGATGTTCAATTTCCGGGGTAACCGGCAAACACGCATCTCTTGGCACGGCCTGCAGTTTTTCCTCTTTGTTTACAATCAGCCGATGGACAACAAAGTGGTGAATCAGTGCGCTCATAGTAAAAAGGGCATCCTGTGGTTTAAATTTTGAATTTTACGCTAGGGAATGTGTGGAATTATGAATGAATGATTGTTATCACTCAAACAACGATTATAATCCATGTATCTATCTTACCATTCTTTTTATTAAAGATTTCAGCAAAAGAGGCGCAGCCATGCCGCAACAAAGCCGTTACCAAACCGCGGACTTCGAAAAAATCATGAATCAGGTACTCAGTACGCTGGAAGAACACCACGCGGACCGCGATCTGTCATTGATGGTTTTAGGTAACGCCATTACCCATATCTTCAATACCCAGGTGAAACTTGCCGACCGCGCAGCCATGGCAGAAAAGTTTGCCGGGGTGCTGGTTAAAAGTATTAATAAATAATAACGGTTGCCCATGATTTTAGCTGAATCTCCACGTCGGCAGCGGGTCACTAAGCTGGTTAACTGGGGCCATTGGTTTGCCCTGGTTAATATTGCTATTGCCATTACCATTGCCTCTGTTTTTATTTTTTCGTCACCGTTTCCCGATACGGTTATAGGCACCGGCTACCTGTTTGCCAACTGGTTTGGTCATATCAGTTTTATGACCTTTTTTGGTTTTGTTATTTTTGTGCTGCCATTGTGCTACCTGGCGGTGAGCCCCAGGGTGATAAAAACCGCCGCCTCCATTATAGCCGCCGTAGGCCTTGCCCTACTGGCCTTTGATGCATTGCTTTACAATCGCACCGGCTATCATATTGGCTTTAGCTCAGCGCCGCTGTTAAAAAGCGAGGCACAGACTCAGTTCAGTCAGTTTTCTTTGCAAGACTGGGGATTCTTGGCCCTGCTCTTTATTGTCTGGTTTGGTTTTCAGCTTATTCTTGCCAATGCAATCTGGAAACGAATTGAGCGATTGCAGAAAAAACATATCGGCACCCCGGTGTCCACCTTCTTTATTGTCTGTTTTGTGGCCAGCCATGCCATCCATGTCTGGGCCGATGCCCGGTTGTACCAGCCAGTGATCAAACAGGACAACATGTTTCCGTTATCATATCCGGCGACCGCTAAAACAACGATGTCTCGTTACGGGCTGCTCGACCTGGCTCGCTACCAGGAACGTAAAGAGCTACAGTTTGACCCGCAGATACACAAAATCACCTATCCGCTTAAGCCGGTATATTGCTCGGTGGCGGCCAAAAAAAATCTGGTGCTGGTGGTGCAGACCGACAATGCTCCGCTGCAGGATTTGACCCGTCTGGGGTTGACTGAGCAAAAGAATTATTTCTCCACCGCCTCGACGCTGGAAGGGTTGATAATGACCACCCTGTTCGGTGTCCCCGAGATTTATGAAGACACCCTGACGCAGGAAAATCCGGTGCTGTTGGCATTGCCTGTGGCCCTTGGTATGTCTGTCTCCATCCATACCGACGCGGCCTTGCCGAATAATATGCTGGAAGGCTTTAAACAACCGCTTTCCAATCAGCATCCAGGTTTGCACCTGGCCTTTTTACCCGGCGCAGAAATCGATGATTACATTGACCAGCAACTGGTAAGCAACAATCAGGTGATTATTGCTGCCGGGTTTGATGCTTCAACAAGCGCCGCCCAGGGAAGTCTGTATTCAAACCTGGCGATTGATACCCGCATTGCCAGTACCGAAGACCTGGCGCCGACCATACTGAACGCATTGGGATGTAGCGCTCCGATTAACTTCTATTCTACCGGCCGCAATCTGCTTCGTCCGTCACGTGGCTGGGTGGTCAGTACCAGTGGCGACAAAATCGTGGTGATGCACAATAATCAACGTATCGAAGTGTTGAGTAATGGCGGCTATGAGATCACTGACATGCGCACCGGTCAGCGCAGTAATGACAATCTGAATGTCGATTTACTGAGCACCGCCATCAAGCATCTGACCCGCTTTTCGACGCCGCAATAATCTTTGGTATCAGTGCCGGGACCGCCGGCACTGAAGTAGCATGAAATACCCGGCTATGGTTAAGCTCGAAAGCCCGTGGCGCGCTGCTATTAATGAAACACTGAGCCGGCAACCCAGCCGCGGCGCCAGCTTCAATATCGCGCCAGCTGTCACCCAGTAAGATACTTTGCGACAGGTTGCCATGCAGCTCCCTGGCGGCCCGGTATAACATACCCGGCGCCGGTTTTCGGCATTCACAAGACACCTTATAGTCTTTCAAACCGGCAGTGGGATGATGCGGACAATAATATACCGGGATAAAAGGCAGATGGTGGTGACTGTATATCTGTTGCATATGCCGCGATAGTGCATGGAACTGGGCTTCGCTGTAATATCCGCGACCTATCCCTGACTGGTTGGTCACAATAACGGGCAAGAAGCCGGCATTGACCACCTGCTGCAGAACCTCGAATACCGGCTCAATAAACTGCAAATCGCGCACTTTGCCAACATAACCACGATCTTCGTTGATTACCCCATCACGGTCAAAAAACGCCAGACGATTTTGTGCTGCTCCCGGCTCATTCATAGCGGTGCCTGCCAGATGCGAATGACAAAGTCTGCGGTAACCGAATGCAGTTGCTGATGTATTTGTTGGTAGCGTGCGGCGGTTACTTTCCAGGTGTAAGGAGTCATTTTAAGCAAGCCGTGTCGGGTGATCTCATCCGTTAAGTCGACACCAAACTGCAAATCACTTTGCTGACGTAATGTCCATGGCTTAACAAGCAGCTCAGGTGCACTATGTTGCTGCGGGGTGTCATAGACCATCGCTTTGAGCTCCGTTAAATGCTGCGGTCCCGGGTCCACGGTTACCAGCAATCCGCCGGGGCGCAGCACCCGGGCATATTCGCTGGTACTGCCTGGAGCAAACACCTGCAAAATCACATCCTGGGAGTGATTTGTGAGCGGCAAAGAAAAGTTACTGGCGACCACAAACTGAGCCTGCTGATGTTTTTTGGCTGCCATTTCGACGCCCACTTTAGCAATATCATTACCCGCTGCACTTATATGAAGGCCTCGCTGGGTTAACGCATGGGTGATAAAACTCAGATAAGCGCCTTCGCCACAGCCCGCTTCATAAAGCTGATAAATGTCGTTCGAAGTTGGCAGCTGTGCCGTCAACAGGTCACTTACATGCGCCATCAGGGGGCCATAGCCCTGGGCCTGATGAAAGTCGCGGCGCGCCAGTAACATGGGCTTGTCATCGCCAGGCTGTAATGAACGTTTATTTTGTACCGGCAACAGATTCACATAGCCGCTTTTGGCCCGATCGAAACTATGCTTGCCGGCGCATTGCCAGGTTTTACTTTGGGTATCAAGTGCACGCTGGCACAACGGACATTGCCACATAAAAAATTATACTGCGTTGAAGCTGAATGAGCGCGATAGTAGCAGATGTGTCAGAATTGACAAAAGATATGCCATCACTGTCTGACCCAACCTGGCCAGACAGTGATCATTGCTGGGTTAGCAGATAACCACACTTGGCCTAGTGTTGTTCGAACATTTTAAAAATACTGGAAAAGTCTTTGTTCTGGTTACCCTTGCTTTGATGCAGCCGGTACAGCGACTGGGCCAGGCTGGCCATGGGGGTGGCCGAATTACTTGTGGTGGCGGCATCCATCGCCAGACTCAGGTCTTTGTTCATCAGTTTGACCATAAAGCCGCCCTGATAATCATTTGAGCTGGGCACATTCTCCATCACATCCGGACACGGATTGTACTTTTGCAAGGTCCAGTTACAGCCCGAACTTTGCAGCATAATATCGCTCACCACTTTCGGATCCAGGCCATTGGCAATGGCCAGTTGCAGTGCCTCGCTGGTGCCGGTCATTAATACGGCAAGCAACATGTTATTGCAGATCTTGGCAACCTGCCCGGCCCCCAGCGGGCCGGCATGAAAGATATTTTTACCCATGCAGTCCAGCACCGGCCGCGCCTCTTCCACCGCCTGATCTGAGCCGCCCATAATGAATGTCAGCGTGCCCGCCGCCGCGCCGGCGGTGCCACCTGATACCGGAGCATCGACAAATTTGCGACCTGATTTTTCCACCGCCTCGCCAACATCCCGGGCACTTTGTGCATCAATGGTACTGGAGTCAATAAAAAGGGTATTGTCGGGAGCATGAGCGATAATGCCATCTTCACCCAGATACAAGCTTTTCACATGGGTGGCGGCGGGTAACATCGTCACCACGACATCTGCATGCTTCACCGCCTCAATAGCGCTGGAGGCGGATTTGGCCCCTTTTTCACAGGCTTGCTGTACCGCCTCAGGAACCAGGTCGAACACAGTGACATCCAGGCCTTTGTCGAGTAAGTTAGCGGCCATTGGCCCGCCCATATTACCCAACCCGATAAACGCGATTTTTTTCATTATTATGCTCCTAAGTCAGCCAACGGATGCTGTTGTTCGTCCCATAACGGGCTGAAGAAGTGCGAGACAACGTCATCTGGCACATCGGCTATCCGCGAAAACTTCCATTTGGGTTTAAAATCTTTATCGATCAGTAAGGCGCGCACCCCTTCTTGCAGTTCGCCATACTCACCACAATGACAGGACATGGTCATCTCCATTTTGAAACAGTCTGCCAATGACATATCAGCACCGCGCCGGACCTGCTCAAATACCAAGTTGGCGGTAATGGCTGAGCCATTGCTCAACGCTTGCTGGGCTTTGTTTAGCCATTTGTCTTCGGTGGCGTCCAGCTCCAGAATATTTTTGGCAATTTGCG
Organism: Salinimonas marina; assembly: GCF_015644725.1. Classification (NCBI taxonomy): domain Bacteria; kingdom Pseudomonadati; phylum Pseudomonadota; class Gammaproteobacteria; order Alteromonadales; family Alteromonadaceae; genus Salinimonas; species Salinimonas marina. The sequence goes on from NZ_CP064795.1 coordinate 1,918,970, forward strand.
TGATATTGTTTTCATCACAGGCGCTATTGATGAGGTTCATACGTGGTTCAACCTGAGCCTCGACCCGTTGATGCGCCGGCGTTTCGTGGTTAGATAATAAGGTTGAAACCTGCTTATGAGCGGTCTCGGCGCTAAACTCGGTTTGCCCAAGTTGCTCTATAAACCACTGCTTTTGATCCGCATCACAATAATGATCGGCCAGCGACAAATAGCAGGCATCGGTGGCATTAATACTGGCCCCGGTCAGACCCAAAAACAGACCGCTATGCCCGGGTAATCTTGGCAAAAAGTAACTGCCGCCCACATCCGGGTAAAGCCCTATGGTGATTTCCGGCATTGCCAGGCGGGAGGTCGCGGTAACCACCCGGTGCGAGGCGCCATTAAGCAGGCCCATGCCGCCACCCATAACGATTCCATGGCCCCACACAACCACCGGTTTAGGGTAAGTGTGAATGGTGTAATCGAGCCGATATTCCAGCGCAAAAAAACGTTCAATAAAATCCGGTACCTGTCCGGGCGCCGCTTCCATTGAACGATACATGGTGACGATATCGCCGCCGGCACAAAATGCTTTGTCTCCGGCAGCCTCAATGAAAACCAACGCCACATCATCACGCTGCTCGAATTTTTGTAAGGCATCCAGCATCACCTGGGCCATATCCAAATCGAGGGCATTCAAAGATTTTGGTTTGTTCAGCGTTAGCTTGCCGGCCACTTTACCGGCAGCTAAAGCAAATTCACTTACGATTACAGGGGCCGTCTCGACGGTATCATTCATCTTGCGTCTCCTATACGAGGGTTATAGCACTTCGCGTTCATCGGCCAGTAAACGCCGGCCGACAATGAGTCGCATGATCTCGTTGGTGCCTTCCAGTATCTGGTGGACCCGCACATCCCGGACATGGCGCTCAAGGGGTATTCTTTGATATAGCCATAGCCACCATGCAGCTGCAGCGCATCGTTACACACCTTAAAGCCTACATCGGTGGCAAAGCGTTTGGCCATGGCACAGTAGGTGGTTTTGTCGGCATCGTTATTATCCAGTTTAAACGCCGCCAGTCTTACCATCTGGCGTGCGGCGACCAGTTCGGTGGCCATATCCGCCAGCTTAAATTGCAACGCCTGAAAGGCGGCCAGCGGTTTGCCAAACTGCTCACGTTCCTGCATATAATCGCGGGCTGTATTTAATGCCTGCTGGGCCGTACCAATCGAACAGGTGGCAATATTGATGCGGCCCCCGTCCAGACCCTGCATCGCCATCTTAAAGCCATCCCCTTCATTACCCAGTAACCACTGAGCATCCACCTCCACATCCTCAAAAGTGATCATGCGGGTGGGCTGGGCGTTCCAGCCCATCTTTTCTTCAGGTTTGCCATACACAATACCGGCGCAATCGGCAGGTATTGCAAACGCGGATATACCGCCTGGCCCGGCCTCTCCGGTTCTTGCCATGACCACCAGTACATCGGTGCTGCCCGCCCTGAAATAAACACTTTTGAGCCATTCAACCGATAGCCGCTGTCCGTTTTAGCCGCCGTGGTTTTCAATGAGGCGGCATCAGAACCGGCCCCTGGCTCAGTAAGACAATACGAAGCCAGCTTTTCGCCGGTGACCAGCTCTGGACACCAGCTTTGCTTAACACTGTCGGTCCCCCAGCTGGCAATCATCCAGGTCGCCATATTGTGTATGGTAAGCATGGCGGTGGTGGTGGTACACCCCATCGCCAGTTGTTCAAAAATAATCGAAGCGTCGAGCCGCGATAACCCTAAACCGCCTTCGTCTTCCGGCGTGTACAAGCCGCAAAAACCCAGCTCGCCCGCCTGGCGTATTTCGTCTACCGGAAAATGATGTTCCTGGTCCCAGCGCGCCGCGTTGGGTTGTAACACTTCACGGGCAAACTGTGATGCCGTCTGGGCAAATGCCTGCTGATCATCGCTTAATGCAAAATCCATGATGGCCTCCTGTTAAGACAACGAAATAGTCATATTCGGGCCACCCGGGATGTCATTTTCAAGCCAGCGTGACGTGATAGTCTTCGTTTCGGTGTAAAAACGGATCCCCTGTTTCCCATAGGCGTGCAGGTCACCATAGAAAGAATTTTTCCAGCCGGTGAAAGAAAAGAACGGCAGCGGCACAGGAATAGGTACATTGATGCCCACCTGGCCCACTTCAACTTCCCGCTGATATTTTCTGGCCGCCGCACCACTGTTGGTGAAGATAGACGTGCCATTACCATAAGGGTTGTCATTGACCAGCGTCAGCGCATCTTCCAGAGAGTCTGCGCCCATGGTGCAAAGTACCGGACCAAAAATCTCCTGTTGATAAATATCCATGTCGGCAGTGACATCACTAAAGACCGTAGGACCAACCCAGTTGCCTTCTTCATACCCTTCCAGGGTAAACTCACTACCGTCTACCAGGCAGGTCGCCCCCTGATCCTTACCACTTTGAATCAGTTTGAGCACCCGTTGCTTAGCGGCCGGACTGATTAACGGACCAAATGCCGCCTCTTTGTTATCCCATAAGCCCGGTTTGACCTTGGCAATGCGCTCTGCCAGTTCGGGGATCCATTCTTGTGCCTCACCCACAAACACCGCCACCGAAATTGCCATACAACGCTGACCAGCGGCGCCCACTGACGCGCCAACCAGATTGTTCAGAACATGTTCTTTATTGGCATCAGGCATGATCACGGTATGATTTTTGGCGCCGGCAAAACACTGCGCGCGTTTCATATTGGCTGTGGCAGTACGATAAATATGCTGACCCACGGGCACCGAACCCACAAATGAGACCGCTTTAATAGTGGGGTGCGTCAGTAATGGCTCAACCTGTTCTTTGCCACCATGAATGATATTCAACACACCATCGGGCGCGCCGGCTTCTTTAAACAGCTCGGCCAGACGCATGGGTGTCATCGGATCCTGTTCTGACGGTTTCAAAATGAAGGTATTGCCGCAGGCCACCGCCAGCGGAAACATCCATAACGGGATCATCGCCGGGAAATTAAACGGGGTAATTCCTACACATACCCCCAGCGGCTGGGTATTACTGTAGGTGTCGATATTCCGGGCCACATTTTCTACGGTTTCGCCCATCATCAGCGAGGGCACATTCATGGCCTGTTCCACCACTTCAATGCCACGCCATACATCGCCCATGGCATCATCAAAGGTTTTGCCGGTTTCTTTAGCCAGTATCTCGGCAATATCGCGCTGATGCTCTTTCAATAAGGCCTGATAACGCATCATAACCCGGGCGCGTTCGGTAACCGGAACATTTCTCCAGCTTTCGAAGGCCTGTTGGGCACTGCTAACCGCCTGTTCAATTTCCTGCTCAGTGGCACAGGGAGTCTGTGCGATAACCTGATTGTTAGCTGGATTGGTGACATCGATAAACTGCGAGGTTGCAGAGGGTTGCATTTGGCCATTGATTAATAAGGGTACCTGGTGCATAGCTTTTTGTGTCCTGTAGTTTGGCTCTTGGCAACAACATAACGCCCCCTCACCTTCACGTAAACGTAAAGGATTAAGCCGACGTTAGTCTTATGTAAAGTTTGTGTGACAAGCATCATGCTTTAGGTTGTGAAATTGATCAATATCTGTGAACAAATTTATTTTTTTTGAGTAATGACGAATCCGTGACCGATTGTTATGCTTAGCGTTAGCACAACGGCGGCTACTCGCCCTTATTTCAGGTTTCATTATTGATGCAATACCGTCTTGCGATAGTTGAAGACAACGCTACCGCCCGTGGCACACTTCGTAGTCATGTGCTCAGTCTGGGGCTGTTTGATATCAGCAGTTTTAGCAGCGGCAAGGAACTCAAACAGGCGCTTCGAAAACAAAACTTCGAAATGATCATTCTTGATTATCATTTAGGTGAAGATCGCACCGGCGTGGAATGGCTGACGATGTTGCGCAACGAGCAGTTTATTCGCCCCAGCACCGGCATCATCTTTATCACTTCGGACCGCCTGCCCCAGACCATCGGCCAGATTATTGATTGTCAGCCGGATTTATTGTTAATCAAACCCTACAACATGAACAGTCTGTCCCGGGGCCTGAAACATTATATAAATTATCGTCAGCTGGTGAATAACGCGCTCTCCTCCATCGATAACAATGATAAAGGCCATGCGCTGGGGCAGCTGCAAACCTTGCTGCAAGGCGCTGTGCCGCAACGACTTCGTAATGATGTCATCAAACTCAAAGCACAGTTATTGTTTGAAACCGGCAATATTCCTCGCGCCCGTTCATTGTACGATGCCATCTTATTAGAGTCTGACAAGGTGCTGTGGGCGCAGTGGGGTAAGGTAAAATGCCATTATATTGAGGGAAGCTGGTTTGATTGCGAAACGGAATTAAGTTCCATGTCTGAGTCGCCATTAGCCCGGGGCAAAGCATTTGAGTGGCTGGCAGGTCTCAGTTTTGAGCAGGAAGCCTACGCCCAGGCTGAGCAGTATCTTGACCATATTCACGGCAGCGAACTAAGCCTGTCAGCCGCACGGCTTAAGTCCATGACCTATCAGAAACAGCATCGGGTAGTGGAAGGCATCGAACTGCTGCAAAAAAAACGTGAAGCCAGTCAACACACCCGTGACCGCTTCACCGCCTTTACCTTTGAGCTGGCGGAGTTTTATCTGTCGATTGCCGAGCAGCAACCGGTAACCAATCGTACCGAGAGTTTAGCCCAGGCACGCCGGCTGATAGGCATCGCCGGACGGGCCCAAAATGATGCTCAGTTATTGCAAAAACGCGATATCCTGATGGCTTATACCGCCATTCTTGATGAAGAGCCGGACCGCGCCCGCACCTTGCTTGATAAGCAAAGTGACGCTAACTATCAGCGTACCAGCACCGGCACGCTGATTACTGCCGCCAAAGTTTTTGGGGGCCTCAACCAACCCCAAAAAGCCCGGGAGTTACTGGCATTAGCCCATGAGCGCAACCAGGCCAACCTTAGCCTTACCGAACAAATCACTCACCAGCAGCAACTCACCCAGACCGAACAAATCATGGGGCTGGCCGCAGAACAGGCCAGTGAGCTAAATGAGCAAGGTACCCGTCTGTTCGTCCAGCGCGAATATACCAAAGCCATGTATTACTTTTACCAGGCCTATAAATTACTCCCCGATACCGCCGCGTTCGGGCTAAATTTATTACAGTGTATGCTGCAGGCAGGCCAACCGGCGTTTCGGGGTGTAACCCTGCTGGCATTGATGGCGTCGCTGACAAGTACCACATTATCGGCCAGTAACCGTTCGCGGTTACTGAAGCTGGAGCAGGCACTCAATGACGACGAAGCATTGTACCTGAGTGCCCGCTCAATACAGCGCAACCAGCACCGCGCCAATGCTTAGCAAGGGTATGCACTCAACCCGCTGTTTTTTCAGGACTGTTTTTTCAGGACAATCGGGTTAGCAGGCTCGAGGTATCCCAGCGTCCGCCGCCGGCTTTTTGAACATCGGCATAATATTGATCCACCAACGCGGTTAGTGCCAGCGTAGAGCCATTTTTTCGGGCTTCGGCCAGGGCGATGGCCAGGTCTTTTCGCATCCAGTCCACCGCAAAACCAAAGTCGTATTCATGGTTAAGCATACTGGTGGCACGATTTTCCATTTGCCATGACTGCGCCGCCCCCTGACTGATAACCTCAATAACCTGAGTACAGTCCAGGCCCGCCCGCTGACCAAAATGCAGCGCTTCTGCCAGCCCCTGAATGATGCCGGCGATACAAATCTGATTCATCATTTTTGCCAGCTGCCCTGCCCCTGTTTCACCCAACAGCTTTGCCTGACGACTATAGGTTTCAAGGGCTGGCAATACCGTGTCAAAATGTTGCTTGTGCCCGCCGGCCATCACCGTCAGAGCGCCATTGATGGCACCTGCCTGACCGCCGGATACCGGGGCATCGATAAACCCCACCTGCTGTTGGCGGGCCATTTCAGCAACCTCGCGTGCGACATCGGCCGAGGCGGTGGTATGATCGACTAATACGGAGCCTGGCGCCATGCCTTTAAGCACTTCACCGGCAATTTCACGCACATCGTTATCATCGCCGACACACATAAAGACAATATCAGCCCGGGTGCCAGCCTGCTCAGGCGTATCGACCTGGGTGCCCGGGTATGACTGACACCACTTTTGCGCCTTTGCCCTGGTGCGATTATATACCGTCACCGCATAGCCGGCACTGGCAAGATGCCCCGCCATCGGGTACCCCATTACCCCTAAACCAATAAAACTGACCTGTTGCATTATCCTGAGTCCTTCAATGTTGTTAACACGTAGCGTATTTCCTACTCTATACTGTTTTATAACAAGAGTGAAAAAGCAGGCAGTATTGGCCACCCTCGCTCTGTCATTTCTTTTTTTGTTGGTCGTGAGTCTGTTATGAACCTATCGGTCGCCATGTTCAGCGCCCAGCGCTACGACATTGATCTTTTCACCGCCGCCGGCGCCCATACGCCGGTAACCTTCACCTTTTTTGAAGCGCGATTAAACCTTACCACCTGCGCGCTGGCCAGGGGTTACGATGCGGTGTGTGTATTTGTAAATGATGACCTTAACCGGGAGGTGCTAAGGGAATTATCAGCCTTGGGGGTAAAGCATATTGCCCTGCGCTGTGCCGGTTTTAATAATGTTGATACCCAGGCAGCAAAAACCTTGGGGATGCTGGTCTCGCGGGTGCCGGCATACTCTCCCCAATCGGTGGCAGAGCATACCCTGGCCCTGATACTGACCCTTAACCGCAAGACCCATCATGCCTACAACCGGGTACGAAACGGCAATTTTTCGCTGCAGGGACTTATGGGCTTTACCCTGTACCAAAAAACTGTCGGCGTTATTGGCACCGGCGCTATTGGCCTGGCGGTGATAAATATTCTGGCCGGCTTTGGGTGTCGCATCGTGTGTCACGACCCGGCCCCGGCTGCCGCCGCACAGGCGCAGACAAACGCACGGGGAGGCTGTTATGTCAGCCTGGATGAGCTTTATACCCAAAGCGACATTATTACTTTGCATTGCCCGCTCACCCACGCCAACCATCACCTGATAAATGCCGGTGCCATCGAAAAAATGCGCCCTGGAATCACCCTGATTAATACTTCCCGAGGCGCACTAATAGACACTCAGGCGGTGATTAGCGCGCTCAAACGACGCCATATTAAAGCCCTGGGCCTGGATGTATATGAACAGGAATCCTCGTTGTTTTTCAGTGACCACTCGCTGGAAATCATCGATGATGATGTGATTGAACGGCTATTGAGCTTTCCAAATGTGCTGATCACCGGCCATCAGGGCTTTTTTACCGAAGAAGCTCTGAATCAGATTGTTGCGACCACCATCGACAATCTTGGGGCTGCTGAAAAAGGCGAGACCAGCGGCCCTGGTTTTGTAGTGGCAGGTTGACGAATTGCCGCGTTTTTTTCAGGTTTTGCGCAACATCAGATAAAAATACTTACCCAGCCAACAAAAGGGTTCCTGATGCCCATACTGGCGTTCTGCTTCAAGCAGTTCGGCAAATTTTTCGTCAGTTTCGGGTTTGTCATTCATGTAGTCATGAAAACAGCGTATCCCTGCCCTTGCCTCAATATCAAAACCCAGCGTGTTTAAAAAATCGATGACCGCAGCCGGACGCAGTGCGTTTCCCGGATTCAGCCGCACCTGATTCTTCACTTTCAGGCCTCGGGCGATATAGGCAAAGTTACCATACACCGCATTACCAAAAAGCGCCGCATCACGATTGAAAAAACTTAAGCTTAACAGGCTGCCCGGCGTCATCTGCTGACTGATGTGTTTAAGCGCTTCAAAGGGGTCGGCCAGCCACTCAAGTACCGCATGACACACCACCAGCGAATACCGGGATAATGACTCGATTTCCTGCAGCGGCTTTTGCTCAATGGCCACCGCCGGGTACGGTGCCAGTAACTCCCGGGCCAGCTCCAGTACCTGCTCCGAAGCATCAGTAAGGGTGACGTCATGACCCTGCTCCAGCAAAGTTTTAGACAAGACCCCGGTGCCCCCGCCCAATTCTATGATCTGATGAGGACGCTGCTGCAAAAAGGGGGACATGGCTTCAAGCAACAGGATATGTCGCAGGCGCCCCTTGGTAGTGCCGTAGATATTGTTGGCAAACTTATCAGCAATACCATCAAAGTACTGATCGGTCTCTTTCATTGGTGACTCTTAAGCAGGGTTATCGATATCGATAAAGCGTACATCCAGCCCCAGTTTACTGGCCAGGTATTCGCCTACGGCTTTAGGACCACATCGCTCGGTGGCATGGTGACCGCAGGCAAAATAATGAATCTCCTGCTCGCGGGCACTATGAATGGTTTTTTCCGACACTTCGCCACTGAAAAAAGCATCCATACCGGCGGCTGCCGCCTGATCGATAAATCCCTGACCGCCCCCGCTACACCACGCAATCTTACTGATTTTATGGTTGCCTGCCGCTTCGCTTAACGGCGTTTTTCCTAACGCCTGTTTAAAGCGTTGGGCCAAATCCTGGACGCTTACCGGGTTTTCAAGCTGACCCTGATAAACAATGCCCTGGGGGGCCACACCCGGCATCGGCCTGGCATCCTGAATATTTAGCAGCTGCGCCAGCTGCACATTGTTGCCATATTCAGGATGCACATCGATGGGTAAATGATAGGCAAACAAACTGATATCATGGGCTAACAGGGCCTGTAACCGGCGTTTTTTCATACCGGTAATGGCGCCGCTTTCACCTTTCCAGAAGTAACCATGATGCACCAGGATCGCATCGGCCTGATGTTCAATGGCTGCATCAATCAACCGTTGTGAGGCGGTTACCCCGGTCACAATGGTCTTAATGCGGTCTTTACCTTCAACCTGTAAGCCATTCGGGCAATAGTCTTTGATATCTTCAGGGTGAAGCAGATTATTAAGAACAGTTTGTAATTCTGTGCGTGAAATCATCAATAAACCTGCGAAAAGTGAATAAACAGAAGGAAAAGTTTATCATTGATAAACTCAAATACCGACCGGGTCGGGCCGGTACAAATTTTTTAATGCAAGACCCTCAGGCTAAAGATTTGCCACTGATACCGTGAGAGACGAAAGGTACCAGGTGATTGATAACATCCACTACATCAATACTCTGGTTAAAATCCGCCTGGGCAATTTCTTTTAAGGCCTGACACGAGGCCATGGAAAAAACAAAACTGCCCATGGCAAAATGCAGTCGCCAGAACAGTTCGCTGTCTTCAATCTCCGGCAACCGCCGGTGTATCTGCGCCAGCAAGCGGTGCACCGTATCACCATAGTCATGCATGATAAAACGCCGTAAATGCCCTTGGGTTTCGTTATAGCCCCGCCCCAGCAATAATACAAAACGCTCGGTCCCTGCGGGCCTGAAATCATGCAGCGCAATCATCGGCGGAATGAGGGCATCAAACAGCGATTGAATACCCGCCTGTCCGGTTTCCAGCGGCAGTTGTTCAAATACTTCATCTAACTTTGGCATCAGCACATCAAAATAGCGCTTAAATACCGCCTGAATCAGATTTTTTTTGCTGCCAAAGTGGTAATTTACCGATGCCAGATTTACCCCGGCACTGCGGGTAATAGTCCGCATGGAGGTCTGGTTGAAGCCCTGTTCTGCAAACAGGACCTCAGCCACATCCAAAATCACATGTTTAGTCGATTTTGACATAATACGACGTTAATGAAACCAGCTTCTGGACTCGCTCCATAACCGCATTAACGAACGCTGAGCGACTGAGGCAAATGACATCCCCAGCTTTTCAGCCATATTCTTTTTGTGGGCGTATTTGACGCTATAGATTTGTTTTTGCGGATGGGCCGCCAGAATATAATCATCGGAGGTCATGATTTCATCGACCAGGCCCAGCTCCTTAGCTTTAATGCCAGGCCAGAATTCGCCGGTGGCGACTTTTTCTATGTCCAGCTCGCCGCGCTGTTCGTGAACCCAGTCTTTAAACAGTACATGAATCTCTTCGAGTTCCTCACGAAATTTTTCGCGACCTTCATCGGTGTTTTCGCCAAATACGGTAAGCGTACGCTTGTAGGCACCGGCGGTATGCTGCTCAAATTCCACATCATTTTTCTTAAGAAGTTTGTGAAAATTCGGCATTTGCGCCAACACCCCAATCGAGCCAATATAAGCAAACCGCGAAGCCAGCAGATGATCGGCCACACAGGCCATCATATAGCCACCACTGGCGGCCACTTTATCGACCGACACCGTCAGGCGAATACCTTTTTCTTTTATACGCTGTAACTGAGAGGCCGCCAGTCCATAGCCATGAACCACGCCCCCGCCACTTTCCAAACGCACCAGAATTTCATCGCTTTTTTCAGCAACACACAATACCGCGGTAATTTCTTCGCGCAGGCGTTCTACCTCGTGGGCATCCATAGAGCCCTTGAAGTCGATAACATACAGGCGAGATTGTTGTTGTTCTTGTTTTTCCTGTTCCTTGGCTTCTTTTTTCTGCTGCTTTGCCAGCTTCTTCATACTGGCTTTATCCAGCAATACCGAACGGGCATAGTGTGTAATATCTTTTAGTTGCTCCGACAGCGACACAATTTCCAGATGGCCCTTGCCCGGCTTTTGCTTATTGGCGGCCCCGACAATGGCCACAATGACCATGACTATCGCCACCACCAGGGTGACTGCCTTTGCCAAAAATAGCCCGTATTCGTACAAAAACTCCAAATTGATCTCCTGATGCTATCCACAGATAGTACTATTCACTGAAATATTGATGCGCAAGTTTACCAGCGTTATACGCCCTTGACGACAGCCTGGCTTTATCTCAGTCATAAAAAAGGCCAGCAATAGGCTGGCCTTTGACAAAAATAGCAGTTTAATTCGCCACTACATCCGGATTACTGATTTTTATGACCTCTGCCTCAGTCGCCAGATACGTTGCCACCTGAGTTTGCATTTCAGTGGTGGCCGCCGCGCTAGCTTCCGGGCTCAGACTCGAACCATGAGCGCCTTCGGTAAAGCGAACCTGTCCTGAGACCGGGTCACCGGTGACGGTGCTGCTAACCTGAGGTAAGCCAATCAGCGCCGCAAGAGGGTTCTGACCCGACAGGGGAAGTTTGGTGGTTACCGGGATAACCTGGTCCGGTTTATTTTCTTCGCTACCATCGCCGATGACCGTCATCATGTGTACCGGAGTGCTTTCTCCCAGACGACTGGCATAATTATTAGGATCGCCCGAGTCCAGTACGGTTTGCGCAGCAAAGGCAAACTCGTTCAGGGTGGCTTCTACTGTCGCAGCCTGCGCCGGTGTCAGCGCCTCTTCAAATTGTCCGACTGCTGCGACCAACTCTTCGCGAGATACATCGGTGGTGCCGTACAACTGCATAAGCAGGCCCTGAAAGTCTTCAGAAGACTCGGACAGCAATAAGCCTTTAATCAGCGGACCGAATGACGGCGACTCAATCAAAAATTGCGCCACACCGCCTCCGGGAGACTCCAGCGACGCCGCGTTTACGGCAAATAATCCATCAAGCGCAGCTAGATCGCCATCTAAAGAGGTATTGGCGACGGCCGCAAAATTACCGCCCGTCATTGCCCCCAGCGAGACTCCCATTACTGACACCTGACCCAGGTTAAATTTAACATTCTGGTCTGTGGTATTATCAATAACTGCATTCAGACCCAGCCGAACACCCAGTAAATCTGCCACACTTTGGCGCAGGTTATCCCGGGCGGTAGGCAGGCTGGCCAGGTTCATATAATGGGTTGGCGTTACCGACGTGGCATTGATATCGTCGGTGCCATCCATGTCGACATCAAAACCACGACTGCCATGCAGCGGCTGGTCAATGGCCACACTGGCAATACCAGCGAGTGCCAGGGAGCCGGTGATAGCCAGCATGTCTTCTTTTTTGCTGGTGATACCGTGATACAGAACCACAACCGGCCAGCCCGCTTCCGGGGTACTCAACGGCACGCCTAGCGCCCCGGCAACCATAGGATCAGGGATGGTCACCTGCACCTCCAGGGTTTGCGCCGAGGTCGCTTGTGGTACCGGGTTGTAACGGGTGATATAGCGATTTTTATCCAGCGGCTTGTCATCAATGCGCAGGTCTGCCAAACCTAGCTGCTGACACAGGGCATTATTAGGACCGGCTTGCGCGGCAGCTTTGACCTCATCACTGGCCCCACCCAGCACAATACCGCTGTCACAGGCTGCCTGCCAAAAAGCGGTTACCGGCGCCATCGGATTTTCCGCCGTGGGCACGCCCAGATAATAAGGCAGGGTGATATCGCCGGCATAATGCTGAGCCGCACAAAACGGCCCTACTTGCTCAAGCAGCCCAGAGGCTAATGGTTCGGCAAAGCTATTCAGAGCACCAAACTGTTCTGCAGCGCCACCGGCGGCGGTCGTCAGCAAGCCATCACAGCTTTGTAGTGAATCAAATCCACCCGCTTCCAAAGTAGCTTCAATCGCTGCCTTGGTGCCGGCATCCAGGTCGGCTGAGGCTTGCAACACAGCGCCGGACAACACTTCATCACTCACCAGATTTAATGCTTTCATTGCAGTAGGGGCGGTAGCATCACCCACCGTCATGGCAGGCAAAGACTCCCCTGCTGCCGGATCGCCGGCCTGCACCCGGGCGGCATACGTTGCCACCGACACCTTTTTCAGTGCCTGTAACGAATCGTCAATGGACTGCGTGGTGAAAGCGGCCACATAGCTAAGTTCTTCACGGTCATAGCCGGCTGACTCTAGCGGCGTGATATAACTGTTTACCAGACCCTGTAACTGCAGCTGTGAGTCTGAGCTTAGCGGCATCGTATTAACATCCTGACGCACCAAATCCCAGGTGGTTGACCCTTTTACCGATTTGCCACTACTGTCTTTGAGTGCATCTGTCACCACCAGCATATAGCCACTGGCCGCTTTTAATGGCTTCAGGGGAATGACAGAAATGGTGTCATCATCGGCCAGGCTGGTAACATAATCTTCACCATAGATAAGCGCATCACCTACTTTGCAGCCGGCGGATGGCGTCGACACTGCCGCACAGTCCGGGTCGCTTTGATCAAGGCCCAGAGTGGCTTCGTGAATAAAGATGCCGGCAGATAAGGTCGACTCATCCAGCGAGGCGCCAGGGGGCGTATCCACATTGATGACAAAAGGGGCCTGGGTAGACCAGCCATCCAACACATTCAATGCATTTCTTGGATCGCCAAAATCGGTAGGATCATCCACCGGAACATTGAGGGTGTAATCGAAAAAGCCATCGTCGCCAGGCAGCATCAGTAAATCATTGGGTGTATTTAAATTACCGGCTGCAGGGTCAAAGACAACTCGGGAAAAAGGGGTTTGTTCAGGAGTTTCAGCTTCGATATCTTCAATGGTGTCACCAGAGCCTCCGCATCCTGCTAACCCCAGCGCCATGGCAACACTGGAACTGATAAGTAGTTTTCTCATTCTTTCTCCCTCAAATTCATTGTTTTTATTGTCTGTTCAAAACCCTGGTTAAGCGACTATCCTGTCTATGATGGACAACTAACCCCAGCACACTACATAAGATTCTAAACATGTAAGACCAGTTACTTATAGGGCAATCTTATTGAGTTTGCAGCAACTTTGCAAAGCTTTGTTAACTTTTTATTTTCTTTTTTGAATTCTTTTTAGCAAACCCTGCCACCAGCGTTTACAAGCAATCTCAGCTTTGTATGATGAGCTTATTCTGTTTTTCGTCGGTGCATGGCTATTGCACCTTTAACAATGAGACCTCCATGAACAATTATCAGGCACCCGCTACTCTTTTGGACGATAAAGTAATACTGGTCACCGGCGCCGGCGATGGTATCGGCGCCCAGGCTGCCAAAACGTATGCAGCCCATGGTGCCACTGTCATCTTATTGGGCCGGACCGTAAGTAAACTTGAAACCGTTTATGATGAAATCGTGGCAGAAAATCACCCGCAGCCAGCCATTATTCCGTTGGATTTGCAGGGCGCCAGCGCCAAAAATTATGCTGATATGGCCGATACCATTGAAGATAAGTTTGGTCGGCTGGATGGGGTGTTACACAATGCGTCGGTGTTGGGCCAGCTGAGCGCATTTGTGGATATTTCTGAACAGGAATGGCAGGAAGTCATGCAGATTAATGTTCACGGGACCGCGCTGATGACGCAAAAGCTGGTACCAGTTTTGCGCTTAGCCCCGGCCGCGTCGGTGATCTTCACCACCTCCAGCGTGGGTCGTAAAGGCCGGGCTTTCTGGGGACCTTATGCAGTGTCAAAGTTTGCCACCGAAGGCATGATGCAGGTACTGGCCAGTGAATTTGAAAATCGTAGCGTGCGGTTCAATTGCATCAATCCGGGCGGTACCCGCACCAGTATGCGAGCCAGTGCCTTTCCGGCCGAAGACCCGCAAACGCTTAAAACCCCGGCCGACATCATGCCTTTATATCTGTACCTGATGGGGGATGACAGCGCCAGGGTCAATGGACAGTCACTAGACTGCCAGCCCAAACCTGCAAACTAGGGCTTCAGTATGCGCCGTGCCCGGCAACACCGGTGCGACAATAACAACAAAAAGGCGACCCTGAGGTCGCCTTTTTTGATGTGGATAAAACGGGTTTATTACCTGCCTAGGTGTTGGCGATTTTTGCCCAGGTATCACGTAGCCCAACGGTCTGATTAAAGACCAGTTTGTTGGTAGTGCTGTCTTTGTCACAACAAAAATAGCCGGTACGCTCAAACTGCCATGCCCCCGAGTCTACACTGGCGGTCGACAAGGTGCGTTCTACGACACCCTGTTTGACGGTCAGGGACTCAGGATTAATCACATCCACAAAATTTTCTTCGGCGGCCGGGTTTGGCACGGTAAACAAACGATCGTACAACCGGAACTCAGCCGGTACCGCAGCGGCCGCGTCTACCCAGTGAATTACGCCTTTAACCTTACGCCCATCGGCCGGGTCTTTGCCCAGCGTCTGGTCATCATAGGTGCAAAAGATGGTGATGATATTCCCTTCATCATCTTTTTCTACATGCTCGGCTCTGATCACATACGCGTTACGCAAACGGACTTCTTTGCCGGTTACCAGGCGCTTGAACTTTTTATTGGCTTCTTCACGAAAATCCTCTGCTTCAATCAGGATTTCGCGACTAAAGGTGATTTCCCGGGTACCCATGCTTTCATCATTGGGATGATTCGGCGCATGCAGCGTTTCTGTTTTACCCTCCGGGTAATTCTCAATCACAATCTTTACCGGGTCCAGCACCGCCATAGCCCGAGGCGCATTCACATTTAAGTCGTCGCGGATACAGGCTTCCAGCATGCCCATTTCAACCATGTTATCCATTTTGGTAACCCCGATTCGTTTACAGAATTCACGAATCGAACCGGCGGTGTAACCCCGACGGCGCAGACCTGCAATGGTCGGCATTCTGGGATCGTCCCAGCCAGACACATGCTGCTCGTCTACCAGCTGAATCAGACGTCGCTTACTCAACACCGTATATTCAAGATTCAGGCGGGAAAACTCGTACTGACGAGGGGTACAGTCAATGGAGATATTGTCAATAACCCAGTCGTACAACCGGCGATTGTCCTGAAATTCCAGGGTACACAGCGAGTGCGTGATGCCTTCCAGTGCATCCGAGATACAATGGGTAAAATCATACATGGGGTACACACACCATTTGTCACCGGTCTGGTGATGGTGGGCAAACCGGACCCGATAAATAACCGGATCGCGCATGCACATAAACGGCGATGCCATGTCAATTTTGGCACGTAAACTACATTGCCCTTCTGCGTATTCACCGGCGGTCATTTTTGCAAACTCGCGACGGTTTGTGTCGACATCGGTGTCACGGTACGGGCTGTTTTTGCCAGGCTCGGTCAATGTACCGCGCAACTCACGCATTTGTTCATGGGTTGAAAAGTCGACATAGGCCAGACCTTTGTCGATAAGCTCATTGGCAAACTGATGCAACTGGTCAAAATAGCCTGAGGAATAGCACGGCTCGCCCTGCCATTCAAAGCCCAGCCAGCGCACATCCTGCTGAATGCTGTTTACAAAAGAAATGTCTTCTTTTTCCGGATTGGTGTCGTCAAAGCGCAGGTTACAACTGCCCTGATAGTCTTCGGCAATACCAAAGTTCAGACAGATAGACTTTGCGTGACCAATATGCAGATAGCCGTTGGGCTCGGGTGGAAAACGCGTTTTCACCTGCTGGTGTAACCCAGACGCCAAATCTTTATCGATAATCTGCCGGATAAAATTGGTCGGACGATTCTCAGTCTCCGCCATTCGCGCATTCCCCTTAAGTAATAATGAAATTTAAAACGGCCCCGAGTATAACATCGGCCATCGGTACGGCGATCTTTTTTCGCCACCTGTTCTGTGTAAATGCTTAAATTTGCAGCGATAGAATGCCGGCGACGGGTGTATTCATCTCTTGCAGCCCACTTTGTGGTATGGTGTCAGCGTCCGATTTTTTTGCATATAAGCTGTTGGCTCCAACTATGAAAGAAAAAGCAACTTCCTTTGATATTGCCCATCGTGCTGGTGTGTCGCAATCTACCGTTTCCCGTGCTCTGAACAATAGCTCACTGGTGAGTCAGCAAACCCGCGATCGCATTGTCAAAATTGCGCAGGAACTTAATTACAAAGTGGATAAAAATGCCAGTAATCTGCGTAAGCAAAAAAGCAATACACTGGCACTATTGTTGTTTCAGGATCCCACCACCGATGACTCGTTAATCAATCCTTTCTTTTTATCCATGCTGGGCAGTATTACCCGGGCCAGTGCGACGGCCGGTTTTGATTTGCTGGTATCGTTTCAGAATATGCAGGATGACTGGCACGCAGAATACGAAGACTCCAATAAAGCCGATGGCATCATTTTACTGGGCTACGGCGATTATCGTTCGTACCGCAGCAAACTGGCCCGGCTGGAAGAACAAGGCACTCATTTTGTACGATGGGGCGCGCCGGATAGCGAACAGCCCGGGATTAATATTGGCTGCGATAATTATCAGGGCGGAGTAGCTGCCACCACGCACCTGATTAAACTGGGTTACCAGCGTATCGCATTTATCGGAGAATGTGGGGAACAGGCCCCCGAATTCAAAGCCCGTTATCAGGGGTATCGGGACGCCCTCAATACTCACCATCTGTTACATGATCATACCCTGCAGTACGATGCCTACTCCACCGAAGTCTCTGGCCGCAATGCGATGCAGCGGATACTGGCAGAATATGAACATCCACGGGCGGTGGTATGTGCCTCCGACCTTATCGCCATCGGGGTGCTGGACGCCATTCGCGATGCCGGCTTACAGGTCCCCAGGATATTGCGGTGGTAGGGTATGACAACATTCCGGTTTCAGGCTATACCTCCCCGGCTTTGACCACGGTGCGGCAAAACACTACCCGCGCGGGCGAGCTGCTGGTCAATACGCTAATCAGTGCCATTAACAAACAGCAAGTACATGATTATCTGATGCCGGCGGACTTGGTGGTCCGGCGCTCCTGTGGCGCCGGACCAACCAGCTGATAGCGGGTTTACTGGCGCGCCATCTGAGATTGAACCTGTTCCAGCAACTCTGGTTGCGATATTTCGCCTTCCAGCACCCATACCTGCACATCATTGGCCCCAACCTGGGTTTGCAAAGCCTGACCTGCACTTAGGGTTAGCTGTTTATCAGACAGTTGTTCTTGCCAGGTGCCTTGTTGCAGATACTTGTCAATTTCAAAACTGGCTGGCTGCTTACCCTTATTTAATAATACCAGCGCGGTCTGGGCAGCGTTTCCTGTCTGTAATACCCGGTAGAACGCCGCGGTATCCCCCGTTAGCGCCACATTAACCTGTAACCCGCGCTGTAACGCCGGGGTATTTTTACGCACATGGGCAATTTCTTTCAGCTGCTGATAAATAACATGCGCTGGTGCCTTATCAATATTCTCCTGACCAAGATAATTACGGTTTCCCTCGTGCTCGGCGGTGCCCCGCATAAAGCCAATCTCGGAACCCTGATAGATCACCGGAATCCCCGGGCCGTAAACAGCCAGTTGTGGGCATTAACAAAACCACTGTCCGGTGCATCCATCCGCGCCATATCGTGATTGTCATAAAATGTAGTCAGCTCGTAAGGATTGGCATACGGTCCATGGGTCAGATGCAAGGTTTCGCTTAACCTACTGTAATCACTATCCGGCTTTGAAAAAACCTCTATCATGGCTTTTTGCATCGGAAAATCCAGCACGCTGACACCACCATTTTTTGGCAGTGTATGCTGGGCAATAAAGTTAGCATCATAGACAAAACTTTCGCCAAACATGAAAAAGTCCGGGTGCTCGGCACGAATGCGATCTGACATTTCACGCCAGAAGGCGTGCGGAACATGGCGAATGGTATCAATACGAAAGGCGTCGGCGCCCTGCTCTATCCAGTACAGGTAAGCATTAATAAGATAGTCCTGCACATCAGGGTTTGTCTCATCCAGATTCGACAGCTGCATTAAATCCGGCTCGTCATGAAAGAAAGCCTGCAACGGCTGACTGGTATCCAGTTCGCTGGGTGGCAGGTTTTGATGATCCGCCACCAGCTTGCCATCCTGGTCATACAACTCACCAAACCCGGGCTGATCCTGCGGCATGGTGAAGCTGGGCGAACCATGATTGGCCACGATATCAAACACGGTTTTAAGTCCATGCTTTTCACGCAGGGTACTGGTGTAATCTTTAAAACTTAAATCGGGGCTGATCAGGTGTTCATCGGCCTTATAAAAGTTGGTGGCCCAATAACCGTGATAACCACTCTTGCCGCCATCTTTAAATGCCCCCCAAAGGTAATGGGCTCGCCGCCGGTGAAGGCTTCATCAGGATTATCCAGTATCGGGGTCAGCCAGATGGCGGTGAACCCCAGGTTTTTAATATACTGCGCATTATCAAGGATCCCCTGCAGATCGCCGCCCATGTAGCCCACATTGGCATGCTGGCCATTTGGACCATCCAGACGAAGGTTCCAGGTCGGGTTGTCGCCCCCTGCTCTTCATGGTTGTTCGACGGGTCGCCATCGACAAAGCGATCCGTAACCACAAAATAAACCGCTTCTTTAGCAAAGGGATGCTGGGTGCCGTAAATCTGGGTGGACGGGGTCTGGGCTGATGCGGCCTGGGTTGAATCCGGCTTCGTGGTGGAGCATGCACTTAGCACGCCCGCGACGGCCAGCGCCGTAATGCCCATAGAAAATTTATGCATAACAAGATTCCTTATAAAGAAGAGTGACGAGCTTCGGGTCTTTTACAAAAAATACCGAAATTGCCGCCAGCAGCATCGAAACACCGGCTACCACGATGATGTACTTAGCTTCGTTATCAAATACATAGGCCAGAATAGAGCCCGAGCAAAGTCCGGCCACAATTTGCGGCACCGCCACGGTAAAATTAAAGATACCCATATATACCCCGGTTTGCCGGGCCGGCAGCGCACCAGCCAGCATCGCGTATGGCATGGCCAGTATCGCCGCCCAGGCAACCCCAATCCCTATCATAGGGATAAGCAGTCGGACGGCGCCCACCGGTACTTCGACCTCGGTAATTAACAGGTTCACGTGCACCAGGTTCAGATCCTGAAACAGTAAAAAGCTGATATACCCCACACCACCGGCCAGCAGCGAGGCTGAATACACCAGCTTACGTCCGAAGCGGTCCGCAAGCTTGGCCAGAAAGATTGAAAAAACCGCGGCGAACACCGAATAGGCGGCGAACAGAATACCCACCCAGTCACCCGCCGCGCCTTTGGCTAACACCACAGAGTCAGGAATCATGGGGACCGTGGCAATAAAGGCCGGATCAAACCATTTTTTATCTACATTCCAGATATGCTGCGTAATCGCCGGGGTGGTGTACACCCACATAATATACAGTGAAAACCACGAGAAAAATTGCACCACTGCCAGTTGCTTCATGGTCGTTGGCATATTAACCACCAACTTCCAGAAGTTGCTCAGGCGCACAGCCATTGGCTGTTTAGGCTCCACCTCTTCAGCTTCAATACCTTTATAGCGATTGTAGTCCTCAGGAGAATATTCTTTGGTTCTGATGACTGTCCAGATCACTGTCCCCAACAATACGGTGGCCCCGATGTAAAATGCCCACATCACCGAGGGGGCCACTTCGCCCATCTGCGCCGTATTTTCCAGGCCCACCACATTGGTCAGCACAAACGGTAGAATGGAACCGATCACTGCACCGATATTAATCAGCAGTGATTGTATGGAGTAGCCCACATTGCGCTGTTCTGAGGGCACCATATCCGAAACCAGCGAGCGGAATGGCTGAAAGCAAATGTTAAAGGAGGCATCCATCAGTGCCAGCATCAGCGCGCCAAAGATCATCGGTGCCATAAAGGTTACAAACAGCGGCGCATTCGGCATCAGCAGCATGCCGATGGCAGCGGCCACCGCACCGGCCAGAATAAAGGGACGGCGGCGACCCAGACCGTTCCAGGTGCGATCTGAGGCGGCCCCCACAATGGGCTGTATTAATAACCCCATAATCGGTGCCACCAGCCAGAATAAAGACAACGAATGCAGATCGGCGCCTAAGTCCGATAAGATTCTTGAAACATTCGCATTTTGCAGCGCAAAGCCAAACTGGACACCTAAGAAGCCAAAGCTGACATTCCAGATTTGCCAGAAATGAAGTCTGGGTTGTTGTGTTTGCATAATTACCACATTTATTATCGTTATCGTTGAATTTTACTACGTTATTGCAGCAGCCATACTGTAGCACTTTGCGCCGGCACTGACAGTGAGGCGGCCGTTGCAGCAACGGTCTTGTTGTCTTTTTAAGCGGGTAAGCTGGGTAATCCTGGAAAGCTGGGGCGAAAAACGTTCCAGCTGTAGCTCGCTAACATCAGCATTTTTATTCAGCCCCCCCATCATAACCGGCATGCCTTGCGGGTCTAGCCTGAAATACACATATATTCCCGCTTCGGGCACATAATGCAAATAGTTACCGGTGACTGCCTCGGGATGCTGCTGTCGAAATGCCAGCAAAGTACGCAGGCGATTCTGCGCCTTTTGCTGTTGGGGATCCAGACCTTCTCCGGTCACTGCATGTTGCTGGTGATGAGGCCAGCCGCCGGGAAAGTCACTGCGGATGATACCGTGTTGGTCAGTACCAGGGTTAGCCATCAGCACCTCGGTACCGTAAAAAATCTGCGGGATCCCCCGGCTGGTCAGAAGGTAGGTCATGGCCATATCCCTCAGCGCATAATTTTCCTCCAGCTGAGTAAAAATTCGACTCATATCCTGATTATCGGTAAAGGTCACCAGATTATACGGGTCCCCATATAAGGCATCACTGGCCAGTATGCCGTAGAGCTCAATCAGGCCACTGCCCCAGCTTTCTTCATTGGTTAATGCATTAACCAGGGCCTGCTGCAGTGGAAAATCCATGACGCTGGGCAACGATGACTGATAACCATCGGCCGGGTGAGAGCCTTGCTGCCAGTACGAGGTAATCACCGGGTTTGTGGTCCATTCTTCACCGACAATATTCAGTTGCGGGTATTGGTTCATCAGGGCTTTGGTCCAGCGACTCAAAAATGCTTTATCTGAATAGGAGTAGGTATCCACCCGAATGCCACTTAGTCCGGCGTATTCAACCCACCATATGGCATTTTGTATCAGAAAAGTGGCCAGAAACGGATTCTGCTGATTAAGATCTGGCATGGTGGGAACAAACCAGCCATCGCTGAAGGCTTTTTTATCGGCCTCGACCCCATGGATATCATGCAGGGCTTCCCGTCGATGGGTGGTGGGCGAAAATTCCCCGCCGTGATGTACCCAGTCTGCAGCAGGCAAATCATCCATCCACGGATGCTTGGAACCGATATGATTGAGCACCACATCCATAATAATACCCATATCACGCTGGCCGGCCTCATGGCTTAACCGGCGATACAGCGAATTCGATCCGTACCGTGGATCGATACGGTAATGATCGGTAATGGCATAGCCATGATAGGAGTAACTGTCCATGGCATTTTCCAGCAATGGCATCGACCAGATTTGGGTAAAGCCCATATGCTGCAAATAATCCAGATGGTTGAGGATGCCCTGGATATCGCCACCGTGGCGGCCGCCGGGGGCGTCTGGCTGATGCTTGTCACTAAGACCGGCAATACTATCATTATCCATATCGCCATTAGCAAAACGGTCAGGCGCTACCAGATAGATGGTCTCCTGCTGATCAAACCCGCGGTCATTGCCGGGCTTCCGGCTATTGAGCGTGTAGGTGAACTGGCCGGTGGTGACGCCCTGCTTGGTGAGAGTGAATAAAAATTCGTCTGGTTCGGCCTCGCTCAAATCAAGATCGATAAATAAATAATTCGGGCTATCCAAAGAAGCAATGTTAATTATTTTCAGCGAGGGGTGGTCTACCGTTACCTGGCTATGGGCAATATTATCGCCGCGCACCATTAACTGCAGTTGTTCGTTGTGCATGCCCGTCCACCAGGTGGGCGGGACGACTGTGGTGCTATTGGCACCGGACTCAGGGGCGGCTACCGCCATGCTCAATGACATCCAGCCAGCCAGAACAATCAACCTACCGGTTTGTTCAAGTGTGCGCAAAACGCCCTGCATGGTGCTCTTCCCTATTATTAAAATTATCGTTACAACCTGACACTGCAAGGTTAACAGAATGTTGCTCTTGCCTGTACGGCTAAGCACCGGCTTGCATACGTATTCAGAACACTTTTTAGTCCCGGAAAAATGGCGTAAAGCCATCTGATAATGAGCGGCAAACAAAGTGATGGTGCTGGGGATCTGTCCAAAAATAAAATTTTGCTAAAGCGTCATTTATGTAGCTTGGCTATTGGAAATTTTGTTCTACACTGGAATATACAGAATATGCCTGAAACTCTTATTGCCAACCCTGTAAAGGACTCCCACCGCTTATCAAGTGGCCTTTGAATATGGCACATTACGACCACCAGGCAAGGCTTCTGAGGCTCTGCGGCCCTGCAGTAACCGCGGCAGAACACACCCAAACACTCTTGAGTGCTGCACGTGCGGCTGTATGTTTAATCACGGTGTAGCCATAAGCACAAGGATTTATATATGCTTAACCCAACCATTTTAGGGCTGGCTAATGCACTGAATGCCTTTCATCCGCGTTCGCCGGTCAGCTACCTGCAGGTGGCTCACTATTGTCGGAATGTGTCGTTGGATATTCTCAAAAAAATGACCCACGAGGTTGAATCCTCCTCAGGTCATAAGGGGCTCTCCCCAGAGGTGATTGTAGAGCAGGTCACCCCCGTCGACTTTCAGGAAAGCTATCTGTTGGCTGAAGTTCGCGGAGTGCCCCGTATGATGGGCCGTCATTTTGTCAGTATGCCCATCGATGAGCGCTGTAAAGGCAGATTGATGGCCATGTCCCAGGGCTGCGCGCGCAATGATGTGCTTATGATATGCGACATCGCGCCGCACGCCCGCTATATTGCCCTGCCCTATGGCGTTAGCCCGGCGAAGGTAACGGTAGAGGATCTGGACCAGTTTGATCACGGGGTTTCCGACATCGTCGTCAGAGTAGAGCGTGCTACTGTCACCTTCAGTAAGCTTTATGATGTGGGCGGCGCGCCCACTGAATTTCTCACCCAGAGTACGCTGCTTGAGGATATCTATGAAAATAACGGAATGCTGGTGTCAGCCAGTGTTCTGAGCTAAACGCTTTCGCTCAGTATGGGTAGACAATCAGTGCTGGCAACAAGAGCGCGTGATAAACGCGCCCTTGTTATCAGATTACCTTGCACCTGTATCTGTTAATACATTACTCGCTGTGGTTAGCTGCAACGGTTAACTCGATAATCTGCGCGTCCGTGGCCGCCACATTTACCTGAACCTGTATACGGTTATGCTGCTGCATTAACGGTATCGTTGTCCCGCTCAATAGCGAATATGCTGTAACCGCGGTGCCGGCCGCCAAACCGGTATGACTTATTGGAATATTCAGGTTTACCTGCTGTTCAGAGTCAGAAAAATTACTGAGCACCAGCAGCGCCTGGTGTGGGTCACTTCGCACAAAGCTATATACCTGGTCACCCTCACCTGATTTGACCGCCTGATTGGCTAGCAAGCTATGCATCTTGCCTTGCATGGCCGGATGATAAGCTGCCAGATTCAGTACGTTGGTATAAAAACGGCGTAAAGCCTGTTCATCATCGGTCAACTGTCCGCCATCAAACTTGCCATCGTTCATCCAACGCTGATGAGCAGGAACACCGGCATAATCGAAGATACTGGTGCGCGATGGATCACCAAATCCCATGTCTTCGCTGCCATCTTCTCCTACTTCCTGGCCAAAATACAACATGTATGGGGCATCACTTTTTAATGCTGAAACCGCCAGCGCCGGCTTCCCCCTCTGTGCATCACCGGCAAAGGGTTCACTGGCAATTCGTTGCTCATCGTGGTTTTCCAGAAAGTGAAGCATGGATGACTCAATATCGCTGACCCGGGCCGCTACGTCATCCAACGACGTTACTGAGTCTTGCTGCTGCATTACCCGTTTCAGGGTATCGTAAAACCCGACTTTATCGTACAGATAGTCCATCAGTCCGCGGTGCAGGTAATCCCGATAACGTTCAGGCTGATATACTTCGGCCAGCAAAAAGGCATCGGGTTTATGGTGCTTGATGGAGGCGTTCAAAAACGACCAGAATTCAACCGGTACCATTTCAGCCATATCAAAACGAAAACCATCTACGCCTTTATCTAACCAGAACAGCGCAATTTCGCGCATACGATACCAGGCATCGGGAAGATCCTGGTTCTGCCAGAAAGCATAGTGTTTGGCATAAGGCTTGTTGGCAAAGTGCACAGGCAGTGCCGGAAAATCAAAACTTCCATCAGGTTTAACACCATAGTTAAGCTTGACGGTCTCATACCAGTCACTCGCGCTGGGTTGAGCTGAGCGGGCGCCATTGCCGGTCCATTTTGCCGGCGTTTCATCAAACTGACCATCTGCCAGAGGATGTGCGGCACCGCCCAGCGGATGAAAGTTTCCAGGATGCTCAGGCACTGCAAATGAGGTGCCCGGAACATAGTAAAAATGATTATCACGCTGGTATTGCTGAGCCGGGTCATCATTGCTACCCAACGCAGGAACGCCCGCTGGTGTATTGACAGATTCGTAATGCCGGGCGACATGGTTTGGCACAATATCAATGATCACTTTCATGCCGTGGGCGTGGGTACGTTTAATGAGGGCTTCAAACTCAGCCATTCTTCGGGCCGGATCCTGTGCTAAATCCGGGTCCACATTATAATAATCTTTTACCGCATACGGTGAGCCTGCCCGGCCTTTGATGACATCGGGGTCATCCAGACTGATGCCATAGGCGGTATAGTCGGTGGTGGTGACATGATGAGGCACACCGGTAAACCAGATATGGGATACCCCCAGCTGCCGGATTTCTGATAATGCGGTATCAGAAAAGTCAGCAAATTTACCGACGCCGTTTTGTTCTATAGATCCCCAGGGCACATTATTACTGTTGGTATTCCCAAACAGGCGTGTAAAAACCTGATACACCACGGGCTTTTGCTGAGTCTGGGATGGGGCCTGAGTTATCGGGGCTGTAGCGGGCATGGTTTCACGCGTATCAGAGACATTGCAGGCACTTAGTATAAGCGTACAAACAGCGGTGAGCGAGAAACGAAGGCCTGAGGCAGAGATGGGGCGCATACGTTAACTTTCCTAACAGAGATTTTCAGCGGATACCAAAAAGCATACCTGTTATAAGAAAGTTAACCTAGCATGTGCATACGTATTCAGCGTGCTTAGGCGGCGCGCTGTTCTTCGTTGATTTTGGTCAGGATAGACGGCTGATGACGGAATATGGCTCCGAAATTCGGCACTTCCTGTAGCTCGGTCATAATCTTACGTTGGAAACGTTGCAATGCCGGCGATACCTGTTGCATAAACTCAACCGGAGACAACTGATAGGCAGCACGCTGACCATGGTAATCAATTTCGTTACCCAGTTGTTCAAAATTGATACCCAGCATCCGTAGGCTTCGGGCCAGACGAGGCTCCATCATGACATAGACATTTTCGATGTCTCGCAACACACAGATACTCGCGGCGAAAAAATATAAAGCCAGTGATAAATAGGGAAAGTTACGACCGGGTTTGTCTTTTTTGAAGCCGTTGTTCAGTGATTTTCCGGTGACCGGAGACACATTGCTGTCGGACTGGCGGCGACGAAAACGCTTAGGAATAGCCAGACGGGAGATTTCACAAATTGAATGACGTGCATAGCGTTGAGGGCTGTTTTCATCCATCCGAATTGCGCTGGGGCAGTTTTGTTCGATGGGGAGTAACTGGCCAGGGTGTTGTGGCATAACCAGACGAATGGTTCCGGCACAATCTCCGGTGGCTTTGTGTTTGATATAGCAACTTAGCGCAAATTCATCAAACTCATCGAATTCCATTTTATTGGGGCGGGTATCTTCAAACCCCATTTCTTCGCAATACACCTGATGGCGTGTTTTAAAGCAGGTACGTTGTTCATGTTCTTCGTTTGCCACAACCAGCGTAAAGTGTTCGAAAAAATGATCCGCAGCCGCATCAATGATTTTATTCATTTTACGACGAACTACAGGCCGAATCATCTGCTTGATTCCAGGTACTTTATGTACTCTTTTAAATGCATTTAGCAAGCGACGTTTCACTATGACTCCCGTTTATGAACTTATCGTTATAATTATCTCCTCTTACAAATTACCTTGGTTGCTTTGACTGCCGGGAAAAAGCGCAGGCAGAGTCAGTCTGGTTAAGAAAATGTCATGCCTGACGGCAGTGTCATTTTTGCTCAACAATTTCTAAGGCAACTTTTGGAAATTCTTTGAAAAAATGAGGATTAATTATTCTTTGTCAGAGTATATCAACTATTGTGCCAGTGTTGCCTTTTATACGTATAAAGCACTTTGATGTATTTTTTATACCAATACTGTCTGGCACCACGTAATGCTCCGGCGTCAGACCCCAGGTTTTGCTGAACCAGCAAAAAATGTATCAGCAAAAACAACAAGATCACATTCTTTACACGGGGTGACGTCGATAGCACTTAAAATCTAAAACAACGGAGATTAGCAAGAATATCCACGGTCGCTCTGACCCTGGAAGTAGACTAAAGGACAACGGAAAAAACAGTGCTTGCGTCCCGGCCCGGGGGTCTTTGAATTTAGGCTATGGAGATTTTATCAACGGCGGGGACACAAGGTGTATGATTTTGGCTTCACCCATTTTTATATAAGCCTGAAAAAACCGCGAAAGATGATGATAAACGACACTAACTATATGAATTTCATCTAACTTTTATATCTGTCTGCATTTGGTGACATGCATTGTTTTCGGGTTATTTATTGTTCACCTGTCCCACCCGGGTACGGTTGTTTTTATCCCGAGAGGCGCGAATCAGGTCATCGCCTGACCGGTATTGAGATTTGGCCATTCGATCGTATAACACCACATTCACCGTAGCGGCCAGGTTCATGCAGCCACGGGTAGGTATATACACTACTTTATCGCACCAGCTCAAATCCTGCTGTGATAGCGAGCCATCTTCTGGGCCGAATACATAAAAGGCATTGTCCGGATGTTCAAATTCCGGCAGCGGCTGTGCCCCTTCAACTAACTCTATCGCTACTGTGGTGGCATTTTGGGGAATGACCTCACTGAGCTGCTCAACCCCCACCGTAGGAATGAGCTTGTGCATCGCCTTGGTATCAGCATTAAACTCTTTTGCCCGCCGATAACGCTCGCCCGTATAAAAAACACTGGTGGCACCATAGCAACCGGCGGCGCGCAGCACCGAAGCAACATTGACCGCTGACTTGGGATTACACAAACCTATGCTATAAACAGACGGTAGCGACAGTGGCTGAGAACAGGACATGGCGATTTTATGCTCAAATTAAGGGCGCCAGAGTATGCCAGACTTAGCGCCCCGTGTCATGCCATTCTCAATCCAACACGCTGGTGGTGGTAAGCTCGCGCACCAGGTCTGCTAACCGCTGCTGACTGATCAACGCGGCCGAGGTTTCGATATCGGGCGCAAAATATCGGTCTTTATCATAAAAGCGCACATTGTCTCGTAACAGCCCGTGCACTTGCTGTAGCGGGGCGCTGGTTTTAAGCGGCGCCCGAAAGTCGATACCCTGCGCGGCGGCCAGCCATTCAATTGCCAGAATACCGGCGACATTAGAAAATATATCTGCCAGCCGCCGTCCCGCGAACGTGGCCATGGAGACATGATCTTCCTGGTTGGCCGAGGTTGGCAACGAGTCAATTGATGCCGGATGCGCCAGCGTTTTGTTTTCACTGGCCAGTGCGGCGGCGGTGACCTGGGCAATCATAAAGCCGCTGTTAACCCCGCCATTATCAACCAGGAAGGCGGGCAGCCCGCTTAAGCCGCTGTCGATAAGCAATGCCATGCGCCGTTCTGACAGCGCGCCAATCTCGCTTAAAGCAATGGCCAGGTTATCCGCGGTCATCGCCACAGTTTCTGCGTGAAAATTGCCCCCGGACAAAATTACCTCGTCATCGGCAAACACCAGGGGGTTGTCAGAGACCCCATTGGCCTCGGTTTGCAGGGTCTGGGCAGCAAAGCGTAGTTGCTGTAACACCGCCCCCATCACCTGCGGCTGACAGCGCAAGGAATAGGGATCCTGAACTTTCTGGCAGTCCTGATGCGAATCCCCAATGGCTGAGTCTTGCAGTAATTCGCGAAACAACAAAGCTGTATCGCTTTGCGCCTGATGACCGCGAACTTCATGAATGCGGCCATCAAAGGGAACCCGTGAACCCAGCGCGGCGTCCACACTTAGGGCGCCGATACCCAGGGCACTCAAATAAGCACTTTCGGTGAAAAACAACCCCTGTAACGCCAAAGCGGTGGAAGCCTGGGTGCCATTTAATAACGCCAGGCCTTCTTTGGGGGCCAGTGTCATCGGGACGAGACCGGCGGCCTGTAAGCCTTCCTGGGCGGGTTTACGCTGCTGGTTAATTAGCACCTCCCCTTCCCCTAACAGCACAACGCTCATATGCGCCAGCGGCGCCAGATCGCCTGAGGCCCCCACCGAGCCTTTGACTGGTATAGCAGGCCAGATTTGCGTGTTGTACAGGGTGATGAGCGCTTCAATAACGTCCAGTCGAATACCCGAATACCCCCGTGCCAGCGAGTTTATTTTAAGCAACATCAACAGCCGTACACACGACTCACTCATCAGCTCGCCAATACCGGCGGCATGGGACAGCACAATACTTTTTTGCAGTAGCGCCAGCTCTTGTTTTTCAATGCGGGTATTGGCCAGTAACCCAAAGCCGGTATTGATGCCATAGACCGTGCGGCCTTCCTCGACCACTTTTTGCACCAGTGCACAAGAGGCCTCGATAGCCTGGTGGGCCTCCCTGGCCAGTTTAATCGGCCGGTGCTGGCGCAGGCATTGGCGGCAATCATCCAGGGTCAGCTGGCCGGGGTACAATATAAACGGCGCCGTCATTATTTTTGCTCCTGCATCGGTAAGTCCAGCCCATGTTGCTGAGCGCATTGCCGGGCCAGGTCATAGCCGGCATCAGCATGTCGCATAACGCCGCTGGCCGGATCGTTATGTAATACCCGGGCGATGCGCTCATCGGCTTCGTGGCTGCCGTCACACACAATCACCATCCCGGCATGCTGACTAAAGCCCATGCCCACGCCCCCACCATGGTGCAGACTTACCCAGGTGGCCCCACCTGCGGTATTCAGCATCGCGTTTAGCAGCGGCCAGTCAGACACCGCATCAGATCCATCCAGCATGGCTTCCGTTTCGCGGTTTGGCGATGCCACCGACCCCGAATCAAGATGATCGCGGCCGATGACAATCGGCGCGCTGAGGATCTTATCCCTGACCATTTGATTAAATGCCAGTCCTAATTTTTGCCGTAAGCCCAGCCCTACCCAGCAAATACGGGCGGGCAGTCCCTGAAACTGAATTCGTTCCCGGGCCATATCCAGCCATTGATGCAAATGGGTATCATCCGGGATCAGTTGTTTTACTTTGGCATCAGTGTGATAAATATCCTGCGGATCCCCGGATAATGCTACCCAGCGAAATGGACCTATGCCCTGACAAAACAAAGGACGGATATACGCTGGCACAAACCCTGGAAAATCAAATGCATTATCTACCCCGGTTTCCATGGCCATTTGCCGGATATTATTGCCGTAGTCCAGGGTGGCAGAGCCATTACTTTGCATTTTTAACATGGCTCTGACCTGGTCTGCCATCGACTCCCTGGCGGCCTTTACCACTGCATCAGGCTCTGTTTTTCGTAATGCTTTGGTTTTTTCCAGACTCCAGCCTTTTGGCACATAGCCATTTAGCGGATCATGAGCACTGGTTTGATCGGTCACCACATCGGGGGTGACTCTATTTTCAAGAATTTGTTGATACACTTCGGCGGCATTGCCCAGTAAGCCGATAGAAACGGGCTGATTATTACGCAGCGCCGCATTGAGCATTTCCTGCGCCTGTTCCCAGTTATGGGCTTTTTGGTCCAGATAGCCACTGGCCAGCCGAAAATCAATGCGACTTTCATCAACCTCCACGGCTATCATCGAAAACCCTGCCATTGTAGCGGCGAGTGGCTGAGCGCCGCCCATACCCCCGAGCCCGCCGGTCAGAATCCAGCGCCCCCGACTATTGCCATTAAAATGGGTTCGGGCCACGCTCACAAAGGTTTCATAGGTGCCTTGTACGATGCCCTGAGAGCCTATATAAATCCACGATCCGGCGGTCATCTGGCCGTACATCATCAGTCCTTTACGATCCAGTTCATTAAAATGCTCCCAGGTCGCCCACCGGGGCACCAGGTTGGAGTTGGCAATCAGCACCCGCGGCGCATTGGCATGAGTTGGAAACACCCCCACCGGTTTTCCCGACTGAATCAACAAGGTTTCGGTATCTTCAAGGCGCTGCAATACCTCCACAATTTTGTCGAATGACTCCCAGTCCCGGGCGGCCCTGCCAATGCCCCCATAAACCACCAGCTCATCGGGGTGTTCCGCTACCTGCGGATCCAGATTATTCATAAGCATGCGCAGTATTGCTTCGCATTGCCAGCTTTTTGCCGTAAGCGTGGTGCCGGTAGCAGCTTTGATGGAGCGTTCTGGTTGATAACGGCTCATAGGGCCTCCTGTGCGTCGCTAAAGTTAAGGTGACTACCCAGCCGATACCGGGCGCCTGGATGAGTTAAGGTAGCAATACTGACGATGCCCTGCCGGCAGAATGTGCGCCGGTGGATAGTAAGACAGGCCTCGCCAGGCTCGATATCAAGCAGCTGTGCGGTGGGGGCATCAGCCAGATGCGCTTCCACACTATGATCAGCTTCGGTAAGCGGTGCTACCCGGGATAAGTACGCATTCACCGAGTGCGATTGCAGCTGCTGCTGTAAAAAGTCCGGAGCCAAATCGGGATTAACCCATCGTGTCTCCAGCTGTACTGGCTGATGATTCTGCCAGTGCACTAATTGACAATAATACAAGGATTGCGGCGTGCTCAGCCCCAGAAACCCGGCTATTGCACTGGTTGCGGGCCGGGCCTCATGAGCCAGAACCTGCAGACGGTAGTGCTGATGGCGAGCTTCAATTTCCTCTTTTATGCCGGTGATGGTAAGCAGCGAACTCATGGGCCGCTGGTCGCTGACAAAAGTTCCTGCCCCCTGCGCCCGTGCCAGAATGCCTTCATCCACCAGCTCAGTAAGCGCCCGGCGTGCGGTCATACGGCTCACCTGGTGCACCCCGGCCAATTGGTTTTCAGAGGCAATTTTATCGCCCGGCCGCAACTGCCCAGTCTCTATCTGATGCAGCAGCGCCTGTTTTATCTCTACAAACCGTGGTTGCATGCGTGGCCCTTATGTTAATTTTATGTTACTTTAGCGAAATGAACTTGTATATACAAGTAGCATCTGTCCGCGCAGAGTAAACTTCACAGGAGCAAACTGCATGGCCGTAACTCTTATCGACAATGTCAATGTGATGAGCATGGATCCCTGCCAGACTGACAATGGCATCGAGCGTCAGACTCAGCTATGGATACAGGATGATAAAATTCTGGCGGTGGGCTCACCGCCAGCGCCGCCGCCAGTGCCGGATCATCATATTGATGGTACCAATAGGTGGGCGCTGCCCGGATTTATTGATTGCCATACTCATCTGGTGTACGGCGGCAGCCGCGCCGATGAGTTTCGTCAGCGGTTGTCAGGAACCAGTTATCAGGACATTGCCCGGGCCGGCGGCGGTATTCAAAAGACCGTACGCGATACCCGCAATGCCGGGGCTGAAGAATTATTGCAGCACAGTCTGCGTCGGGGCCGGCGCCTTATCGAAGAAGGGGTTACCACACTTGAGATAAAATCCGGTTATGGGCTGGATCAGCAAACCGAGCTAACCATGCTCGAGGTCGCGGCCAGGCTTGGATCCCAGTTGCCGGTTAATGTGTCGCGCACCTACCTGGGTGCTCATACCCTGCCGCCTGAGTTTGAAGATGATGCCGATGGCTATATTGACTTTGTCTGCCACACCATGATCCCCACCATTGCTGCGGGCAAGCACGCCACTGCCGTCGATGTATTTTGTGAAACCGTAGGCTTTACCCGGGCCCAGGCCGAACGGGTCTTTGCGGCTGCACAACAGGCCGGCCTGGCCATTAAGCTTCATGCTGAACAGCTATCTGACAGCAAGGGGGCAGTGCTCGCCGCGCAATACCAGGCCTGCAGTGTTGATCACATTGAGTACCTGGCCGCCGACGATATCCCTATGCTAGCGAAGGCCGGGTGCGTGGCCGTGCTGCTACCCGGCGCATTTTATTATTTAAGAGAGTCGAAGAAGCCGCCGGTTGCCGCCCTGCGACAACACCAGGTGCCGATGGCGGTGGCCAGCGATCATAACCCCGGCACCTCCCCCATCTGCTCACTGCTTACCTGCGCCACTATGGCCTGCCTCGAATTTGGTTTAACCTGTGAAGAAGCGTTACTTGGCATCACCAGCCATGCGGCGCAGGCACTTCAACTGTCAAATAAAGGCCGCTTGCGCGCCGGGATGGATGCCGATGTGTGTTTGTGGGATATTCGGGAGCCGGCTGATCTTATTTATGAAATCAATGGTTTCAGACCCACGTGTCGTTGGGTAGGAGGACAGTATGTCGATGGCTAGTTTGTGGCAGGGTCGCAGTGATGCCGATGAGGGTCACCGGGCTTTGCGCTGGCATCAGGTGGTTAACCAGCCTGAGCAACTGACTCATTTGCATCCGACCCCGCAAATGTTACCGGCACTGGCGCTATTGGGCTACCCCTGTGACCTGGGCGTGGCGCTCAACCACGGCCGGGTGGGCGCGGCTGCAGGTCCCAATGCGCTGCGCAAAATGCTGGCAAACCTGCCGTGGGATATTAATGGACAGTTGGTGGATGCCGGCGATACGCATTTGCAAGCAACCCTGGCGCAGACCCAGCACTATTACCGGCAGCGCCTGGCCACGCTGTTATCCAGCCATGCTGCTGTGCTGGCTTTAGGTGGCGGCCATGATATTGCGTTAGGCAGTTATTTAGCCTTAGCCGATTCCCTGCCCTCAGACTCGGTAATTGGAATAATCAATATTGATGCGCATCTTGACTTAAGATCGCCGGCCAAAGGCGGCTCGTCGGGAACGCCGTTTCGGCAAATTGCGCAATGGTGTGAGGCCCAGGACCGTGATTTTCATTATGCCTGTTTAGGCGCCTCCCAAGCCGCCAATACGCCCGCATTATACGATTATGCGAAGCAAAATAATGTTCACATTCTGCCAGATATCGATTTTACCTTAGCCAATGCCCAAGCGCTGCTAAGCCCTTTTTTACAATACATTGACACCCTGTATGTCACGGTTTGTATGGACGCCTTTGCGGCCAGCGCCGCCCCCGGGGTCAGTGCGCCGGCAGCGCTCGGGATCGACCCGTTACCGGTAATTAAACTGATCAACTGGCTTGGGCATGCTGCCGAGCAGGCCTCAGTAACCTGGAAACTGGCCGATATTGCCGAGCTCAACCCAATTTATGATGAGCAGTTAAAAACCGCCCGGCTGGCGAGTCGTATCGGCTTTGAACTGGCCAGTGCTCTGTTTATTAATCCTTGCGTAAAACGTTAATATATTGTTGCTTTAATGTGCTGATTTTGATTAAGTTGTAAGCGCTATCATTCGGGCAGTAGGTAGACGGAACTATTAAATCGCTTTGCAAAAGCGCCAACACTCATTTGTAGCAGCGGATTGCGGGGTACTACACCAATCAATGTAAGCGCTACCATATAAAGGAATACACATGTACAAAATTAATCAGCTACTGGGTGCCAGCCTGCTGCTGGCGGGCACCCATACTATGGCCGCGCCTATCGTCAACGGTGATTTTTCCCAATGTGATTTTGGTGGCTGGACTACCGAAACGGTAGGCGGCGGCACCATCGACGAGCAGTTTTCTATTGTCGAAACCCCGCAAGGCTGCAGCGCCGCTCTTGCGATTGATAATTCACCGAGCTTTATTAACCTGATGTATCAGGATATCGATTTTACTACCACCACCACCGCGCCCTTTGTGTTCTCGTACGATTTTACAGTGGATAGTGTTCTTACCGGACAGGCCCCTGGCAGCACCGATTATTTTGCCCTGGGCTTGGGTGACGGCAGCGGTAATCTGTTTAACGCCCAGGGTGAAGTCGGGAGTTTTTTCGGAATGCCGGATATTGATGGTACCCAGCGTTACCAGGGCAGTATCGAACTGGCAAACATCTTCGCCAATAACACCGGACTGAGTCTGGAACTGCAGATGTTCAGTAATTTTGATGGCGCCCCGGCCTTTATCACGGTCAACACTTTGTCGATCGCGCAAGCCAGTATTCCGGCCCCCGCCACGGCGGCACTGCTGTTATTAGGGTTGCTGGCCGGTGGTTTTTCACGGCGTTGTCATACCGGAGGTAACGCATGAAGTCATCTACTGGCATATTATTGGTGTTAAGCAGTCTGGCGTGCAGCTTACCCGTAACGGCAACGGCCACCCCACAAAGCTGGAATACCGTAGCAGATAATATCTCCACCACCAAAAGCCGCGCAATATACGACCGTAGAAACAACGAACTGGTGGTACGGGTAACCATAAAAAATACCAGCAACACCCCCATCGAAGGTCCACTAATGCTGGGCATAGGCCGTACTTCCCATACTGTTTTAAATGGTAACAGCGACAGTACCGAGGCGATGACCTACATTGATATCAACCACCGCCAAATCGCCCCCCAACAAAGCATTGCGGTGCCGGTTCGTTTTGCCCTGAAACGTCAGCGCCTGCAGTTTGATGCGACCCTGCTGCAAGACACGGGTAGCAACTGGCAGCTGGTGTGGCAGGATGAGTTCGACCAGGACAATATTGATGGGAGCAAATGGAGTTTTGAGCAAAATTGCTGGGGCGGCGGTAACAACGAACAGCAGTGTTACACGGATCGTTCGCAAAACGCCCATATTAACGATGGCATTCTTGTCATCACTGCGCAGCGCGAGGATTTCACCGGTGCTGACAACCCCAATTCTGATCCCTCCAGTACCACCACTTTGCCCTACACTTCAGCGCGTCTGCGCACGCTTAATAAAGGTGACTGGACCTATGGCCGCTTTGAGATAAGAGCAAAAATGCCTGAGGGCCAGGGCACCTGGCCGGCTATCTGGATGTTGCCTTCTGATAATAAATACGGCACCTGGGCGGCGTCGGGTGAAATTGACATCATGGAGGCGGTGAATCTAAAAGCACCTTCTGATGATCCCCAGGCCCAGGGTACGCCGGAAAACCGTGTATATGGCACGCTGCATTATGGTCGACAGTGGCCTGGCAATGTGCACTCAGGTGCAGACTATCGGCTACCTGAAGGACTGAATCCGGCAGATGGTTTTCATGAATACGCCATAGAATGGGAAGAAGGCGAAATTCGCTGGTATGTGGATGATGTACATTTTGCCACCCAGACCAGTGATGGCTGGTACAGTCAGTATCAGGATCAAAGTGGTCAATGGCAGAACGCCCCAGAGGCCGCCCCTTTTGATGAACGTTTTCATATGATTCTGAACTTAGCGGTAGGCGGCTCGTGGGCAGCCAACACCAATGCTAAAGGCATTGATGAGCAGGCGTTCCCGCAAACTATGGAAGTGGACTATGTGCGGGTTTACGAATGCAGTATCAATCCTGCCACCGGCCAGGGCTGCGCTACCATTGATGCCAATGCCGAACAGGTGCCGGGGCACAGTGCACCTGACATCACGCCTCAGACACAGATTCCGGGCCCGGCATTTTCATTGTATTCTGACCAGCCCGATAACGCGCTGGCCATTGAAAGCTACAACCCCGAGGGTAGCATGACCATCAGCCAGCCGGTAGCCGCAACCAACACCCGGCTACGTCTTTGGCAAAGTGGCTCGGTGGGTAATCTGTTTCTGGCCGCGCCCCAGCCCCTGGATTTTTCGACTTACGGTGGGCTTGGCTCGCTGGTGTTCGATATCAGGGTCATCGAAAACCCGGCTGACCATGCTTTATTGGTAAAGCTTGATAGCGGCTGGCCGGCCGTCAGCGATACCGAGATCAATTTACCCGCCCCGGGTGAGTGGCACACAATGCAATTAGATATCAATACCCTGTTGGCGAGCGGTAACCGCTTTGCCCCGGGTAATTTCGCGAGTATTGAAGCCATCAACAACCCGGCCGTCTTTGAGCCCACCGGTCCGATGCTTATAGAACTGGACAACATTCGCTATGAATTCACCACCTCGGACCGCGATACCATCCATGTGTTTGAAAATGCGGATGCAGCGCCCTTTCTTACCGGTAAGTATACCGCCAGTGGCGACGTGGTAATAGAAGATGTGCTAAGTGTCGATAGCGCCCACGATGTAGTAAAGCAATTTACCTTTAATACCAATGAGGCGGTGGCCTACTTTCAGACCTTGCCAGACACCACCCAAAGCCCGGTGAAGCTAGACCTCAGCACCTTTGATCTGCTGAAGTTTGATTTGCACATGGTGGCCGATCCCAGACCCAGCGGCAACATGGTTATCAAAATGGACTGCGGGCATCCGTGTGGCTCCGGCGACTATCCAATCGAAGCGCCGGCTACCGGAGAATGGCAGACTTATAAAATTGCGCTGAATGAGCTTATCAGCCATCCCGGCTCCAGCCTGGACCTGACCCGGGTAGACACCCCGTTGGTGATTTTCCCCGACTGGGGCAACCAGCAGGATGTAGTATTTCAGGTCGACAATGTCAGGCTTACCAGCGATGGTAATAGTGCCAACGATCCTGTTGCAGATATCGCGGTTGAAGGTGCCTTAACCGTCTTTGAAGACACCCTTGCTGAGCACTGGAGCCTGTATGATTGTTGCGGTAATGCCCGCGCCGAACGGCTCACACAAGACCAGAATCAACTCATTCAGCTGGATTACTTTGGCCCTGCGCCGACGGT
The DNA here is from genome assembly GCF_015644725.1 of Salinimonas marina. Lineage (NCBI taxonomy): Bacteria > Pseudomonadati > Pseudomonadota > Gammaproteobacteria > Alteromonadales > Alteromonadaceae > Salinimonas > Salinimonas marina. The sequence goes on from NZ_CP064795.1 coordinate 1,956,543, forward strand.
GGCCGGATTAAGTGCATCTAGCCCCCACGATGTCAGTAATCTGTATCAGGGCATCCTGCAGTTTGAGATGAAGCTTGCCCAGCTTCCTGATGACCCGGCCGCGCCGGTGTTTATTAAGGTTGAAGCCGCTGATGGCAGTTTTGCCCAACTACGGGCTGATGCGACTGCAGAGCAACATGCAGATGTCGCGGGGCAATGGCGCACATACAGCCTTACTACCTCGCAATTACAGGCTGCCGGATTGAATTTAAGAAAGGTAAATAAGATCCTGGTGTTTCCGGCCTGGGGCCAGGCCACCGGGGCGGTGATACAGCTGGATAACATCAGGCTTTACTAATAAAAAAAGGCAGAGTGTTGCACCCTGCCTGATTATTTTTTGCTGTCGCAGCCTGCCGGGAAACTCCTGCGGGCTGCTTTCAGACACTTGCTAGCGCAATTAGTAACGCGCCTCAAAAGACAAGCGTACAGAACGCGGCGCCTGCCATGAGTAAGCTGCACCGTAATACTGGTTCACCGTGCCTTCTTCTATTTCATAGTGCTCGTTGGTGGCCGTTTCTTCCTGGGTGTTCAACAGGTTAAATACATTCACCGCCATGCGCATATCTACCCCTCGTAGGAGAAGTTGTATGCTGCGGAAACATCCAGGTTGAAAGTCCAGGGGGTACGACCCGCGGTACCACGTGGGCTGTAACGGAACTCTTTATCAGACTGGGCACAGACATCATCCCCGGTCAGCTCCACCGAACAGCCGGTACGAATGTAATAGGTATCCCCGTAGCTGCCATAGACATTAGGATCGGTGCTGGGATAGCTTTGACCAAACGCCGTCAGCGGCCGTCCGCTTTGCAGCGAGGAGTTAAAGCCCACCACCAGGTTGTCCGACACATTGTAAGAACCATACAGTTTGAAGGTATGACGACGGTCATTAGGCTGGTAGCCATCCGCGCCATCCATCAGCGCCGGGAAGTCGAAGTCCTGAGTAATACCGGCATCGGCCTGGTCAATATCAGATTTCACCGCCCCTTCAAAGTTACCCACACTACGCGCCCAGGTGTACTGGAAATTCAGACGGTAATTTTCTTCTACATAATTCAGCTTCAGCTGAACCGATGTATATTCATTTTTACCTTCTGGTAACTGCAGGGTCTCGGCTGAATGGGTGGTTAACGAACCTTCATCGGCTTCGCCATCAAACATATCAAGTTTAGACTCGTCCAGTGCTTCGCCATCCCAGTAATAGCCATCTTTGAACCAGCTCATATCTTCGCCCGGATTCAGCATCACACAATAAGGGTAAGCATAAATCCCGCAATAATCATCCAGCGCACTGGTCACTTCCCGATAGGTCCCGGTGACTTCGGCAGTCAGTGAGTCATTTACGGTAAACTGATAACCGAGGATAAATTCATCACGGGCGAAGGGATCGGCTTCCTGGGCCTGGAATGTTTCCTTAGTTGGGACTGCTGATACAGATGACGTGGTCTGCGAGTTTTCTACCGTGCCATTAACCGGATCAATACCGATGGGAGCCCCAGAGACAGAATCAATATCATCGAACGTGAAGTAAGTCGTCGTATCACTTACGCCAGAGGCCGCACGGTAAATCGTGTTGTTAGCAATCGGCAGATAATAACGACCGTAATTACCATACAGTTTTGATTCACCATTACCCAACACATCCCAGGTAAAGCCAAGACGAGGGGCAATATCGGTATCAAAATCGAACAATTGCTTGCCGGTGGTACCGTCACCTTCAAACATATCTTTACGAATACCGATACTAAGCATCAGGTTATTGGTCACCTGCCACTTATCTTCTAAGTAATACGCGGTCAGGTTAGACTCAAAGGAGCCGCCGCCGTCGAAGATTCGGTCGGATACCAGGTCCTGGGCGCTGTTGCTGGTGTTGGTATACAGCTCACCATTGTCGCCCTGAATGGTAGAGCCAGACTCCAGGGTAAAATACCGATACGAATGCCCGCCCACCGGCTTGGTGATACGAGTAGTCGCCCGGTCCTGTTTATCGATACCGGCCGAGATCAGATGGTTGCCCCAGTAATATTCAATGTCTAGACGATATTGGGTATTCTCATCAAAGTTATCGCCAAACGAGCCGCCGGGGCCACACTGAGGCGCATCACCGCCATCACGTTCATCAGCGATGGTGGGGCAATCCAGATTAGTTGGCGCGGTCTCGTACTGGGTTTCAATCTCACCCCACATCGCTGACACCGACAGATTGTCCGTCAGGTAACCAGTGTAGGTCAGACTCTGTGCTTCACCGCCCCGCTTTCTTAAAAACGAACCGCTGTAATCGCCGATAGTCTGAGTTTCAGGATCGTACTCAAACACATCTTCGGTGGCATCATTCTGGTCCGAATAGGCAAAGTAGCTTAAACGGTGACCTTCAATGATGTCCCAGTCAACTTTCGCGCCCCAGAACAAATTATCGGTGCCATCGGACTCCCGGGTACGGAATTGGTCAGTGGCAGTATATTCGTCGGAACCTGAGACATAAGAAAAGTCTCTGGACAACGAGCGTGGGTTAACCAGGGCATAGAAAAACAGTTTGTCTTCAATGATGGGGCCAGCGGCGGAAATGCTGTAATCCCATTCGTCTTTTTCGTCCAGACGATTGTCACGGAAAATCTTACCGGTACCACCGCGGCCACGGTCAAAGGTACCTTCTTCCTGTAATGCAGACGGTTCCCAGTTGGCCGTAACATCAAAGCGCCATTCATTGGTACCGCTTTTTGTAACGGCATTAATAAGGCCACCTGTGGCACGACCATATTCGGCAGAGAAGCCACCGGTTTTAACCTGGAACTCTTTGTACATTTCAAAGGGTACGGCGCCACAACCTAGACCCTGACGGGTATCTGTCACTTCCAGACCATTGATATAACATGCATTTTCAGCTACAGAAGCGCCACCAAAGGAAGCGACGTTGCCAAAGCCTGAGTCGCCTTGCACCACGCCTGGTGCCAATAAGGCGACGGCGGTGATGTTACGGGCAATAGGCATACGGTCAATTTCTGCTTCACCTAAAATAAGGCCTGAGTCGGTGGATGATAAATCGATAGCCGAAATACGGGCTCCGGTGACTTCAATGCGCTCTGCATTCATCGCCGCGACGTTAAAGTCGGCCTGGCGATTAGAGCCCAGTGACACCCGAAGGGTGTCTTCGGCTACGACTGAGTCGCCACGTTTGATGACAATCTCATAGGTGCCGGTATCCAGTTTGGCTAAACGATATGTACCATCATCGTTTACGGATACCGTGCGACTGAAGCCGGTCTCAGGATTTTTTGCGGTTACCGTCAGCTCACCACCACCTTGTGACTCCACCGTACCATAGATGCTTGAGGTGCTACCGCCAGCCGCCATAACGGGGGCAGTTACGCCCAACGAGGTTCCTATCGCCAGCGCGATCAGGCTTTTTCTTAACATGTTATCTCCCCTGGAAGATGTCTATTCAACATATGTAATTATTTTTTTATCTTTATTACATAAGAGTAATGAAGTGCCGTCGATATTAAGCAGGGGATGGATTTAAATTCAATGAGAAGTTCCACCTCTTCGTCGAATAAACATATTTTAAAGACAGGCTGCATATAGGCTGTTTACTATATAATCACCTCACGATTCCGTTGAATAATTATTAAGATTCAATATTTTAAAAAATTATTGACAAGCTCTGACAGCGTTTAAAATTAAGACAAATAGCGGCTGTTTGTGAATCACACTTAAAGACTATCATTTGAACTTTAAATACCAAGACACTAGATTTTCATAGGTGACTCTTAATAAAAAAGCCCCTTTATTAATCCGACTCATTATCGGCGTTATGAAGAGGCTTTATTTATTAGGTTTAATTTAAATTAAGTTCTATGTATCCACTAGCAAATACATTTCAGTGATGACAATAAATGGCTCATTGCCGTCGGGGCCGTAAATGCGAAATTCATAGTCCCCGGCGGGCTAGTCAATCACCAGATTATTGCTACTGGTGGCAAGTCGGTTGGCCGGATTGGTGGTGACAATTTTGGCTGTGGCAGTATTGGGGGTTGCCCAGATTAATCTGGCGTATTTTTATAGGTCAATCCACAGAGTCAGCGCCGCTGGTATAGCTTTCTTCGGGGACACTAAAATGATGGGGAGCGTATCCCCGGTTAAAGGTATCCGTGTTCCGAATTTGCGGTGTCAGTGCCTGCACTTTGGCGGGCAATGACACAGGCTCATAGCTTTGGTACACCTCGATAATACGGTTCTGTGGACTTTGCTCCTGACACACCGACGCCTTAGGTTTCAGTCGACAAAGATCGCCGATGGTATCGTCCAGATTGATGGTTTTTGCCGGGTTCTCATCAATGGCGGCAATATCCGCCAGGGGGAGCCGTCGCCATACCCGAAGTGACCAGCAAGGCTGTCACCATATCAAATTTGAATGCCTTCACTGAACCCCATTCCTTGTTGTTATCACGCCGTCACTCGTCCTTTCATGTCATGCGACTTTTTACCCAACTAATCTTTTTAATAGCAATAGACGGCCGTATCAGAAACATACGCCTGCATTACATTTGCATGAATACAACAAACATTAGGGTGGCGATTAATGAGTCGTGTAGGCACGAAAGGAGAAAAGGCTTAGTAGCCTGTAATAACTAGCGAAGGAATAATCGCCATAAGAAAAGACAAAATAATAGCGCAGATGAAAAAATCCCGTGGCAAGGCTGCCACGGGATGCGTTAGCTTAATAACCTTTTAGAATTCGTAGTTGAAACCTAACAGGTAGTTAGCACCATACGCCTGATACAGAGTAACCTGACGGCCATCTGCGCCGGCTGACTGAATATCATCTTCGTCGGTGATATTCTGCGCCTGCAGAGTGACCCGCAAGCCTTCCAGCGATTCGATTCCTGACTCACTGAAATCATAGCCAACCTGCGCATCGATAAAGGTACCGCCCTGGTTGGTGGAGTCAGACAATGCCAGACTCAGACCCCGGGTTTCGCTTAAGTAGCTGGAGCGCTTAGTTCCGGCCACACGAACTTCAAAGCCTTGGTTTTCATAAAACACCGTCAGGCTGTAGTTCTCATCTGACAAACCAGGAATACGGGTTTCGGTGGTGCCCGGCGCCGCATCTGCTTTACCATCTAAGAATGTGGCGCTGGCAAACATACCAAAGCCTTCCAGTGAGTCGTGAATCAGCTCACCAGGCAGACTGCCCTGCACTTCCCAGCCACGCACAAAGCCTTCATAACCGTCTTCAGGACGGGTACGCTCCCCGACTAACAGTTCCGGCGCTTCACCGGTTGAGCTTTTATGCACACTGGGGATATAAAACTCGGTAAAATCAGTTTCCACGGCGTTACTTCTGTGCCAGTTCTTAAGATCTTTGAAGAACCATGACACCGCTACATAACCGGTATCAGAGAAGTAGTTTTCATAAGCCAGGTCAATCTGATTGGCTTCATAGGGCTTCAGATTCGGGTTACCGGCACTGCCACTCCACGGCGTATTATCAATATCGGTGCTATTGATGCGGGCATCCTGGAAAGCAAAAGAAACCTGATTATTCGGCCGCATATCATCCATGCGCGGACGCGTCAGAACTTTGCTTAAACCCAGACGTACAAACTGACCTTCGGCAAATTCGGCGCTCAGGTTCAAAGTCGGCAACACATCGGTGTAATCAGCCCCGCCAGACACTGGCAGCGACTCTACAAACCCAAGTTCGTCTTTGGTGGCTGCAAAGCCGGTAGACTGTTGATCAGCGTGTACCACCTGAAGACCCAGGTTACCGCGGATGTAGATGTCGTCGAATTGGGTATCGATATCCAGCTTGGTATAGAAGGTAGTCAGCTTTTCTTCAACGGTATAGGTATCGCCCAGGCGACCAGTTTCAATTTGTTGTGCATCCAGCTCGTCATAATAACCGCTGTTGTATAAGCCCAGCGCATCGTAGGCCAGAATTCCATCGATACCGACAAAATCAAGAGATGTTACCCCCAATACCTCAGGAATAGCATCGCTTTGCGGATATTCAGGAGACACTAAAAAGGCGCCGTTGTTATCTTTAGACTTGGTACGGTCAGAGTAAATGGCACCAATTTCGATACCGCTGAAGATACCCCACTCTACAAAGCCTTTAGTGCTCAGACGTACAGAATCCAGTTCTTCTTCAAACACAGGCTGGTTCACAAACCCGTCCTGGCCATCCGAGGCAAATAACTGCTGACCATTTTCATCAACCAGTGACTGTCCCCATGGTTGTGGACCAGCCAGGCGGATCAGCGACGGATCTGTCAAATCAATGGTAGGCAGTGACGGATGATCGGCAAACATTACGCCTTCACCGGTCATTTCCCAGGCTCGGGCCGTAAGAGGCCGGCCTTCAGTACCGGCGCGGCCAGTACCCGAATAGCTTTCTACATCGATGATGGTTTTATCCACTTTACCGGTAGAAACATCAGCATTAAGGGTCCAGTCGTCATTCAAAAGGTATTCGACATTCAGACCAAAAGTGGTCAGGTCTGCATCCTGTTGACGAACATCGTTGCGTATAACGCTATGAAAGCCGTCGTGGAAGGCGCGTGTGGCTAAACCATTGTCCACTTCAGTGACGGTATAGTCGACCCCACCCCATACCGGGCCGCCTTCTTCAACACCACGGCGGGCATCGTTTTCCAGAAAGTCGATATACAATGCATCCAGCTGCATATTCAGTTTGTCATTAGGCGCCCACTGGATAATAGCAGCGTAGGAGTCACGCTCCATCATCGCCGAACGGGCAAAGCTGTCATGCCCACCTGAAATAGCCGTTTCTTCACCTACGGTTACCCCTTCTGCGCCGGTGCCGGCTTCAGCATTCGGGTAACCCCAGCCACGAAATTGTGTTTCCTGACGCGGCGACTCCATGGTCGCATAAGTCAGTGCCACCCCTAAGGTGTCATCGGCAAACTGATCAATGTAGTTAAAGGAAACACGATGGCCATCATTATCATAGTCTGGGTTGGCCGCATCTTCGGCATTCTTCTCGTAGGTGCCATTGATAGTAAAGGTTTGCTCGGCGACCAAAGGCTTCACGGTTTGCAGATCAACCGAACCACCAATGTTTTGGGTGGTCATGCCTGCTTCAGGGGTTTTGTACACCAGAATATTAGAAATGATTTCGGTAGGGTATAAATCAAATTCCACCCCACGGTTATCACCCATACCTAACAGTTCACGTCCATTTAGTGATGTGCCCACATAGTTTTCATTGAAACCACGTACCGAGACGCCACTGGTACGGCCGTTGCGACGCTCGCCAGATAAGCCTGGCAGACGTGCCAGAGACTCAGCAATACTGGTGTCAGGTAATTTACCGATATCTTCTGCAGACAGTGCTTCTACAATTGAAGAATTGTCCATTTTGATGGCCTGGGCGCGCTGTAAGCTGCCCCGGATACCGGAAACTTCAATGACTTCCACCGGCGTGTCGCTGTTCGGACCGGTTGCGTCCTGCTGTTGTGCCAACACCGGGGTGCTCATCGCGGTCAGGCCACTGGCAACCAGGGCGGCTTTTATCAGATTTGGTTTAAACTGGTTCATGTGTAGGTATCCCATTACTATCCTAAGACACCTGCCGGTATTTTTATCGCTTTGGCAGGCTAGATATAAAACAGGCTAGATGCTATCCCCAAGGCCCAACTTGCTCAATATTATGCATACGTATTCATCATTTTATTTATACATTCGATTTACACAAAATCATGATTTATCGGCTTTGTTAACAGCAAGAAAACACATAAACCGCTGTATTAAATACAGTATTACAACTGCTTTAACACATTGCTGAGTAAATGATAAAAAAACGTAATGCGCACCTGGCATCATCAGCAAAGCGACTCTACATTTACAGTCAGCAATCTATACCGCAAGGGCGATGTGGCGGGTTGTGTGAAGCAGTTATGGGGCAAGAATGACAATTTTTTGCGAACAGACATAAAAAAACCCGCTCAACAGCGGGTTTTTGAATTAACGTAAAACGTACGTTTTACTTAGCACTTACCAGCCAGTGGCTTCACGTAGTGCTTTACCAATATCAGCCAGAGAACGCACAGTTTTAACACCAGCGTCTTCTAAAGATGCAAATTTCTCATCCGCTGTACCTTTACCGCCAGCAATGATGGCACCAGCATGGCCCATACGTTTGCCAGGAGGCGCCGTTACACCTGCGATATAAGAAACAACAGGCTTAGTGACATTTTCTTTGATGAAGGCGGCCGCTTCTTCTTCTGCGGTACCACCAATTTCACCAATCATCACGATTGCTTCGGTTTTTGGATCGTCCTGGAACAACTTCAGAATATCGATGAAGTTAGAGCCTGGGATTGGATCGCCGCCGATACCCACACAGGTAGACTGACCGAAGCCTTCGTCAGTGGTTTGCTTAACCGCTTCGTACGTCAGCGTACCAGAGCGTGAAACAATACCTACTTTACCTGGCTTATGGATGTGGCCTGGCATGATACCAATCTTGCATTCGCCCGGCGTGATAACACCTGGGCAGTTTGGACCAATCAGACGTACACCTTTGGAATCTACGTATTCTTTTACGTAAAGCATATCCAGTGTTGGAATGCCTTCAGTGATACATACAATCAGCTCAATACCCGCATCCGCTGCTTCAACAATTGAGTCTTTGCAAAATGGTGCAGGTACATAGATAACAGATGCAGTAGCACCGGTTTCCTGAACCGCTTCACGTACGGTATTGAACACGGGCAGACCCAGATGCTCAGTGCCGCCTTTTCCAGGAGTTACGCCACCGACCATTTGCGTGCCGTAGGCAATCGCTTGTTCAGAATGGAAGGTACCCTGACCGCCAGTGAAACCCTGACAAATTACTTTGGTGTCTTTATTGATTAATACTGACATTATTTGCCCTCCGCCGCTTTAACAACTTGCTGAGCTGCGTCAGTCAGGCTGCTTGCAGCAATGATATCAAGTCCTGAATCTGCCAGAACTTCACGGCCTTTTTCTGCATTTGTCCCTTCAAGGCGAACAACTACAGGAACATTTACGCCAACTTCTTTTACTGCGCCAATGATACCTTCGGCAATCATGTCACAACGTACGATACCGCCGAAAATGTTAACCAAAACCGCTTTAACATTGTCGTCAGACAAGATGATTTTAAATGCTTCAGCAACACGTTCTTTGGTTGCACCGCCACCAACATCCAGGAAGTTAGCCGGCTTGCCACCGTGCAGGTTTACGATATCCATCGTACCCATTGCCAGGCCAGCGCCGTTAACCATACAGCCAACATTACCGTCTAGCGCTACATAGTTAAGTTCGTATTGTGCTGCATGTGCTTCACGTGAATCTTCTTGTGAAGGATCGTGCATTTCTTTTACTTTTGGCTGACGATACAAGGCGTTGCCATCAATACCGACTTTGGCATCCAGACAGTGCAAATCACCGTCAGTTTTGATTACCAGTGGGTTGATTTCGATCAGTGCCACGTCCAGCTCTTCAAACATTTTTGCCAGACCCATAAAGATCTTCACGAACTGTTTGATTTGATTACCTTCAAGACCCAGTTTAAAGGCCATTTCGCGTGCCTGATAAGGCTGCGGTCCAACGATAGGATCAATTTCAGCTTTCAGAATTTTTTCTGGCGTTTCTTCAGCAACGGTTTCAATTTCAACACCGCCTTCTGTTGATGCCATAAATACTACACGACGGGTACCACGGTCTACTACCGCGCCCAGGTATAGTTCTTCAGCGATATCAGTGCATGTTTCAACCAGGATTTTTGTTACCGGTTGACCATTTTCATCAGTCTGGAAAGTAACCAGGTTTTTGCCCAGCCAGTTTTCAGCAAAACCGCGGATGTCATCTTTGTTCTTAAACAATTTAACGCCGCCGGCTTTACCACGTCCACCTGCGTGGACCTGACATTTAACAACCCACTCTTCACCGCCAATGCGGTCAGCCGCTTCAACAGCACCTTCAGGTGTGTCAGCAGCATGTCCTTCAGAAACAGGCAAGCCGTATTCTTTGAATAGCTGCTTGCCTTGGTATTCATGCAAATTCATGGTGTTTCTATCCGATTTTTAGTAAGACAAAAGCCGCTTACGCGACTTGATTAACTTGACCGACAGACAGAGCTGCCTGCCGACGCTGTGACAGTAACACCCCAAGCATACCTTCAGGTGTGTTACTGCACACAATTCTCAATTTATTTACACATCCAGTAACAGACGTGTGGGATCTTCCAGCATCTCTTTAACGGTAACCAGGAAGCCTACTGACTCTTTACCATCGACAATACGATGATCATAAGACAATGCCAGATACATCATCGGCAGAATTTCTACCTTGCCATTCACGGCCATTGGCCGGTCCTGGATTTTATGCATCCCCAAAATCGCGCTTTGCGGCGGATTGATGATCGGGGTAGACATCAGTGAGCCAAATACGCCGCCATTGGTGATGGTAAAGTTACCACCCTGCAGGTCAGCCATGGCCAGCTTGCCGTCACGGCCTTTCAGAGCCAGTTCACGAATGCCTTTTTCAACACCCGCCATGCCCAGAGTGTCGGTATCTTTCAATACCGGTGTCACCAGACCACGAGGGGTAGACACGGCAATCGAGATGTCGAAGTAGTTATGATAGCAAATATCATCGCCATCTAACGAGGCATTTACCTCAGGGAAGCGTTTTAATGCTTCGGTAACGGCTTTTACATAAAACGACATAAAGCCTAAGCGGATGCCATGACGCTTTTCAAAGCTCTCCTGGTATTGCTTACGCAATTCCATGATTGGCTTCATGTTAACTTCATTGAAGGTCGTCAGCATCGCGGTAGAGTTTTTGGCTTCCAGCAGACGGTTAGCAATGGTTTTGCGCAAACGGGTCATTGGCACGCGCTTTTCGGTGCGCGAGCCACTGGCCACATCCGGTGTATCCTGTTCAGATGCTTTAGCCGGTGCTGCTTCTTTCTTACCACCAGACTGCAGATGTTTTTCTACATCTTCTTTAGTGATTCGGCCATTTTTACCGGTACCCTTAACATTCGCAGCATCAATGCCTTTTTCTGAAAGCAAGCGACGAACCGACGGGCTTAGGGCATCAAAATCACTTTCTGCGCCTTCATCCGTAGAGTCTTCTTTAACCTGAGCCTTATCACTGGCCCCGTCACCTGAACCTGAGCCGCCTTCGGAAAATTTAGCGATAACTTCTTCAGCCGTGACGGTTGCCCCTTCTTCAGCCAGAATTTCAGACACTGAACCATCGGCTGGCGCGACCACTTCAAGCACCACTTTATCAGTTTCGATATCCACCAGGTTTTGATCACGGCTTACCTGCTCACCCACTGACACATGCCAGGTCGCAATAGTCGCATCAGCAACCGACTCAGGCAGAACCGGAACTTTTACTTCTGAAGATTTACCATTGCCGCCACTTTGGGTTTTTGCTGGTTCAGCTTCTGCTGCTTTGTCTTTTTCCTGAGCAGTAGAGTCTGACTTTTCTTCGCTGGTATCTTGCTTTGCGTTATTGTTGTCTTGCTTGGCGTCGCTTTTACCATTTTCATCTAACTTGGCAATTACCTGCTCGCCCAATACCGTTTCACCTTCACCATCAATGATGTCACTGATTACGCCATCGGCAGGGGCAACAACTTCAAGTACCACCTTGTCTGTTTCAATATCAACCAGGTTCTGATCGCGTGTTACCTTGTCACCGGCCTTCACGTGCCAGGTTGCAATCGTGGCATCGGCAACTGACTCAGGTAGGACCGGAACTTTAATCTCTATTGTCATCATTGTTCCTTATTTAATAGTGAGTGCGTCTTCAACCAGCGCTTTTTGTTGCTGGTTGTGGACAGATACATAACCTACGGCAGGTGAAGCCGATGCTTCACGGCCTGCATATGATAGTTTGGCGCCTTCTGGAATTGCGGCCCAGAAATGATGCTGACTGGAATACCAGGCACCCTGATTCTGAGGTTCTTCCTGACACCAAACCCAATCTTTTACGTGGCTGTAATCGGCCACTACTTTAGCACATTCTTCTGAGGGGAATGGATAAAGCTGTTCTAAACGAACAATCGCAACGTCTGTTTGCTCATTTTTCCGGCGCTGGTCTAACAAGTCGTAATAAACCTTACCGGAACACATCACCACCCGCTTCACACCGGCGGGATCAATATCATCAATTTCGTTGATGACATTGTGAAAAACACCTTCAGATAGTTCTTCCAGGGTTGAGGTTGCCTGAGCATGCCGCAGCAGCGATTTTGGCGACATTACAATCAGCGGCTTACGCATAGGACGAATCATCTGGCGACGCAGCATATTGAAGACCTGCGCTGGGGTAGATGGCACGCAAACCTGCCAGTTATGGTCAGCACACAGTTGCAGGAAACGCTCAAGACGCGCTGAACTGTGCTCCGGGCCCTGGCCTTCGTAACCATGTGGCAGTAAGACTGTCAGACCACACAACCGACCCCATTTGGCTTCACCAGAGCTTAAGAACTGGTCAAACACCACCTGAGCACCATTGGCAAAATCGCCAAACTGGGCTTCCCAGATGGTCAGACAGGAAGGTTCTGCCGTGGCGAAGCCATATTCAAAGGCCATGACGGCTTCTTCTGATAGTACCGAGTCATAAATTTCCATCTCGCCCTGATCTTCAGAAATGTGCTGCAGCGGCATATAGGTCGAGCCATCAGTTTGATTGTGCAGTACCGCGTGGCGATGGAAGAACGTACCCCGTCCGGTATCCTGGCCGACCAGGCGAATATCTGAGCCGATGTTTACCAAGCTGGCATACGCCAGATTCTCGGCCATGCCCCAGTCCAGGCGTTTTTCGCCCGCCACCATGGCTTTGCGGTCCTGATACAATTTGTTGACCCGGGAGTTAAGTTTCATATCTTCCGGATACGTTGTCAGGCGCTCGCCCAGCTCTTTGAGTTTATCAATCGAAATGGCGCCATCGTAAGGCGTATCCCAGTCATGCCCCAAAAAGGGTGACCAGTCAACAGAATGCTCCGTCATAGGACGCCATTCGTCTACCACACAAGCACCATGGTCCAGGGCCGCGCGATAATCTTCCAGCATCTTGTCAGCTTCGCGCTGTTCGATAATGCCTTCAGCAATCAGCTGATCGGCATACAATACCCGAGGTACAGCATGCTTTTTAATTTTTTGATACATCAGCGGTTGAGTGGCATTAGGCTCATCGGCTTCGTTATGACCATGACGGCGATAACAAACCAGATCAATCACCACATCACGTTTAAATTTATTGCGATATTCCAGTGCCAGTTTAGTGACAAACAACACCGCTTCCGGATCGTCAGAATTGACGTGGAAAATCGGTGCCTGCACCATCTTGGCAATATCGGTGCAATATTGGGTAGAGCGGGTATCTTCAAGTTTGGAGGTGGTGAAGCCGACCTGGTTATTGATAACCACCCGCACCGTACCACCTACCGCAAACCCGCGGGTCTGCGACATGTTGAAGGTTTCCTGAACCACACCCTGACCGGCAATGGCGGAGTCGCCATGAATCGTAATGGGCAACACTGCACTGGTATCATTCTGACGACGAACCAGACGGGCTCTGACCGACCCCATTACCACCGGATTGACAATCTCCAGATGTGACGGGTTAAACGCCAGCGCCAGATGCACATTGCCGCCCGGCGTCGCAAAGTCAGAAGAATAACCAGCGTGATATTTCACATCGCCAGAGCCCAGAGCTTCGTCGGCTTTACCGGCAAACTCATCGAACAGCACCGACGGGTTTTTACCCAGGACATTAACCAGCACATTCAAGCGACCACGGTGAGCCATGCCCACCACCACTTCTTTGGCCCCGGCACTACCTGCTTCGCTGATCAGGCTTTTAAGCATGGGGATCATCGCATCGCCGCCTTCCAGCGAGAAGCGTTTGGCACCCGGGAATTTCGAGCCCAGATATTTTTCCATGCCATCGGCGGCCACCAGCCCTTTCAGCAGATGCAGTTTCTGCTCTTTACTGATTTCAGGTTTGGCCTGCACCGATTCAATTTTTTGCTGTAACCAGCGTTTTTGGTCGGTATCGGTGATGTGCATATATTCTGCACCCATCGAGCCGCAATAGGTTCGGTTTAACGATTTTACCAAATCACCCAGTGGCATAGATTCGCCACCATAGGCATAAGAACCTACATTGAATTTGGTATCAAAATCTTGCTCTGAAAGATTATGGTGGGACAGTTCAAGATCGCGTACCCGGGGTTGCTGCCATAAACCCAGCGGGTCAAGATTCGCATGCTGATGGCCGCGGAACCGATAGGCATTAATCAGCTGTAGCACTTTAACCTGACGACCATCTGAAGAACTTGGCGTGGCACTGACAGTTGATGATGACATTCGCGCGCTGGGCCCTAAGGCCGCCATCTTTCGGAACTGCTCGCGAATAGAGGTATGATTATTTTCTAATTCTGCACCTTCGACTTTTGGAAGACTGTCGAAGACCTGACGCCAGGAATCAGAAATACTCTGCGGATCTTCAAGGTATGCTTCGTACAATTCCTCGACATAGGCGGCGTTATTACCAGCCATATGCGACGAATCCCACCATGCTTTCATCACGCTTTCTTGCATTATTGTGCCTTGCTACGTTTTGTAAAAACTAAATAACACGAGGCGCTATTATGACTGTTATCTACAACAGAACCAACCAATTACGCCACGTATACAAAAAAATAGCCATCCTCAGGGGGATGGCCATTCAGAGCATGTATTCTGTCTAGCATGCACTACACAGAATAGGTTTACTAAACAGCCCGCTGAAGCAGCATCGACTTAATCTTGCCGATGGCTTTGGTCGGGTTCAGCCCTTTAGGGCATACACTTACACAGTTCATGATGCTGTGACAACGAAATACGCTAAACGCATCATCCAGATCGCTCAAACGCTCTTCTGTCGCAGTATCCCGGGTATCAGCCAGGAACCGGTAGGCGTGCAACAATCCTGCCGGACCGATGAACTTTTCCGGGTTCCACCAAAAAGAGGGACAGGAAGAAGAACAGCACGCACACAGAATGCACTCATACAGACCATCCAACTTAGCACGCTCTTCGGGACTTTGCAGAAACTCCCGTGCCGGTGGCTGTTTGGTGTCGTTGATGAGAAACGGTTTAACTTTCTCATACTGAACATAGAACTGGGTCATGTCGACAACTAAATCACGTACTACCGGTAACCCGGGTAAAGGACGGATCACGACCTTACCTTTACCCAATGAAGATAACGGCGTAATACATGCCAGTCCATTTTTGCCATTCATATTAAGACCGTCGGAGCCGCATACACCTTCACGACAAGAACGACGGAATGATAAGGATGGATCCTGTTCTTTAAGTCGAATCAGAACATCCAATACCATCAGATCCAGATTATCTTCAACCTCCAGCTTATAGTCCTGCATACGCGGAGCATTGTCGACTTCTGGATTATAACGGTAAATCGAAACAGTTAATTGCATTTGGTTCACCTCTATTAATATGAACGCACTTTCGGCGGAAATGCTTCGCGCAGATTAGGCTTCATATTGACTTCACGGCGGGTCATAGACTCATCTTCCGGACGATAGATTGAGTGACACAACCAGTTCTCATCATCCCGATCAGGATAATCATACCGGCTATGGGCGCCACGACTTTCCGTACGATAGTTGGCTGCCACTGCGGTGCAATACGCGGTTTCCATCAGGTTGTCCAGTTCCAGACACTCGATTCGCTGGGTGTTGAAATCTTTACTCTTATCATCCAGTCGCGCATTTTTCAGGCGTTCGCGAATTTCACGCAGCTCTTTAAGACCATCAGCCATTGCATCACCTTCACGGAATACCGAGAAGTTAAGCTGCATGCATTCTTGCATGTCTTTCTTAATCTGAACCGGATCTTCACCCTTTTCAGATGATTCCCAGCGATTGAAACGAGACATCGCCGCTTCCAGATCAGACTCGCTGGCATCACGGGTGGTGGCCACTTCGTCCAGTGACTTACCAAGGTGCATCCCCGTGGCCCGACCAAATACCACCAGGTCAAGCAAAGAGTTACCACCCAGACGATTAGCGCCGTGTACTGATACACAAGCAATTTCGCCACAGGCGAACAACCCGTTTACGATATGATCCTTACCATTTTCATCTACCCGGATACACTGTCCGTGTACGTTGGTCGGAATACCACCCATCATATAATGACAGGTAGGAATCACCGGAATCGGTTCTTTAATCGGATCTACGTGAGCAAAGGTACGTGATAATTCAAGGATACCCGGCAAACGTGACTCAAGCACATCTTTACCAAGATGGTCCAGTTTCAGTTTAAGGTGTTTACCCTGAGGGCCATCACAACCACGACCTTCACGAATTTCGGTCATCATTGAACGGGCTACCACGTCCCGGCCGGCCAGGTCTTTGGCATTAGGCGCGTAACGTTCCATGAAGCGTTCGCCATCCTTATTAAGCAGATAACCACCTTCACCTCGACAACCTTCGGTAACCAGGGTGCCCGCTCCGGCAATACCCGTAGGGTGGAACTGCCACATTTCCATGTCCTGCATAGAAACCCCGGCACGCAACGCCATACCAACGCCATCACCGGTATTGATGTGGGCATTGGTAGTAGAGGAGAAAATACGACCCGCACCTCCGGTTGCCAATACCACCGCGCGCGATTTAAAGTAAACCACTTCACCGGTTTCAATATCAATGGCGGTACAGCCCACCACATCGCCATCCTGGTTTTTCACCAGGTCCAGGGCATACCATTCACTAAATACCTTGGTTTTGTTTTTGACATTTTGCTGATACAGCAAATGCAACAGCGCATGGCCGGTACGGTCAGCGGCAGCCGCCGTTCGTGCCGCCTGTTCGCCACCAAAGTTTTTCGACTGGCCACCAAATGGACGCTGATAAACTTTGCCGTTTTCAAAACGTGAAAATGGCAGACCCATATTTTCCATCTCGATGATGGCTTTCGGGCCCATATTACACATGTATTCAATGGCGTCCTGGTCGCCAATGTAGTCTGACCCTTTTACGGTGTCATACATGTGCCATTCCCAGTTATCTTCATGGGAATTGCCCAATGCCACGGTAATCCCGCCCTGGGCCGAAACAGTATGCGAACGGGTTGGAAAAACTTTGGACAATAACGCACAAGTTTTTCCTGATTGCGATATTTGTAATGCCGCGCGCATACCCGCACCGCCGGCGCCAATTACAATGGCGTCAAACTCATGTACTGGTAAACTCATTTTACACACCCCACAGAACAAACAGACCAACAAGCACGTAAGCAAACGCAATCAGGTTCAGCAACCACTGTACAACAACCCGAATCTTAGTTGCTTTTACGTAGTCCGTCAGGACCTGCCACAGACCAATGCGCACGTGAATCATAATAGAAACTAAGGTAGCCAGGGTGAATACCTTCATCGGTATGCCTGAAAATAACCCGTGCCACTCGATGAACGTGATATTGTCGGTTGAGATAAAGAACCACGCCATGAACACAGTAAATGCAAAGATGATTGCAGCTGTGGTGCGCAGAGAAACGTAATCCTGAACGCCATTTCTTTTGACGTCCGCCTGACTCGTTACCATAGTACTACTCCCAATACGACGGTCAGGATTATCCATAATGCGATCGTTGCTTTTGCACTTAGGTTACCTGACTCCAATTCTTCCCAATGACCCATATCCATAATGACGTGGCGAATACCACCAAGAGTGTGGTAAGTCAGCGCTGATAGTGTGCCAATCGCAATTACTTTTCCGAGGATGCCGTCCATTATAGACTGCACCTGTTCAAATCCTTCTGGCGATGCGACTGAAACAGCCCATGCCCAGATGACGAACAGCAGAGCGAAGAACATGGCCACGCCTGTAATACGGTGAAGAATTGACGAAATAGCAGCAGGAGGAAATTTAATTGTGTTGAGATCTAAATTTACTGGTCTTTGCTTTTTCACAATGTATGCCTGTTTTATCCGTAGGGACAATGAATTACTCGTTGTTGTGGTGTCCTGACTGAGCAATTCCGTTTATTTACTGTTAATTGCCTCATCCGATGAGAATGTTAACAATTTGTGAATTTTTTATTACCTGATTTACTAAAGAGAATCTTTGTAATTCAAGCACGGCTGAGTATATCTAGCACGTTGTATAATTACAATTTTTTGTCACTGCCATCGACTATCGTCTTAGCTGTCAAATTAAGCGTTAAGATACAGTTGTGATGCTGATCAAAAGTGTTAACCTTTGCTGTATACACTAGGGTGCAAAACGGGTGGCCCCTTAAAGAGTCACAACTTTCTTATAGGATGTCACGGGTTAGCCGGGCTTGACCAGGCGCTGACAGCCAGACTCCCGCATTAGCAAATCATTTATCCCGCCGTTTGGTGCGGTTACAATGCCGCGGGGATTCGGTTAAAACAACCGACGTTAAATTTTGTGAAGATTTTTTAATCGGTGTTGGTGGTGTGGGAATAGGCCAGAATTTGTATTAATTTAGAATACAAAGTATACAAAAATGCAATTAAATTGACTTATTGATGCATAATAAAGTACAACTACGCCACTTTTCCCAGCAAGACGACCAACTTTAGACGATTTTTGCTGAAAACAGAACCATTCTGAGGAGAGCACTTTATGGCAGATCAGAAAGCCATTCTTAAAGCGGGCGATAAGGAAATCGAACTTCCTATCTTGTCCGGTACCGAAGGGCAAGATGTAATCGATGTACGCTCTTTAGGCGCACAGGGCTACTTTACATTCGACCCTGGTTTTATGGCTACGGGCTCGTGTGAGTCTGAAATTACCTACATCGATGGCGCCAATGGTGTGTTATTACACCGTGGTTATCCCATTGAAGAACTGGCACGTGATGCAAGCTATCTTGAAGTTTGCTACATGCTACTTAACGGCGAAGCGCCAAATAAAGAACAATACGAAGAGTTTCGTGCCACCATTACGCGTCACACTATGGTGCATGAACAAATCAATATGTTCTTTCATGGTTTTCGTAACGATGCTCACCCTATGGCAATGCTTTGCGGCACGGTCGGGGCGATGTCTTCGTTTTATCATAGCGACCTGGATGTTGCGAATTCAGAAGAGCGTATGCGTAGCGCGCATCGCCTGATTGCGAAGATGCCTACCCTGGTAGCAATGTGCTATAAGTATAACGTGGGTCAACCCTTTGTTTATCCACGTAATGACTTAAGCTATGCCGCGAACTTCCTGAACATGATGTTCTCAGTACCGGCTGAAGATTATGAGATTAGCCCGGCGGTTGAGCGTGCTATGGATCGGATCTTTACCCTGCATGCTGACCATGAGCAAAATGCCTCGACTTCAACCGTGCGTTTAGCAGGCTCTTCGGGTGCGAACCCGTATGCATGTATTGCAGCCGGTGTGGCTTCACTGTGGGGTCCTGCCCATGGCGGTGCGAACGAAGCGTGTCTGAACATGCTTGAAGAAATTGGCAGTGTTGATCGTATTCCTGAGTTTATCGAGCGTGCTAAGGACAGAAATGACCCGTTCCGTTTGATGGGCTTTGGTCACCGGGTTTACAAAAACCATGATCCCCGTGCCACGGTCATGCGTGAAAGCTGTCACGAAGTTCTCAAAGAACTGGATTTGCAGGATCCGTTGTTAGATGTAGCGATGGAACTTGAACGTATTGCCTTAAGTGATGATTACTTCACCGAGAAGAAACTGTTCCCGAATGTTGATTTTTACTCTGGTATCGTGCTTAAAGCGATTGGTATTCCAACCAATATGTTTACGTGTATCTTTGCCCTGTCTCGTACAGTAGGCTGGATTTCACACTGGCATGAAATGATGAGCGAAGAAAAACAAAAGATTGGCCGTCCTCGTCAGTTGTATACCGGTTACAGCAAGCGTAGCTTCACCCCTATCAAGTAATAGGGTCTGAAGAAAAAATAGCGCCGTAAGGCGCTATTTTTGTTTGTAGTGTTGGCAACAAATCCTGTTACTGTGGGTCTCCTAATGTGGACATCCAATTGTTCAATCAGGTATTTATTGTAAATTTTATTGTTAAGGAGTCTGCATGCCTTATCCGGCCCTGATACTTGGCCTGGCAGGTCTTGTGCCTTTTATTGCCCTACCCTTGCTGGCAATAACCGGTGTTGTGGGTGAACTTGCCGCAATGCACTACTTCACTCAATACTCGGCGGTGCTGCTGTCGTTTTTTGGTGGTGTCCACTGGTTTGATGCGATTTCCTCCGGAAAGACCAACCACCAACTGTATGTGTCGATGTTGCCCACCATTGTTGGCTGGCTGGCGCTGATCTTTGGCGCAGATGTAAGGGTATTGGGCGCGCTGTCTATTGCCTACCTGCTGGTGCTTTTTTATGACAAATTCACCCTGGCTTTGCCAAAAAATATGATCATGAGTTATATCTCTATGCGGGTAATGCTCACCACGGTGGTGGTATTGAGTCATGCCGCAATGATATTTTTGATGCGCTAACAAAAAGGCCAGGATGAAACACATCCTGGCCTTTTTAATTCACTGACTGCTCAGAGTATCTTATTCCGCGCGAATAAGTTCCAGTAGCTCCGCCGTCTTTTGTTCCATCAGGGGAATATCACCCTTTGATTCCACATTCAGACGTATTACCGGCTCAGTATTTGATTTTCTTAAATTAAAACGCCAGCTGCCAAATTCCAGACCGATACCGTCGGTTTCATCAATGGCTTCTGCCTGGGGACGATATTTTTCTAAAACCCGTGCCAGGGCGGCATCGGCATCTTTTAATTTACTGTTAATCTCACCCGAAGACGGGTATGCCGCAATACGCTGTTCCACCATGGAGGCCAGCGACTGACCTTTAATACACAACAGTTCAGCCACCAACAGCCACGGAATCATACCAGTATCGCAATAAGCAAAATCACGAAAATAATGGTGGGCGCTCATCTCGCCACCATACACCGCATCTTCTTTGCGCATCCGTTCTTTGATAAAGGCATGACCGGTTTTACTTTTAACCGGTGTGCCACCGGCAGTACTCACAATATCTTCGGTGTTCCAATATAATCGCGGATCGTAAATGATTTTAGCGCCCGGATCCTTATCCAGAAATGACTGCGCCAGAAGCCCGACAATATAATAGCCTTCAATAAAGTCGCCATTGGCATCGAACAGGAAGCAGCGGTCAAAGTCGCCATCCCAGGCAATACCGAAGTCGGCCTGGTGTTCACGCACTGCCTGGGCGGTATCGGCGCGATTTTCTGGCAATAACGGATTGGGAATGCCATTGGGAAAAGAAGGATCAGGCTCATGATGAACTTTTATAAATTCAATCGGGAAGCCTTGCTTTTCAAAGGCAGTTTCAATCGCATCCACGACTTTCCCTGCAGCGCCGTTACCGGCATTCGCCACCAGCTTCATGGGCCGGAAATTGTTTTTATCGACATACGACAGAATATGCTCAATATACTGATCCAGCGCACTATCCTGCTGATACTTCCCGGTCTGTTGAAGCACCGTTGCCGAAATATGGCCATGACCATTATAAAATGCCTCGGGGTCGATCGGCTGCTCATTGGTGTAATGTGCTAATCGCTGCTTAACATAATCATCATCCAACGATTCAGCCGCTTGCTGAATGGCGTTTAAGCCGGTATCACCACTAATGGGAATGGCTTCGGCTTTCACCAATTTCATCCCATTGTAATTTATCGGATTATGACTGGCAGTGACTTCAATGCCGCCGTCCATCTTCAAGGCTTTGGTCGCAAAATAAATCTCTTCGGTACCGGCCTGGCCGATATCAGTAACTTTTGAACCGCCATCGATTAACCCTGCTGCTAACGCCAGCTTCAAAGGTGTCGAGGTAAGACGCACATCGCCCCCACCACAACATTGCTTGTAGTCAGTACACTGGCAAAGGCAAATCCGATACGGTAGGCCACTTCTTCATCAAGCTGTTCATTTAACTCGCCGCGAATATCGTAGGCTTTAAAACATGTGATTGCTCTGGTCATGACCCCATCCTATTTTGCTGTGCGGCCATAGCGGTCAGAAAAGCGCACAATATCGTCTTCGCCTAAATAGGCTCCTGACTGTACCTCAATTAACTCCAGCGGAATCTTGCCGGGGTTTTCCAGGGCGTGAACTTCGCCGATGGGAATATAGGTAGACTCATTTTCTGTCACCATAGTGGTTTTTTCGCCTACCGTGACACTGGCGGTACCCGACACCACAATCCAGTGTTCAGCGCGGTGGTGATGCATCTGGACCGATAATTTTTCGCCAGGCTTGACCGTGATACGCTTAACCTGGAAGCGCGCACCGCTGTCGATAGAGTCATAGCTGCCCCAGGGACGGAACACTTCCCGATGAAACTGATACTCCGGACGCTGCTCCTGCTTCAGTCTGTTCACCACATTTTTAATGTCCTGGGCTTTGTCTTTATGGGCCACCATAATGGCATCTTTGGTTTCCACTACCACCACATCATCCAGCCCTATAACTGAAATCAGGCGACCTTCAGCATTGATATAGCTATTTTTGACATTTTCCAAAATGGCATCACCGATAACCGCATTACCATTTTCATCTTTGTCTGCGGTTTCCCACAATGATGACCAGCTACCCACATCTGACCAGCCGGCATCCAGGGGCACCATCGCGGCTTTATGGGTTTTTTCCATTACCGCATAATCGATAGAATCATCCGGACAGGTGGCAAAAATATCGGCATCAATGCGGATAAAGTCTAGATCCTGTGACTCGGTCTCGATGGCTTTTTTGCAGATTGCCAGCATCTCGGGGTTATGTTTTTCAAGCTCTTCCAAAAAGCGCGATGCTTTAAACATAAACATGCCGCTGTTCCACAGATAATTTTTGGAATCAACATATTGCTGGGCGGTCGCCGCATCGGGCTTTTCAACAAATTCGGCCACCGCCATACCGGTTTCCAGTTCCTGTCCGGCTTTGATGTAGCCATAACCGGTATTAGGACCATCGGGCACAATACCAAAGGTCACCAGATAACCCGCCTCCGCCAGCTTTTCTGCTTTAGCGATGGCTTTGTGAAATGCCTGACTGTCTTTGATCAAATGATCGGCCGCCAGCACCAATAAGGTTTCATCAGCATCGCTTTGCAAGGCATGCAGAGCCGCCAGGGCTATCGCCGGGGCGGTATTCCGGCCAACCGGCTCTAATAAAATACCCCCATGCTGGACATCCTGCTGTCGCAATTGTTCAGCCACCAGAAAGCGGTGGGCCTCATTACAAATGACGATGGGATGAGAAGCTTCGACACCATGCAGACGACTCAGGGTTTCCTGCAACATCGTTTGTTCTGATGTTAATGAAAGAAATTGTTTGGGAAGCGCTGCGCGTGATTTTGGCCACAAGCGACTGCCTGTACCGCCTGCCAAGATAACTGGTTTCATTCTCTTTCCTATGATTTGTGGCGAAAGCCCGTTGGTCCTGAAGCTATGGTAATCAAGCTCTCAGACGCAAGCAACGAACTTGTAGATTAACTCTTGGTATTTACTGATTTTATGTAAAAACAGATGTTACTTTCTCATGCTTTTTGACTATCCGATGCCAAAACAACCACTTTGAACGAATTTCGCCCACGACGAAACCATTAATGTTTTTCATCCGGCGCAGCGTAAATCCTGGCATTGGAACTAGCATGAATAAAAACTACGAAGAAAGCAATTATCGCACCATTGCCAAAAAACCATTTAAATAATTTTATATTCAGTACGTTATGTCGGGTGTCAGGGTATGCAAGGGGGTGCTACCTGACTCAACCCAGAATAAAGAGACAAAGAGTGTTGCCTGTGAGCTACAACCCATACTACTGATATTGTGCTGCCGGGAGGCTACGCGTGGTGGGCGGCGATTATTTACAGTCGTGATTGCCATAGCAAAGCCGCTATCAATCGCAACGCCGGGCGCAATCGCAACGCCGTAGGCATGCCATTTGGCGCGAACATACGGCTGGGTTGGTGTTTTCAATCAAAGCTAACGGCTGCATGCATGCAACCGTTAGTAGCCGCACCTGGTTTAAAATGATGCATCACGACCATGAGGCTCATCCAGATTCAACTCAGGCCCTACCGGCACCACCTGGGTCGGATTTATCATCGTATGGCTGTAATAATAATGATGCTTGCTATGCTCAAAATTAACTGTTTCGGCCACGCCGGGATACTGATATAGCGCCCGCAGATAGCCACTCATCGCCGGATAATCGCTAATGCGCCGGACATTGCATTTGAAATGCCCGTAATACACCGCATCAAAGCGAATCAAGGTCGTGAATAAACGCCAGTCTGCCTCTGTCAGTACATCACCACACAAATAACGTTTATTGGCAAGTCGTTGCTCAATCGTATCCAGGGCTTTAAACAATGCGTTGACCGCTTCTTGATACGCATCCTGAGTGGTGGCAAAACCGAATTTATATACCCCATTGTTGATATTGTGATAAACTAGGGTATTGACCTGTTCTATCTCCTGCTGCAATGTTTCCGGATAGTAATCTTCCTGATTGCCAGTCAGCCCATTAAATGCGCTGTTAAACATACGAATGATGTCGACGGATTCATTGCTGACGATAGTCTGCTGCTTTTTGTCCCACAACAATGGCACCGTAACCCGGATGGTCACCTGGGGGTTTGCCATTGTGTATAGCTCATGTAAATACTGCTTTCGATAAAGCGTATCCCCGGTTGCCCCGGGATAGCCGGCAAATGTCCAGCCATGACTCAGCATCTCCGGGGACACTACGGATACTCCGATATAATCTTCAAGATTTTTGAGCTTGCGCATAATCAGCGCTCGATGCGCCCATGGGCAAGCCAGTGATATATACAGATGATAACGATCTTTTTAAGCCGGAAACCGGGCCTCAGCCGAAGCTTCTATCTGCCCCCGAAAACTGGCTTCCTGACGCTCAAATCTGCCACCATTGCTATCGGTATCATACCACTTGTCCTGCCACTTTCCGTCTACCAGTAAACCCATCGGTAACTCCCTCTGTTCATCGTGTTGCGATTAAATCATCTTAGGGTTGAACGTGCTGCAGCATGTTTCGGATTGTTTGTTCTAATTAATCGAACAGGATCTTTACCTACGCTTCCCCTATCGGCGTGGGGGAACCTGACGTCAGCCATTTTGTCTTGGCCCCCGTTTTAGTTTTTTTGATATACTGCATCCCCTCGCCTGCCATCCAGGCTATTTGAACCACCTTATTACCGGATAGACATGCATGACTGACACTCAACGATTTGGCGGCACTGCTCGCCTGTACGGCCACCCATCTCTTGCAACGCTAAGCGCAAGCCATGTCTGTGTTATCGGAATTGGGGGTGTCGGCTCGTGGAGTGCTGAGGCACTGGCACGCACCGGGGTCGGCAGGATCACCCTGATCGATCTTGATGATGTTTGTCTGACTAATACCAATCGCCAGATACATGCACTTACCGAAACGGTGGGTGAGCCCAAAGTTACGGTCATGGCCCAACGTATTAAACAGATAAACCCCGCGTGCCAGGTTGATGAGATTGAAGATTTTGTTACCGCCGATAATGTGCGTGACTACATAAGCGCCAGCTTTGATGCGGTAATCGAAGCAACCGACAGCATCCGGGCCAAAGCAGCCATTATCTATTGTTGTAAGCGCAGTAAGATTCCGGTGGTAACGGTTGGAGGCGCCGGCGGCCAGATTGATCCGGGCCAGATTATCAAAGGCGATTTAGCCAAAACCATTCAGGACCCACTGGCTGCGAAACTGCGCAACGAATTACGCCGAAATTATGGTTTTTCTAAAAACACCACCCGGCGCTTTGGTGTAGAGTGTATATATTCAACCGAACAATTGCGTTACCCACAACCCGATGGCAGCGTGTGTTTTAATAAATCGGCAATGGAAAATGGTACCCGGCTGGACTGTGCCGGAGGCTTTGGCGCCAGCGTGATGGTCACCGCTACCTTTGGGATGATGGCCGCCGCCAGCGTGGTCAACAAACTTACCCGTTCATAATATCGATAATAAAAATTGTATCAGGAGCTCCAATGGAACAGCAGGAATTAAATACACTCATGTCAGAGTCAGCCAAAGATGCCACCGTGGTTGCTCAGGAAGAATTCAATATTGAGCTGGATTACAGTCAGCAAAGTATCGCTCTGGTAGACGATCTGCTGCTTTCGTTTATCGGGAAATATCAGGATAAAGCACTAGAAGACTCAGCGGTGTTCACCCTGTGTAATATATTTGGTGCGTATATCGGCGAAACTTACAAACAACACGCCGGCGGTACCTGGCGCTACGATCAGACCGACCCGAAAGCGCCATTTGTGGTACTGGATTGCAAAGACCGTTCTTATGCATTTGCCGGAATTTGTTACGAACGCCTGGTCAATGACAGTCAGATCAGTGTTAAGTCTTATTTTGATAAGGCGTTACACGCCCACACTCAATAGTTTTCAGGCAGCTGTCCGTTTGTTCCAGTCGGCAAGCATGTGTTTGATATGAAGGCTTTTAATACCGCTCCATAACAACAGCACCAGACTCACTAACTGCGCTGCCAGCATGGCGTGAAACTGCCAGTGACTTAAGAGCAGCTGCTGGAGTACCAGGGCACTGCTGGCGATAACGCCCAGCAGGCCTAATGGTTTGAGCAACCACAGCCAGCCAAACCATTGCCTGGTCCACAACCGCTGACGATTTCCAATTAATAACAACACCAGAATAAACGGCACGCTGCCAATCAGTTTCAGCCCTAATAGCTGTGGTTGTGGGTAGAACAGCTTCAGCAACAAGGTGGTATGCTGCATGCTCACCAGCGCAAATACAAAAATCAACCAGTCTATGCTGTTAATCAATAGCAGGGTGTACAACCAAACGGGCGGCTTGATAACACCTGCTTCATCGTAGCATTTCAGGGGTAAGGGTAACGAGGGCATAGACTTCACAACAACACAGGCGACGGCGCCCTATAGTAATGGCTTAGTGATAAAAAACAATCCATTGTATGGCCTGATAAGGGGCAAGGCCCCACAATTGGGTAACGCTGGCAGCACTGTGCCTAAGCATCAGCGCCCCTACTTCATACTGGTAAACTGACTCACCACCTTGCTGGTCTTGTTGGCACCGGCTTCACTGGCGCCGCCAATGAGCCAGATTTTTCCCTGATACGTGACTGCGCCCAGGCCATGTCGGGGTACCGGCATGACCGACACTTCATGCCAGTTTTGTTTTTGCAAATCATAGCGCCAGACTTCGGTAAAGACATCGCCGCCATCAATGAAATGCTCGCCTCCGAACACAAAAATACTATGCCGGTACAAGACGCAGGCCAGTCCCGCCCGTTCCTGTGGCAAGGGTTCGCCGGTTCGCCATGAGTCGGTCGTGGCATTGTATATTTCATGTACGCTGAGATTGCCGCCTTGCACCTGCCGGCCACCAATAACATGCACCTGTTGTTGGTACGTCACGGCGCAAGCGCTGTTTCTTGGGGTGGGCATGGAGGCGGCGGTATTCCAGATATCGGCATCAGGATCATAGACGCCATGCCAGTCAGAATCGGTATGATCATGCCACAACCCGTTGGCTTCAGACTTGGGGCTGCGCCCGCCAATAACATGGATTTTGTCATCGAGCACCACCGCGGTGGTTTCAGCAATGGGTTTTGGCATGGGTGTTTTGCTTTGCCACTGGCCGGTATGTTGATCTAATACCAATACCGCGTCATTGTTGGTCCACTGCCCGCGCGCTGACTCAACAAAGCCGCCTAACAGCCACAGGTTATCGGCAAATGGCACCAGCATGGCATGGTGCCGTGGTTCCGGTAGCGGCGCAATCTGTTGCCAACGACCCGCTTTATAGACAGTCACCCGGTCGGATACGTCTAGCTGCCTGTCGCCCTGGGCCAGACCGCCAGCCACAAAAATGGCCTCATCAAGGACCGCCGGATAAATTTCCTGCACGGCAAAAGGCAATGCCGGGCCCGCCGACCAGCGATATTCAGGCTGGGGCGTCGGGGCTGCAACTGCCTGGCCCATAAGGGTGAGCAAGGCGATTGGCAACGCCCGGATCACCATGGCAAACGCTCGCCATTGGCATGCATAAAGCAGCCGGTGGTGTCGATACTTAACTCATCGAGACGGGCCATCAGCCCCTTCGCACTGGTTTGTGCATCGATATCCCCGGCGTTATTCACCATTTCTGTCTGTACAAATCCAGGGTGCAGTAACGCTACCGCAATGCCCTGGTCTTTCAGATCGTTTGCCATCGACACACCAAGCGCATTTAGTGCCGCCTTAGACATGCGGTAGCCATAATACCCGCCGGAGCCATTATCTCCCATCGACCCCATGCGGCTGGTTATAAAGCCGATTTTGCTGCCCCGCTGCAGATTGCCCAGAAGGCACTGTGTTAATAACAGGGGCCCTAATGCATTCACCCGGTATTGGTAATCAATAGTGTGAGGATCCCAGTTATTGAGGGTTTCATTACCTAATACCCCGGCGTTGTTAATCAACACATCGATTTTAGTGTTTTTAAGCACACTCAGCGACTCTTTAAGCTGCTCGTGACGGGATAAATCAATTCCGCAGTGCACCTGCGCGCCGCTTTTATTAAGCTCATCGCTGCTATTACGGCACAACGCTATCACATTGTCCTTGCGAGCCAGGTAGGCCTTAGTCAGTGCCAACCCGATTCCACGATTTGCACCTGTGATCACAATGTTCATCCGGATTCTCCTTGCACTTTAATCTACAAAACACGCAACAGACGCGCTAAATCTTCAGGGGTATCAATCCCGGCTTCAGGGGTTTCACGGGCAATATCCACATGGATTTTATCGCCGTACCACAGCGCCCGAAGCTGTTCCAGCGATTCATAATTTTCCAGCATGCTGGCGGCATAACGCACATACTGACCTATATACTGTGCCCGATAGGCATATATACCAATATGGCGAAGATAATCTGTTGGATTGATCTGCTCGCTGGATTCGAGCATGGCGGCGCGATGAAACGGGATGGCTGATCGCGAAAAATACAAAGCGTGGTGCAGATGGTTACGCACGACCTTAACCATATTGGGGTTCAGGACATCCTCAGCGCTGGTAAAAGGGGTTGCCAGGGTGGCCATGGCAAGTTGTGTGTGACTGGCCAGATTATCGGCCACCTGGCGAATATTTTTTGCCGGCACAAAAGGCTCGTCGCCCTGCACATTGACGATAGGGATATCGTCTTCAAGTTGCAGAATATCCACTACCTCGGCAAGGCGTTCGGTACCTGAATTATGGTTAGCTCTGGTCAGACATACTTCGCAGTGTTGTTCGGCCACCGTGGCGATACGTTTATCGTCGGTGGCCACCACAATACGCTCTGCCCCCGCTTCTTTGGCCCTGGCGATCACATGGGCGATCATCGGCTGACCTTTAATGTCAGCCAGCGGCTTCCCGGGAAACCGGGTGGAACCATAGCGAGCGGGAATTATTACGGTAAATGTTGTTGCCGGGTCGCCCATTACTGCTTGTCCTGTTGTTCCTGTGATAACGGCTGTGCTTCACTTTCAATCAAAACCGGAATACCGTCGCGTACCGGGTAAGCAAGCCGGTCAAAGCGGCAGATTAGCGACTGTTTGTCTTCGCCCATTGCCAGTTTGCCTTTACACACAGGACAAGCCAGTACATCGAGCAATTTAATATCAAAAACCATGTTATCTGTTCCTTTTCACAAAAAACCGTGTCGGCTTAACTTTGTGTCTAACTGTTGATAAAAAGCAGCGGGCAATTGCGCCGATACTTTCAGGTACCAGCAATCTGAATGCGCAAAAGGTGCTACTTTCACCGCGTCTTTTTCGGTCATAAGCACCGGACCGTCCGGGATATCCTGCTTGCTATACTGATAATGGTCAGCAAACGGGGTCTGGGTCTGGGTAGTGATACCCAACGCCGCAAGCTGGTCAAAAAAACGCTGTGGGTTACCGATACCGGCCAGAGCGTGTACCGGTAACTGGCGCGCCACAAAGTCATCTACGGCGCAGCTCACTGTCGGGTCCTGGACACTGAGGATCTGACCGGCCGCCAGCTGCATGGGGTACTGCGCCGTGGCCACCCCAGTAAACGGGCTGATTCAAATTGCTGCACATTATGCAAAATCAAATCAACAGTATCGAGCCGCCAAACACCTTCTCGCAGCGGCCCCATTGGCAGCAGACGGCCATTGCCAAAGCGGCGTTCGTCCATAACCACGATTTCCATATCCCGCTGCAAGGCATAATGCTGCAAACCATCATCACAAATAATGACATTGCACTGATGCTTCTCACTCAGCCACTGGGCGCCTCTGGCTCTGACCGGGTCGATGACCACTGGCAAGCCGGTGCGTACTGCCATCAACTGTGGCTCATCCCCTACTTTGGCAGCGCTATCCTGACTGCGCACAGTATGGGGGAAAGCCGTGGCGCTACCACCGTACCCGCGACTGAGTATGCCTGGCCTGAGCCCCTGTTTATGCAGGTATTCGGCCAACTCTATCACTACCGGGGTTTTGCCGTTGCCCCCCACGCTGATATTGCCCACAATAATAATAAAACAGCCATCAGGCCGGGCGCTGGTTTTAAACCCGGCTTTAAACAGATAGCGCCGGCTGGCACTAAGGACGGCGAATAACATCGTAAGCGGCCATAACAACCACAACCACCATCGGCGCCGATACCAGGCGCGTTCTAGCATGCTCATTCAGGCCCCCTTAAGATTTTTCACCGAACTGCAGAGCATGCAACTGGTAATAAGGGCCTTTATTTTCTAACAGTTCATGATGTCGACCGCGCTCAATAATCTCGCCCTGTTCCACCACCATAATCTGGTCCGCCGACTCAATGGTCGACAAACGGTGTGCTACCACCAGACTGGTGCAGG
Source organism: Salinimonas marina (assembly GCF_015644725.1). Taxonomy (NCBI): domain Bacteria; kingdom Pseudomonadati; phylum Pseudomonadota; class Gammaproteobacteria; order Alteromonadales; family Alteromonadaceae; genus Salinimonas; species Salinimonas marina. The sequence continues at coordinate 1,987,537 of NZ_CP064795.1, forward strand.
ATTTTTGCAGTTTTTCTAAGGCATCCTGTATCAGTCGTTCTGACTCAGTGTCCAGTGCCGACGTTGCTTCATCTAATATAAGAATAGGCGCTCGTGCCAAAATTGCTCTGGCGATAGCAATCCGCTGACGCTGCCCGCCAGACAACATCAGCCCGTTTTCGCCAACAATGGTATCCATTCCTTCTGGCAACGCCTCCACAAACTCAAGCACATGGGCCATGCGTGCCGCTTCGTGAATGTCGGCGTTGGTTACCGACTCATTGGCCCCATAGGCAATGTTGTTCGCGATGGTGTCATTGAATAACACCACATGTTGTGAAACCAGGGCAAATTGCCGACGCAAGGACTTAAGCTCGATATCCTGTAAAGGCACACCATCGATTAACACCTTACCCTGCTGCGCCGTATAAAAGCGGGTCATCAAGGCTGAGATGGTGGACTTACCGCTACCTGAACGTCCTACCAGCGCCACGGTCTGCCCCGGACTGGCGCTGAACGAAATATTCTTCAGGGCCGGTGTTGACTTACCCGGGTAGGTAAATGTCACTTCCTCAAATTCAATTTTGCCCTTAGCCCGATCAAGCTCAGTGCTACCGTAGTTATCTTCATTATTGGTGTCGAGGATTTCAAAGATACTGCTACAGGCGGCCATGCCTTTTTGAAACTGGTTGTTCACTGTGGTTAGCTGTTTCAGCGGCTTTAACAGCATCACCATATAAAACACCACGCTGACAAAGGTCCCGGCAGTCAAATCTTCCATCATTGAGGGCATACTGGCCAGATACAAGACAAAAGCTAACGCAATTGAGGCGATAACCTGGATAGATGAGACACTTAAAATCTGGGTGACATTAAGCTTCATGTTCTGCTGACGATTGTGATTATTTTTGGCTTCAAACCGATCCTGCTCAATCTGTTGCCCCCAAACATCAGAATGACTTTGTGTCCCTTTACCGCCTGTTCCACCGCTGCCGTCACGGTGCCCATCGACTGCTGAATGTTACGACTGACCTTACGAAAACGCTTACTGACGACGGTGACAATCACCGCGACCACAGGCCCAATCAATAAGAAAATCAGGGACAATTGCCAGGAATAATAGAACATCACAATTAATAAGCCGATCACCAGCGCACCTTCACGAACCAGGGTCAGGAACGCTTTGCCTGCTGCCGCCGCCACCTGTTCGGTGTCGTAGGTTACTTTACTGATCAGACTGCCCACCGCCTGGGTATCATGGAACGACACCGGCAGGTGTAAATACTTTTCAAACAATTGCTGGCGCATCCGCATCACAACCTTGGCGCCGATCCAGTTCAGCGTATAGGTGCCCATAAAATTAAAGATGCCGCGCAAAATAAACAGCGGCACAATGGCATAGGCCGCCACCCGCAAAAAGGCGCTATCGTTGTTGGACAGAGACTCATCAATTAAGGTTTTAAGGTGGGCCACCACATAGGTATCCAGGGCGGAGTAGCCCACCATGCCCACAATTGCGACGGCAAATTCGAGTTTATAATGACGCAGATAGCCCATGAAACGCTTAATCTGGCTTCCCGAATAATCTGTTTGTTGCATGTAATTCATTCACCTCAATAAATATCCGCTTTAGTGTACCTGTTTGCAGCAAAATTTAATAATCTGAGACCTCACTTTCTTGCTTTTTGTCGGTTTAGTGCACACCCCGTTAATCTCAGCTATCAGGCCATACCCGGCTCTGACTACCCGGGTGATACCAACGGCTTAGCATTTTTTCGGCACTGGTTAGGTGCACTCCCGTGGTCGCGCCGAACGTGAAACGAAGATAACCGCTAACCGCAGTGTTATGCATTTGACTGCCTTGCTGGCGATAGCGGCGCATTACTTGCGGCGCCGGAAAGTTCCAGCGGTTATGGCGAGCGGTGGTGAACACCACGTGTTGCGGGTCCACCGTCTTAACGAACATCCTACCTGAAGACGTTTTGCTGCCATGATGGGGCGCAATAAGAACCGTTACCGGACTTAGTATATCGGCATACAGCAGCGCATATTCGGCGCTACGTTCGATATCGGCGGCAATCAGTACCCAGTCCTTGCCAGCGCCAATTCGTAATACACAGGAATGGTTGTTGTCATCAATGGTATTCCCCGGTAACGGCCAGAGCGCCTCGATGGTAAGACCCTGCCAGTGCCTGATAAACCCTCGCTGACACTGTTGCCGGGCAGTGATAACCGGCTGGCGGAACTGCCACTGTTCACGGGCGGCTTCAATATCTGGCAGTCCGCCGGCATGATCATTATCAAAATGGCTGATAAATACCTCATGCAATTGCTTTATATTGAGATAGTGCATAACTGGGGCGACCTGACGGCTAAAGGTACTAACGCCATAGGGCTGGCCGGCCCCGTGTCGATAAGAATTGCATGGCGGCCGCGACTGATTAGCAGGGCGCTACCCTGCCCCACATCCACCACATGCAAATACCAGTGTTGATAATTAAAACTCACCGGGCTTAATAGCAGCGGGACCAGCAACATGCTGGCAAACCGTTTTCTGAATACAAACGGCGGACATAGGATGATGGTCAGCGCCAGAACCAGTGCCACCAGCACCCCCTTCGTTAAATGCACCGACGCCGCGCCGGGCATAACCTCCTGCAGGTTCTGTAACAGTCCAACCAACCGCCCCAGCAGATCATCAAACAGATATAGCGGGCCGCTAATAAAGCCGCGAGTCACAAAATATAGTAAGGTCGCCAGTAAACCTAACGGCAGCAACAAGCTGATAATGGGTAAAATAAGCAGGTTGAACAGTGGCGCCGCTAACGGCAGAATCTCAAAAAAGCCCAGCGTGGCGGGAACCAGTGCCAGCGATAATGCTACCTGTAACGTTATCATCCAGATGAGTTTAGAGGTAAAGCGGTTCAGAACAGGTGCAGCCCGCCAGTGGATAAGCCAGAGCCACAATACTGCACCTAGGCTCAGATACAGGCTGCTGCCATACACTGAAAACGGAAATACCAGAATACATACCAGCAGCATGCACAGGATCAGGGCGGGGTTGGATAGCTGCAACCGGCTTTGCTGAGCGACCACAAACAATATGATCAGCAACAACGCCCGGGTCACCGGCAGTTGCCAGTTGGCCAGAGCGGTGTAAGCCAGGGCGGCGCCAAGGGTAAGCAGCAACACCACCGGGCGCAGATTGGGTTGCCGGCCGGTGCGGGCCGCCAGCCATATGACCGGCAGGTATCCTACCCTGGCCAGCAACGCTGCCCACCCGGCGATAATCGCTAAATGCATTCCCGAAATACTAAAAATATGAGCCGTACCGGTTTGTTGCAATAGCTGCCAGTCCGGGCGTTCGAGTAGCTGCCGGTAGCCGGTTAATAAGGCCAGGGTCCATTTTTTATTAGGCAACGACACCATCATCAGTTCATCGGTAACGCTTTGATGCAGCGTCTCAGGGGCGTTATAGGCCATCTGCAGCACCGCTTTTACCTGTCCGGTGTAAACGACTTTTTGGCTTAATCGCAGGCGCGCGGTATCTGCGGCCCCCGGATTACGTAAACTGCGTACCGGCTTCAACCGCGCCTGAATCCGGGCCGAGGTGCCAGGCTGAGGACACCCAGGATAAGCCTGCCAGTAAAGTATCACTTTGGGCCTGAGCCAGGCCGATACGAGCTGGCGACTGTGTAAGCGGGCGGTAACCCGACACTGTTCAGACAATTTTATTCTGGTACTGTGCAAAACCGTGATGTTAATCAGCTTATCTTGCTTAAAATTAACAGATGGTTGTTGCCAACCGACATACCAATACCCTAAACTCGCCATCCATAACGCGCCAAGCAACAGACCACTGATACCGGTCAGGACAAAATTACGGTAATCCGATGGCAAACCATTTTGCCTGCTTGCAGGTACAAAGAGACAGTCGCGGGCGCAATGCCGATAAATCAGCTGACCGCCGGTTACCAGTAACCAGCAGCCAGCTAATAGCAACGGATGAGGTAAAACAGGCCAGATAACCGCTGAGAGCGAGGCGATGCAAAAACATGTCATCCAAAGGGTGGTATGCTTGATCATTGTATAGCCCGGTAGCGTGAACGTGGTGTTTAATCCAGTTATGCCAAGAAAATTTATTAAACGATTTTTGCCGGATCACCAGTCCATCAAACGCAACAAAGCGTTGAAGATGTTTGGAACCGTGCTACACGAGCCTAATCTTTGGCACCTTAACCGGCGTTCGGCTCGCGGTGCGTTTGGCATCGGATTGTTTTTTGCATTCTGGCCAGTGCCGTTTCAAATGTGGTTGTCAGCGGCCACCGCAATCCCTTGTCGGGCCAATCTGCCGTTGTCGGTGGCCACGGTCTGGATCACTAATCCGTTCACCATACCCCCGATATTCTACGCTGCTTATAAAGTGGGAACGACTGTACTTGGGGCCGAACCGACCCATTTTGAATTTCAGTTCAGCTGGCAATGGGTCGTAGAAAGTCTGAGCACCATTGGCCCGGCCTTTTTGGTAGGGTGTGCCATTTGCTCTATTGCGGCGGGACTTGTGGGTTATTTTGGGTTGAATATGGTGTGGCGTTTTTCGGTACAAAAAGCCTGGGATGCCCGGCGTCAGGCCCGGGCCGAGAATAACAGCCGTTAATGACCTGGCCCTGCGGCTATGTAGGGCCAGGCGTGATTAATACACATTGTGCTGCTGTAAAAAGGCAATCAGGTCGTCTTCGCTCCAGACCGTCACACCCAGATCCTGAGCTTTTGTCAGCTTGGAACCGGCTTTGTCGCCTGCTACCAGAAACTGAGTATTGGCCGATACCGACCCGGCCACTTTCGCCCCTAACTGCTGTAACCGCCCTTTTGCATCGGTACGACTCATCTGACTGAGGCTGCCGGTGAGCACACAGGTTTGCCCCTCTAACGGCAAAGCGCCCGAGGGTTGTTCTATTTCAGGCCAGTGAATACCCGCTGCCAGCAATGCCTCAACAATTTCGGTATTGTGCGGTTCCCTGAAAAACAAAGATATATGTTGCGCTACCACATGCCCGATGTCACTGACCTCCTGCAAGGCCGTCACATCAGCCTGCATAACAGCTTCAAGGGATTTAAAATGCAGGGCCAGATTATTCGCGGTGGACTCACCCACTTCACGAATCCCCAGAGCATATAAAAACTTGGCCAGGGTGGTTTGCTTTGAGTCTTGCAGGGAACCCAGCAGCTTGCTGGCCGATTTTTCCGCCATCCGCTCCAGGCCGATAAGCTCAGAAATGTTCAGGTCAAAAAAATCAGCCGGGCTTTTAACCAGTTCGGCATCCACCAGCTGATCAATGAGTTTATCGCCAAGACCGTCAATATCCATGGCTTTGCGCGAAGCAAAATGTTTCAGCGCCTGTTTACGCTGGGCGGCACAGATTAAGCCGCCGGTACAGCGCGCCACCGCCTCATCGGCGAGCTTTTCAATGTGCGAATCGCACACCGGACACTGGCTCGGAAATTCAATATCATGGGCGGTTTCAGGACGCTCGCTGGTGACCACAGAGACCACCTGCGGAATTACATCGCCGGCCCGGCGAATAACGACCTTATCGCCAACCTTGACCCCCAGACGATTAATCTCATCCTGATTATGCAAGGTGGCATTGGAAACCGTTACTCCGCCCACAAATACCGGCTCTAGCCGTGCCACCGGAGTAATTGCCCCGGTTCGCCCTACCTGAAATTCAACCGAGATCAGACGGGTTATCTCTTCCTGAGCCGGGAATTTTTGAGCAATGGCCCAGCGCGGGGCTTTGGCGACAAAACCCAGCGTCTGTTGCAGCGCAATGCTATCGACCTTAAACACCACGCCGTCAATATCGTAGGGCAATGCTTCGCGGGTGCGCAGGATATGCTGATAATACTCTAAACACCCCTGCCCGCCTTTCGCCGTAGCAATGTCCGGGCACAACGGCATCCCCCAGCTTTGAACCAGATTCAGGCGCTCGCTATGGGTTTTTGGCAGCTCCAATGACGCCGGCGCTACCACGCCCAGTGAGTAGGTATAAAACATCAACGGCCGACGGGCGGTAATTTTTGGATCCAGCTGACGCAAACTGCCGGCCGCCGCATTGCGCGGATTCGCAAAAACTTTGGCATTATTGGCCTTCTGGCGGCTATTTAACTTTTCGAAACCCGCCTTAGACATAAATACTTCGCCACGAATTTCTACCCGTTGCGGAATCGTGTCGCCTTTAAGCCGGTGAGGTATATTGGTGATAGTACGCACATTCTGGGTAATGTTCTCTCCCACCTGACCATCGCCACGGGTGGCGGCCTGAACCAGTTGGCCGTTTTCATAAAGCAAACTTACCGCCAACCCATCAAGTTTTGGTTCGCAGCTGAAATACAAGATTTCGTTGGATTTTAGCCGGTCGTGCAAACGTTTTTCGAAGGCCAGTAACGAGGCATCATCAAAGGCATTATCCAGCGATAACATCGGTACTTCGTGGGTGACCTGCTCAAACGCACTCAGTGGCGCCCCACCCACTTTCTGGCTCGGCGAGTCAGGCGTTATCAGTGATGGATTTGCTTGTTCAAGCTCAATAAGCTGCTGCATAAGCCGGTCATATTCGGCGTCCGGCACGGTGGGAGCATCAAGTACATAATACTCATGATTGTACTGACGAAGGGTGTCACGCAAATGTTCAATTTGCTGTTCGCTGGATGATGATTGTTTTGACATAGCTAACTTTTAAAATGAAAAAGCCACCCGTGTGGATGGCTCTGGACTAAGGTTATGCTCTGGAGAGCCTTCTGCGCCGTTCAAAATCACGGATTTTTTCAAAATATTGCTGCAGGCCCTGCTTTGTCAGCACGCTGCGACGGCCGTCTAATATCTGGCCGTCAAATTCGTCGGCGATTTTGCGCGCCGCATTGTGCATCATATTAAAGACCTGATGCGAGTCACCTTCCACCGGCAAAATCATAAACAAAGACACCCCCACGGTGGTGAAGGTTTCAAGGTTATCAATATCAAATACGCCCGGCTTAAACATATTGGCCAGACTAAATAATACCGGGCCATTGCCATCAGCGCTGATATGGCGGTGGAAGATATCCTGCTCACCAAATTTAAACCCGAGCGTTAATAACATCGGCAACAAGGCGGCGCCGGAAATCGGCTGCTCATCTTTTGCACGGACATTGAGTACCAATACTTCCTGAGCGCCGGCCGCCGCCTCGGCTGTTGGTTTTTTAGCAGATGTGTCCTGCTCTGCCTCAACGTGATGGTCGCCGCCGGCACCGGAATCTGCGGCCGGGTCGGCACCAAAATTAGGCTCACGGCGCTCGCCGGGCTGGGGCGACGTGTCGGCGTGGGCATGGGCGGGCCGGTGGTGTTGCCCGGTGGTAGGTTCTGACGCAGCTGTTGTTTGGGGGCGCTCGGTCGCTTTATCGGCCGCTTTTTCGGCCGGTTCAGCCCCCTCAGATTGGGTACGGCTGGAACTGGAATAGCCAGCAGGATCCTGCGCGCTAAAACGGTCGCCGGGCTCCTGAAGCTTGTTGACATCAGAGCCAGCTTCAGGATTATCTTTTAATAAAAACCCTGGCGGTTCGGGAACCGGTTCAGAAGTCTTATCTTCGTCGCTGGCTTCAGCAGCGCTTCGCTGCATATGTGGTTTAGGATTGGAAACCACCGACCCATATAATTTTTGTTCAGTGGCTTGTTCATCAGCCGCCACAGAAGCGCTGTCAGTGGCAGCAAAATTGTCCTGCGCCGTGGATGCTTCGCCGGCGGCAGCGTCACCGCCCACTACCCGCACTTTACCAATGCCTAAATCATCAAAGTCGTGCGCGGTGTCATCGCTGCGAGGATGATCCTGCCAGCTGTTATCCTGCCAACTATTATCCTGATATTGGGCCTCATCCCACTGCCCGGGTTCTACCCGCTGGCGTCGTGTCGCCGTACCACTGTTTTTTCTGATCTTCCAAATACCATGTGCCAGTACCGCGATAATGATAATCGTACCAACAATGAGTAGTGACAGACGTAATTCATCTTCCATCTTTATTAAGTCGCCCTTTGTTATGCTTCTACAAATGCCATAGCTTCGTCGACATCTACCGCCACCATTCGCGAAACGCCAGGCTCTGCCATAGTTACGCCGGTAAGGTGGGTCGCCATTTCCATCGCAATCTTATTGTGGGTGATATAAATAAACTGCACCGACCCGGACATTTGCGACACTAAATTACAAAAGCGCCCGACATTGGCATCATCCAGCGGTGCATCAACTTCATCCAGTAAACAAAAGGGTGCCGGATTCAGTCTGAAAATCGCAAACACCAATGATAAAGCGGTTAACGCTTTTTCTCCACCGCTTAATAGATGAATTGTGCTATTTTTCTTACCCGGTGGTCGCGCCATTATGGTCACCCCGGCTTCAAGCAGATCCGCATCGGTTAATTCAAGGTACGCCGCTCCCCCTCCAAACACTTTAGGAAACAAAGCCTGCAGATCTTTGTTCACCTGCTCAAAGGTATCAGCAAACCGTTGCCGGGTTTCTTTGTCGATTTTTCGAATTGCACTTTGCAGGGTGTCCAGCGCCTCAGTCAGATCGTCATACTGATTATTTAAATGGGCCTGCCGCTGTGCCTGTACTTCATACTCCTCAACCGCCGCCAGGTTCACCGCCCCTAATTGATTTACCGCCTGAATGGTGGCATCAAGTGTGCGCTGCCAGTTTTTTTCAGTTGCCTCTGCCGGAAGTTGCTCCAGCAGCGGGCCCAGGGGAGTCTGGTTTTGATCGATTTGCTCAAGCACCGCATCAGCCCGGGCGCGGGCTGATTCAATATCAATAACAAGGGTATCGACCTGATGCTGTTGCTGGCGAATCATCTCGTTGAGCTCATCACGGTGCTTATCGGCAGCGTGTAACCGGGCCTGTACATTGCCTATTTCAGTGGTCAGCTGCTGCATCTGTGCATCGGTGGTGGCTTTGCTTTGCAGTAGACGTTCCAGGTCTTTTTTCCCTGCCTGTTTTGGCTGCTCCAGCGCCTCTTTTTCGCGATTCAGCCGAAGCAGTCGCTCGGCATATTCCTCAAGTTGCTGGGTCAGCCTTTGGTGTTCATCCTGATAACGCTGCAGGTGCTGCTGTTGCTGCTGTAAGCTAAGTTGTCTGGTATGCAGCTGTTGCTGATATTGCTGCGTGCGTCGCCGGGCCTCACGGTATTCACGGGTTAACCGTTCTTGTTGTTCGTGATGTTCCCCCCTGGCTTGCTTAAGTTGCTGCTCCTGGTGCTCAGCGTCTTTAATGTCAGCTTCAAGGCTGGTGATGGCTTGTTGCTCTTTGGAAAGTAAGGCACTGAGCTCATCATATTCAGTGGTAAACTTGTGCAGACGCTGCTGATACTGCTGTTGGTGTTGTTCCGCCAACTCATGTTTGTGCTGTTGTTGCTTCAGCTCAAGGGCCAGATGCTGTAACTGCTGGCTCAGGCTCTGATAACGACTTTCGCTTTGCTCTTTTTTAAGCAGAGCTTGCTGGCTGCGAGCCACGGCGTCTTCAAGATTTTGCTGTTGCTGTTCGATTTGCGCCTCACACTGGCTAAGCTGACTGGCAATCTGCAGGGCCCCTCACCGTCATCCTCACCATACTGATAGGCCCAGGCCCCGGTCAGCAGCACCCCGGTGCGGGTCACCAGCATCTGTCCAGGGGTAAGATCCACTAACTGAGTCAATGCCTGCTCAATGTTCTCAGCCACCATAACCTGATTAAATAGCGCAGGTATCAGGCTGTCTGACTCCAGCTGGGCTGCGAGGGTCCCGGTGGTGGCTGAGTCGCTGAAGGCCTTCGCAAGTACGACCGCATGCTGCCCCGGTAAAGTGAGGTAATCGCTGACACTCAGTGGCCCCTCCCCCTCGTACAATAACGGCTCGTGCATAAAGGTAAGCACCGCTTGCGCGGCCTGTTGCCAACGGGCTGCGACTTTCAGATGCTGCCACAGCGGACTTACCGGCAGGTCACTGGGCACTGGCTGGCGGGCCTGACTCAGCGTAGTCAGTGCGGCCATTTTAGACTGTAAATTTTGAAGCGCATTGTCGTTGGCTTTATGCTCGCCTGAGGCTCGCTGGTGCTGATGCTGATGTTCTTCATACTCCGTTTTCGCCTGGTGCACCTGCGCTTCGGTTTCATCTAAACGGGCCCTAAGCAAAACCGTTTCTGCCTCAGCCTGCTGCACCTCGGTGGCCACGTCCTGGCGCTGCATCTCGTTCAGCTCATGCTGTATCTGTTGCATGCGGGTCTGCGTACGCCGGGCAATGGCCGCTTCGGCCTGCAGCTGACTGTGCAGGCGCTGATGCGCATGCCGGGCTTCCTGGAAACTACTCTCGGACTGCTGGGTTTGTTGGGCAAACTGGTGCAACGCCTCCTCACAAACCTGCTCGTTTTCCTGGCTTTGAAGTAGCTGCGCCTGCAACAACTCAACCGCAGGGAGTAGCTGGTCAACCTGTTGCTGCGCCTCGGCCTGCTGCTCCCGGGCCCGGGTCTGTTGCTCAGCCCATGTATCGCGGCGCTGGGCATACTCGGTCACTTCCTGCTCAAGTTGCTGTAGGCGTTGCTGGCGATGCAAGTCGGCTTGCTCTATACGGGTGATCTCAGTCCGGGTCGTGAATTGTTGCTGCTGTAAGGTATCCAGCTGTTCTTTGAGTTCTTGCTGCCGGGTATGCTGCCCCGTTTGTCCGGCCTCATGCCGGCGTAACTGGGCCTGCAATTCATCCACCGTCACCTGTTGTTGTTGCTGACGCTGACGTAAAGCACGAACTTTGTCATTAAACTGCGACCAGCGTAACGCATTAAGCTCGGCCTTTAGCTGTCTTTCCCGGGCCTTCAGGGTTTTGAATTTTTGGGCGGTCGCCGCCTGTTGTTCAAGTTTTTCGAGCTGGGTGGTTAACTCGCCTCTGACATCATCAAGACGGGACAAATTATCACGGGTGTGACGAATACGGTTTTCGGTTTCCCGACGGCGTTCTTTATACCGAGAGACCCCGGCAGCTTCTTCCAAAAATACCCGTAAGTCCTGGGGCCGCGACTCAATAAGCCGGGAAATCATCCCCTGCTCAATAATGGCGTAGCTGCGCGGCCCTAGGCCCGTGCCTAGAAACAAATCGGTGACATCTTTGCGTCGGCAGCGGCTGTTGTTCAAAAAATAGGTCGACTGGCCATCACGGGTAACCAATCGTTTTACCGACAGCTCATTAAAGCTGGCGTATTCGCCGGCGATGCGACCACTGTCATTATCAAACACCAGCTCGACACTACACTGCCCTACGGGTTTACGTGCTGAAGAGCCATTGAATATCACATCGGTCATGGCATCGCCGCGCAGGTTTTTGGCGGAGCTTTCGCCCAGTACCCAGCGTACCGCATCAATCACATTGGATTTACCACAGCCATTGGGGCCTACAATAGCGGTCATATCACCTGGAAACGGAATCGTGGTAGGCTCGACGAACGATTTGAATCCCGCCAGGCGTATTTTTTTAAGTCGCAATGATCAATGTCCTTTCGTCAGCACATGCTGCAGCAGAATACATTGAGCAACAGATAGGCAAAAATAGCGTAATATCACAGCGTTCGGGCAGTAAAGTGTTGGATTTATTGTTATCTTTCGACTTTAGCAGATGTCATAAGCGGTAACAATTCGCAATTGATATACCCGGTCCGGGTCAGGGTATACTAACCGACGGTAACACAACAGGAGTAGATATGGTGGCGCGCAGTGGAATTGGGTATTTTTCCAGTGGCTTCAGTTTAATTCGCACCAAGGGTCTTAAGCGCTTTGTATTGGTGCCGCTGATGGTGAATTTGTTGCTGTTCAGTGTCGCGTTTTATTTTTTGTATAACGAGATCGGGGTGGCCATCAGCTGGTTGATAAACATGATACCCGAATGGCTTGGCTGGCTTAAAACCGTTATGACCTATATTTTATGGCCTATCGCGGTACTTAGTGTATTGCTGGTGTTCGGACTAATCTTCGGGACGCTGGCCAACTGGATTGCCGCGCCATTTAATGGCATTCTTGCCGAAAAAGTGGAACGCCATCTGACCGGTCAGGATCTGGGTGACGAAGGTGTTTTAAGCCTAATCAAGGATATTCCCCGCACCCTGGGTCGTGAGGCCGCTAAGTTTTGGTGGTATCTGCCCCGGGCGATAGGGTTTTTCCTGATCTTTTTACTGGTTCCGGTCATCGGACAGATTGTCTGGTTTGTTTTCACCGCCTGGATGCAGGCTATCGTGTATTGCGATTATCCTTATGATAACCATAAGGTGCCATTTAAAACCATGCGTGATCATCTGGGCGGACACAAAACCAAAGCCTTGTCGTTTGGGATGATGGTTAATGTATTTTCGTTGATTCCCGTGCTCAACTTTGTGGTGATGCCCATCGCCATTTGTGGGGCAACGCACATGTGGGTAAACGAATTGCGCGACGAAATCCGGCCGCATAAGCCGGCGCCATTATAATTGTGCTAAGGGCTATAATCACGCGCAGGACGGCAATACCAGCTCACGGCTGCAACGCAGGCTCAGGGCTGCTGGGGGGCGCTGGCGCCGGCGCAGGCTGATTAAAATCCTGATACTTTTTCAACCATTTGCCCGCCTGCGGTGTATTGCCGGCATAATGAAAGCTTTGAAACAGATTCATAAAGATCGGACGCTGCGCGTTGGGCCGCCCAAGCTGCTGACGCCACAGTTTAAGATACAAATCAGGAATCACCCCGCTGTCATGGTGCTCCAGAAAGGTTATTTTATCCGAAGGCTTATAGGCCTGACGATCATGACCCTGACAGGTTTTCGCCGGTGCAATTTTCAGGTTTGGCGCTAACCCCTGCCAGTGAGTAAGCGTGGTAAAGGGGGCATAGGTCAGTTTGCCATCAAATACCAGATTCGGGATCTCTTTACCGTTGCAATAGCGTGAGGCCATCGCTGAACCCAGTGGGTATTCATCAACAAAACCAGCAAAATGCGCCAGTTCATGAACCATAACCGAATAGCTGTCGGATAAATCCAGAAACATTACCCCATTATTCACATTGGCCTTGCCAAGGTCGGCCACCACAATGGCATGGGTGGCATCACGGGCCTCAATCGCGTCGGCCAGGGGCCGGACATCGCAGCCCAGCCGGTCTGTTTTTTGCCAGTTATTGCTGCATTTGAGTGTATTTTGGGTTAACCACACCGGGCGCTGCAGGCAAATTGGTAATGCTTGTAAACGCTTGTCTGCATGAAAGTTTGTATACAGTTCACTGGCACGTTCAATACTGGACAATGAGGTGGCAAACATTTGAATACGTTGCAGGCACTGGCGATTTTGAGGCCATGCCCGGCTTTTCACCTGAGCCACCGATTGTGGCTGATAACTGGATAGCACCTGCTCCAGCCGCCGGGCCAGCGGATTTTGCCGGCTGGCAGCCTCACCAATCAATGCCCGGCCCTGCTGATGCTTACCTTCATCCCATAGTAACCGCCCCAGATGATAGGCACTGGCCGGATACTCGCCAGCGGTGGCTTTAAGCCAGGGGCGGGCCTTCTCCGGTTGTTGATTTAACAGGTACCAGTCAGCCAGGGCCGCCTGAGCGGGTTGGAAAGCTTGCTTCGCCCCTTTTAATAACCAGCGCTCCCGGATCTGAGCATCTTCGGTAGACATGGCCAGGGCCAGCTGGGCTTCAGCAACACCACCCCGGGCCGCCAGTTGCAGCAGATAGGGCTGCCGTTCATGTAACGGCGCCTGTTGATATAATGCCCAGGCTGCGGGCGCATGTTTCAGACCCACCAGCTTGTTAAGCCAGAAGGGTTTGTGGTTGGCTATAGCAAAGTCGGTAAGCTGGGCCCGGGCCGCTGGACTGCCGGTCAATGAAGCGCGCCAAAGCAAAGGCGCTGGTTTTTGCGAGCTTTGGGCATTGGCAAGCAATTGCGGCACATAATGAGCTGTGTCCGCGCTTACCAGCACCATCGCCAGTAACGCTATAATTAATCCACGCATGTTAGTGGCTAATCAGCAATGTCAGAATGACGTAGTCGGCTTAATTCCAGACGAGCATACCGATGTTCTACATAGTCATACACATTAGTGCTTAGTGCCAGCTTAAAATAATTGGCGGCCCGGCCTTTGTTACCTTGGCCATGTGGTATTTGCCCAGATAAAAATACGCTTCACATAAGCGCTCAGTTAATGTGCTTTGACTATTAACGCCTTCAAGCAGGCTACTGAGTAGCTTGTTTTCTGTTACCCGGCCCAAAAACAAGTCGATGATATTGGTCGCCCAGTGCTCATTGTCCAGTGCCGTACGCATGGTGCTCAACAGCTCTTGCGCACTCTGACGATCCTGCTGTGCTTCGGCAAAATACAACCATAGCACACGAAACGGATCGGTTTCGTCCAGCTCATAAAAGGTGGATAAATCCTGAGAGGCCAAATCGGCCCGGTCGCCATAATACAGCGCGATGCCCCGATTTAAAAAAGCAAAGTCGTATTCGGGGTCAATATCCAGGGTGGAATCAAATGCTTCATACGCCTGAATAAATTCCTTTTGCTGAATGAAATGAATGCCCATGGAATTGTACACCGGCGCCATGTCGGGCTTTATTTGCAATGCCCGGCTGAAATCGTACTGAGCCAGCCCCGGCAAACCCACACTGTCGTATAGCATGCCTCGTTGAAAATGCAGTTCCGCGCGTTCTTCATCGGTAAGCTTGGCCGCCGCAAGCATCTGATTGTAACGAGCGATGGCCAGTTGCGCCCGACCACTGACCGGTTTGGGTTCAGCTACAATCAGGTTGCCCATCTGCGGGGTGTCGTCAGGCTGCGTAGTTTGTGCGCAACCAGACATTATAATGGCGGCCAGAGTAAAAAGGATGAGACTTATGGTTTTGTGCATGTTAAAAAAGGCATCACTTAAATTAAGAAAAACAAAGACGCTTTACTCGGGCCGCGGTTCGTAGTTACCACTACCGACCACAACCAGCCGTAACGGCGAAGTCACGCGCCACCATCGCTTATTTGATGAAAAAAGTAAAGTCTATCTCCCCTGTTACAGGTACCGTATGGACAGTAAAAAAATACAACAACTTATGGATCTTGCCTACGCGGCACAGGCCAATGCGCATGCCCCATATTCCGGTTTTCATGTAGGTGCAGCCATTTTAAGCCACTCTGCCAATACCTATTCTGGTTGCAATGTTGAAAATGTCGCCTACCCGCTGGGTCAATGCGCCGAAGCTACCGCCATTGGCAATATGGTGTGCAGTGGCGACACGGCCATTGCGACTATCGTTATCGCCAGTCCGAATGACGAATTATGCTTCCCCTGCGGGGGCTGTCGCCAAAAAATCGCCGAGTTCGCCGACGAGCACACCCAGGTGGTGATGACCACCCGCCAGGGTAAGAGCCAGACTTTAACTATAGCTGAGCTTCTCCCCTATGCGTTCAAAAGCGATAAAGTCGCGGTTTAACTGCCCGTGAACCAGGCCAATCAGCTTGACTGACGGGCCTGCATGGCTGCTAGTTGCTCTTCAGTAGCTGGCAGCTGATATTTTTCTTTCCACTCGGCATACGGCATTTTATAGATAATCTCACGTGCCTGCTCGTAATCTAGCTCTTCGCCCCGCTTATTAGCTTCTGCCATATACCACTTGGACAGACAATTGCGGCAAAAGTCCGCCAGAATCATTAAATCGATATTCTGTACTTCTTTGTGCTCATCCAGATGTTCTAACAAACGGCGAAAGGCGGCAGCTTCGACTGCCTGTTGAGTTGCTTGGTTCATAATATGCTCCATAAAAAAAGGGGCACAAGGCCCCTTTTGGTGTTTGCTGATATCTGCGCCGTCTTAGCCGACAGCCAGATGTCAGGCCTTATTCGTTATTATCAGCTTTTGGTGCTGGTTTTTCCAACAACTCTTTGATGCTTAAACGAACACGGTTCTGACGGTCAATTTCCATCACTTTGACGTCCACCATCTGTCCTTCAGACAGATAGTCAGTGACTTTAGCCACACGCTCATGAGCGATTTGCGAAATGTGTACCAGACCTTCTTTACCTGGCAACACTTCCACAAAGGCACCAAAGTCAACGACGCGGGTTACTTTACCGTGGTAAGTTTTGCCCACTTCGATTTCAGCTGTGACCTGCTCAATGCGGCTGATAGCAATATCAGCTTTGGCACGCTCGGTTGCAAAAATCTTGATAGTACCGTCATCTTCAATTTCGATGTTGGTATCTGACTCTTCAGTAATCTGACGAATCATGGCGCCGCCTTTACCAATTACGTCGCGGATTTTATCCTGATCAACTTTCATGGTGTAAATACGTGGCGCGTATTCGCTCAGTTCTTCACGGTGACCTGAAATGGCTTCATCCATCACATTCAGAATGTGAAGACGTGCTTCCTTGGCTTGTTTAAGCGCAATCTGCATGATTTCTTTGGTGATACCTTCAATCTTGATATCCATCTGCAGTGCAGTGATACCATTGGTAGTACCTGCCACTTTAAAGTCCATATCGCCCAGGTGATCTTCATCACCCAGAATGTCAGACAGAACTACAAAGTTGTCATCGCTTTTCACCAGACCCATCGCAATACCAGCGACTGAAGCTTTAATGGGCACGCCGGCATCCATCAATGCCAGTGAGGTACCACATACAGAAGCCATCGACGATGAACCGTTTGACTCGGTAATTTCAGAAACCACACGAACCACATACGGGAATTCTTCTTCGCTAGGCATTACCGCCTGGATACCACGTTTAGCCAGTCGACCATGGCCAATCTCACGACGTTTTGGTGAACCGATCATGCCGGTTTCGCCAACGCAATAAGGAGGGAAGTTATAGTGCAGCATGAAACGGCTATCACGACGACCCTGCAGCTCATCAATCATCTGTGCGTCACGTTCTGTACCCAGTGTCGCAGCAACAATCGCCTGTGTTTCACCACGGGTGAACAGCGCTGAACCGTGGGTCCGTGGCAAAATACCAGTGGCGACATCCAGGGCCCGAATCATTGCCGGGTCACGACCATCGATACGAGGTTCGCCAGAAAGAATCCGTGAACGAACCACATCACTTTCCAGTTCGTGCAGCAGATCCAGAACTTCTTTCTGGTCCTGCTCTTCATCGGCGGCTACAATTTCGGCTACCGCTTTTTCATTAACTGCAGTGATAGCCTCTTTACGCGCCAGTTTATCAGAGATCTGGTACGCTTCGGTCATCCCTGCGTGCGCTGCTGCTTTTACTTTTTCTTTCAAAGAAGTATTTTCTGCAGGCGGCTGCCAGTCCCATGATGGTGTGGCTACTTCAGCAGCAAATTCTTTAACCGCAGAGACGACGGTCTGCAGCTGTTCATGGCCAAACATAACCGCACCCAGCATGACATCTTCAGAAAGCACATCGGCTTCTGATTCAACCATTAACACTGCGCCTTCGGTACCGGCAACAACCAGATCCAGTTCGCTTTCTTCCTGCTCAGAAGCACGGGTGTTCAGAATGTATTCGCCGTTGGTATAACCTACCCGCGCAGCACCGATAGGGCCGCTAAACGGGATACCTGAAATAGAAAGCGCCGCTGAGGTTCCGATCATTGACACGATGTCAGTTGGAATTTCAGGGTTTGCAGACATCACGGTTATAACAACCTGAACTTCGTTTTTGAAGCCTTCAGGAAAAAGTGGGCGGATCGGACGGTCGATAAGACGAGCTGTTAAGGTCTCGCCTTCAGAAGGACGACCTTCACGCTTGAAGAAACCGCCCGGAATTTTACCGGCCGCATAGGTTTTTTCCTGGTAATTAACCGTTAGCGGGAAGAAGCTTTGATCAGGCTTAGCTTCTTTTTTGCCAACTACGGTAACCAATACCGAAGTGTCATCCATGCTTGCCATTACAGCAGCGGTTGCCTGACGGGCAATAACACCAGTCTCTAGAGTGACAGTATGCTGACCATACTGAAATGATTTGGTAATAGGAGTCACTAGTTGTCCTTTAAATATCTGTCTATATATTTCGCTTTTAAACGCGGCGCATAGTATAGCTTTGAAACCCGGCCAATACCATTGTAAATGTATCCAGAGTCCGCGTTGCCCCGAATATTATGATACTGAACAGGTATTGAATATTGTCATTATGCAAAAGCCCGGCTAGCCAGTACATGCATAATAAGAGTGCTACCCTATCAGCCATTGGCAGTGGTGCCAAATTTTACTAAATAGTTAGCGCGGTAATTTTGCGGTCTTTGCCCCTGTGACCCCACTGGATTTACCCCAGCTGTACATATTTTCACCTAAAGCTGATCATTTATCGTATACTTAACAGAGCATTGGGATTACCCCGGGGAGAAGGACGATGCTGATATTACGATTAGATAAAGCCGGCCAACCACAGGATTGGGTCAATCCTGAGCAGGCCGCGCGATTATATTGTCAGCAAAAAGTGTTATTTGAACTGGGCCAGCACCACCGGGTCTTACATGGAGGCTGGAACCGGCTGGGACAACAGAGTCTTTTAAGGCTATCTACGATTATCGCCTGTGATGGCAAAGTAACGGATATGTCGGGAAAAGTCGCGTTGACGAATCGGTATCTGTTTCGTCGGGATAATTGTCTTTGCTTATATTGTGGTCAGAAGTTTTCGCCGTCGGTGCTCACCAAAGATCATATTGTACCGCGTTCTCGAGGCGGTCAGGATCGCTGGACCAATGTGGCTACCGCCTGCCAGCGCTGCAACCATTTTAAAGGGGCCCGGACCCCGGAAGAAGCCAATATGCCCTTACTGGCGGTGCCATTTCGGCCCAATGTCTACGAGCGGTTTTATTTAATGAATCGCCGCATTCTGGCCGACCAGATGCGGTTTTTAAGCAGCCATTTTTCCCAGCGCCGTGACTGGGAAATCGCGGTTTAGTCCTCTATAAGGTGTGGCTCGCGGCCTTCCTTCAGCTCGGCCAGAGCCCGGTGCCACAGATTCATCCAGTCAGCCGAAATCTTTTGCTGCAAATCATGGGCCTCCGCAGTAGGACAAAACAGCTCTACGGTAATCACAATATGGGCCATCTCATTGGTTCCCACGCCGATGGTCGGGTCAATATGGATAAACTCCACTTCCAGATGACGTTCAATTAAGCCTTTATACCGCTCGGCAACATCACGGTAAAATTCACAATGGGCTTTGGCCCGGGCAATGAAGGCCGGTAACAGACTATAAGGATTAACCTGAGGTTCGCAGGTAATGCTAAAGGTATGCAGATTATAACGACGCAAAAAGTTTAAATTGCGTACACTTTGGGTGACCAACTGGCTATTCGGTACATAAACGTGCTTACCGGTGTAGGAATAGGTTTCAGGATCCACCTCTAGCAACGCGGTTTTCGCCCAGTCCATTTCGACCACCTCGCCGACAGCCTGATTCATTTGCACCCAGTCGCCCACCCGAAAAGGCTTGGCGCCCAGATAATAAATGAACCCCAGAAAACACTGAATAAACTCACGCATGGCGATTACAATTGCCACCATAAAGGCAGCGATTGAAATAGCCAGACTCTGAATTTCAGAGCTCCACACCATCACCAACAGAATAAACAAGCAGCCATTGCTGATTTGTTCCAGCAGATTAAGGGTGTGACGACCGTCTTCGCCTTTGCGTTTACTGCGATGACGAATCAACCACAGCGTAAACCGCTGTAGCGACAAAAAAAGCACCACTATGACAGCAGAGGTCAGTAGCTTATACTCCGCGGCAAACGAAATTATGTTCTGCCAAAGCTGTTGAAAATCGTACGGCAAGCCTGCTCTCCTGTGGCCGGTAACAAGTTTTTGATACACATAAAAAAACACCGGGCACAATGCCCGGTGTTTATTATGACGAAAGCCGCTTCGGCTAACAATGCAGACCAGTTAATTTCTGATCTGACCTTCACCATTAACCAGATATTTTTCCGCAGTCAGCGACTCCAGACCCATAGGTCCATAGGCATGCAATTTGGTCGTTGCTATGCCGATTTCAGCGCCAAGGCCAAGCTGACTTCCGTCGGAGAAGCGTGAAGAGGCGTTAACCATAACCACCGCAGCATCAACAGCCAGCTGAAAATGCTGTGCAGTTTTCTCATCCTTAGTACAGATGACTTCGGTGTGGTTACTGCCAAATACCGCAATGTGGTCCAGCGCCCCGTCAAAATCATCCACCACGCGGATGGCGATTTCAAGGCCCAGGTACTCTTCACCATACTGGTCTTCACCGATAACATCAGCATCCTCAAAATACTGACTGCCTTTTTCGTTCACGTGTACTTTAACACTGTGTTCTTTAAAGGCTTCGGCGACCTTTGGCAAAAAATCAGCGGCAACAGCCTGATGCACGACCAGACCTTCCAGGGCATTACATACACCGGTACGCTGTGTCTTTCCATTTAGCAGTATCTGCAGCGCTTCGTCCAGATCGGCGTGCTGATCAACATACAGATGACATACGCCTTTGAAATGCTGAATAACCGGCACCTTGGAGTTTTCGGTCACATAATTGATAAGACCTTCACCACCACGGGGGATGATCACATCAATATAATCACGTTGTTCCATCAATTCCTGCATCAGTGAACGATCAGGATTAGGCACCACGGTAATCAAGGCTTTGGGCAGATCGTGTTTTTCCAGCACATCCTGCAGTAACTCGGCAATCGCCAGACTTGAATCCAGCGCCTCTTTACCGCCACGCAGAATTACGCCATTCCCCGATTTAAAGCACAACGCCCCGGCATCGGCCGTAACATTTGGACGTGCTTCATAAATCATGCATACCACGCCTAAGGGAATACGCATCTTACGAATTTTAATACCATTTGGTCTGGTACCAAATTCGCGGGTTGAACCCACAGGATCATCCAGTTCAATAATCGTCTCAATACCTGCGGCCATATCTTCGATCCGTGCATCATCCAGGATCAGCCGGTCGATAAGCGCGGCATCCAGATTATTGTCTTTGGCCCGGCCGACTTCTTTTTCGTTAACGGCTTTAATTTTGTCTTTGTTAGAGCGAATCGCCTGCGCCATATCCTTTAGTACAGCATTTTTGGATGCGGTATCTAATACTGCCAGTTTCTGGGCGGCTTTTTTCGCGTCTTGTGCTAACTGTGTAATTAAACTCATTCATTCTCCAAATTTGCTAAATGCTGATTCGAAATAATAGGACCGGTTTTCTCTTCAAACTCGGTCGCGAACTCTTCGTTTTCCTGTTTAGCGATAAAGTTCAGCAGACAACTGCTGTAGTTGGATCTGGCTTTAACCAGTTTTGTGCCATCCACTTTTCGAACCAAAATAGTATCACCTACCGAGAACTCACCTTTCACATCAATAATTTCGCTACTGGTAAGCTCATCGGTGCTATCCGAAAGAGAGGCATCAAAACGACTTTCGACAATCACCTCGCCTTGGGCATTAGAGGTATGCCTCATCCAGTGCACATTCTCTTTCATAGGCACTTCGTGCGCCTGGAAGTGAGTGCCCGGATTTTTGCCATCCAACAGCATATTGAACGACAGTTCGGTAAAGCCATTGATGATAAAAGTATCGATGCCATGGGACACTGCTTTTTCTGCGGCCTCAATCTTGGTCCGCATACCGCCGGTACCCACACCGTCTTTTGCAGCACCACCGGCCATGGCATAGATACTTTCGTCAATATTTTCCACCCATGACAATAACTTCGCATCATCATTTTCATGGGGTTTTTGTCGTACAATCCATCGATATCGGAACAAATAATCAGCGCATCAGCATCAGCAGCGGCAGCCACCATCGCTGATAAATTATCGTTGTCACCGACTTTAAGCTTGTCCGTCGTCACCGTATCGTTTTCGTTTACAATGGGTAAAATATTGTTGTCCAGCAGACTGAACAGAGTGTCACGAATACTGACATAACGTTCACGATCACGCAGGTCCGCGTGGGTCAGCAAAATCTGCGCAGAGTGAAAGTCAAACAACTTATCCCAGGTAGAAATCATTTCTGTCTGACCGGCAGCCGCCATTGCTTTTTTAATCGCGATATCAGGCGTATCCGTATCCTGTTCAGTAAATTGATGCGACCCCGCCGCCACTGAACCTGAAGAAACCAAGACCACCTGGATACCTTCTGCCCGGCATTTAACGATGAACTGCGCAATGCTCAGTAGATAATGGCTACTGCACCCTTGTCTGTTGGGTGCGATCAGGGCACTTCCTACCTTAATTACAATACGTTTCCAATTTGCACGATTCATAGTATTAATCACCTTAAAACTGTTGTTCCGCAAGTTCCTGACTGGTTTGTAAGCTATTGGTGCCGAAACACCCTGGCTGGAGCTTTAAACGACCTGCATCGATGATGCTGGCCATAGCTCCGGCAAACCCCGGAGTTAATTGATAAATAGTCATGCCTGATCTGTACTCATCATTCCTGTAACAGGTCTTAACCCGTAGTGAGACACCATAGATTTCAACAACCAGGTGAATCCCACACTTTGCGTCAGGTGGTTTTTATACCCCTTTAGTTGCGCAAATGGATTAATTTTAAGACCAACAGAAATTGTCTGTACGCCTGACAATAAAAATATAAATGCCGCCCACCATAACGCTGTTACGTCAGCTTTTGGCTTTAATAAACACCGTGTATCTCCCTGCCTGGGCATACAAATCCACTGTGTTTGGTAGTGTTGTGATGAGACGCTAACATGGACATAAGAAGCCGTTGTGTTCAACGCTGTCGATGTTGTCTTTAGAAGAAGGTGGCCACTGGTATTACAGTCACCGGGTAGAGGATTCACCTTACGCTGCCCCACGTCCGTAGATTACTGCGTTTTGATTGCATATTCCCAACCAAGAGAAAAAGTGTACAGGCGCACACAAGATCATCAGCAGCAGTGATAAGTGGTTTAGCATAATGTAGAAATTGTCTCCTCTATCGCTTAAAAGACTGGCAGAAAATTGCGGCTGCCGGTTAATTTGAGCTCTAACTATATCAGTGAAAATACTGCTATTGCAAATCGGAAATGTTTTTATCTCTAACTAAAAAGCAAATAAGTTCGCACGCCATATTTACGAAATACACACATACTATGTAGACCATCACTACGCTGAAACCCTGTCACAGCAAAGAATGTGGTCAACAATGATAAGATTTTATAAATGTAAATTTTTTGTGCATTTTTGCATCAGGCTTTTAGTTAACTGCAATAATATTCATTTCAATTGAATGGTATATTTTCGTCATCGCCACCGTATTATGGTATTTAGCAACTTTTCTGTAGCGGAAACAGAGGCATCACTCATGCCCTGTTTTTGAATAATCTGACGCATTTCTGACAGGGTTTCTGTACGGGGCCTGGTATCTTCCACCAGCGCCACCAGTTGCGGATGTAAATAGTATTGGCGACACACTGCTGGCGTATTACCCAGCATAGAGGCCACATGTGAGGTCAGTGTTGCCGGCCATGTGCGACGTTTGTTTTCCTGAATTTTTGCTTCCACATCGGGCAGCGAAAAAAGTCCGAAGCGACTGGCGCCCCAGGTGCGAAAGTCCTTGCAGGAAAATTCATCGCCCATATGGGAGTGAATAAAGCTATTCACATCATCTGAGTCGATGTCCTGCCAGTGGCCCGGCGACGCTTCGTAGCGAAACAACGCATAGCCTCGTGCTTCGGCGCTTTGGGCGACCAACTTGGACAATTCCGGATTGTCAATTTCTACCTCGCGGGTTTGTTATGTTTTCCAACAAACGAAAGGCGAGCGTGGCCGTCTTCGGTATCTACATGTTTACGCCGTAAGGTGGTCAGCCCATACGTGTTATTCTGGCTGGTATACTGGCGATTGCCCGCACGCAAGCCCGTGTGGTCTAACAGTAAACAGACCAGCGCCAGGGTTTTTTCTTCACGCCAGCGGGTGTTATCAACCTGCTCCCAGCAGTAGCGGCGAAACTCAGGTAAGGCTTGGCCAAAATCCGATAAGCGTGAGAATTTTGCGGCTTGCTGACGTTTGTGCCAAAGCTCATGATAAATATACTGTTTACGGCCTTTGGCGTCGTAGCCCGTGGCCTGCAGATCGGCCTTTGCATCCTTCGCTATTCGCACATCCTGCCATACTGGGGGGATCCCCAATTTATCCAGACGCTTAATGACCCGTTGCGAGGTCACTTTGTTGCCGGTCGGGTAAAAATAACAAAAGCCTTTGCCTCTTTTGACCCGACGTATTTCCAATTGTGCTGTGCTCATAAAAATATATCATTCATAAAATAGTTCTACCCATCCTGGTGCCACCGGATGACAATATCGGCCATACGCAGGCCGAAGGTATAAGCCCTGGCGATGGTATCGGTTGCTGCAAAAGGCGAAAAAATCACCTCACTGGCGGCCATATCATCCCCTAGCCAAATCATGTCATTACGGGTACAAAACAAAGATAGCTCAAGCAGTTGATTTATATTCCCGGCGTGCAGTTTATTATGAGTGTAAGCGGTGGCCAGTTGATTCTTCATAACCCCTGAAAAGATCTGACCCGCTGGAGCATAGTATTGTTTATCCACCAGCCTGAAACCTGAGCTTTGGGTGCAACATGCACTGAATATTACCCCGGCAAAAGGTCTGAGAAAGTCCTGGTTGTGTTGCAGGCAGGGTAAGCTGATAACCTCACTTTCAAGCTGCCTGTCTCGAATAGCCCGACATAGTGCCATCACCGTAGGGTCAGGCGTGGTCTTAAAATTTTCACAGATTATTGCCAGTGAGGGTTGCATATTACCACTCCAGGTCAGGTGGTATTGGCAAGCAATCGATGACACCTACTTTCTTGCCAATTACCTCTACAAGTCATACTTGTTTACTAGCAAAGACTTTGCCACACAATGATTCCCTAAGGGCAAGTGCCGGAGCCCAAAGGGATGGCATGCAGGCAGGCCTTGACAGGGAAGATGAGACGCTTTTACGACAAAGGAATATTTTCAATGTAAATGGCTATATCCACGTAAAATCTACGCAAGTGTCCGATTTTTTGCATCAAAAATAACTATAAGATATGATAAATATGTTAAATACTTCACTATTTTCAATATGTTGAAAAAAAGGGTACAAGTCTTGAATCAGCTTTTGACAAACCAACCCAATGGCAAACCTGACCGATAACTGACAACGGATTTATGTGAGTCGTTCAGGGTTGCCACAACAGTGGTGAGAACATGCACGAACATTCAAAAATTGATGAGATGCGCGAGGCTATTATGGCTTCTCAGCAGACCCAGATCGCGGCAGTGTTTGAATCCGAACAGGATGCCCACGAATCCGTAAAAGTATTAACCAGCAAAGGCAAACTGGACGCCAAACAAATTGTGGTGATCGACCCCCAGGATCATGACTTCAGCCGCAAAATTGAAGATGACAGCGAAAAGCTGGGTAAACATATGTGGTACTCACACCTGTGGCTGGGTGCGGGGGCTTGTTGCTGGGATTAGGGGTGGCCTGGTTATTGGTAAGTTTTGGCCCGGCTCTTACGCAAAACAATCCGCTGTTCACTTATATTGCAATGATAAGTCCAGGCATCTTTATCGGGCTATTTATTGCAGGGTTAATCAGCCTTCGTCCGGATCGCAGTGAGGTTATTGATACGGTACGTCATGCTATCCGACGCAAACACTTTGCGGTGATAGTGAATCTAAAGCAGAGTCAGTCTCCAGCCCGCATCAGCGAACTTCTAGGCCAACGTAGTCACAAAGTGGTCGAAGCAGTCGCCTGAGCTCATAGCAGCCTTTCTCATATTGAACAAAAGAAGGCCAGCATTGCTGACCTTTGGTGTTGTTACCATTCGATTTCTGTTTTGTCCCGGAAGAACTTACCATTGGGGCCGTCCTCTTCCTGCAAGCCCAACCACACGGCTGTTTCTGCCCCCTCTTCTGGCGACTTCGGCGCGTCTCGTCCGCCCATTCGGGTATGGACCCAGCCCGGGCACATGCTGTTTATCTGCACATTTTTGTCATCATCAATGCTGTTAGCAAGGTTCAGCGTGAGCGCATTAAGGGCCGCTTTACTTACTGCATAAGCCAGGGGGCCTTCCATACCTTCATGAAACGAACCCCAACCCGAAGACATGTTGATAATGCGCCCATAATTGCGTTCCAGCATACCGGGTAATAGTTGTTTAATCAGCGTAAAAGCCCCATTCACATGCACCTGCATCGAGTGTTTTATTTTGCTTACATCCAAGTCCTGCCAATCAGCATCATCCATCACCCCGGCATTATTTACCAGCACATCAATACGGCCGTAGACTGCCTCGGCTCGCACGATGGTGTCCTCGACCTGCTGGTCATTAGACAGATCCATTTCGATAACCTGAACATCGGCGCCCACTATATCTTCAATCGCTTGCTCGCCGTCTTCTTCGTTCCGACACCCCAGCAACACTTTGCATCCTTCTTTTGCAAAGCCACGAACGATTTCCAGTCCGATACCGCGGTTTCCTCCAGTTACAAATACAATGGGGGTCATAATAACTCCTGTGTTAGATATTAGTTCGACACCTGTTTAGGCGACAGTCGTGTCTGACAAATTTTGTACACATACATGCACAATGGAAAAAGCAAACCCCAGACCACTGCCAGTATAATCAGGGTGAAAATCAGCGAATTAGGAAAGTCTACTGCGCCAAAGCGCGCACCTGCCCAATAGCTAAGGGGTCCGAAGATCACGCCCAATAACGCAGAGATTCCGGGCCTGCCCTGTAAATAATTCAAACTATGGCCAAGGGTGAGCGAAAATCCAGCCCACAGTGCTACCAGCCATAAAGGAATAGGTACCCCGTAGACCGGTCCTGAAAAAGCAAACATACCGGTGAGGGTTAACGCACTGTCTACCAAAGTGCCTAGCGCGACAACCAGCAGCATACACACAGCGTCGAGCCGGGGCTGACTGGTCATCAGAAAAAAAACCACCAGCAATACGGCTAGTGCCCACCAGAATTGATACTGCGTAAAAATAGCCAGCACCCAGATAGATTGAAACCAGACAAAATTAACAAGCTTATTTAGGGTGTTACGATTCATTGGCAAATTTTCTGCATAGGGTTCTTATAAGATAATACATACTTATCCGATTTGGTGAACAAATAAGGCTGTTCTGGCGTTTTAGTAAAGATTGTTACGCAAATACCTTGAACCGGTTCAGAAATACAAACCGGACAGATGCAATTTGAAGGAGGGTAAAAGCCCGTGAAAATGGTTAAGTACTACCTGTTAGGGATGTGTGTGGCATTCGCACTGGTGTTTTTTGTTCCCATTGTGGTGTTGCAGGTGTTATTACTGTGGATAGCCTTTTCTCTGGGTACCGTCAGCTTTGCCTATATCTGTAATTTCCCCTCTTTGTTTCGTAAACGCGAAGATGGCTCCATCCCCTTTTATGTGCGCTGGTTGTTTGTGCCCTTTTTACTGGGTACCGGAGCTTATAATCATTTTGCCCGTAAATATGACAAAGTGCCTGCCATCCAGAAGATTGATGATGATTTGTTCCTGGCCTGTCGTTTGGGTGGCAGTGATATTGAGCAGATGAAGCGCGATGGCGTCACCGCCATTTTGGACGTCACTGCCGAGTTTGATGGCTTGGACTGGACCGCCTACAAACTGGATTTGGCCTATTTAAATATACCGGTACTGGATCATACCAGCCCCACCGAAGACCAGTTGCATACTGCGATTAACTGGATAGACCAGCAAATCCACAGTGGCCGCAAGGTTGTGGTGCACTGCGCGTTGGGCCGGGGTCGTTCGGTACTTACCATGGCGGCTTACTTGTTGGCACGAGATGACACCTTATCGGTCATCAACGCGCTCAATAAAATTCAATCAATCCGGTCCACTGCCCGTCTCAATAAGCGCCAGTTAAAGTCGTTACGTAAAATCAAACAGGGCGGCCGGTTAAAACTGCGTAAGACGTTAACACTCATCGCTAACCCGGTAGCGGGCGGCGGTAAGTGGTCCCAGGAAAAAGATGAAATTCTGGCTCAACTTAATCCTTATTTTCAGGTTACTGTGGTTGAAACCACCAAAGATACCAGTGGCACTGAGTTAGCTGAACAGGCCATTAGCCAGGGCAGCAATATCCTGGTGGCCTGTGGTGGCGATGGCACAATTACCGAGGTGGCGCATGCCTGTGTCAATACCGATGTGGTGCTGGGGATTATTCCGCTGGGTACGGCCAATGCGCTCAGCCATGCAGTACACGGTTATTATTCAAAACTGGTGCCCATCAATCATGCCTGTGAGGTTATTGTGGAAGGTCATACGATGACCATGGATACCGCACGGTGTAATGGTCAACTTATGCTGATGGTGGCCGCCATGGGCTTTGAAGAGCAAATGATTTCTTCTGCTGGTCGTTCCCAGAAAAACGAAGGCGGCCAGTTTGCCTATTTGCGCGGGCTATGGCAGGCCATCAGTAAAAATGACATTATTTCGCTCTCCGTAACCTTTGATGATAATTCCCCCCAAACCATCGACACCCCGTCGTTTGTCATTGCCAATGCCGCGCCGGTCACCACTGCGCTGGCCCAGGGCGGTGAGGAGCCTGATATGACCGATGGTAAACTGGATGTGACCTGGTTAGAGCCCAATGATGATGTGGATGAGCACTTGTTTTCCCTGGCTGAGCTGGTTTTTTCTGATGCCAAGAGCAAAAAACAATCCTCCCGGATTCGTCATCAACAGGTCAGTAGCATTCGCATTAAACAACCGGAAAAAAGTGATTACGCCTTAGATGGTGAAATCTATAACAGCGAAGAAATTTTAATTGAAGTGGACCCAGCGAGTCTGAAAGTATTTTCATACGCCCCGGTGATAAAAGAAAAAGCAGAAAGCTGATCAAAGCACAACGAGTGAAGGTACACAGAATAAGTTTTTAATTTATCCAGGTGTTTTAACATGCCCAAAGAAATTAATTTTGACGAGTTTGATCAGTGGATTTCAGCGCGTAACAGCGAGCAGGAGGAGTATCTGCAAGCGACCCGGGAAATCGCCCGGGATGTTATTGATGTTTACAACGAAAATCAGGATTATCAACAGTACGATGTTCTGCGTCGGTTAAGCTTGCCTGAACGTATCATCCACTTTTCAGTGACCTGGCTAAATGATAACAATGATGTTGAAATCAATCAGGGCTGGCGGGTTCAGCACAGTGGTCTGATCGGCCCCTACAAAGGTGGCTTACGATTTCACCCCACGGTTAATGAGTCCATCCTCAAATTTCTGGCCTTTGAGCAAAGCTTTAAAAATGCACTGACCGGCATGCCGATTGGTGGTGCAAAAGGCGGTGCAGATTTTGATCCCCGCAATCGGTCCGAGGCCGAGATCATGCGTTTTTGTCAGGCATTTATGACGGAGCTGCAACATCATATTGGTCCTAATACCGATGTGCCTGCCGGTGATATCAATGTAGGGGCTCGGGAAATCGGGTTTTTATATGGACAATATCGGCGTATTCACAATCGCTTTAGTGGCACCCTGACCGGCAAGGGATTGAGCTTTGGTGGCAGTCATGTGCGTACCGAAGCGACCGGCTTCGGACTCATTTATATGCTGCGGGCGGTGCTTGAACATCACAACCACAAAATTGATGGCCTGACCGTGGGGGTATCTGGCGCTGGCAACGTGGCGATGCACGCGGCGCTACGGGCGATTCAATTAGGCGCAAAGGTCGTCAGTCTGTCAAATAGCCGCGGCTGTCTTCAATACAGTAAAGGATTTAGTGAAAACGACATCAGGTGGGCCATCGACCACAAGCCTGAAAATAAAAATGTGCTGACCGCCTTACAGGAAAAAATTGGCGGGGACTGGCATGCAGATAAAAAGCCCTGGCATTTGAAAATGGATATCGCCCTGCCCTGTGGTACTCAAAATGAACTGGATGAAGAGGATGCTCAGGCATTAACAAACAATGGGGTAAAATACGTATTAGAAGGCGCCAATATGCCTTGTACCGATGCCGCCCGCGAACATTTTGAAGACCAGGAGATTCTGTTTGTACCAGGCAAAGCGGCCAATGCCGGGGGCGTCGCCATTTCGGGGCTGGAGATGTCGCAAAATGCGAATTTTCAGCGCGACTCGTATAATGAAATTGATGACACGCTGCAGGACATTATGCAATCCATCCACGCCAAGATGGTGGAAAACGGTACCCGTGACGGCAAGGTAAATTATGCCCGTGGCGCCAATATTGCCGGTTTCAGACGACTGGCAGATGCCATGGTGGCCCAGGGTATTTAATATCAAAATTGCACAACCGGTAAGTAAATACTACTTTACTTACCGGACCTCACGCCCTTCCCGGGTGCTTGGTTAAAACTAACTCATTGCTAATCATAGACTTTATTGCATATAGGCCAAGTGGAATGAATCTCGCATTAACTGGTTAAAGCATTAACAGGAGTAGCGAATGAAGATTTTTGAAGCGCTTAAAGAAGATCACGAAAAACAACGATCGCTATTGAAGATTCTGGCTGAAACCAGTGGCGATACCCCTGCTCGTGAAGATTACTTTTCCCAACTTAAAACTCAGCTCGAAAGTCATGCGGTCGCTGAGGAGAGACATTTTTATTCCCCCTTATGGAGTCGGATAAAGCCATTGAATTATCCCGCCATGGTATCGCTGAGCATCATGAAATTGATGAACTAATTGAGAAGCTGGAAGCAACCGATATGAGCTCTCCCGGTTGGCTGACGCATCTCAAGAGTCTGCAGGAAAAAGTGGAACATCACCTGGCAGACGAAGAGCAGGAGTTTTTTTCGGTAGCCGAAGAGGTTTTAAGTCACGGTGATCTTAAAAAGCTGGCTACCGATTACCGGGAAGAAATGCGAAAGGAACTCGAAAAACACTAATAAAGAGGTTTTTTTGAGGAATTTACCATGGTTTACTGGGTTATTCTGTTTATAACACTGATCGTTATTGTTGCGTTTTTCAGTTTTGGTGGGCTGACAGGAACCCTATCTGCTATTGCACAATTATTTATCAGTATTTTTACGGTATTGTTGGTGTTCTCACTCATTGCAGCAATATTAAAAGGCAATAAGCGGCGGTAAATGAAATTAAAATTATATCCACAAGTTTTAGACACCCGGCTCGGTACGTGGTGGGAAGGGATAAGCACCAGTTACTGGTTTGTGCCGGTGTGCATGATGCTGATGTCCTTTTGCTTTTACTGGGCCAGTATCACCAGCGTTACCTATGAAAGCGTTGAATACTTTGTAAATAACCACCTTCCCGATGTATCCCGCGATGGCGCCCATCAGATTCTAACCACGATTGCCTCGGCCATTATTACCGCCACCAGTATCGCATTCTCCATGACCATAGTGGCACTGACCATGGCCTCCTCACAGTTCGGGCCCAGATTATTACGTACTTTTATGTATGACAAAGGCACGCAGATTGTGCTGGGTTTATTAGTCTCCACCTTTCTGTTTTGTCTGTTTGCATTGTATAAAGTCAGCAATGACGCTCCCCAGCCAGCCAGTCTTAGCCTGTTGAGCGGACTGGCCGTAGGGCTGGCCACCATTAATACCTTCGCCATTATCTTTTTTATACACCATATCGCCCGTTTTATTCAGGCTGATGAAGTCATCTACCGGTGTTATCGCGACTGTATGCACGATATCGAGGAACACCTTCCGCAACATCGCCAGCAAGATAATATTGCGGCTATCCCGGAACAGCTTATTGAAGACTCGGTCTACCAGATCGCTTTGTACTTCGAGCAGGCTGGTTATGTACAGACCATCAATATTACCGAGCTTTTACAAGCATCAGTGCCAGGCATGCAGGGGCTGGATGTCCATGTTCGTCCCGGTGATTATGTACTGCCTGACACACCGGTGGTAACCATACACAGCCGCTATAATCATCCGGTCACAGAGTTAGATGGTTTGTTGGTTTTTATTGTACTGGGCTCCAGACGCACCCCGGTTCAGGATCCTGAGTTTACGGTCGGCCAGCTGGTTGAACTGGGGGTGAGAGCGCTATCGCCTGGTATCAACGACCCCATGACCGCCATCTCTTGTCTGGATAAGCTGACTGCTTGCTGCCTGACTATGAGTAAGCGCGATTTTCCAGCCGCCTGTATTACCCACAAGAATAATGAAATTTGGCTGAAGCGTCGCACCTTTAGTCTGCAGGGTATTATCGAAATGGCGTTCAACCAAATTCGGCAGGCAGGCCGAAGTCATATGGCCGTGGGTTTACATATCCTGACTTGTTTAAAACAATTGCACCAGCATCTTCCTGACGCGGCTAAACCCTTAGCCATAGAACAGGCTCACGCAACGTATGAGTTGGTCATGAGTACGTCACAGAGTCAGGCCGACAAAAATGACCTGGAAATTGCTTTCACGTCTTTTCGAAACACATGACGCGAGCCGACTGTATAACTGCTGATGGCAGTGACGGATTTGCCCTGTTACCACGAATGTCACCCTATGTTTATCGAAACGATATTTGTTCAGATACGTGAAAGGTTTCAGGTAGAAAGAATAGCTGGAAGTGACAGATGTAAAATTACGGGCAGAAGGCAGAGATGGAAAATTACAGGCAGAAGCCACAGATAAAAAGCTACAGGCAGAAAAACACATTAGAAGACGTGCATGGGAAAGAAAGGTTTTCTCCCCAAGAGGGGCACGGACAATCTGACAAAGACTGCCCGTTACAACGGCTTACTTGTTAGCGAGTAACAATAATATATACCGCGTGAATGATACCTGGAATATAGCCCAGTAGGGTCAGCACTACATTAATCCAGAACTGCACGCCGATACCAACCTGCAGGAATACTCCTAAAGGGGGTAGCAAAATAGAAAGAATGATTCTGATAATATCCATGACGTTCTCCTAGTTAATGTTCAAGTCACTATACATGTAGCAAGGACTCTGCCAGCCTATTTGCGCTACCCGATTAAACTAGGACAATGAAAATTGTTGACCCGGTTTCGCCATAACTTATCGATTTGGCGCCGCCCGTGCACAGCGACTTTGCCTATCGTATTGTGCCCAGCGCGCTCCCACACAAACCGCTCCGCCTTCCGAACCACACTGTATCCAATTGATTTTGTTGTTATTTTTTATCTCTTTAGGGGGGTAACACTACCTGCTTATTGGCGAAGATGCCAACCTGATAATATTCGCTCGAGGATACAGAACCGCTAAATGGTGAGTGAGGCCTGCTCACAAAAATGAATTTTTTTATTCTCCAAACAGACGGGTCCCGGGACCGGCAGCCGTTCTGGGCACTCAGATAAGCTTAAAGGTGTGTAATAGTGAGGTATTATGGCGCAGAGAGTGTAACAACTACACCGGGGATTTATCTGGGTAAGCGCTGCCTCGCTTCAGCGTTACCATCCATTAGCGGATGATTGCCAGGTACTCTTCAAAACCTGTCTGACACGATGTGGGATCCACACTCAGCGTTTACAAAGAGCCTGACCAGGAACAATAGACACAAAAAAACCGGCATTCGCCGGTTTTTTAAATTGGTGCGGAAAGCGGGACTTGAACCCGCACGAGCTATGCTCACCACCCCCTCAAGATGGCGTGTCTACCAATTCCACCACTTCCGCAAAATCTTAGTTAGGCGTATCGCCTTTTTCCTGACCGTCGCTGCTTACCGGGATGTCACTGTTAACAGGAACATCGGTATTCCCCGGTACAGTTTGCTCATCAATAGATTGTTCTGCTGGCTGCTGGGCTGGAACACTGGCTTCACTCCCAGAGGTCAGATCACTCCAGCTGTCCGTTGCTTTTTCACGATTTGCGGTAAGGTTACCCAAAATCAGACTGATCAGAAAAAACAGGGTAGCCAAAATACCTGTGGTGCGAGTCATAAAGTTACCTGAACCTGATGAACCGAACATTGTATTTGAACCACCTGAACCAAAAGAGGCTCCCATATCGGCACCTTTACCCTGCTGGATGAGTACAAACCCAACCAAAACCAGAGCAACTATCAGGTACGCTACCAAAAGTACTTCGTAAACCATAACTTCCTCGTCAAATTGCCGCCTGGCAAATTGCAATAAAATCTTCTGTTTTGAGGCTAGCGCCTCCAATCAACCCGCCATCAATATCGGGTTGGGCAAAAAGTTGAGCAGCATTATCCGGCTTTACACTACCGCCGTAAAGTACTCTGGTCTTTTCAGCCAAAGATTTTTCTTTACCGGCTAATGTTTCACGAATAAATGCGTGAACTTCCTGGGCCTGCTCGGGGCTGGCGGTTTTCCCGGTACCAATTGCCCAGATGGGCTCATAGGCAATGACACACTTACTTACCTGTTCGGTCGTGAGAACGTCGAAAACCGCGGCAAGCTGTGCGCCTACAAAGTCATTAACCTTGTTCTGTTCGCGGATGCTTAGCGACTCACCGACACAGATGATCGGCACCAGCTTGTTATCCAATGCTTTTAAGGCTTTATCAGCAACCAGCTCATTGCTTTCACCATGGTTTTCACGGCGCTCTGAGTGCCCGACAATAACGTAACGGGCGCCTAGTTCGGTAAGCATCGTACCTGACATATCGCCGGTATGCGCCCCATTATCCTGAGCACTGAGATCCTGTCCACCAGTGTCGAAGGTTTCTGCTACAAAAAAAGAAAGATATCCTGAAGGAGGACAAACCACCACATCCACTTCTTTAAACGAATGCGTGTTCAGCGTATCAGAGAAACTTTCTACCAATGAACGTGAACCATTCATCTTCCAGTTTCCAGCGACCATCGGTGTTCTTTTTATCATATGCTCAGACCTTACCTGTCTTAAAAGCGGGCGAGATATTACCGAGTCCCGCCCTAATATACAAGTCAAAAAATAAATTAGTTACCCAATTTCAATCAATTGGCCACTTTGCGAACAACCTCGGCAATTTTTTCTGCCCAGTTTCTGGAGTCCGTTTCATCTTCGGCTTCAACCATTACCCGAAGTAACGGCTCTGTACCACTTTTGCGAAGCAATACCCGGCCGGTTTTACCCAGGGCTTGTTCCGCGGTCTGGGTCACATCCGCCACACTGGGATCATCCAGAGGATTTGTTGCATTAGCATCATAACGCACATTGATCAGTGTTTGCGGGTATTTTACAAAACCACTGCTGATCTCGTGTAAATTCATATTGGCACGCAGCATCGCGGTGATGACCTGTAATCCTGCCACCATGCCATCGCCGGTAGACGCCAGGTTCAGATTAAGGATATGCCCGGAGCTTTCGCCGCCGATGGCCCAGCCTTTTTGCTGTAGCAACTCCATAACATAACGGTCGCCCACTTTACTACGTTCAAAGGGAATAGCCAGCTCTGCCAGCGCATTTTCAAGCGCCAGATTGGTCATCAGGGTGCCGACTACACCGCCACCATTCAAGCGGCCGCTTTTAAGCGCATCACGGGCCACAATATAAAGAATCTGATCGCCGTCGATGACATTTCCAAGATGATCGACCATCATTATGCGGTCGCCGTCACCGTCCAGGGCAAAACCAAGATCGGCCTTTTCTGCCAGAACCCGTTCCACCGTGGCTTTCATACTGGTGGCGCCGACTTTATCATTGATGTTCAGGCCATCCGGAGTGGTGCCGATTTCGATAACATCAGCCCCCAGTTCGCTAAGTACATTCGGCGCAATGTGGTAAGTGGCACCATGGGCGCAGTCCACGACAATTTTTAAGCCTTTCAGAGACAAGTCTGAAGGAAAGGCACCTTTACAAAATTCAATGTAACGGCCGGCAGCATCGTTGATACGCGTTGCTTTGCCTAATTTATCTGACGCCACACACTCCATCGGCTGGTCCATCATCGCTTCAATGGCAAGCTCGATGTCATCATCAAGTTTGAAGCCATCGGCTGAGAAAAATTTAATACCGTTATCATAATAGGGATTGTGCGACGCGCTGATGACAATGCCAGCTTCAGAACGAAAGGTTTTTGTCAGATAGGCAATGGCCGGCGTTGGCATAGGACCAAGCAAACCAATATTGATACCGGCTGCTGACAAGCCAGCTTCTAAGGCGGATTCCAGCATGTAACCAGAAATGCGGGTGTCCTTACCAATCAACACCTTATTGGTACCGCGCCCGGCTAATACCTTGCCTGCAGCCCAGCCCAGCTTGGTTACAAATTCCGGATTAATGGTATTTTGGCCTACTTTTCCACGGATACCATCGGTTCCGAAATACTTACGCTCTGTCACTGTTGACTCCTGAATGATTGTTTAACTGCTAAAAATTGATTGACGATGTGTACCGCATCCACGGTTTCTGCGACATCATGTACCCGGATAATATTGGCGCCGGCCTGAGCCGCAAGTGTGGCCAGGGCCAAGCTGCCTGCCAGACGATCCTGTACGTCATTATTGAGAACTTTGCCCACCATAGACTTACGCGACATCCCAACCAGCACCGGAAAACCCAATGCCTGAATTGAAGCAAGTTGTGCCAATAGCTGGTAGTTATGTTCAACCGTTTTACCAAAGCCATAGCCGGGATCAAGTATAATATTGGCTTTGTCGATACCCGCTTCCAGACAGGCATCCACCCGGGCCTGTAAAAAATCACAGACTTCATTCACCACATTGGTGTACTGCGGCGCCTGTTGCATGGTGTCTGGTTGTCCCTGCATATGCATCAAACAAACGGGAACCGCAGCCTGCGCCGCCGCTTGCAACGCACCGGGCTCCTGTAAGGCCCGCACATCGTTGATTAGCGCCGCCCCGGCCCGGGTGGCCGCGGCCATCACCCCCGCTTTACTGGTATCAATGGATATCACCACATCCAACTGCTGATGAATCGCTTCGATGACCGGAATGACGCGTTCCAGTTCTTCAGCTTCGCTTACATAGGGGGCGCCGGGGCGGGTAGACTCGCCGCCCACATCAATAAACCGCGCGCCCTGCCTCACCATGGCTTCAGCCTGGCGCAAGGCGCGCTCGGTATCATCAAAGCGGCCACCATCTGAAAATGAGTCAGGGGTTACATTGAGTATCCCCATCACCTGGGGAACGGTGAAATCCACCGTGGAAGACTTAAAATTCATGGGAAATGGTTTTTCTCAAATTGGCTGTGACAGTTCTATCTACTATGACGGTACAGTTATTACGGTGTTCACAATACGGTGCTCATATTGCGGTGCATAGAAAAACGCCAGCATGACGCTGGCGTTTTATCAGTTTGCTGCCTTAGCCCGGCAGGTCGCCAGGTTTACCCACCGAAGGCTTATCTACCCCATCTGAGGTGATTTCCCCTTCCCGGGCAGGTTTGCCACCACTAGGCTTATCGCCACCTGAAGGTGTACGATCATCCCAATCCGAAGGCGGACGTACATCACGACGGTTCATCAGATCATCAATCTGCTTGGCATCGATGGTTTCGTACTTCATTAAAGCGTCTTTCATCGAATGAAGAATATCGATATTTTCTTTAATCAGTTTTTCAGCCCGATCATAGTTATTATCAATAATCGCTTTAATTTCAGCATCGATAGCACGGGCCGTATCATCAGACATACTGGATGCTTTTGACATCGACTTACCAAGGAATACCTCGCCTTCATCTTCGGCGTAAAGCATTGGCCCCATCTTAGTTGATAAGCCCCACTGCGTGACCATCTTACGAGCAATTTCGGTAGCGCGTTCAATGTCGTTAGACGCGCCGGTGGTGACCTTGTCATCACCGTAAATCACCTGCTCAGCAATACGGCCACCAAACAGGCTGGAAATCATACTCTCCAGGTGTTGCTTGGAATGACTGACCCGATCCTGTTCAGGCAGATACATAGTCACCCCTAACGCCCGGCCTCTTGGAATAATAGATACCTTGTATACCGGATCGTGTTCCGGTACCAGACGACCTACAATCGCGTGGCCTGCTTCGTGATAAGCGGTCATCGCTTTCTCGTCCTCAGTCATAACCATCGACTTACGCTCGGCGCCCATCATGATTTTGTCTTTGGCCTGATCAAACTCTTCCATATTCACCATGCGCTTGTTCGAGCGAGCAGCAAATAGTGCAGCTTCATTAACCAGGTTGGCCAGGTCCGCGCCGGAAAATCCGGGCGTACCACGGGCAATCAATGCAGGTTCTACATTATCGCCCAACGGCACTTTACGCATATGCACTTTAAGAATTTGTTCACGACCACGCACATCAGGTAAGCCAACGATAACCTGACGGTCGAAACGACCCGGACGCAATAATGCCGGATCCAGCACATCGGGGCGGTTCGTCGCCGCAATCACAATGATGCCTTCATGGCCTTCAAAGCCATCCATCTCGACCAGCATCTGGTTCAGGGTCTGCTCACGCTCATCATGCCCCCCCCCAGTCCGGCGCCACGCTGACGGCCTACTGCATCAATCTCGTCAATAAAGATAATGCACGGGGCTGATTTTTTTGCCTGTTCAAACATGTCGCGCACTCGTGATGCACCGACACCGACAAACATTTCAACAAAATCAGAGCCTGAAATAGTGAAGAACGGAACCTTGGCTTCACCGGCAATTGCTTTTGCCAGCAATGTTTTACCGGTTCCGGGAGGACCCACCATCAATACGCCTTTGGGAATTTTACCACCCAGCTTCTGGAATTTAGAAGGATCCCGTAGAAAATCAACCAACTCAGAAACATCTTCTTTCGCTTCATCGCAACCGGCCACATCGGCAAAAGTTGTTTTGATTTGATCTTCACCCAGTAGCCGCGCCTTGCTTTTCCCGAACGACATCGCACCACGGCCACCGCCGCCCTGCATCTGACGCATGAAGAAAATCCAGACACCAATCAGTAGCAGCATTGGGAACCAGGAGATAAAGATAGATGTTAAAATGGACGACTCTTCTGGCGGTTCGCCATAGATACGTACATCTTTAGCGGCAAGGTCTGAAATCAGCTTGTCGTCAAAATAAGGAATATAAGTGACAAAGGTTTCCCCAGAACGCTTGGTTCCGCGAATCTCCCGCGACTCGCTGTCAATGCGAACCTCACGGACATTGCCCTGATTAGCTTCTTTCAAAAAGGTGGTGTAGTCCGTCTGTGCACGTGTAGATTCACCAGGCGAAAAGCTCTGAAAAACCGACATCAATACCACAGCGATAACCAACCATAAGATTAAATTTTTTGCCATATCGCTCAATGCTACTAACCTCTAAAAAAAACCGGGTAACACGCTGGAACCGACAACCATAGCACAGCCTTGTGTACATATCTGCTGCCAGAACCGGTTAATCCGGACGAAATCGTTCCTTTATTTACTGGTTGCAAGCCTACTACACTTTGTAGCCGGTCGCCACCAGATACACTTCCCGCGAACGCGCCCGCGATGAATCGGGCTTTCGGGTTTTTATTGTTTTGAAGGAATCTTTTAATGCTTTGAAAAACTCATCAAATCCTTCGCCCTGAAATACTTTAATTATAAAGCTGCCATTCGGCTTCAACACCTGATGGCACATATCCAATGCCAATTCACACAGATACATGGACTGGGCCTGATCAGCCACATTATTGCCAGACATGTTCGGTGCCATATCAGACAATATTATGTCTACGTGGTTCCCACCTATTCTGTTCAACAATGCATTTAAAACCGCATCTTCGCGAAAGTCGCCCTGTAAGAAGTCTACCCCGGGGATTGAATCCATCTCCAGGATATCACAAGCAATAACCTGCCCCTGCTCGCCCACCAGCTCAGTCACACGCTGTGACCAGCTACCCGGGGCAGCACCAAGATCGACCACCGTCATTCCTAGCTTTATCAGGTCTTCTTTTTGCTGAATCTCATCAAGCTTGAATGCCGCACGGGAACGCAGCCCCTGCTTCTGTGCCTTTTGCACATAATGATCATTAAAATGCTCTGTGAGCCAGCGTTTGCTACTGGCTGAGTGTTTCTTTTTGGTCATTAGATCACTTTGTCATTGGGATTGAAACCAAGATGGCGTTAGAATATGGGTTTTCAAGATGCTTATGCTAATTAATTAAAGAAATTACCGTGATGAAACTTTCCAATAAACAAAAGCAATTTTTAAAAGGCCTGGCCCATTCGTTAAAACCCGTTGTGCAACTCGGGGGGAACGGTTTAACCGAAGGGGTGGTAGCAGAAATTGATAATGCTCTGAACCACCACGAGTTAATCAAGGTGAAGGTCCCGACTGACGATAAAGAAGAAAAAACGCTGATTATCGATGCCATTGTGCGTGAAACCGAAGCGGTTAAAGTGCAGGTCATTGGTCATGTCGTGGTGCTGTACCGCCCGACTGAAGAACGTAAAATTCAGTTGCCAAAACAGTAAGCTTCAACAGAGTTAAAATTCTGTTACCCCATGGTTATCTAATTATTAAATGCGTATTATCGGGTTTTTCTGATAAGCAAAAATAATTAGGATAACTATGGATGTAACTTCTATTACCGCTATTGTTACCGGCGGTTGCTCAGGCCTGGGCCTGGCTACAGCCACGGCGCTTCGTCAGGCCGGTGCCAATGTGGCATTGTTTGATATCAATGAAGCAGCCGGAGCCGAGTGCGTCAGCGAGTTGGGCAGCGATAATACCCTCTTCTGCAAGGTTGATGTGCGTGACGAGGCTCAGGTAAAGCAAGCCATCGAGCAAGTTACCCAACGCTTTGGCAATCTGCGCTTATGCATCAATTGCGCAGGTATTGCGCCTGCCTCCCGTATTCTTAACCGTGAGAGTCAGCCTACCCCGCTGGATGGTTTTCAAAACGCCATCGATATTAATCTGGTAGGTAGCTTCAATGTAGCGCGTCTTGCTGCGCAGGCAATGGCAGTACAGGCGCCGCTGGA
Organism: Salinimonas marina; assembly: GCF_015644725.1. Taxonomy (NCBI): domain Bacteria; kingdom Pseudomonadati; phylum Pseudomonadota; class Gammaproteobacteria; order Alteromonadales; family Alteromonadaceae; genus Salinimonas; species Salinimonas marina. The sequence continues at coordinate 2,028,359 of NZ_CP064795.1, forward strand.
ACCAACCGGGGAGCGTGGTCTGATTATCAATACGGCCTCTATTGCCGGCTATGAAGGTCAGATTGGTCAGTGTGCTTACGCGGCCAGTAAAGGCGGTATTATTTCAATGACCTTGCCTATGGCCCGGGATTTGTCAGCCTTAGGCATACGGGTCAATACCATCGCCCCGGGGGTAATGGGTACACCTATGTTGCTGGCCATGCCAGACCATGTGCAGGATGCCCTTTCAGCCAATGTTCCATTTCCTAAACGTCTCGGTTTACCTGAAGAGTTTGCCGCGCTGGCGGTGCATATGGCGACCAATAGCTATATGAACGGCGAAACGGTGCGCTTAGACGGTGCCTTACGTATGGCGGCCAAATAGCCAAAATAATACCAGGTATTCTATCTGAGCAAACCCTTTGCTTTGTAAGCAGCCCGCCGGGCTGCTTATTCGTCGCCCCCGTTTACAATCAGAGCAATGTTATACAGCCGGTTGACCGCGTGGTAATTTATCGAGTTTTTGGGGTAGCGCCCTTTACTGTTCATGACACCCGCCTCCTGGCCCATTAATAGGGCCAGGGCTTCATCCACTGTCCTAACCGTATGTATATGAAATTGACCGCGTTTTACTGCGTCGATGACCCCACTGTTGAGCACCAGATTAATGGTGTTGGAATGAGGAATGATCACCCCTTGTTCACCGGTGAGACCACGGTGCTGACACAGGTCAAAAAAGCCTTCAATTTTTTCGTTTACGCCCCCTACCGCCTGAACTTCACCGTACTGATTGATGGACCCGGTAATGGCCATGCCCTGTGCTGCCGGAATTTCGGTAAGCGCAGAAATAAGCGCCACCAGTTCGCCCAACGAAGCACTATCACCATCAATATGTCCGTAGGATTGTTCCAGCGCGATATTGGCTGACAAGGTCAGGGGAAAATGCTGCGCATATTTATTGCCCAGATAACCGGTCAGCAACATCACCCCTTTTGAGTGTATCGGCTGCCCCAGTTCCACTTCACGTTCAATATCCACCACCCCATTGGCGCCGGCATAAACCGTAGAGGTAATCCGGGCCGGGGTTCCAAACGCAGTATCCCCCACTTCCAGCACCGTTAGCCCGTTCACTTGCCCCACCGCTTTACCGCTGGTTTCGATAAGCACATGGCCTTCTTTAATATCCTGTAACAGGGTTTGACTGACGCGGCCGGTGCGTCTTTTTTTGGCTTGCAGCGCGGTTTCGATATGCGTACTTTGCAGCTCTTTACTGTGGCTTTTAAAGCAAAAATACGCGGCTTCGCTTACCAGTTCGAGAATCTCGGCAATGTGGGCCGACAACTTCTCCCGATGCTCAGCCATGCGCAGTGAGTACTGCACCAGACGCGCCATCGCGCCACTACTGATCTGTTCCAGACCGCTGGCATGGGCGTGTTGCCTGACTTTGCCCACAAAATCAAAAATAGACTGGCGCACCATCGGAATCTCAGGATCAAAGTCCACCAGCACCCGAAACAACTGGTCAAACTCGTCATCGTAATCCTGCAGGGTATAATATAAATCCCTGGAACCCAGCAAAATGACTTTTACATTAAGCTCCATGGGCTGCGGATTTAACGTAATAGCATTGACCATCCCAAAGTCCTGCTGCGGCAGGTCCATTTTCAGCATGCCTGAGCGAATAGCCAGTTTCAGGGCTTCCCATACAAACGGCTGCTCCACCAACTGATCCGCATCCAACAACAGATAGCCGCCATTGGCCCGATGCAAGGCCCCCGGCCGAATCATCCGATAGTTGGTAAACACACTGCCATGAACATTGGTGTATTCGATGCGTCCAAACAGATTCTGATAGGTCGGGTTGGGCTCGTATATAATCGGCGCCTTAGCATCCACGCTGTGGCCCACCAGAATATTCGGCAGATACAGTTCTTCCAGATAAGCCCGGCGGTCAAGCTCATCGGGTTTGTCTTCTTTGTCATCATCAAGTAATAACTCAACAATGGTCCCGGTTAAGTGGGAACGAAGCTGGCGCAGATATTTTAAAATTGCCAGATTATTCGAATAATTGTGTTCAAGGTTCTTCAGCAACGGCCGGATCCCATTTTCCGCCGTGTCACGATTGAGTTTTCGAATCTTCTCGGAATTTTCCCGCTGCCACACCGGTAATTTGATCAGGCTTTCAGCCAGGCGGTTTTCAAGCTCATCGATAAGAGCGTAATAAAAAGTCCGCTGTTTTTCATCCAGCACCGCAAATTCCTGTTCAGTAATGGCTCTGCCATCCTGTAATGGCGCAAATGTGATCGCCCCCTGTTTTTCGAACATGGCGATGTCATTGGCATTGGCATAACGCTCTACTGCATCAATTGCCTTGTCGTAGCGAAGATCATATTCACGGGCTATGGCTGCTTTTTGCCGCTGATAGCCCGGGTTATCAAATGCCGCGGGAAACGTGGCCAACAGATCGTTTATCAACGTTTGCATATCGCGCTGGAACTGTTTGGCCTGACCGGCTTTAAACCTCAGCAGTAATGGCTCTCGCTCTTCTTCAAGATTGGCGATATAGCACCAGTCATCCGGCGCCGCGGAATTGACCGCCTCACGATCAAGATAGTCGCGAACCAGCGTAAAACGGCCGGTGGCCGGCTCCCCCATAACATACAGATTATAGCCGGTGGCCTGAATCGCCAACCCAAAGGTTAAGGCTTCCCGGGCCCGTTCCTGACCAATAAAGGTGGCGTTAAGGCATGCATCATCTTTAAGTGCCTGAGCAATTAGTCGGCGATTGAGCTTCGGGGCAAGCTGTTCAGGTTCAAGCTTAGAAGGCATTACTGCGCGTGTCATAGGTGTGTGTTATTCCGCTTTTTGGATAAGTGAAACGTGAAACGCCTACCAAGTCAATTGAGCATAACGTTGTACCGGTCGAAAAAGCATAATATGGTAGTTATTATCGAAAAATCGGATAAAAAACCATCATGATCCACATTGGCAGACTTTTAAAGCTTTCCCTTCTGCTGGGGCTAAGCGCAATTAGCTACACCAGCCATGCTAAGGTTGAAGCAATGAGTAGTCAGGGTTTTATCATTAAAAACCAACAACAGATTGAGGCCTCGGCCACCGACGTGTGGCACGCTCTGACCGGGCAGGTAGATGCCTGGTGGCCAAAGGACCACAGTTGGTGGCAAGGCAAACTGACGATTGAGGCGGTGGCCGGTGGCTGCTTTTGTGAAACGGCCGGGGGCAATTCGGCCCAGCATATGCGCATTACTTACGTTGAGCCCGGCACGTTGCTAAGAATGACCGGCGGGCTGGGCCCGTTACAGGGTCTCGGTCTGTACGGCGCATTAGACTGGCAGTTGACCGGGCAGGCGTCCCATACCATGGTCACCCTCACCTACCGGGTTCACGGTTACTACCCTGACGGCTTCGACGGTCTGGCGCCGGTGGTGGATAAGGTTCAGGGTATGCAATTGCTAACGCTGAAAAAATTTGTCGACAGCGGCGCTATTGACTAAAAAACCGGCGACCACCGATAAAATAGCGTTCAGGTGTTGTGGCTACGTTAGCCGCTGGGGTATTCTATAGGGCTTATTATCTCCACTTTCACTTTAAACGCGGAAGCCTCATTTTCATGGCCGAACAACAGTATAACCCGAAAGAAATAGAACAACAGGTTCAGCAATACTGGGCTGAAAACCAGTCTTTCAAAGCAACAGAAAATCCTGATCAGGAAAAATTTTACTGCTTGTCCATGTTCCCCTATCCCAGCGGTCGGCTGCATATGGGCCACGTACGCAACTACACCATTGGTGATGTCATCAGTCGTTTTCAGCGTATGCAGGGCAAAAATGTACTACAGCCGATGGGTTGGGATGCGTTTGGGCTACCCGCCGAAAATGCGGCGATCAATAACAAAACCGCCCCGGCAAAATGGACCTACGAAAATATTGAGTATATGAAAGATCAGCTCAATTCGTTGGGCTTTGGCTATGACTGGGATCGCGAAGTTGCCACCTGTAAGTCTGAATACTATCGCTGGGAACAATGGTTTTTTACCCGGCTTTATGAAAAAGGGCTGGTGTATAAAAAGAACTCTACCGTTAACTGGGATCCCATTGACCAAACCGTACTGGCCAATGAGCAGGTTATCGATGGTCGTGGCTGGCGCTCAGGGGCACTGGTGGAACAAAAAGAAATTCCGCAGTGGTTTATTAAAATAACCGACTACGCCGACGAACTGCTGGCCGATCTTGAAAAACTGGAGGAATGGCCGGAGCAGGTTCGGGCCATGCAGGCGAACTGGATTGGCCGTTCCGAAGGGGTGGACATCAAATTTGATTTGGCTCAGCCAGTGGCAGATATTGAACAACTGTCGGTGTACACCACCCGCCCGGATACATTTTATGGCGTCAGTTACGTGGGCGTTGCCGCCCAGCATCCGCTGGCGGCTTACGCGGCCCGCAACAATGCTCAGCTGGCCGAGTTTATTGAAGAATGCAAAAATACCAAAGTGGCCGAAGCTGAACTGGCCACCATGGAGAAAAAAGGCTGTGATACCGGCTTGTTTGCCACTCATCCGCTCACCGGTGAAAAGCTGCCCATCTGGGTCGCCAACTTTGTGCTGATGGATTATGGCTCTGGCGCGGTCATGGCGGTGCCGGGTCATGACCAGCGCGACTGGGAGTTTGCGACAAAATATCAATTGCCCATTAAACAGGTTATTCAGCCAGCCGCAGACGCGGTGAGCGAGTGTGATTTAAACCAGAGTGCCTATACCGAAAAAGGCACGCTGATAAACTCAGAAGAGTTTAATGGTCTGGACTTTGACGCGGCGTTTGCCCAAATCGCCCAAAAACTAGAGTCCATCGGCCATGGCGCCAAAAAAGTCAATTATCGCCTGCGTGACTGGGGCGTAAGCCGCCAGCGCTATTGGGGAACCCCGATTCCAATGCTGAATCTGGAAAATGGCGAGTCTGTACCTGTGCCTGCCGACCAGTTGCCGGTGGTCTTGCCAGAAGATGTGCAGATGGATGGCACTACCTCCCCGATTAAAGATAATCCGGAGTGGGCCAGCACCACTTATCAGGGCCAGCCAGCCCAGCGTGAAACCGATACATTCGACACCTTTATGGAGTCATCCTGGTATTACGCCCGTTACAGCAGTGCCCAGCATAATGATGCGATGCTGAATCCCGAGCAGGCCAACTACTGGTTGCCGGTAGACCAGTATATTGGCGGCATTGAGCACGCTATTTTGCATTTACTGTACTCACGTTTTTTCCACAAACTGTTGCGTGATGAAGGCTTAGTGGAGTCTGACGAACCGTTTAAACGGTTACTGTGTCAGGGCATGGTGCTGGCCGACTCGTATTACACTGAAGATACTAAAGGTAAAAAGACCTGGCACGCGCCGGCCGATGTTTCGGTTGAAAAAGACGACAAGGGTCGTATTGTTAAAGCCTGGCTGACGGCGACCAATGAGCCGGTTATGCATGGCGGCATGACCAAGATGTCAAAATCCAAGAACAATGGGATCGATCCTCAGCAGGTTATCGACCAGTATGGTGCCGATACGGTTCGGTTGTTTACCATGTTTGCGGCGCCACCTGAACAAACCCTTGAGTGGGTCGACTCTGGTGTTGAAGGCGCCAACCGCTTTTTACGCCGGGTCTGGAAACTGGTCCATGACCATTTGCAGTACCCTGTGGCAGAACCGGCAGACCTGAGTGCATTGTCTAAAGAACAAAAATCCCTGCGTCGTGAACTGCACCGTACTATTGACAAGGTAACCGATGATTTAGGTCGTCGACAAACCTTCAATACCGCCATTGCGGCAATTATGGAATTGCTGAATCATCTGCAAAAAGCGTCGCAGGAAACCGCCACCGACCAGGCAATTATGCGCGAAGCGGTAGAAGCCATACTGCTATTGCTCAATCCGATCACCCCGCATATCTGTCATCAGTTGTGGAGTGCACTGGGTCATCAGCAGGATATCGAAAGCGCGCCGTGGCCGGTAGTTGATAAAGCGGCCCTGGTGGAAGATGAAAAACTTATCGTGGTACAGGTAAATGGCAAAGTCAGAGCCAAGATTACGGTAAGCGCAGCTGCTGATAAAGCAGAAGTTGAAGCGCTGGCCACCGGCCATGCCAATGTTCAGCAGTTTGTTCAGGACAAAACCATTCGTAAGGTTATTGTGGTGCCCGGCAAACTGGTTAACATAGTGGCTAACTGATGAGAGCTCCATCTGCGCTGCTGGTACCCCTGCTGTGTCTGGTCCTGGCCGGGTGTGGCTTTTCACTGCGTGGCTCACAGGCACTGCCTGCTGAGCTTCAGCAGGTGGCTGTGAGTGCGGTTAAGCCTCATGCGTTGCTTAAGCGCGAGCTTAAAGCACGTCTACAGGTTTATCAGATCCCTCATATAGAAATGGAGGCACTAAAGGATAACGCTGACACCGTGGTTATTCGACTGCAACCAGAGACGCTGGAGCGGCGCTTGCTGTCGGTTTTTTCCACCGGTCAGGTGGCCGAATATGAGCTTATCTATGGCGTCACCTATCAGGTGATTTTCCCGGACAAAGATCCGTTACAGGCGTCTTTCGAGGTTTTACGCGACTACCAGGATGACCCCGACAAAGTGCTGGCAAAATCCCGGGAACTTGATTTGGTAGTGAGTGAAATGCGTCAGGAAGCAGCCGATCGCATCATTCGCCAGTTAGCCCGTCAAGCCGGCGAGCAGTAACTCAGCATGCAGGTTTATCCGAATCGTTTTCACGAACAGTTAAGCCAGGGTTTACAATCCTGTTATTTGTTGTTTGGTGATGAGCCACAACAAAAATTCAGCATGATGAACGCGGTGCGTGAGCAGGCCCGTAAACAGGGCTTTGAGGAGCGTACGGTGCTGGTCGCCGACAAAGACTTTAGCTGGAGCCAGTTGCTTGAAGCCACCCAGGCGATGTCATTGTTTTCTTCGATGATACTCATAGAACTGGAATTGCCCACCGGCAAACCTGGCACCGAAGGCAGTAAAATGCTGCAAAGTGTTGCCGAAGGATTATCCAGTGATATTCTGTTGCTGGTACATGGCCCTAAAATTGGTAAAGATGTACAAAAGGCAAAATGGTTTAAAGCACTGGATGCGATTGGTGTCCATTCCATTTGCTATGCCCTGGAAGGCCGGCAGTTACATAGCTGGATTCAGCAAACCCTCCAGCAGTTTAATGTAAAAGCTGATGCCGTTACCGTGGCTTTGATTGCCGATTTTTGTGAAGGCAACATGCTGGCAGCCCATCAGGAAATTGAAAAACTGGCGCTGGTCTATGCCGGCCAGACCGTAACTCGCGAACAGGTCGAACAAATTATTGTTGATCAGTCGCGCTTTACGGTATTTCAATTGATCGATGTGATGCTAAGTGGTGAACAGCAGCGCTGTGTAAAGATGCTGTATCGGCTGGAAAGCGAAGGTATCGAGCCAAACATTGTTATCTGGGCATTAATTCGTGAATTTCAGCTACTGTGGAAGCTAAAGACGTTGCAGGAACAAAATCAGCCAGTCAGCTGGCAACGTTTTGGTATCTGGCGCAATCGCCAGGGTTGTTATGAAAATGCACTGGCACGGCTGTCGAAGCCGGTGTTAGCTCAAATTCGCGAACAATTAAAAGATGCTGATGTGGCGTTTAAGCAAAACCAGGTGGTGCGGCCTTATGTAAAGCTATGCCATCTGTGTATGCTGTTTATGGGGGTGCCACTGACCTTACCACTAGGAGCCAGTGTGGCATGAATTCGCCAGTTTGTGTATTTGGTGGGACCTTTAACCCACCCCACCTGGGACATGTACGCGCCTGTTTGCAGGCCGCCGATGAAATAGACGTCGCTCAGGTGGGCTTGATGCCTGCAAAAGTGCCCCCACATAAGCAGACCGATGGCGTGAGCGAGCATCACCGGGTGGCGATGGTTAAACACGCCTGCGAAGCCTCTGAGCGTTTATACCCACAATTAATCGAGCTGGAATTACCCGAACCGTCTTATTCGATAAAAACATTGCAGGCACTGCGTGAGCAACACCCACACGCCCCGCTTATTTTTATTATCGGCGAAGACTCATGGCGTAATCTAACCAGCTGGCATCAGTGGCAGCAGCTTAGCCAGCTTTGTCATCTGCTGATCCTCAGACGCGCTACAACTGAGCCCCCATTGGCCTCTGAATTAGTGGCCTTTGCTGATGCGCATGGCACCGACGATGTCCAGCGGCTACATACTGAACTATCCGGATTGGTGTATTTTGCCCAAACCGGCTTACAGCCCATTTCTTCAACGCAGTTGCGAAAATGGCTGGGCGCTGAAGCATCAGCGCCAGAATCGGCCCAGGTAGATGACTGGGTATCCCAATCCGTATTACACTATATTAAAGAGAACCGACTATATGTCTGACAACCCGACCCGTGAAGGAGTCACTTTGCAGAACACCGAACTAAAGCAATTTGTTATCGATAAAATTGATGACATGAAAGGCCGCAACATTACGGAACTGGATGTTGCCGGTAAGTCCAGCATTACTGATCTGATGATTGTATGCTCAGGAAATTCAAAGCGCCATGTTACGGCTATTGCCGATAATCTGGTGGTAGAAGCCAAGCATGCCGGCATTCAGCCGTTAAGTGTGGAAGGTAAAGATACCGGCGAGTGGGTATTGGTAGATTTAGGGGAAGTTATTGTGCATGTAATGCAGGATGATACCCGTGATTTTTACCAGCTCGAAAAATTGTGGGCCTAATGCCCGATTAAGTCTGGGGACACCTGCCCGGGCAGGTGTCCCCAGTCCGTTGTTTAATTCAGGGATCATGCTTTGCGCATTCAAATAGTCGCGGTAGGCACCAAAATGCCTGGCTGGGTTGAAACCGGTACCAATGAGTTTTTGCGTCGCTTTCCCGCCGATATGCCGGTCAGCTTCACCGAAGTACCCGCGCAAAAACGTGGCAAAAATGCTGATATCAAACGCGTTTTGCAAAAAGAAGGTCAGGCTACCCTGGCGCTTATTCCTAAAGATCACCGGGTGGTAACGCTGGAAGTCACCGGCAAACCCTGGGATACGCCCGCTTTAGCGCGTCAATTGGATAACTGGAAAATGGATGGGCGTGATGTCAGTTTGCTTATTGGCGGACCTGAAGGGCTGGCCCCGGAATGTCTGGCTTTGGCTGAACAGCGCTGGTCGTTATCCCCATTGACGCTACCCCACCCCCTGGTACGCATTATCGTCACCGAAAGCCTGTATCGGGCGTGGTCAGTCACCCAAAACCATCCCTATCACCGGGAATGAGTCAGGTATGGTAAGAAAGCGCCAGCATATCCGCGATCACAGCGCCGAAGCTAATTTATTCGCCCGGCGGGCAGCGATTGCGCTGCTGATTGTCATAGGAATGCTTACGGTGGTAGTGAGCAATCTGTATATGTTGCAGGTTAGCCAGTTTGAAGATTACCAGACCCGTTCCAATGGCAATCGTATTAAGGTGGTGCCTATCGCGCCTAACCGGGGTCTCATTTACGACCGCAATGGCGTCCTGCTGGCTGAAAACCGCCCGGTGTTCAGTCTTGAAGTTATCCCCGAAAAAATTGACGATCTTGGTGCTACCTTGCAACAGCTTACCGAACTGATGCAACTTAGCGATGAAGAACTGGCCAATTTTAATAAGAACAGTAAGGGTCAGCGCCGATTTAAGCCGGTGGCCCTGCGCACACAGCTTACTGAGCAGGAAGTCGCCCGTTTTTCTGCCCAGCAACACCGGTTCCCCGGCGTTTCTATAGAAGCCCGATTGTCCCGCTATTATCCCTATGGCGATACACTTACCCATATTTTAGGATACGTGGCCAAAATCAATAAAAAAGATTTACAAAAAATAGTAGAGGCTGGCCAGGAGGCCAACTACGCGGCCACCCATGATATGGGTAAGCTGGGGATTGAAAAATATCATGAAAATAAACTGCATGGTGAAGTGGGCTATCAGCAGGTAGAGGTCAATAGCCAGGGGCGTATTATCCGCACCCTGCATGTCGACCCTCCCACACCGGGCAAAGATATCGTGCTCAATATTGATTTGCAGCTGCAAATGGCGGTGCAAAAAACCCTGAAAGAGCAGCGTGGTACCGTGGTGGTATCCGACCCACGCACCGGCGGGATGCTGGCAATGTATTCCAATCCCAGTTATGACCCCAACCTGTTTGTTCATGGTATTAGCCGAAAAAATTATAGCGCCCTGCTGAACTCGCCCGACCGTCCGCTGATTAACCGGGCCACCCAGGGCCAATACCCGCCGGCTTCGACCATTAAGCCGCATCTGGCACTGCTGGGACTAGACACAGATACCATCACCACCAGCTACACCATCAATGATACCGGGCGCTTCCGGCTGCCTAATGTGTCCCATGTCTGGCGTGACTGGAAACGTTGGGGTCATGGCAAGGTCGATGTGAGCAAAGCCATCGAAGTATCCTGCGATACCTATTATTATGATCTGGCCTATAAGCTGGGCATCGATAAAATCAGTGCTGCCATGAGCGAATTCGGGTTTGGGGATTACACCGGTATTGATTTGTATGAAGAGTCTGATGGCAATATGCCCAGCCGGGGCTGGAAGCGTGCCCGTTTCAATCAGCCATGGTATATCGGCGATACCATCCCGGTAGGAATCGGACAAAGCTTCTGGACAGCCACCCCGGTGCAGCTCAATCAGTCTATCAACACCTTAATCAATCATGGCAAGCGCTTTGTTCCGCAGATAATGCGGGGCTATATGCAGGACCACGGCAACATTGATTTAGAGCCTTTGAAAACCTTACGCCCCTATGAAGTTAAAGAAGAAAAGAACTGGGATATTGTGCTGGATGCCATGTGGAAGGTCGTCAATGGCGAAGAAGGTACCGCCCGTCATGCCTTTGAAGATGTGGGCTATGTCTCGGCGGGTAAAACCGGCACCGCACAGCTGTTCTCGGTGGGCCAGAATGAGTCCTACAATGCCGATGAAGTGGCCGAGCACCTGCGCGATAATGCTATGTATGTCGGTTTTGCCCCTTACGACGACCCCCAGGTCTCGGTGACCGTTGTTATTGAAAATGCCGGCGGGGGGAGTTCTAATGCGGCGCCGGTGGCCCGCCAGGTAATGGATTTTTATTTTGATCAGGTGGCAGGCGGCCTGACCACCGTTGAAAGTCAGGAGGCGTTGTGAAGTCGGCCAATAGCACCATGAGCGCCCACAAAATCACGTGGCTGGAACGGTTTCATATTGATGCCATCTTGTTACTGGGGCTGATTACCCTTACCGGGGTCGGGCTGGTGACCCTGTATTCTGCTGCCGGACAGGACGTTGGCCAGATAGAAGGACAGCTACGCCGTTTAGGGGTGAGTTTTCTGGTAATGCTGGTACTGGCCCAATTCCCTATTATGTTTATCCGAAGATTATCCCCCATCAGTTTTTTGATTGGCGTGATGATGCTGTTGGCGGTCATTTTCTTCGGAGATATGGGTAAAGGGGCGCAGCGCTGGCTGGACTTGCAGTTTATCCGGTTTCAGCCTTCTGAGATGATGAAACTGGCGGTCCCCATGATGGTGGCCTGGTATATCAGTAAATACACGCTGCCGCCTCGCACCGTGCATGTGGCCACGGCATTCGCCCTGGTGGTGGTGCCTACTATTCTTATTGCCAGACAACCCGATTTAGGCACCTCCCTGCTGGTCGCCAGTTCCGGTATTTTTGCTATTTTTCTGGCCGGTATGAGCTGGCGTCTGATTATTATCGTGGCCGGCATGGTGGGCGCCTTTTTGCCGGTCATGTGGTTTTTTCTGATGAAAGAATATCAAAAGCAGCGGGTATTGACATTTTTGAACCCGGAAAGCGATCCGCTAGGCTCTGGCTATCACATTATTCAGTCAAAAATTGCCATTGGCTCGGGCGGTCTTGAAGGCAAAGGCTGGTTACAGGGCACCCAGTCCCAGCTGGAATTTTTGCCGGAACGCCACACCGACTTTATCTTCGCGGTATTTAGCGAAGAATTCGGGCTCATTGGGGTTCTGGGGTTGCTGGCCATTTATATCTTTATTATTTGCCGGGGTCTGATGATTGCCAATCAGGCCCAGGATCCCTACAGCAAGTTGCTCGCCGGCAGTATTACCCTGACCTTCTTTGTGTATGTGTTTGTAAATATGGGCATGGTATCAGGCCTGTTACCGGTAGTAGGCGTGCCTTTACCCCTGGTAAGCTTTGGCGGCTCATCGATGGTGACTTTGATGGCCGGGTTTGGCATGCTTATGCGTATTGCCACCCAACAACGCTTTTTAACCCGATGATGTCATTCTCTGTTTTCAAAGCACTGCTGTTTATACTGGCGGTTTTTCTGCTGAGTGCCTGTCAGGCGCCCAGCGGCCGTTATGCGCAGCATCAGGATTCGGCGCCCACTTTTGAATACGGCGCCTATGATTTAACCGATGCGGTCCCCCGCTACGAACCTTACCGTAGTTTTAATAGCCGCCCTTATGAAGTGCTGGGTAAACGGTATATTCCTATGCAAACCGGCAAAGGCTTCGAGCAGGAAGGGTATGCCTCCTGGTATGGTCAGAAGTTTCACGGGCATTTAACCTCAAATGGCGAAACCTATGACATGTTTGCCATGACGGCCGCCCATAAAACCCTGCCTCTTCCAAGTTTTGTACGCGTGACCAATCTGGCAAACAACCAATCGGCTATCGTCCGGGTCAATGACCGCGGGCCGTTTCATTCGAACCGGATTATTGATTTGTCCTACGCCGCTGCTCATAAACTTGGTTATCAGCAACATGGTACGGCCAGGGTCAAACTGGAAGTCATTCATTTTGATAAAGACAATAATGTTACCGTGGGTAAGCAGCCCACCATCAGTTATGCCCAATACGCCGGCCGCAGGTCTGGCGCGCAGCCCTCCGCTAGCGGTACGTCTGTGGCCCGCGAGAACAGCACTGCGGCTCAGGGGCCAGTAAGCAACGCGCCTGACGGCGTAGCAACCCCGGCAGATAAATCGGTATTTATTCAGGTGGCAGCACTCAGTAATCTTGAAAAAGCGCAGTCCGTTTCAACCGTGCTGGCCGCGTTGTACCAGGTTCCCACCCAGATTCCACTGATAAACAATATTTATAAACTGCGGCTGGGGCCTCTAAAAGACAGATTTCAGGCGCAAATGCTGCTCGAAGAGCTTAAGAGTAACGGCTATCCCAACGCCTATACCGTTGAGGCGCAGTTATAAACGGCCTGGCAGCGGCAACTATAGGGCACATAAAGAGCAAATTCAGGGCTTTGTCTGGCAAAACGTGTTTTTCATGGCAAACCTGTTAAACTTTTGTGCGCAAACCTAGTCCTCCCGCGGGGCATACGATACACTTTGTCAAAAGCTCCTGTAAGTAACAACAACACGGTAACTAAGATCAATCATGTATAATAATAGTAAACGCGCTAAGCCTTCAGCCAGTGTCCGATTTATGGCCTTTATGACCCTGCTACTATCGGTTTTTTGTCTGTCAGCGAATGCCGCCGTCGTCACTCCACCGCCACCCAATGTTGATGGTGAAGGGTTTGTATTGATGGATTATGACACCGGTCATGTCATTGCCTCGAAAAATGCAGATATGCAAATCTTTCCAGCCAGTCTGACCAAGATGATGACCACCTATGTCATCGGAAAAGAGCTGGAAGCCGGCAATATCAGTATGGATGATGAAGTCACCATTTCTGAAAATGCCTGGGCCAAAAAATTTCCTGACTCGTCAAAGATGTTTATCGAAGTGGGCACCCAGGTCAAAGTAGCCGACTTGATCCGCGGCATCATCATTCAGTCAGGCAACGATGCCTGTGTAGCAATGGCCGAGCATGTGGCAGGCTCAGAAGATGCGTTTGCCAGCATGATGAATGCCCATGCGCAGTCATTGGGAATGACCGGCTCGCATTTTGTGAACAGCCACGGTCTGCACGATCCGGAGCATTATGTTACGCCCTCAGACATGGCCATTTTATCCCGCGCACTGGTTTCTGAAACCCGCGAAATTTACGATATCTACAGTGAAAAAGAGTTTACTTACAACGGTATCAAACAATACAACCGTAACAGCCTGCTGTGGGACAAAAGCTTAAATGTAGATGGCATCAAAACCGGCCATACTTCTGATGCTGGCTATAGCCTTATCACGTCGGCAGAACAAGGTGGTATGCGGTTGGTGGCGGTCGTCATGGGCACCGACAGCGAGCGCTCACGCAAAGTTGAAAACAAAAAGCTGCTTCGTTATGGCTTTCGTTTCTATGAAACCGTAACGCCTTATGAAGCCGGCGAAAGTTTTGTGGCGCACCGTATTTATATGGGCGACCGTGATACTGTAGATTTAGGCATCAATCAGGCAACGCCGATTACTATCCCTCGTGGTCAGGCCGAAAATCTTGAAGCCAACTTTGAACTGGACAAAAAACTGGAAGCCCCCTTAGCCAAAGGCGAAGTGGTGGGAACGCTTTATATTCAGCTTGAAGGTAAAGATGTCGCCGAATATCCCCTGGTCACTTTGCAGGAAGTGAACGAAGGCAGTTTGGTAGATCGCGTCTGGGATTGGGCTATGTTGCAGATTGGCTGGGAAGAGTAAGCCAGATAAAACACATTAAAACCTAGTTCTAAGGCGGCCAGATTTGTTACAATCTGGCCGTTTTTTATTTGCAGTCAAGGATATCGCATGGATACCCGTTTTGATGAACTACTTGAATTCCCTACCTATCAGACATTTAAGGTAATGGGCGTAGCAGACGATGAGTTGCCTAATCAGGTTATTGCGTGTTTGCAACAACATGCTCCAGGGGATTACAGCCCTACTGTAAAGCCTAGCAGTAAAGGCAATTATCATTCTGTGTCAGTGAGTGTTAAGGTAACCAGCAAAGCGCATATGGAAACCATTTACACCGAACTGGCCGAGCTTGAATTGGTAAGGGTCGTACTATAAGTGGCTACTGAGCTTCCCTCTTTGGTGGTTCGGCAACTTGGCCGCCAGCCTTATACACCGGTCTGGCAAAAAATGCAGGACTTTACCGACACCCGCGCTGCTGACTGTGCTGATGAAATCTGGCTGGTTGAACATGATGCTGTGTTTACGCAGGGTCAGGCGGGTAAAGCAGAACACATACTGATGCCCGGCGACATTCCGGTGGTCAATGTAGATCGCGGCGGCCAGGTGACTTACCACGGTCCCGGCCAGCAGGTTATTTACCTGATGCTGGACATCAAACGACGCAAACTCGGCGTTCGCCATCTGGTGAACGCAATGGAAAATGCGGTTATTTCGTTATTAGGTGATTTCAAAATTCTGGCTTATGCCAAAAAAGATGCTCCTGGGGTGTATGTCGATGAACAAAAAGTTTGTTCGTTGGGATTACGCATTCGACGAGGCTGTTCTTTTCATGGCCTGGCCCTGAATGTTGCAATGGATCTGACCCCTTTTGAGCGAATTAATCCGTGTGGCTACGCGGGCATGCAGATGACGGATACTCAGCGGCTTAATGGTCCTGAGACCCTTGCCCAGGCGGGCCCGGCACTTATCGCGAATTTACTGAATGAGTTAGACATTCAGGATACACAGTATAAAGAAGGTTTTGATGAGTAACGCACGTCCCCAAGCCGGAGTGAAGCTCCGCGACGATGAAAAAGTCAAACATATTCCGGTCACCATTGTCCCGACTGAAAAAGAAGAGATGCTGCGCAAGCCAGAGTGGATCAAGATCAAGCTTCCGCGCACCACTGATAAAATTGACCATATCAAAAAAACCTTGCGCAAAAATAATTTGCACTCGGTTTGTGAAGAAGCCAGCTGTCCGAACTTGGCAGAGTGCTTCAATCATGGTACCGCCACCTTTATGATTCTGGGTGATATCTGTACCCGTCGGTGCCCGTTTTGTGATGTGGGTCATGGTAAGCCATTACCACCAAGCGCTGAAGAACCAGAAAAGCTGGCCACCACCATTGCCGAAATGGATCTCAAATATGTGGTGATCACGTCGGTTGACCGTGATGATTTACGCGATGGCGGTGCGCAACATTTTGTTGATTGTATCAATGCCATTCGACATCACAGCCCCAGCACCACCATTGAAGTCCTGGTGCCGGATTTTCGTGGCCGTATGGATCGCGCCCTGGAAATATTCAAAAACGGCGTGCCGGATGTGTTTAATCACAATCTGGAAACCATACCGCGCCTATATCGCGAATGTCGGCCTGGTGCCAACTATCAGTGGTCACTGGACTTACTGAAAAAATTCAAAGCTCAACATCCGCATATTCCTACCAAGTCAGGTCTGATGATGGGCATGGGTGAAGAAAGCGACGAGATAAAAGGCGTGTTGCGCGACCTGCGTGAACACAATGTTGATATGCTGACCCTGGGCCAGTATCTGCAACCCAGTCGCCATCATTATCCGGTTAAAAAATATGTGCATCCTACCGAATTTGATGCGCTGGGTGATTATGCCCGCGAGATCGGCTTTACCCAGGCTGCGTGTGGTCCCATGGTACGCTCCAGCTACCATGCTGATCAGCAGGCGGCGGGCAAAGAAGTAAAATAAAGCGGGCTGGCCAGCATTAAACGTCTGGCCTGATAAGTATCTGGTAAGCCATGGCTTTGCGCCAATGACCCGCCGGTACTTATCTGCTGGCGAAGCTGAGCTCAGCTAAGTATAAAAGGATAAAGCGTTCGTACTGTGTATTGCATGGTACGAACGCTTTTTTGTTGGTTTGCCGTAGGGTTGATGACACGGCATTAACACCGGGCGGGTCAGCACCTGAAATAGTTATCTCCCTGCTGCGCTGCACCGGTTGCGTATAGGCACTACCTGGTTTGCCCAGGCTATTTTTATACTACCGTCCCACTTTCTTTACGCTTACAAAGCCCGGCTTGTCCCGTACCTTGTGCTCAGGCCTTGTGGGCTGTGGTTGTGGGTCGTCCTTGTCGGTAAAAACGCTTAACAGTCACAGGTGCGCTCCACCGCTTTGAACGGTAAGTGATCTGTTGCGTGGTACGTGTTACCAAGAATACGGGAATGCTTAACAATATAAACCGGGGGTTAGCGGGGATGAGCTCAGTTAACTCACCGTAACAGTTGCAGGCCAGCGATAATCGCCTGGCGCCGGGCACAGCGCCAGTTAAGTACCAAGGTTTTTTATGGCGACGGTCAATATGGTGGCCAGCAACATGGTGGCCAGCAACATGGTTACCAGCAACATGGAGGGCGTACGCTTTTCCCGGGCCAGCCAAACTGCGGGCAAGACCTTGCATCACCGTGACGGTAAAGCCAAAGAGGTATACAAAACCTCAGGTCCGGTAGGTATCCCTTTGGCGTTTTTCTGTGCTTAACTTAACTGCAGTTTGTCCATCAATAATACCGCCTGGGTCCGGGTATTGATTTCCAGTTTGCGCAAAATGGCGCTGATGTGGGCTTTGATGGTCGCTTCGGTGACATTCATTTCGTGGGCGATTTGTTTGTTCATAAGCCCGGCCCGTAAAAATGACAACACCTGAATCTGCTTGGGGGTCAGTTCCCGAAAGCGCTGTAACAACTGGGCCATTTCCGCATCCACGGTTTCCAGCTCAGCGTGCATTGACTCTGGAATCCAGGTGTCGCCTTCGGTGATATGTTTAATGGCCTGAGCAATGTCTTTGGTAGGGGTGGATTTTGGAATAAACCCCTGCGCGCCTAAGCTCATCACCTGCGCCACCACCTCAATACCTTCACTGGCCGACACCACGGCCACCGGAATATCCGGATAGGCTTCGCGCACTGAGATCAAGCCGTTGAAATACTCTGCCCCTGGCATAGTCAGGTCCAGCAGAATCAGCTCTATCTCACGCTGCTCGTTGAGTACCGCCAGCATTGAATCAAGGGAATCTGCCTCTAGAATTTCCGTATTTTCGAAGTATGGCGCCAGTGCACCTCGCAGTGCCTCCCGAAACAACGGATGATCGTCGGCAACTAAAATCTGCGTCATGTTTATTCCCAAACCTAAATAATTATGCCTTACAGTAATACTTTAGACTAATAACCGAAAGTGCAAAAAGCAAATATAGCGGAGTAAACAATAAGTTTTGTCACGAAGCAATTGGAAATTACCGCAAGACAGGTAAAATTGGCCCATTCTGTGTTTAGCTAAGGCCTGTCAGTGTGAGTAAACAAGACAAAATCTTTGCCAACCCGATGCAATCGGTAGACGACTTTACCTTTGATGAAGCGGTGGCTGATGTTTTTCCCGATATGATAAAACGTTCGGTGCCCGGGTATCAGACCATCGTGCATACCATTGGCGAGCTTGCCAGCCGCTATGTAAAAAGCGCCACCAAGGTGTATGATCTCGGCTGCTCTTTAGGTGCAGCCAGTTTATCGGTGGCTCGTGCTACCCATGATACCCCCTGCGACATCATTGCCATCGACAGCTCCAAAGCCATGGTCGAACGCTGTAGTCGAACCATTGCCTCCTTCGCCCTGCCTAACCCTATCACTGTGGAGCAAAAGCTGGCGCAGGAAACCGACATTGAAAATGCATCCATGGTGATTATGAATTTTACCTTGCAGTTTATTCAGCCTGACGATCGTCTGGCGTTATTACAGCGCATTTATGCCGGCATGAATCCTGGTGCTATTTTAGTGTTGTCAGAAAAGGTCAGCCACCCCACCCTAAGCGGCAATGAACTGCTGATTGACCTGCATCATCAGTTCAAGCGGGATAATGGTTATAGCGAACTGGAGGTTTCCCAAAAACGCGCGGCGCTGGAGAATGTGATGCTGACTGACTCATTTGATGCGCACCAACAACGACTGCTGGAGGCAGGCTTTGACGACGTGGTGAAGTGGTATCAGTGCTACAACTTTATGTCGTTGGTAGCAATAAAAGGAAAAAGCACATGAATACTCTGGCCCGCCAGTGGTTTGATAGCGCTTATTCCTGCCTGATTGAAAATGGTTTAAGCCATTGGCTGGAAAGCTTACCGGCACAATTACAGCAGTGGGACCAACATGGCCAGCATGGCGAATTTAATAAATGGTGTCGGTTAATTGATAAACTTCCGGCCCTGCCTGGCGCTGATATTGATCTTGCCACCCAGGTTAAAGTCGGTAACGCCAACGACCTCACCGATTATCAAAGCAAACAAATCGCCGGCTTGTTACGGCAGTTTATGCCGTGGCGAAAAGGTCCCTTCAATTTGTATGGCATTGATGTGGACACCGAATGGCGCTCGGATTGGAAATGGGATCGGGTGGCAAAACATCTCTCCCCGCTGGCTAACCGAAAAGTATTGGATGTCGGCTGCGGCAGTGGCTATCACCTGTGGCGAATGTATGGAGAACAGGCCAAATGTGTCTTTGGTATCGACCCTACCAACCTGTTTTTGATTCAGTTTCAGGCCATCAAGCATTTTATCGGTCCCGCTCCGGTTCATTATCTGCCACTCGGCATTGAACAAATGCAGCCAGTCCAGGCCTTCGATACGGTATTTTCCATGGGCGTGCTTTATCATCGTAAAGATCCCCTGCAGTTTTTAGAGCAGCTTAAAGCCCAGCTGCGTTCCGGGGGTGAACTGGTGCTTGAAACGCTTATTGTAGAAGGTGATGAACATACGGTCTTCATGCCCGGCGAACGCTACGCTCAAATGCGTAATGTCTGGTTTTTGCCTTCTCTAGCAGCCCTGTCCACCTGGCTGGAGCGCCTGGGTTTTAAAGATATTACGGTAGTAGATGTGAATACCACCAGCCTGGATGAGCAGCGCGCCACAGACTGGATGCCTAACCAGAGCCTGAAAGATTTTCTGGACCCCCACGACCTTACCAAAACCATTGAAGGTTATCCCGCCCCCAAACGTGCGGTACTGATTGCTACCCGCAAATAACCTTCGAGGTTAAGACTCGTAGAGGCTGTGCGCCATCTTGGCGCATTTGCCTTGTTTTGGCCCTGTTTTGGTGCAGTGTGGTGCATTGCCTTTGCCCCTGTCGGGCTAATGCCATTCGTGGTTCCTGCCACAGCCTGCTGCCCGGCGCCGCGGATATCGCTTTTCAAGTGATCATTCCAGCCGGTCCCTGCGTTTTAACTGCACGTTGTGCTTACGCCTATGGCGTGGTTTGTGCTTTATCCCTGTTAAACGCATCTAAACCACGCCTTTTCATTTGGGTGATGTAGCCGCAACAGGCCGTTTTTTTTTCAAATTTACGCTTTACAAGGTAGCACATGACATCAATGCAAACGCTGGTTTTTACCGATATGGATGGCACCCTGCTGGATCACAATACCTATAGTTATGAGCCAGCCAGACCTGCGCTTGAAGCATTGGCGCAGCAGCAGATCCCAGTGATTCCCACCACCAGCAAAACCTATGCTGAGATGCTGGTATTAAGAAAAACCATCGGGCTGAACGGGCCTTTTATTGTAGAAAACGGCGCGGCGGTGTTTATTCCTCATAACTTTTTTGATCAAAAGCCTGCCGGAACCGTATGGCAGGACGGCTTTTGGTGCAAATCGTTTATTTCATCTAAACAGCACTGGCTGCAACTTTTGGAACAGATAAAAGCCGAATTTGATCAGCAGTTTACCCATTTCAGTGCCATGAGTCTGAAGCAAATTCAGCACGCCACCGGGTTGAATGAAGATGATGCACGCCGGGCCGCTCGTCGCCAATATGGTGAGCCGGTACTTTGGCAAGGCGAAGCGTCGGCAAAACAGGCCTTTATAGAGGCAATTTCAGCCCGGGGTGGCTATCCTTTAGAGGGCGGCCGGTTTATTCATATTTCAGGAGACTGTGATAAAGGCCAGGCATTACAATGGTTATGCAACGAATATCAGCGCCAGCATAATGTCCGGACACAATCGGTGGCCCTGGGCGATGGCAACAACGATATTGCGATGCTCGAAGCAGCAGACATTGCCATACGCATCCATTCGCCCAATCACGAGCCGCCAGAATTACAAAAACAACAACAGGTTTACACCAGTACCCAACATGGCCCCGCTGGCTGGAACGAGACACTGACAACATTGCTTTCATTACCTATTTAGGAGTATACATGGCCGACTTTTATCAAAACGGTGTGGTGACAACCTTACATAATCTGGCAAATCGTCCCACCGAAGAGCTGGAGGCAGAGCTACTTCGCTTTTCTCAGAAACGCCCGATGGCGTTGATTCTGCCGTCGCTATATTCCGAGCTTGAGGGCGAGGCCCTGCCCAATATTCTTGAGCACTTACAACAGGTTCCATACTTGTCTGAGATTGTTATCGGGCTGGACCGCGCGGACAAAGAGCAATACAAAAGTGCTTTGAAATTTTTTGGCAAGCTGCCGCAGCATCACCGGATACTGTGGAATGATGGGCCTCGTCTGCAGGCTCTTGATAAAGAGCTTACCGAACTGGGACTGGCACCAAAAGAATTGGGTAAAGGCCGCAATGTCTGGTATTGCATGGGGTATATTTTGGCCTCAAATCGCGCCGAATCCGTGGCCCTGCATGACTGTGATATTTTAACCTACAATCGCGATTTATTAGCCAGACTGATCTACCCGGTGGCAAACCCCATGTTTAACTATGAGTTTTGCAAAGGCTATTACGCCCGGGTTGCCGATGGCAAGATTAACGGCCGGGTGTCACGCCTGCTGGTTACTCCGTTATTACGCGCCTTAAAGCGTACCTTAGGCGATAATGAATACCTCGAATTTATGGACAGCTTTCGCTATCCGCTAGCCGGAGAGTTTTCGTTTCGTCGCGATGTGCTTAATGATATCCGAATCCCCAGTGACTGGGGCCTGGAAATTGGCGTATTGTCGGAAATGCACCGTAATTATTCCCATAATCGGCTGTGTCAGGCCGATATCGCCGAAACCTACGACCATAAACACCAGGATTTATCGCTGCACGATGATCAGGGCGGTTTGTCTAAAATGTCTATCGACATTACCAAAGCTCTGTTTCGCAAATTAGCCACCCAGGGCGTGGCCTTCAGTCCCGAAACCTTCCGGGCAGTAAAAGCCACGTATTACCGGATTGCGCTGGACTTTGTCGAAACCTATCATAATGACGCCATCATGAATGGGCTGAATCTGGATATTCACCGTGAAGAAAAAGCGGTGGAAATGTTTGCCAGCAATATTATGAAAGCGGGCCAGAGCTTCTTAGACAGCCCCATGCAAACCCCGTTTATTCCAAGCTGGAACCGGGTCACCAGTGCCGTACCTGATATTCTTGATCGGCTGCTCGAAGCAGTAGAGGCGGATACATCTGAATTACTGGAGTAGTCTATGACCACGAACTGGAATTCTTTACACGATAAGGTTACCCATCATTTGCAGACCATTTATGCAAATGTCAGCCTGGAAAAGTCAGTGGCAGAACTGGCTACCGAATTAATCGAAAGCATGGGGCTTGCCAATGATCATGACATTGTGGAGCCCAAACATCACTGCAACTACTGGGATGAGCAGGATGTAATGATGATCACCTATGGTGATAGCATCATGCATGGGCACGAAAAGCCGCTGTTCACCCTGCACCGTTTTTTGCAGACTTACTGCAAAAATACCATCAATAAGGTGCATTTACTGCCGTTCTACCCATACAGCTCAGACGATGGTTTTTCGGTCATTGACTACTCCAGTGTGAATGAGGCACTGGGTGAATGGACCGACATCCGCCGGCTGGCGGATGATTACGGGCTGATGTTTGATTTAGTGGTGAACCATTGCTCGGCCCGCAGTGCCTGGTTTGAAAACTTTATTAAAGGGGAAGGCCCTGGCAGTGATTTTTTCTTCACCGCCAGTCCCGATGATGATTTGTCGCAGGTAACCCGGCCACGGGTTTCACCCTTGCTACGTGAAACCCCTACCCAACACGGCACTAAATATGTCTGGTGCACCTTTAGCCATGATCAGGTCGATTTTGACTTTTCAAACCCCAAGGTGCTGTTGGCGTTTATGCAGATCATTCGGCTGTATATCGACAAAGGGGCCAAGGTGTTTCGCCTGGATGCCGTCGCGTTTTTATGGAAGATTGTCGGCACCACCTGCATTAACCTGCCTCAGACTCATGAGGTGATCCGGTTGATGCGTACCTTAATAGAACATGTCGATCCGGGCATCATCATCATTACTGAAACCAATATCCCGAATCGGGAAAATCTGACGTATTTTGGTAATGCCAACGAAGCTCATGCCATTTATAACTTTTCATTGCCGCCGCTGCTGGTCAATACGCTGGTTACCGGCGACTGCCGCTATCTTAAAAGCTGGATGATGGGCATGCCCCCGGCCCAAAATGGTACCACCTATTTTAATTTCATTGCTTCGCATGATGGTATCGGTTTACGCCCGGCCGAGGGCTTGCTGGACGACGAGGAAATCTCCACGCTGGTGCATACCATGCAAAATTATGGGGGCAAGATTTCGTGGCGGGCCTCGGCTCATGGTCAGCAAAAACCCTATGAAATCAATATCACCCTGTTTGATGCGTTGCAGGGCACAGTGGATGGGCCAGATCGCTGGCAGGTGCAGCGATTTATTTGTGCCCATGCCATCATGCTGGGCATGGAAGGTATGCCGGGCATTTATATCCATAGTCTGCTGGGCACCTCCAACGATTATGAAAAGGTGGCCAATACCGGTCAGAACCGCTCCATCAACCGCAAGCGCTGGGAATATGACGAGCTGGAGCGGTTACTGGACTCGCCCTATTCGCAGCATCACCGGGTACTCACCCAAATGTCACAATTGATTCGAATTCGTAAGGCGCAGCCGGCGTTTCACCCTAATGCCACGCAGTTTACGCTGCAACTGGGCAATCAGTTGTTCGGTTACTGGCGACAAAGCCTGGATCGTAATCAAAGTATCTTTTGTGTCAGTAATATCTCTAATGAGGAACAGTCGGTATTGATGTCTGACATCAATCTTATTGGTACGGATCACTGGGTAGATTTAATCAGCGGCGAAACCATTGAAGATGACAGTGGTTATCTGCATTTGACGCCCTATCAAACCGTCTGGATCAGCAACCATCACCATCAATAGCCTGTCTTCGGGCTATCTCCCTGAGCGCAAACAACATGGACCCGGTTTGCGCCAACTGGTCCGGGCCTGTCTGTCATTGGCCCGAAACCACTGGCCGCCACCCAAAATTTTCTTCATAATCACTGCCTTTTAACCGACAAATCAAAGGGTTTTGTATGGCTTCGGAGCAATGGCTGAGTTTACCAGATGCCCGCCGCGCACTGTTGCAGCAGGCGCGGCCGGTGGCTGAGGTGCAAAACTGTCCGGTGGTCCATGCGCTTGGGCGCATTGTCGCTGAGAATATCTATGCCCCCATCAACGTCCCGCCCCTGGCTGTGTCGGCGATGGACGGCTATGCGTTGGCGCCCGGCGCCGTCAACCCCACCAATACCTTTGAAATCGTCGTGACCATACTGGCGGGTCAGGATGTTTCCACCATACAGCTAAAACCTGGGCAGGCTGCGCGGATCATGACCGGGGCAGGCATTCCGGACGGGGCTGACCGGGTGGTAATGCAGGAAAATACCACGCAAAGCGCCAACACAGTACAGGTAGGCCCTTTGCCCGGTCCGGGGGAAAACATTCGGGCTAAGGGCAACGATATTGCCTGTAACGAGCAGGTGGTAAGTGCCGGGGTTCGGCTAAAGCCAGCACACCTGATGTTGCTCAGCTCTTTGGGTATCGCCCATATCCGGGTGTATCGCAAACTGAATGTCGCGTTACTGGCGACCGGCGATGAATTGAGATACCCGGGTGATTCACTCTCACCCGGACAAATCTACAACTCTAACAGTGTTGGTATCGCGGCGTTGCTGCAGCCCTATGATGTTAACCTTATTGATTTGGGCATTGTTGCGGATAAACCTGAAGCGCTAAAGCAGATATTTAAAGATGCCATGGCCTGCGCCGATATTTTGATTAGTTCGGGCGGCGTGTCTGTGGGTGAGGCTGATCATGTAAAATCGGTATTGCAGAACCTCGGTCGTGTGGGCTTCTGGAAGGTCGCCATGAAACCCGGTAAACCCTTTGCGTTTGGTCATCTCGATACGTGCTTGTTCTGCGGTGTTCCCGGTAATCCGGTGTCGGCGTATGTCACCACCGAGCAACTGGTGGTACCGCTGATTCAGCATATCCAGGGCGAACAACATTTACCCGAGCCACTGATCATCGAGGCTACGCTTACGGCTGAGGTTCGTCATCGGCCTGGCCGGGCAGAATTTGTGCGTGCCCAACTTGCCCAGGATGCCCACGGCCGCTGGCAGGTGGCCCCGCTGCCAAAGCAAAGTTCCGGGGTGATGACCACGGTTACCCGCGCCAATGCTTACCTGCTGGTCCCGGCCGACAGTCACGGACTGGCGTGCAATACCCTGGTGTCCGTTCAGCCTTTTGATTTACACAGCAACTGGAGTCCTTCTGCCTCGTGACCTTATTCACCCCTCGATTTGCCCTGGAAAGTAAACGCCTGATCCAGCTGACCTGGCCGCTGTTAATCGCTCAAATCACCCAAATGCTGATGGGCGTGGTCGATACCGTCATGGCCGGACAATACAATGCGCTGGATATGGCGGCGGTGGCCCTGGGCTTTAGTATTACCATTCCGTTAATGTGCTTTTTACAGGGTATTGCATTGGCCCTGCCACCAATTATTTCCCGTTATCAGGGTAAGGGGGCCTCGGGGCAGGTGGCATTTGCTGCGCAGCAGGCCGGTTATCTGTTGTTACTGATAGGCGCTTTAATAGTGTGTCTGTATCCTTTGGTGCCAACCATTCTTAATTGGTTTCCAATGGAGTCCGGGCTCTACACGATTACGCTGGACTATGTTCACTATGTACTGATAAGTATGCCGGCGTTTGCCCTGTATCAGTGGCTTCGCAACTATTGTGAGGGCCTGGGCAATACCAAACCTACCATGATCATCACGGTTATCGGTCTGGGTTTTAATGTCATCGCCAATTATGTGTTTATCTATGGTGTCGGCCCCATCCCTGCCTTTGGGGGCGCCGGCTGCGGGATCGCCACCGCGATCGTGATCACAGTGATGTTTTTCAGTACGCTGGTGTATACCAGCAAAAGCCGCCGTCTGAGTGTATACGGGTTATTTAACACCCTACATTTGCCGGATTTTAAAATGATGCTGCGCACCTTCAGGTTAGGTTTCCCGGTCGCGATGACCCTGTTGTTTGAGGTCACCCTGTTTGCGGTAGTGGCATTATTGCTGGCCCCGTTTGGGGCCACCACCGTCGCCGCCCACCAGGTAGCGCTGAACTTTTCATCGCTGATGTTTATGTTTCCGCTGAGTATGGGTATGGCAGTTTCGATTCGGGTCGGATATCGGGTCGGCCAGAAAAATTATCGGCAAGCCACCACTGCGGTACACAGCGCCCTGGTTATCGGGTTACTGGTCGCCATTGGTACCGCCAGCTTCACCCTGTTAGCCAAGGATTTTATTATTGGTCTGTATACCAATGATCCAGCGGTCTCCTCGCTGGCCAGTGCGCTGCTTATTTATGCGGCTATGTTTCAGTTTTCTGATGCGATTCAGGTGATTTCAGCCAATGCGCTGCGTGGCTATAAGGATACCACCGCCATGTTTATCATTAGCTTTTGCGCATACTGGGGCGTGGGTCTGCCCACCGGGGTTATACTGGGGCGCACCGACTGGCTCACGGCAGCACCGATGGCAGCCGCGGGTTTCTGGATAGGCATTATTGCCGGATTAAGTTGTGCGGCGATACTGCTGGGCGCCCGACTTTATTATGTGGTCAAACACCAGCCCCAGCGACGCGTTGCCTGACCTGTGGAGTCCATTTCATAGCAAACAGAGACCGTGGCGAAGGCTTAGCGGGGAGGTTCTTCGGGTTCTGTCTCGGGAGCATCGGGCGCCCGGGACAGCTGTTCCCGGATTTGTGGATCATCGGGTTCTTCGGGGTTTTCCCAGCTGTAGGTTTTGCGCTCGGGACGAGGGTCTTCACGCCACCAAATAAGCGCTGCAATCAGGCCCGAGACGCCCCCAAAAAAGTGCGCCTCGTAGGAAATATCCGGCTCAGTAGGAAAGATGGTCAGCACCATGGTGCCATACATAAAAAAGGCGATCATCATCAACGCTACCGAACGGGCATCGCGGCGTAATACCGAAACCACAAACACAAAAAAGAATAAGCCGTGGGCCAGGCCGCTGGCCCCCAGGTGATTTGCTTCGCGGCCGAATAACCATACGCCCAGCCCGCTCCCCAGCCAGGTTATCACTATCACTTTAAAGCGTGACGATGGATAGCCATACACCAGCACGCTGCCAAGCACCAGTAGCGGCAGGGTGTTATTAAACAGATGCTCATAGCCGGAATGAACCAGTACTGAGGTTACAATACCGTGTACCCGGCTAAGCTCAAGGGGATAAACCGCCAGCAAGGATAAAGGCAGATCAAACAATACGCCGGCTGACTGAATCACCCACAACAAAGCAACCGCACAGGTGACACTTTTGATCGCCCCCGCCAGACTATAAGACGCAGGGTTGCTCATTGATAAACCCTGCAGCCCCACAGATAAAGCCTTATGGTCTTATTCAATACCACTGCCCCCCTCCAGGCGCAATCTGTTTGACCGCTCACCCTAAAAATTCCCGGTAAGTTTGTGGCGTGTCGATATCGACTCTGGCTTCGGCATGGGGCACAGGAATACAAGCCGGCGGCGATTGGGCCATGGCATCCTGCAATAAGATACCGGCGCCCTTGTCACCTGAAAGCTGAGTCAGTAACGGCCAGAAGCACCTGGGAAAGATTGCCGGGGCGGTTGCTTTTCCTTCCCAGAAGCTGGCGATAATGGTTTCGGGTTGGGTTTTGGCCACCTCCCATAAACTATTCAGGCTGGAGGTCGTCACCAACGGCAAATCACCCAGCGTAATAAGCAAATGGGTTACCTCCTTGGGCAGCGTCTGGGTGTAGGCCACCGCTTCGTGAATACTGGTCGCCATCCCCTGCTCCCAGTTGGCGTTATGAATTAGCTGTATGGGCCTGGCAAAGTCGTGCTGGCTTAATGCGTTATGATAGGCCCCGCTTATCACCATCACCGGCGAGGGTGACAGAGGCGCACATTGGTCAATACAGTGACCCAGCAAAGTCTGTCCATCGGTTAACGGTAGCAACATCTTATTACTGCCGAATCGCTGTGAACGGCCCGCGGCCAGAATCGCTATGCTGAGCATGCGTCCCCCGGCAAACTATTAATTTTATAGGGTTTTTGATGCAAAGCAGCATGCACCTGCGACAACATAGACAGGGCAATAGATTCGGGCAGCTCACCGCCGATATCAAAGCCAGCCGGTGACTGCAGGGTAAGGGTAATTCATTCCAGCATAAATTCGCCTGTTCCAGTACCCGCTTAGTACGGTGCTGCGGGCCCAGTAACGCCAGATACTGCAAATTTGCTGGCGGTTCGCCCGTAACAGCCTTCAGACTGCGGGCATCCAGTTCCACCTGATGGTGCATGATAATCACGGCATCGGCTTGCTGATAATGAGGTAAAGCCGCGATGTTATCCGCAGCCTGCTTAGTACACTGACTGGCACTGGCAAACTCAGCCGGCCGGGCATAGCGCGCCCGTTCATCATTAACCAGTACCCGCCAGCCGATTCGGCTGGCCAGATCGCATACCGGCACCGCATCCACGCCCCCGCCCAACAGCAACAGGGTGGGCGGCGGCGTCAGCGTATGGCAAAAGTCGTCAACACAGGTGGAGTCTTGCCCAATATGGGCTGTGGCGGGACCAGCCTGGGTGGACTGGCAATAATGTACCGATTGATTTTGCAACAGCCTGGCCCGAACCTCATTCAAACACAGGTAGTCATTTTGCGCGTCAACTGGCTGCAATAGCAGCGTCACTTCGCCGCCGCAACCGATACCCAGGCGCCAGGCGACGTCCCCTTCCTCGCGCATGTCGTAAGTGACCGTGCGCGCGTGGCCGGTCATCCAGCATTTTTGCGCATGATGATACAAGTCACTTTCAAGACAGCCACCACTGACCACCCCTAACTGAGCCCCGGTATCATTGAACAGCATCATGGCTCCGGCCTTGCGATAGGCCGAGCCGTGGGTTTCGATAATGGTAGCCAGTAGCCACTGCCCGTCATCTTTGTGGTGGTACCACTGTTCCAGTAAGTGGTAAAAATGGTGTTTCATAACAATACACACCCTGGCTCGTGTGCGCTCAAAGCAAGGCACGGAGCATTATTAACAAGAGGAATGCTTATACGTACCTTCGCGGCCCCTAAATTGTTCACCAGGACCGCCCAAAGAAGGTAGTTTTAGCCACTGAGCTCGGCAATCGCGGCCGTCATGCCATCCAGGGTCAGCGGATACATACGCTGTTCCATGATCTGATGCACAATACTAATGGATTGATAGTAATTCCAGTACGCCTGCGGCTGTGGATTGAGCCACACGGCATCACCGAAATGGTCCAGCAATCGTTGCATCCAGACACTGCTCGGCTCTTCATTCCAGTGCTCCACACTGCCGCCCGGATAGGTGATTTCATAAGGGCCCATAGTCGCATCCCCCACAAAAATAACTTTGTAATCGGGACCAAACCGATGAATGATATCCCAGACATCGATGGTGTCGCTGCGCCGGCGGGCGTTGTCCTGCCACACGCCTTCGTACACACAGTTATGAAAATAAAAATACTCCAGATGCTTGAACTCGCTGTGAACCGCAGAAAACAACTCCTGCATTTGTTCCACAAAGGGATCCATCGAGCCGCCCACATCAAGAAACATCAAAACTTTGACGGCATTGTGACGCTCAGGCGTCATATGGATGTCCAGCAGCCCCCCCTTTCGCGCCGTCTGGGCAATCGTGGTGTCTATATCCAGTTCCATACTGGCGCCGGTGCGGGCAAACTTGCGTAATTTGCGCAGCGCCATTTTGATGTTACGGGTACCTAGCTCCACATCCGAAGACAAATTTTTAAACTCACGCTTGTCCCAGACTTTGGCCGCCGAAAAGTTACGATTGCCAGGCTGGCCAATGCGCACACCCTGCGGATTGTATCCAAATGCTCCAAAGGGAGAGGTGCCGCCGGTACCTATCCATTTACTGCCGCCCTGGTGCCGTTTTTCCTGTTCTTTAAGGCGCTCCTGCAAGGTTTTCATCAGCTCATCCAGGCCGCCCAGGGCTTTGATCTGGGCTTTTTCCTCTTCGCTAAGCTGCTTTTCAAACGCTTTACGCAGCCAGTCTTCGGGAATGTCTTTATCAAATAAATCCAGCGCCTGGATGCCTTCAAAATAATCTGCGAAGGCTTTATCAAAGCGATCAAACTGGGTTTCATCTTTTACCAGCATCAGCCGGGCCAGATAATAGAACGCATTGATGTCGGCAAACACCACGTGCTGCTCTAGAGCCCGCAACAAATCCAGCAACTCGCGCAGACTGGTTTTGACACGGTAACGGCGTAGTGTGAAGAAAAAATCAATGAGCATTAGCGGCGTGCCATAAAGGCCAGTTTTTCAAACAGGTGGATGTCCTGCTCGTTTTTAAGCAAGGCGCCATATAAGGGCGGAATGGCGGTCTTTCCATCTTTACTGTGCAAAGCTTCAGGCGGGATGTCTTCAGCCAGCAGCAGTTTCAGCCAGTCTATCAGCTCGGAAGTCGAAGGTTTTTTCTTAAGCCCCGGCACATCACGAATCTCGAAAAACGCGTTCAGCGCATCATCGAGCAGCCGGGTTTTTAGTTCGGGGAAATGAACCTGGACAATCTCACGCATCTGCTGGGCATCAGGAAACTGAATGTAGTGGAAAAAACAACGCCGCAAAAAGGCATCCGGCAGCTCTTTTTCGTTGTTTGAGGTAATAATAACAATAGGCCGTTGCGCCGCTTTTATCACCTGCTGAGTTTCATAAACAAAAAACTCCATTTTATCCAGCTCCAACAACAAATCATTGGGAAACTCGATGTCGGCTTTATCAATCTCATCAATCAGCAATACGGGCCGTTGCCCGGCTTCAAATGCCTGCCACAACTTGCCTTTCACAATATAATTGCCAATGTCATGCACCCGGTCGTCGCCCAGCTGGGAGTCACGTAACCGTGATACCGCGTCATATTCATACAGGCCCTGTTGCGCTTTGGTGGTGGACTTGATATGCCACTGAATCAGCTCGGTATTCAAACTGGCGGCCAGCTCTTCTGCCAGTAAGGTTTTACCGGTCCCCGGCTCGCCTTTGATAAGCAAAGGTTTTTCTAAGGTGATGGCGGCGTTTACTGCCAGCTGCAGCTCATCACTGGCAATGTAATTGTCGGTACTGCTAAAAGCCATAGGTGCTCCTTTAAAATGCCCCACTAAGCCATAGAATTTATCTCAATACAAATAACCATATCATATAGCTAAAAATCACTTTAATTTTTACATCCTGACACCAATCATACAGGAGTAAATAACAGTATCTTGCAATGGCCTGGGTTTAGTTTGCGCTTGTATTTACAGGCAAAATAAACCATAAAGGCGTATGACAATGATTCCAAGCGAATAAAGGACGACTAATGAACGTATTTGACGACAATTCCCTGGCTATCGGCGGTACGCCGCTGGTAAAACTTAACCGGGTTACCGGTGGTAATGTGTATGCCAAAATGGAATCGCGCAATCCTAGCTTTAGTGTAAAGTGCCGTATTGGTGCCAACATGATTTGGGACGCAGAAAAACGTGGCGTTTTGACCGAAGGCAAGGAAATTGTTGAACCCACCAGTGGTAATACCGGCATTGCGTTGGCGTTTGTCGCGGCCTCCCGTGGTTACAAACTGACCCTGACGATGCCAAGCAGCATGAGTCTTGAACGTCGTAAGCTACTTAAAGCGCTGGGCGCGAATCTGGTGTTGACCGAAGCCCCTAAAGGGATGAAAGGCGCAGTAGCTGCTGCCCAGGAAATTGTCGACTCAGATCCTGACAAATACATCCTGTTGCAACAATTTGATAATCCGGCCAACCCTGAGATCCACGAGCTGACCACAGGCCCGGAAATCTGGGAAGGCACCGAAGGCAAAATCGATGCCTTCGTAGCCGGCGTCGGCACGGGCGGCACCATTACCGGGGTAAGCCGTTATATCAAGAAAACCAAAGGTAAAGCCATTACCTCGGTGGCGGTGGAGCCAACCGACTCACCGGTTATCACACAGGCAAAAAATGGTGAAGAGCTGACCCCGGGCCCCCACAAGATTCAGGGCATTGGTGCGGGCTTCATCCCGGGCAACCTGGATTTGGATTTGGTTGACGAAGTCGAGCAAATCACCAACGACGAGTGTATGGAAATGGTTCACCGGTTAATGAAGGAAGAAGGCATTTTGGCTGGTATTTCTTCAGGCGCTGCCGTCGTCGCGGCGAAGCGTTATGCCGAGCGACCTGAAAACAAAGACAAGGTGGTAGTGGTCATTCTGGCCAGCGCCACCGAACGCTATCTGTCCAGCCCGTTATTTGCCGGCGAATTTGGCGAACAGGAAGAAGTGCAGTAAGATTAACGTTACTGACGCGACCTGCTGAATAAAAAAGCGAGGCCTACGGCCTCGTTTTTTGTTGGGCAGGGTAATAGCCTCCCGGCCACCTTATAGGTACATGATCTTAAAAGGATGTAATCATGATGACACGTTTAGCTGCCCTTCCCATGATGCTATGGATAGTGCTTTTATTAACTGGCTGCAACCAGGACGGCGGTGCGACTAACGACAAGGTGAAAGACGATACTCCGGAACATGCGGCTTTGGTGTTTGCCCGCAGTATCTATAACGATAAAAACCTGGACAAGGCGCTTTCCCTGAGTACCCCCAGATTGCAACGAATTCTTAAAAACTACCATATCAACAGCAATGTGCAGCGCCATGTGTTCAACCTGCCATACGAGCAGGTAAAGATTGTGGCTGATGGCGGCAACAAAATTGGCCGGGCTCAGTTTGCTGAAAATGCCTCGGTGGTATTATTTTTCAGTGGTACCTACAATGATGATCGTATTGAAGAGTTACGGGCGGTAAAGTTACTGCGGCAAGACGGCCAATGGAAAGTAGACCGTGTTACCGCTAACTTTCGATAGCGAAAAACGTTGTTAACGCCCTACGGCCACCCCTTCGCGGCGGGGATCCGCCCCCCCAATATAGCGCCCATCTTTGACCTGAATGCCATGTAAGCCGCTATTCAGATCGATCACCCTGATGGTGTGTCCCAGCTTTTCCAGTGGGTGTTGCAATTGTTCAGCCGTGGTCCCTTTTTCCAACGCGGTGTAGTCGTTGCGATTGGTGATCCGCGGCAGATTAATCGCCTGCTGCACATTTAAGTCAAAATCCACCACGCCTATGACCGCTTGGGCGACATAGTCGATAATCCGACTGCCACCGGGCGACCCTATAACCAATTCCAGCTCCCCTTTTTCATCAAATACCATGGTCGGGCTCATCGAGCTGCGTGGCCGTTTATGCGGTTCCACCCGATTCGGAACCGGGTAGTTACCCCGGGTAGGATTAAAAGAAAAATCAGTAAGCTGATTGTTCAGTAAAAAGCCGTCGACCATTAAGCCGGAGCCAAACATAAATTCAATGCTGGTGGTCATAGATACCGCATTGCCCTGCTTATCGATAATGGAAATATGGCTGGTATTAGCCTGCTCTAATGACATACCAGGTTGGATTCGTGCATTTTCGTACGGCTTACCGGCCCGGGCTTTATGCCACTTTTTGTCCACACTGAGGCTTTGCGCGCGCCGTTTAAGATAGGGCTCGTTGATCAGTGACGCCACGGGTAGGTTGGTAAAATCGGTATCGGCGATATAGGCCTCCCGGTCGGCATAGGTCAGGGCACTGGCCTGCACAAACAGATTCACAAACTCAGGACTCAGCGGGGTATACGAACCAATTTCAAACTTTTCCAATAGTTTGAGAATCTGATACACATTAATGCCGCCCGAACTCGGCGGGGCCATGCCACAGACTTTTTTGTCCCGGTAAGGGCCACATACGGCGCTGCGCTCCACTGGCTGATAGTCTTTCATATCTGCCATAGAAATACGGCCCGGATTCACCGGCGCATTGTTTACCGTATCAACAATTTTTTGTGCCAGCGCCCCGGTATGTAAATAGTCGGCGCCCTGACGGGCAATATTGCGAAGGGTTTTTGCCAGTGGTTTATTTTTTTTGTTGACGCCCGCCTTTAAAGGCATTCCCGCCGGGAAAAAATATGTACTGCTACCGGCAAATTCCCGCAGCCCGGGATGATAATCCAAAGCCACCAGCCTGGCTAACCGTTCGGATACCCGAAATCCCTGGGTCGCGGTGTCTATAGCATCGTCAAACAGACTGTTCCAGGGCAAGGCCCCGTGTTGACTATGCGCCAACTCCAGTGCGCGCAAGGCGCCTGGTACGCCTACCGACATGCCCCCCACCAGCGCCTCCAGCCAGGGCAACGGCCGGCTATTTTTCATAAACCAGTATGCATTAACCTGCTTAGGGGCGATTTCTCGTCCATCAAAGGTATGCAGTTGCTTATTCTGATTGTCCCAGTACAAGATAAAGGCGCCACCGCCGATGCCGGATGACTGGGGCTCAACCAGGGTCAGCATGGCTTGTATCGCGATGGCCGCATCAATCGCGCTGCCGCCTTTTTCGATAATGTTTTTGCCTGCCCAGGATGCATACGGATTGGCAGCCACCACCATATATTCATCGGCGATAAAAGCCTGCTTTTGGGTAAAGCCGGTATGAGCTTCAGGCTCGCGGGTTTCCACCGGGGCGGTTTGAGCTATCGCGCTCCCCCCCATCAACACGGTGGCAATCATCGCGCTTAATGCGCGCTTAACCATTCCCTTAAGGTTATTCAAACTATCAGGCCTCATTATTTAAACTTTTCAGGATTCAGCGGCCGTTTATGCAAAAACGCATCGAAGGCTTCACGGGCCGGCTCACTGGCCATCGCCTCTAAGAACAAATCCAGCTCCACACTGATATGCTGTTCAATGGCTTCTTTGTCAGTGTTAAGCAACGCTTTGGAGTGATGCAAAGCAAATTGAGGTTTGGCTGCCAGTGCCTGGCACACTTTATCCACCCGCGCGGTGAGTTTTTCAGCCTCGAGTACCGCGGTTACCACCCCGCCCTCGCAGGCCTCTGTGGCACTGAAGGGTTCGCCCAGCATTAACCATTCACTGGCTTTGCGGCGACCCGCCAGCCGTGGCAGTAAATAGCTGGAAGCATACTCTGGCACCAGGCCCAGGTTGATAAACGGTAATGCAAAACGGGTATTGTCGGCGGCGTAAACCAGGTCGCAGTGCAGCAGTAAGGTGGTACCAATTCCAACCGCCAGGCCATGAACCTGGGCCACCACGGGCTTGGTACAGTCCACCAGCGCATGCATAAACGCAGAAACCTCAGAAATTTGATGGTCATCACCCTGCCCGGCAAAATCGCTGATATCATTGCCGGCGGTAAAGCAGTCGCCTGCCCCCTGAATACGAACGACCTTGATGTTGTCGTCTGCATTTGCCTGAATCAGCGCATCGGCCAGGTTTTGATACATCTGCCGGGTTAAGGCATTTTTTTTATCCGCCCGGTTCAGGGTCAGTACCAATACATTATCCTGCTGAGTTACAGTCACATGGCTCATAAACGCTCCTGGTTTGATTGCACAGTTATTTTCGTTATTTTTTGTGTATGATAGCCAGCATCGCTAAAAATAGAAATCATTCAAATTAATGATCACACTGCCGTTATCGCCAAAATACAGTGTTGGCCCGCTGATTATCGCCATTGCCTCAATTATAATTTTTATCTTTGAACCCGCTGCCACCACCTGGCTGGCTTACGATCGTTATGCGTTACAGGGATGGGAAACCTGGCGTTTGCTGACCGCTAACCTGGTTCATACCAATGGCTACCATTTACTGCTAAACCTGGCCGGGTTGGGATTACTGTGGTTACTGCACGCGGAGCACTATCGCATCGTGCGCTTTTTGAAAGTGTTTGGCTGGTGTTCATTAGGGACCGGCCTGGCGATCTATATCGGCTCGCCTGATCTTATCTGGTATGTGGGATTATCCGGGGCATTACATGGTGTCTTTGTCTGGGGCGCCTGCATGGATGTGACGTCAGGACTGCGTTCCGGCTGGCTACTGTTGTTGGGTATTGCCGCCAAAATTGGCTATGAACAAGTGGCTGGCAGCAATGGCGCGGTGGCCGAATTGATTCAGGCGCAGGTGGCCACCGATGCTCACCTGTATGGGGCGGTTTGTGGTCTGGTATTGTTTTTTGCAATGTATGGCATCAAAAAACGTAAATAGCCGCAACCACCACAGGTAACCATCCAAAAACGCCGGCATAATGCCGGCGTTTTTCATTGTCAGTGCAAGAATTATCGGACTTATAAAGTTTCTTCAAATAACTTGTAGATGCGACGATATTCATCCAGCCACGAACTTGGTTGTACAAAACCATGGGGTTCTACCGGGTAAATCGCGGTTTCAAAATCCTGTTTTTCCAGCTCAATCAACTTTTGCACCAAACGTACCGTGTCAGCGAAAAAGACATTGTCATCGACCATTGGCGCGTTGATCAGCAGTGGTTTTTGCAAACCATCGGCAAAGTAGATTGGCGAACTACGCCGGTAGGCAATCGGGTCGACCTCGGGAGTATTGAGGATGTTTGCCGTGTAAGGCGTATTATAATGCGCCCAGTCCGTTACCGGCCGCAGCGCCGCGCCCGCCTGAAACAGCTCGGGCTTTTTAAACATTGCCATAAAGGTTAAAAAGCCGCCGTACGAGCCGCCATAGGTACCGATTCGTTCGCGATCGACATTGGCATTATTTACCAGCCAGTTCACCCCATCGGTCAGATCCTGTACCTCAGGCTGTCCCATGTCACGGTAGATGGCTGTGCGCCAGTCACGGCCGTAGCCAGCGGATGCCCGGTAGTCCATATCCAGAACCACATAACCTTGTTGTACCAGCATGCTGTGAAACATAAATTCACGGAAGTAGTCAGACCAGCCCAGGTGTGAATTTTGTAAATAACCCGCGCCATGGTTGAACACCACCGCTTTGCGAGGTTCACCCTGTTGATAATTTTCCGGCAAATACACCCGGGCATAAATGGGCTGGGCGGTATGGCTGGACTCAATGGCTACAACCTGCGGCACGCTCCAGGGCTGGGTTAGAAACTCATCACTGATGGTGTCAGTGATTTTTTCTGCAGCGACAGCAGGATCCGTGGGCTTTAAATACAGCTCCGGTGGCCGGGTAACTTTGCTGTGAGTCAGCAGTAGCGACTGCTCATCCGGACTCAGGTTATAATCGGTCATGCCGTTAAGATTGGTCATTGCCGTATTTTCACCGGTTTGCAGATTTACCCGATAAATTTCATAGACCCCGGGGTGCTTTTTATTGGCTTTGTAGTAAAGGTATTTATCATCCCTGGTCAGCGTGGGGTCATCGGTGACAAATTGCCCCTGCGTCAGGGCTTGGGCTGCCTGACCGGGCTTTTGCAGATACAGATGCGAATAGCCTGAACGTTCAGACTGAAAATACAATGTCTCGCTGTTGTGCAGCCAGCCAAACTGGTTATACCGGTAGTTTATCCAGGCATCATCATGCAGCCGGGCCTGACTTTCAAGCCGGGCGTCCTGTAGATCCACGGTAGCAATCCAGCGGTCCTTGTTGTCCCAGGCTTCGAGCATAATCGCCACCGCCTGACCCTGGTTCTGCCAGCGAATCGACGGCTCACTCCAGTACCAGCTTTCCAGCAAGGTAATTTCACGAGGCAAGCGATTTACCTGATAAGACTCCCCCGGGCCCGGGCATTTTCTGTTTTTTCTTCGGCCAGAACATCTTCGTTATAACCGGGTAATGTTTTAAAAGACAGCGGTTGTTTTTGGTTTGTGGCCAGATCCACCAGCCACAGTTCATGATTAACCGGTTCTGAGTCTGCGACCCGTTGGCGCACTTTTTTTGTATCAATACGCCCATCTTCCTGAATATAATGGGGCATAATATCGGTGTCATCACGCCACGGCTTATCCTCGGTGGTGGCAATAATCGCCTTATCACCGGCCGGAGAAACCGACACCGCCACCAGCTTCTGGTCCGGAGCAAAATACAATGACTCAGGCGCTACGGCCTGACTGGTGGCGGCCAGTTCACGATTTTGCTGCGCCTGTTCTTCACGATGCGCGCGTTGTTTGGCCACATAATCAATCAGCGATATCTGCTCCCGGGCCACAAAATCTTCAGGCTCTGCTACCGGTTCGGGTTTGTCGGAAAACTGCCAGCTGAGGAGCTGTTCGCGCTGGCCGGTTTGCAGATTGATGGCGATCACTTTGTTCCCCGCACGCGCCATCAGCCGCCCGTCAGTCATAAACTGTAACTGCGTCAGTTTGGACCCGCCCCGGGTGAGCTGGACCAGCTGCCCCTGACCTGACTGTACATAGACACTGTCTTTAAACCGGTACGCGGTGGTAGTGCCATCAGAGCTAACCACTTTTTCATCAAAACGGTAACGGTGCAGATCAGCGCCATCGGCTTGCCGGGCATTATCCGGGTCGGACAGGGGCGCCACCAACACTGAATTCAAATCGCTATCGAGTTTTTCCTGCTCATAAACAATATGGCTGCCATCAAAGGAAAAGCCTGGCCGTTGGGGGGAGCGTCCCAACCATTGAGGATCTGCCATGATCTGTTTCAGGGTTAATTCGCCTGAGTCACTGACCTGAGACTCGGGCACCTGCGGTTGCATTATCGCAGCGGGGGCAGAGGTGTTATCAGAGCCTGATGCACGGGTCGCTGATGAGTCCGGAGCGGATGTCGATGAACAGGCACTCAGCGCGCTGGCAACAGCCACACTGAGCGCCATTTTGGTGAGATTTTTCATGTGTTTGAATCTTTTTAGTTTGTTATTTTCGCTCTCATTATACGCAAGCTGGGTTGGCGGCGGTCAAGCTTCATCTCTAATGTTGTTAAAGTCATCTTACATTGTGCCTACATCCTTCTAACACATAAGCCAGATGCTTTTCTGTTACGCATAAAAAAGCCCCGCATCCGGCGGGGCAATCAAGCACACTCAACTTGGAACACACATTAGCTCTAAACACTTGCCTCGCAGTGCGAGAAAGAATATTGCTAACTGCATAGATTTAGTCAGTTACAAAACGGGGAAGTTCAACTTTTTTGCGCTTTTTAAAAATAATTTGTACTTCCGCTGCCTGCCCCGACCCACCAGGCTTGGCCGGTCAACCCGCGGCAAACCCGCAATCGCTTGTTAAAATGTCTATTTTTCATAAACCTATAATACTCATCGCATACGATATTAGCTTGAGCGAATATCGCTCGGGTAATCCTGTACGCCGAGTAAAAAGCAGGTCATGATAACCGCTTTTGACTATCACTGTAATTGTTTGGCAGGAACCTCAATGCGTAAATTTGCAATAGGACTTATTCCATTGCTGCTTCTTAGCGCCTGTGCCACGCGGGATCCGGTAATTAAAGGGCAGCCTTCAAGAGAGCTTTCTACTCCTTACACGCTAAAAAGCGGCGGCTTTGTTCCACCTCTGCAACGCGGGGTCACGGTCCGGCACGCCGAGCTATGGTTCAACTTTGATTTTGAACGTAAAGTGCTTTACGGCACCAGCGAACTTACCTTAGACAGTCAGCGTAAAAAACGCACCATTTCGGTCGATCTGGATACCCGCTTCAAAGTTGAGCAGGTATGGATTAATGATCAACCCGTGCCCTCGGGCAATGTCAAAAATCCCGATGGCCAGCTGCTTATCACCCCGCAAAATGCCGTGGTTTTTCCATTAAAATTGAAAATACAGTACTTCGGCCGGCCCCGCACACCGGTAAAAGCGCCCTGGGATGGCGGCGTTATGTGGCAACAGACCCCAACCGGTGAACCCTGGCTGGCCACGGCGGTGCAAGGCGAAGGCTGTGATTTATTCTGGCCTTGTATTGATCAGCCCACCGGCGAACCGCAACAGCTTGATTTGCACATTACCGTGCCAAAGAACCTGGTGGCAGCCAGTAACGGCGTTTTGCAAAAAGTGACGCAGCTGGAAAACGCCCACACCTTTCACTGGCATAGCGATGCGCCCACCAACACCTATGGCGTGGCGTTGAATATTGCCCCCTATGAAACCTTGACGGCAGACTTTGACAGCCGGTTTGGTAATCGCTACCCGCTTACCTATTATTATTTACCCGGGGTAGGTACTCAGGCCGACGCCACCGGCCAGGATGCCGACACCCAGGCCAACGCTAAGGCTTTATTTGCCGAGCTTCCACAAATGCTTGAATTTTTTGAACACTACATTGGTCCCTACCCATTTCCAAATGACAAAGTGGGCATTGTGCAGACACCTCATTTGGGCATGGAGCATCAGTCTATTAATGCCTATGGCAATGGCTATAAAAAAGACGCCTACGGCTTTGACTGGCTGTTACAGCACGAACTGGCCCATGAATGGTTTGGCAATCAGCTGACCAATACCAGCTGGGACCATATGTGGTTACATGAAGGACTGGGCACATATATGCAACCACTTTATGCCCAGTACCTGCATGGCGATGTTGCCTATTATGGCTACCTGAACAAAATTCGAAGTCAGCTGAACAATCGCTACCCCATAGTGAGCGGCAGGGTAAAGGCCGAAGAGGAAGTCTATGACAAAGACAAAGGCCCGGGGCTGGACTTGTATTACAAAGGCGCCTGGGTAATGCATACGCTGCGTTATCTGATTGGCGATGACGCCTTTTTTGGGGCAGTGACAGAGTTGGTCTATGGCCGCCGCGACCCGCAACCCGGTAACTTTGCGCCGCGCTATGCCAGTACCACAGACTTTATCCGGCTGGTAAACCGCCATAGTGGCAGCGATATGAACTGGTTCTTCGATACCTATTTATATGAAGCCTCGCTCCCGGAGCTGGTGACCCGCCGCACCGCCAGTGCGATAACGCTGGAGTGGCAGACCAGCGCTGAATCCCAGTTTGTTATGCCGCTACAAATCAGCATCAACGGGGAGCTTCAGACCCTGTCTATGACAGGCAAAACCACCCTGGCGGTAACCCGCAATGATGTGGTCATTGTTGACCCCCATAGTCGGGTGTTACGCCAGCACAGGCGCTTTGAAGAGCTGAAAGCTTACCGAGCCCGCGGCAGCCAACCGTAATCAGCCAGGCGTGCGGTCAGGCTACTGGTCAGACGCGGTCGCGCCCTGGCCGGTAGCCTATTAGAACCCTTTATCGCCTAAAAACAGTCAAGCGCTTGGGCAAAGTCGGCAATCAGATCTTCGGTGTCTTCAATGCCCACGGAGATCCGCAGCATGGTTTCGCTGATGCCCATCTCGGCGCGCTCGTCGGCACTGTTTTCATAAAAGATGGTCTGGGCCACGGGCAACGCCAGGGTCCGGGTGTCGCCCAGGTGGGTGGCGCAGATAGCCAATTCCAGCTTGTTCAGAAAGGCTACGGGATCGATATGCCGGGCTAAATCAAGACTCAGGATCGCGCCATAGCCGGTCAGCATTTGTTCACGGGCCGTAAAGTGTTGGGGATGGTCGGCCAGCCCCGGATAATAAACCCGGCTGACTTTGTCGTGATTGTCTAAAAACAGTGCCAGTTCTTTGGCATTGTTGCAGGCCCGCTCCATTCTTAAGGCCAGCGTTTCGATACCCACCGCGATTTTGTGCGCCGCCTCACTGGATAAGGTGGCGCCCATATCCCGCAAGCCCTTTTTCTTGATCTGGGTTAAGCCACGCTGGGAGGCATCTGCCACCTGATACGCCGGCAGAATATTCGCAAACCCGGTCCAGTCGAACAAACCGGTATCCACCACCGCGCCGCCTAAAGCATGCCCGTGCCCCGCCACATACTTGGTCAAAGAGCACACCACCAGACTCGCCCCCAAAGCTTTGGCATCCACCAGTGGGGTGGCGTCATGGTGTTATCCACAATCAGCAAAATTGTACGTTCCTGGCAATATTTGCCGATGGCCTGAATGTCGGCCACCTGAGTGGCCGGATTGGCCACGGTTTCGGTGAAAACCGCACGGGTGTTGGGCTGATACGCCTCGGTAATGGCTTCCAGCTCGGTCACATCTACAAAGCTTATCTGAATCCCCAGATCAGCCAGGGTATTCATCAGACTGCGTGAGTTTCCAAACAGGTAACGGCTGACAATAATATGGTCACCCTGGCGAAACAGCGATAAAAAAGTACCACTGATGGCGGCCATTCCCGTGGCGAAACACACGGCCCCTACCCCTTGCTCAAGCTGGTTTATCTGGTTTGCCAGCGCCTGCATCGACCCGGTAGAAGAGCGCCCATATACATGGCCCGCCTGCTTGCCCTGAAAGACATCAATAATATCCTGGGCATCCTGGTATTCGAATAATACCGAAGAGGTCGCCGCGGTATGGACCGCGCCATCGGCCGGTTGATTTAAACGGCGGTCACCGTGAATCTGGCGGGTAGTAAAGCCCTGCTTGCTCAAGAGTTGCTCCCAGTAAATGCGCAATAATAATTAGGCTCACGTTAGCATAAATTCCCGGAATTGTGCGCAGGTGGTATTAATTTTCAGCTTTTCGACTATGCTTTGGATTAAGGGTAGATCAAAAGTGTGAGGCAATAACATTCAGTTTCAGGTTGATCCGGATTAAAAACACTTGCCTATAAGGATCACGCACTAGGCTAAAGGAGAAGTATCTGCCGTTATGTGTATTCTTTTTATTGCCAAAGCGCAGCGCAAAGATTATCCCTTAATCATCGCTGCCAACCGGGATGAGTTTTATAACCGTCCGACCCAACCCTCTCATATATGGTGTTCACATCCTCCCATATTTGCCGGTAAAGACTTAAAAGCCGGAGGCACCTGGATGGGGGTCACCCGCAGTGGTCGGATAGCGGCGCTAACTAACATTCGTAAACCGGACAGCGATTCAGAATCAGCCCGCTCACGGGGCGAACTGGTGGTCGACTATCTACTGAGCCAACATAACGACCGCGAGTATCAACAACAGCTCACTCAGCAATCTGACCAGTACAACGGGTTTAACCTACTGTACGGCAACTGGAAAGATCTGAAGGTGTTCAACAATCATACCCAGCAGCATGAACCATTAACCAATGGGGTGCACGGCTTATCAAATGCCACCTTAAATGCCCCTGGCCCAAAGTATCGCGCGGCGTCGGCGCGCTCAGTGAATATTGCAGCGGCGCTTCGGCCCTCACCGAAGATGCGCTGTTCTCATTGCTACGGGATGCCACTCAGGCCCCCGATGACATGCTTCCCGATACCGGTATCAACAAAGCCTGGGAAAAAACCCTTTCTCCAATCTTTATTCAATCGCCGGATTATGGCACCCGCTCATCCACCTTGTTACTGGTTAAGCGAGACGGCAGTGCCAGCTGGTTTGAACGCACCTTTGATGCCGAGGGTAAGCAGGTCGACCAGGCCAGCGCGCTGTTTCAATTCAATTAATAACACTGCCTATACCACGGTTATGGGGTAATAAAATCAGCGATTAGGACTCGTATTTTCTGCTATGAGTGGCATAATGCCTGACTCGCTTATAATTCACGCAATGTGAGGAACTATCGTGTTTGAAGTATTACCCCATCTGGATCCGGATCCTATTCTTGGTTTGTCTGTCGCCTACAAAGAAGATAAAAATGATGCAAAAATTGACCTCGGTGTAGGCGTTTATAAAGACGAAAAAGGTAATACGCCTATTC
Organism: Salinimonas marina; assembly: GCF_015644725.1. NCBI lineage: Bacteria > Pseudomonadati > Pseudomonadota > Gammaproteobacteria > Alteromonadales > Alteromonadaceae > Salinimonas > Salinimonas marina. Next base: position 2,072,130 of record NZ_CP064795.1, read on the forward strand.
TTTCTTCGGTGGCCAGGGCGCAATCCATTTTGCAGGAACGCGAAGACACCAAAAGCTATATTACGCCCCAGGGCAATCAGGGTTTTATCGACAACATGCTTACCCTGTTGCTGGGTGAAGCCAGCCCGGTCCTGATGGCCGACCGTGTGGCCGCGGTGCAAGCTCCCGGCGGCTGTGGTGCGTTGCGTATTTTATCTGAGCTGTTAGTTCGGTGTAACAAAGATGCCCGGGTTTTTGTCAGTGATCCCACCTGGGCCAATCACATCCCTTTAATAGGCTCTGCGGGCCTGGCGCTGGAAACCTACCCCTACTTTAGTAAAGATAAAGCCGGCATCCGGTTCGATGCGATGATGGATAAGCTTAAAGAAGCTGGTAAAGGTGATGTGGTCCTGCTGCACGGTTGTTGTCATAACCCCACCGGTGCTGATCTGACCAATGAGCAATGGGACGCTGTGTTAAAGCTCGCTCAGGAACGGGGATTTTTGCCGTTTATTGATGTGGCCTATCTGGGCTTTGGCGACGGTATTGACGAAGATGCCTATGGTATTCGCTTACTGGCCGAAAACCTGCCCGAGGTCATCATTGCAGCCTCTTGCAGCAAAAACTTCGGGTTGTATCGGGAGCGGGTTGGTCTAGCGGCCATCATTACCGATAACAGCAAAGTTAAAAAAATCGCTCAGACCCAGATTCAGTCGGTGGCACGTGAGTCTTATTCCATGCCGCCAAGCTATGGAGGTGCGCTGGTGGACATTATTTTGTCCGATAAAGCATTAAACCAGGAGTGGGTGAGCGAAGTGAACAGTATGCGTAATCGTATGAAGACGCTGCGCTCAATGCTGGTGGACAGACTTGAAGCCAATGGGGCGCAACAGGACTTCAGCTTTATCAACGACCAAAAAGGCATGTTTTCGTTCTTATGCATTACCCCTGAACAGGTGTTGCAGCTTCGTCGTGAGCATAGCGTGTATTTTGTTGAGTCCAGTCGCATCAATATTGCCGGCATCAATCAGCAAAATGTAGACACTCTGGCAAAAGCGCTGGTATCTGTGCTGTAACCAACCGCTGCCCAAAAAGCCTGTGATACCTGCTATCACAGGCTTTTTAAATATACTCCCACTTTAATAAACGGGTCCGCCCGGGCGCCGATGTTACTCTTACTGACTCATGTTATTTCTGGCCTTATACCGCCGGCTTTGTACCGTTTTATTTGTCATTAACGATAAACCCGCCATGCCTTCAGCATTCTGGCCCACGCCCATGGCAATATGATAAGACATAAACAAAAAAGACGCCGGTGGGCGTCTTTTGAAAAGCTGGTTTCCCAACATGCTCACTAGCCTCAGGCTAGCATGCCACCATCTACCGTGATCGTGCTGCCGGTGGTATAACTTGAGGCATCGGACACCAGGTACAATACGGTGCCGGCCATTTCGTCAGGATGGGCAACTCTGCCTAAGGGAATCTGGGCCAGAGCCGATTTGAGTATTTTATCGTTGCTGGTCAGCGCGGAGGCAAACTTGGTATCGGTCAGCCCTGGCAATAATGCATTTACCCGAATGTTGTGCTTGCCACATTCTTTGGCAAAAGACCTGGTCATACTGATAACCGCGGCCTTAGTAATGGAATAAATTCCCTGCATATCACCCGGCACAACGCCATTAACCGACGCGGTATTTAATATCACACCATGGCCTTGCTCACGCATCATTTTACCCGCTTCCACAGACATGAAAAAATAGCCCCGGATATTCACATCTACGGTTTTCTGAAAAGCCGCCAGATCGGTATCCAGAATATGTCCAAAGTACGGGTTTGCCGCGGCATTATTGACCAGAATATCCAGCTGCCCATGGTTTTTGGCGATATCGGCAAAGGCTGCCGTTATCTGATCCATATCTCCCACATGACAGGCCAGCGCAGCTGCCTTGCCGCCGCTATCACGAATGGCCGCAGCCACAGTCTCACAGCTTTCCTGTTTGCGACTGGACACAATAACATGGGCACCGTATTGGGCCAGTAAATGGGCAATGGATTCACCAATGCCCCGGCTGGCGCCTGTTACCAAAGCTACTTTGCCGGTTAAATCAAATAGATCGCTCATGGGTGCTCCTTATTCGTGGTTAACTTTAAGTACCAGCTTGCCGAAGTTTTCACCCCGGAACAGCATCATCAGTGTGTCCGGGAAAGTATCAATACCTTCAACCACATGCTCTTTGGCTTTGAGTTTGCCCTGCCCTATCCAGCCGGCCATTTCCCGCGCCGCCTCGCCATAGTGCTTGACATTGTCAAACACCACGATGCCTTCCATGCGGGCGCGATTGACCAACAACGACAGATAGTTAGATGGTCCTTTTACCGCACTGGTATTATTGTACTGGCTAATAGCGCCACAAATAACAATCCGCGCACGTAGGTTAATCTGGGTAAGCACCGCATCCAGTATATCGCCGCCCACATTATCAAAATACACATCCACGCCGTCCGGGCAGGCCGCGCGCAGCGCTTTTTTGACATCTTCATTTTTGTAATCGACCACCGCGTCGAAGCCCAGTTCACGGGTCAGGTAATCGCACTTTTGCTGACCGCCGGCGATGCCAACCACCCGACAGCCCTTAATTTTAGCAATTTGACCCACGACGCCACCGACTGCCCCGGCCGCGCCTGAAACCACCACGGTTTCACCTTGTTCAGGCAAACCGGTTTTCAGCAGCCCAAAATAGGCGGTCATGCCCGGCATGCCCAACACCCCAAGATAACGCTCTAGCGGGGCCAGATCAGGATCCACTTTGTGTACGCCCTGGGTGGAACATACGGCGTATTGTTGCACGCCAAAGCTGCCATAAACCTTATCACCGGCACTGAATTTATCGTCGTTTGATTCAAGTACTTCACCCACAGCCCCGGCACGCATCACCTCGCCTAATTGGACTGGCTCAATATAGGATTTGCTGTCGTTCATCCAGCCACGCATCGCCGGATCCAATGAGATGTATTCAACCTTAACCAGAATCTCGCCGGGCCCGGGAGCACCAACCTCGGTCTCATTGTATTTCCAGTTTTCACGGGTGGGCTCGCCTTTAGGGCGCGCGGCCAGTAACCATTGATTGTTTTTCATTATAACTCCGTGTCGTTATGCTGACTGCTGTCAGACAGGATGAGAATGTAAATAGATTGTGACACAGGTCTGACCATCAATTGACTGTCAAAAATGACACAATTATGGTTAATTAGGACATCCATAGTTATCAGTTATAGACCCTGATGAGACCCATTAATGAATACTAGTATGACGCCGGCCAATGTGGTGGTGTATGGCTTTGACCGGGCGTTATCCAGCGCCATTACCGGAGTGGTAGATTTGTTTGCCCAGGCCGGGGTAACCTGGCAGGCCATTCATGGCCAGTCTGTCGAGCCGGTGTTTTCGGTGCAACTGCTCTCGGCAGGAGGCAGTGATATTCGCTGTGCCAATGGCATTACCCTTAAAGCAGACGGTGCATTAACTGCCCACACCAAGCCGGATTTGCTCCTTATCCCTTCCATTGGCTCTCAGATAGACCAGGTGCTGGCTACCGAGCGCAGCCTATACCCATTACTACGACATTTTCACACCGCGCAGGTAGATATTGCGGCCAATTGCACGGGTGTGTTTTTATTGGCCCAGGCCGGGTTGTTGGACCAAAAAGCGGCCACAACCCACTGGGGATTTGCCAGCACTTTTGAGCAAAAATACCCCGGGGTGGACTTACAAAGCGAAAAATTGCATACCTGTCAGGAGAATATTTTTTGCGCCGGCGGTGGTATGGCCTGGTTTGATTTAGCGCTGCTACTGATCGAACGCTATGCGGGTGCGCAGGTGGCCCGGCAAACCGCTAAAGCCCATGTTCTTGATCTGCCACGCTATAACCAGAGTTTGTACGCCGGCTCCCGCCGCCAGATAATGCATCAGGACAGCTTAGTACGCGAGATTCAGAATCATATGGCCCGGCAACTGGCTGGCCTGATATCGCTGGAACGTGTGGCCAGTCATTTTAATGTTACCCCCCGCACCCTGACCCGGCGCTTTAAGGCGGCCACCGGCATGTCGCCCGGCCGCTATTTACAGCAGTTACGGATTGATCATGCCCGCAAATTATTAGAAACCTCACGCTGTACCCTCGACAGTCTGCTACCGCAAATTGGTTATGAAGACGCCAGCTCATTTTCACGCTTGTTTAAACGTCATACAGGCTATTCAGTATCTCAATATCGCGCAAAATTTAGCCGTGATGAAAATTTATAATAAAAATAAGATATAAATAATTTGTAAATCAAGTAAACTAAGCAGCCGCAAGCAGTCCAATCAGCAGACTGCGCACAAAACAATTTAAAAACACATTACCTTCACTTGGTGGACACATGAAAACACATCGCATCGCTGCCCTTGCACTTGCTATTGGAGCCGCGTTTAGCAGTCCTCTTTTGGCACAGGAAACCCAGCAAAAGCCAAAAGAATCTGAATTGGAGCAAATCACCGTTACCGCTCAAAAGCGGACGCAATCAATCCAGGAAGTTCCGCTTTCTATTGCTACCTTAAGTGGTGAAAAGCTGGACAGCCTGTTTGCCGGCGGTGAAGATATCCTGGCACTGGCCGTACGCGTACCCGGACTGTATGCCGAATCTTCCAACGGACGGGTAGCCCCACGTTTTTATATTCGTGGACTGGGCAACACTGACTTCGATTTAGCCGCCTCACAACCGGTGTCCATTGTGATGGACGAAGTGGTAATGGAAAATGTGGTCTTAAAAAGCTTTCCGCTGTTCGATATTCAACAGGTTGAAGTTTTGCGTGGTCCTCAAGGGACCCTGTTTGGGCGCAACACCACCGCTGGCATCGTAAAATTCGACACCGTTAAACCCGGGCAGGATTTTGAAGGGTATGGCAAGGCGGTTTATGGCAGCTATAACACCCTCAATTTTGAAGGCGCGGTGGGCGGCGGAATTACCGATGACTTATCCGGTCGTATTTCGGTATTGTCTCAAACCCGCGATGATTATATCGACAATGGCTTTACCGGTCAGGAGGATGTGATTGGTGGTTTTGATGAGAAAGCCTGGCGTGCTCAGTTATTGTATCAACCCAGTGACCGTTTCTCGGCCTTATTCAATGTCCATGGCCGGGATTTGGACGGCACCGCGTCAATTTTCAGAGCCAACATTTTTGACAAAGGCAGCAACGACCTCAACGCCAACTACGATCGGGATGTGGTGTATTATGATGGCGACATTGATGGAAATGGCGCCGATAACAACCCGCAAAGCTATGAAGGTTTTGGTTCATCATTGAAGATGACCTACGACTTTGACGCGGTCGAATTAACCTCAATTACGGCCCTGGAAACCGCCGATGGGCGCAGTCTGGGTGATATTGATGGCGGCGCGGGTTCTGGTGTTACCGAAAATACCGGTTTCATTCCTTTCACTGCGGTCACTGAAGATAAGCTTAATGATCTTGAGCAATTCACCCAGGAAATTCGTATCGCCAGTCAAACTACCACGCCCATGAGCTGGCAGGTTGGCGCCTTTTTCTTTGACTCTTCGTTTGATGTTACCAGTACCGATGGTCTGTTTGGTGCCTCTACGGTTTTTCATGAAAACACCACCTGGGCGGTATTTGGCCAAAGCTCGTATCAGGTGAATGAAAAACTGAATGTGACCGCCGGCGTCCGCTATACCCATGATGACAAATCATTGCGGGTGGGCCAGCAAAATGTCGATGGCCCCTGTAATTTCCTCGACTTTAACGGCGATGGCATCAACGAATGCTCGGCTCAGGATTATGATCCGGTGGATGTTGATGATGGTCAGGTAAGCTTTGAACTTAGTGGTAATTATCGTTTAACCGATGATATTTCATTGTATGCACGCTATGCCAATGGCTTCCGTGCCCAAACCATTCAGGGCCGGGATGTGGCGTTTGAAGGCGCCCCGTCTGTGGCTGAAGCCGAAACCATTAATTCCTACGAAGTGGGTTTTAAGTCTGACTTGCTGGATAAAACCCTGCGCTTCAATGCCGCCGCGTTTTATTACACCGTGGATGACATGCAATTTTCGGCCATCGGTGGCGGCAATAACTTCACCGCGCTGGTTAATGCCGATAAGGGCGAAGCCTACGGCTTTGAAATTGACACCCAGTGGCTGGCCACGGATCAGCTGACCCTGACGGCAGGCTACAGTTACAACCATACCGAGATTAACGACGACACCTTGTCGGTACAGCCATGTGGTTCTAACCCTGGCTTAGAGTTTGCCGGCAACTGTACGGTAACCGACCCACGCCCGGATGGCTACGCAGCCTTTATTGATGGAAACCCGTTCCCGCAGGCACCGGAGTCTATCTTTAACTTTACTGCCCGTTACTCTATCCCTATGGGCAGTGACGGCGAACTGTTTGCGTTTACCGACTGGGCATTCCAGGGCGAAACCAACTTGTTCTTATACGAAGCCGTAGAGTTTACCACCGACGACAATGTTGAAGGCGGTCTGCGCGTCGGGTATGAAAACTTCACCCACGGCTATACAGTGGCCTTGTTTGGTCGCAATATCACCGATGAAGACAATGTCAAAGGCGCCATCGACTTTAATAACCTGACCGGGATCGTCAACGAACCACGGATTTGGGGTGTGGAAGTTAAGATGACCTTTTACTAGATGACCTGTTACTAGATCAACGCTCATGGCGCATGCTTATGCGCTGTGCCAGGTTATTGAACAAGGCTTGCAGCAATGCAGGCCTTTTTTGTTGCCGATGATGCAGGTGTAAGGGTTAACAATGGCGTCAGCCCTGCCCCGCCTTTGCTTGTTTTCGCCAGTCGGTTTTTATCTGAGTTTACAAACCCGGCCGCCAGGTATGCGCTCAGCAGTAAGCCGCACCAAAGCCTTAGTATCAACGCCTTAGCATCAAAACTTTAGAACCAGGACGTTGTCCCCGCCAGCCTGACACCTTTTAGCCACACACCTTATAGCCATGCCCTCATAGCCAAGCCCCAAAGGTTAAGGTAAAAACTGGGTCGGTGTTTTAAGCACCCAGTCAGTACAGTTGCGCCGGGTGAGACCATATTCTGTTAACAGGAACGTCAATGGTGTGCTGATGGCCTAAGGTGCTATTGAGATTGCTTTGCCCTGGCTTTGACTTGGCCTGGGCTGGCAATGATGACAGGTGTAACCCCGGCGAACGCGGCGATGCTATTGGCAGGGCGATTTCGGTAAACCTGCACACGGGCCACACAGGGATGGTAAATTTAATGGCGGGTGCTCCCCCTTTACCTGATAACCGGCCCGTCACCACCGTCATTTTCACGGGCCGGTTTCCAATCGCGCTTATTTATTCGCGGATCAGGGTTTCAGGGTGCGCCTGCTGATTGGTGTTTTTACGAAATAAGCCGCGAATATCATCCAGTATCAGGTACAGCGAGGGCACCAGCAACAGGGTAATAACGGTGGCGAATAAAATACCGAAAGCCAGCGAAATGGCCATCGGGATAACAATCTGAGCTTGCAGACTGCGTTCAAACACAATCGGCATCAACCCCATAAAGGTGGTCAGCGAGGTTAAGATAATGGGCCTGAAACGCTGGGTACCCGCGCTTATGGCCGCATCAATCAGCTTATGGCCTTCGGCGCGGGCACGGTTAACAAAGTCCACCATGATCAGGCTGTCATTAACCACCACGCCGGATAACGCAATAATTCCGCACAGCGACAAGGAGCTGACTGCCATGCCCAGCACCAGGTGCCCGACAATTGCCCCCACCACCCCAAACGGGATAACCGCCATGATGATAAATGGCTGTGAATACGATCTTAAGGGGATAGCCAACAGCGCATAGATGGCAAACAACGCAAACATCAGACCCTGGAACATGCTGAACAGCGCATCCTGTTCTTCTTTGGAGTTCCCCTGCAGCTGAAAGTCCACTTGCGGGTAACGCTCCAGAATATCAGGGATCACGGTCATCACCACATCGCGGGTGACTTCCCCCGGTTCCAGTAAGCCTTTGTCTACTTTAGCCCCTACGGTGATAGAGCGGTTACCATCCACCCGCACAATCGACGAAAACCCTTCACCCAGACTGATCTGGCCCACCTCTTCAAAGGGAATATCATCCCCGTTCGGTGCCCTTACCCGCATGTTTTCTAGGTATTCTATCGAGTTACGGGCCTCTTGCGGGTAGCGCACCATGACCTTTACTTCTTCATCATCGCGTTGCAGACGCTGTACTTCGGCGCCATAGAAGCCAAAGCGCACTTGTTGGCCAAGCTGCTGCAAGCTGATCCCCAGCGTTTCTGCCTGGGGTTTAAGCGATAGCTGTATTTCGTCACTGCCGCCGGCAAAGGAGTCATTAATGTCACTCAAGCCCTCGTAACTGGCCAGACGATCTTTTAATGCCTGGGCGGCCTCCTGCAGTGCATTGATGTCTGCAGAGGTGAACTCAAAGCTCATGTCCGGACCGCCAAAACCGTCTCCCGAACCAATATTGAGAGTTTTAACTCCCGGTATTTCAGGCATCTGCTCACGCCACAACTGATGGATTTCATAATCTGGCAATTCACGGGTTTCGCCTTTGCTTAGCTCCACAAACACCTCGCCGCCAAGATTACCATTATCAAATGCGATGGCATGCTGTATCACCCCAGAGCCGGTTTCCTCTTCCACTTTGTCATTCATACGATGCATGGCGGCCAGCATTTCGTTCAATGCCTTATCCCGCTGACTCAGTGAGGAGCCCGGCTGCAATTCAAAGCTGGCCGACATAAAATCACTGGGAATATCGGGGAAAAAGACAAAACGTACAATGCCGCCGGCGAACAAGCCGATGGTGAGAATCAGCATCGCCACAAAAGTGGCCAGGGTGGTATAGCGATTGCGAACCGCTTTGGCCAAAAATGGCGCATATTGGTTGGTGACAAATCGTTTGATACCTTCACTGAAAATATTGCGAAAACGCTGAAAACGATTTTGTTTATCGGGATCGGGCTTACTCAGTTTCATGTGTACCAGGTGCGCAGGTAAAATCAGTTTCGATTCCACCAGCGAGAACACCAGACACACAATGACCACCCAGCCGATGGACTTCCAGATAACCCCAAAGGGCCCGGACACCATCAACATCGGGGTAAATGCGGCAATGGTGGTCAGCACCCCGAAGGTCGCCGGCATGGCCACCTTTTTAACCCCGGCAATAACATTGTCGGTGGAATGTCCCTTGGTATCGATTTCGGTATAGGCTGACTCCCCCATAATGATGGCATCATCCACCACAATCCCCAATACCAGAATAAAGGCAAACAGGCTCAGCAGGTTAATCGATACCCCAACAAATTCCATTGGCATCACCAGGATGGCGCCTAAAAAGCAAACCGGCAGCCCCCAAATCACCCAAAAAGCCAGTTTCACCCGTAAAAACAGTGACAGTACAATGAATACCAGCAAGGCACCGAAGCCCATATTTTCCAGCATCATATTGAGACGGTCATTCAGGTAAAATGATACATCACCCCAGGTATCGGCTTTCAGATGTGCCGGAAACTCAGGGCTTTTTTCGGCAATATAGTTGTTAACCTGTTCGGAAATTTCCAGGGCATTCTGATCGCCCACCGCCCGCACTCGCATGCTGACCGAGGGTTTACCGTCAAAATACGCAAAACGGTTGTCTTCTACAAAACCATCATCGATGGTGGCTACATCCCCCAGGCTCACTCTGGTGCCATCGCTGCTGGTTAATAGGGTAAGCTGGGCAAACTCCCTGCCGGTATACGCCTGTCCTTTGGTACGAAGCAAAATATCGCCATTATCGGTGCGAATCGAGCCACCGGGTAAATCGACACTGGACTGTCTGACCTTGTTGACCACCTCGGAAAAAGTCAGGTTGTACTTTTGCAAGTCACGCTCTGACAATTCAATGGAAACTTCATAATCGCGGGCACCGACCACAGTGACACTGGTGATACCATCAAGATTGGCAATATCATCTCTGATTTGCTTGGCAAACTCTTTTAATTCGCGCTCACTGGCTTCTCCATAGACCGACACCCAGATAACATCTGACTGTATTTTTTGTCGGTAGATAACCGGTTTTTCGGTGTTACCAGGAAAACTGGGGATGGCGTCCACCTGTACCTTCACTTCATCAAGCACTTCCTGCACATCGTAGGTTTCTTCTACTTCAATGCTAACGGTGCCCAGCCCCTCCCGGGCAGTGGAGGTTATCTTTTTGATGCCTTCCAGATTTTCGATAGCTTCTTCTATCTTTAACAGCACCCCTTCTTCTACTTCCTGAGGGGCCGCGCCCAGATAGGGTACGCGCACATTCACCACATTAATTTCGACCGGCGGAAAAATCTGTTTTTGAATCGTGAAGGCACTAACCAAACCGCCTATCAGCAGAACCCACATAAGCAGATTTGAGGCGACATTGTTTCTGGCGAACCAGGCAATCATCCCTTTGTGTGTATCAATCCTACTCATCCGGCTATCCCCCTACCTTAACTTGCTCAGTTTCATCAGGGGTATCTTCGTCTATCTCTGGCGGCTGGGGCTCGTCGCCCGGTAACCGAACTTGCATTCCGTTGTAAGGATTGGGAACGGCACTTAACACCACCCGTTCACCGTTTTCCAAACCGTCGGCAATGAAGACCTGGCTGGCATTGGTACGGGCGACTTCAACCGGCTTGATTTGAATTTCATTATCATCGTTTACCGTCAAAATGGTCTGATCCAGACGCAAAACGCTGCGGGGCAGTACAAACAAATCACGTTGTTTACCGGTGGTGATCTCTGCCTCTACAAACTGACCAAAGCGTAACAACGGCTGTCCACCCTCACTGTTGCGCTGGTAGGGATCTGGCAAGCGCGCCACCAAATAGCTTACCCGGCTGGCTTCATCTAATACACCTTCAGAACGCACCAGGCTGGCTCTCCATTGCTGGGACATGCCGTTCACCCGCGCTTTTAATAAGACGTTATGTTTGCGGCCTATACCCTGATCCAGATCGATAAAGGCCATATCGCTATCGGCCACCGGCAATCGTATTTCCGCAATATCGGTGCTGTACAAGGTGCCAACCGTACTGCCTAGCCCCACAAACTGACCAATATCAATGTCGCGCGATACCACCAGACCATTGTAGGGGGCCCGGATTTCAGTGCGCTGCAGATTACGTCGCGCACGCTCCAGACGTGCCTGCGCGGCTTTCACATTAGCCTGCTCGCGTGCCAACTGGGGTTTTCGTAGCCCAAGTTCAGGGGGAATGCCAGAATTTACTGACTGCCATTCGGTTTTGGCCACCTCGCCACGGGCCATCTCCTCAGTCAGAGCGGCCTGGGCCTGGGCCAGTTGTGCTTCAGCCAGACTGATTTCGGTCTGGTAGTCGTCAGATTCCAGGGTGACCAGCACCTCACCTTTATCAAACATGCCACCGGCCACAAAATTATCTGAAATATCAACAACTTTACCGCTTACCTGGGCACTAAGGTTAGTTCGATGGTTAGGAATAACATTGCCCTGGGAGCTCACCGTAAACGTTACCGCGGTTCTGCTCACTGGTTCAGCATCCACTAAAAATGCTTTTGTTTCAACGGGTTCGGTGGGCGGGGGTTGTTTACTTTTTACCAGCACTACCGCCAGAACTATGGCAACAAGGACAATAACCAGCGGTATACCCGCTTTGGTCCAGACAGCATTTTTCATTCTATTCCCTTTGATAATTGGAGCATTTTTTAACGCATCCCTTTTATGAAAAAAGGTGATAAGGCGTATTTTAATTCTTATTCAGGCAGTCTATCGCGTCTTTGAGACAATGGCATGTGTAAAACTGTTAATAAATATGATCTTTTTCAAAACATCCTGGCAACAGCGCATCACAGCCGTATATTTTTTCAAAAAACTGCACCCGGCCCCTTGATATGGTTACTTTTTAATCGTAATTTAATAGTGCGAACCATGGCAACGGATGAACAAATCATGAGTCTTAAAAAGCAGTATCTGAAATCAAAACCTGTATGTAAGGTGACCTTCCGGCTCAAGGCATCAGAGGCTGGTAAAGCCGCCCGGGCCCGGCTGGTTGGCGATTTTAATCAATGGGATAAAGCAGTATCGCCCATGCGTAAACTTAAAAACGGGGACTTTACGCAAACGGTGACCCTGGAAAAAGATCACGAATACGCTTTTCGATATTGGGTGGACGATAAATGCTGGGAAAATGACTGGGAAGCAGATGGGTACCAGCGTTCGCCGTTAAGTAATGAGGATAATTCTGTAGTACGGGTGTAATATTCGCGGGGTGCTGAAGCAGGCTCCAGGCCCCGCGCAATCAATTTAAATGGATTTTTCGAGCTCTGGCAGAATGTCGAATAAATCCCCTACCAAACCGTAATCAGCGACCTGGAAAATGGGCGCTTCTTCGTCTTTATTGATAGCCACAATGACCTTTGAGTCTTTCATGCCGGCCAAATGCTGGATAGCACCGGAAATACCGACGGCAATATACAGCTGCGGCGCAACAATTTTGCCGGTCTGACCGACCTGCATGTCATTGGGAACAAATCCGGCATCTACCGCAGCCCGTGAAGCGCCAATCGCTGCGCCTAATTTATCAGCAATGCCTTCCAGCATGGCAAAGTTTTCGCCATTTTGCATACCACGACCGCCCGAAATAATAATTTCAGCGGCACCCAGCTCAGGACGCTCAGACTCTGTCAGTTCTTCACTAACAAATTCGGCGCCTTTAGCGGCCGAGCCCATGGTCAGAGCTTCAACTTCGGCATTGTTATCCAGACTTTGGGCATCAAAGGCTGAAGCACGCACGGTCAGCACCTTGATGGTATCTTGTGACTGTACGGTAGCAATGGCGTTACCGGCATAAATAGGCCGCACAAAGGTATCTGCTGACTCAATAGCGATAACATCGGATAATTGGGCGACATCTAACAAAGCCGCCACGCGCGGCATAAAATTTTTGCCGGTGGTAGAAGCGCTGGCCAGAATATGGCTGTAATCTTTGCCTAATTCCACCAGCAGATCTGCGGTATTTTCAGCTAGTTGATGAGAAAAATGCTCACTGTCGACCTTTAATACCTTAGTCACTCCACTGATTTTGGCGGCTTCGCTGGCGATGCTGTCACAGTTTTGGCCGGAAACCAGTAAATGAATATCGTCCCCAATCTGGGTGGCCGCGTTTACCAGTTTGGCCGTTTCGGGCTTAAGCTGGTCATTATCATGCTCTGCATATACTAAAACAGTCATCAGATCACCTTTGCTTCGTTTTTAAGCTTATCAATTAATTCAGCAACATCCGCTACTTTCACGCCGCCCTTACGTTGCGCCGGGGCTTCTACTTTGAGCATTTTGACCTTTGAGGTTAAATCAACATCAAAATCGCTGGCCGGCATCACATCCAACGGCTTACGTTTGGCTTTCATGATGTTCGGTAACGAGGCATACCGCGGCTCATTTAAACGCAAATCGGTAGTCACTACCGCGGGCATCGTTAAGCTGATAGTTTGCAGGCCGCCATCAATTTCACGCGTTACCTTAACGGCATCGCCTTCAACCACAACTTCTGAGGCAAAGGTGCCCTGCGGCATATTGGTCAGTGCGGCCAGCATCTGACCCGTCTGATTATTATCAGAGTCGATGCTTTGTTTGCCAAGAATAACCAGCCCGGGTTCTTCTTTTTCAACCAGCTTCGCCAGTAGCTTGGCAATTTGCAGCGAATCGAGTGACTCGTCGGTGTCAATCTGAATACCACGATCAGCACCTAAAGCAAGAGCTGTTCGGATTTGTTCCTGACAACTTTTGTTGCCCACAGACACCACCACCACTTCTTCGGCGATGCCTTTTTCTTTCAGGCGTACGGCTTCTTCCACCGCAATTTCACAAAAGGGATTAATGGCCATTTTGGCGTTGGTGAGATCAACACCTGAATTATCAGCCTTTACCCGCACTTTTACGTTGTAGTCAATGGCACGCTTGACCGGTACAAGTATTTTCATTTCTTACCTCAAGATGTGAGTGTTTGCCGGTGACTGAGCACCCTGTTTCAGAACCCATCAGATAAATTAATTCTGATGTCACTTCATCGCTTTACGCTGCATTAACGTAAAACCATGAAGGATAATTACAACCTTTACGTTTACGTAAACTTATTTGCAATCTACTTCCTGTTGACGTAAACGTCAACCTGGATTACCTTTCGAGGCGGTATTTAATTTACAAGTTTTTGACACTTCGCATTATTTGTTTCACCTATAGTGCACTATAACGATAATTTTTAAGGAGCCTGTATGGAACGTGAATCAATGGATTTTGATGTTGTCATTGTTGGCGCTGGTCCAAGTGGTCTGGCTGCTGCGTGTCGGCTGATGCAGCTGGCAAACGAAGCCAGCCAGGAACTTATGGTCTGCGTAGTAGAAAAAGGCTCAGAAGTAGGCGCGCACATTTTATCGGGTGCAGTTTTTGAACCCCGCGCCCTTGAAGAGCTCTTCCCAGACTATAAAGAAAAAGGGGCACCCCTATCGACGCCGGTGACCGAAGATGAAATTTATTTGTTAAAAGACGAATCTTCAGCCCGCCAGCTGCCTGCCTGGATGACCCCGAAAACCATGCATAATAAAGGTAACTATATTACCTCCATGGGTAATATGTGCCGCTGGCTGGCCGAACGTGCAGAAGAGCTGGGCGTTGAAATTTTTCCGGGCTTCCCGGCCACCGACATTCTTTACAATGATGATGGGAGTGTGGCCGGGGTGGTCACCGGAGACATGGGCGTCAGTGCCGCCGGTGAACACAAAGACGGCTATATGCCGGGCATGGAGTTGCGTGCCAAATATACCTTATTTGCCGAAGGCTCCCGAGGCCACCTGGGTAAAACCTTAAATGAAAAGTTTGAGCTGGATAAAGACGCCAGTGAACAACATTATGCATTAGGCTTTAAAGAAATCTGGGATATCGACCCCGAATTGCACCAACCTGGTAAGGTCATTCATACCGCAGGCTGGCCTCTGGATGAGGCCACAGGGGGTAGTTATTTGTATCACGCCGAAGATAATCAGGTATTAGTGGGTCTTATTGTCGATTTAAATTATGACAATCCTTACCTGAGTCCTTTTGATGAATTTCAGCGCTTGAAACATCACCCGGTTTTTAGTCAGTATCTCAAAAATGGTAAACGGGTTTCATATGGCGCCAGAGCCATTACTAAGGGCGGCTTTAACTCCCTGCCTAAAATGCACTTCCCGGGTGGCTTATTAGTCGGTTGCGACGCCGGCACCCTGAACTTTGCTAAAATTAAAGGTAATCATACCGCTATGAAGTCGGGCATGCTGGCGGCAGAAACCGTTTTTGATGCTATTAAAAACAACAGTGAATCAAATAACCTAAGCGCTTTTGCAGAAAATCTTAAAAACTCCTGGTTATATGATGAGCTGTATAAGTCACGCAACTTTGGTCCGGCCATCCATAAATATGGCAATTTCTGGGGTGGTGCATTTAATACCCTGGAGCAAAACTTTTTTGGCGGCAATTTAATGGGGGTCACATTAAAAGATAACACCCCAGACCATGCGCAGCTAAAAACCGCCGATCAGGCAGTGAAGATTGATTATCCCAAACCGGATGGACAATTAAGTTTTGACAAGCCCTCCTCGGTGTATTTATCCAATACCAACCATGAAGAAGATCAGCCTTGTCATTTGCAGTTGATTGATAAAGACATCCCGATAAAGGTCAACCTACCTAAGTATGCAGAACCCGCTCAACGCTACTGTCCTGCCGGGGTTTATGAGGTGGTGGAGCAAGACGGGGAGCAGGTATTTCAAATAAATGCTCAAAATTGCATTCATTGTAAAACCTGCGATATCAAAGATCCTTCACAGAATATTCGCTGGGTTACCCCAGAAGGAACGGGCGGGCCTAATTACCCGAATATGTAAAACTGATCTTTTTAACGTTTATTTAATTAATAAAAGCAGCACATCGCTGCTTTTTTTTTTTATAAAAATTAACTATGATGTATAAAGTACTGATAATAAATAAACGCAAGGTTAATAAATGAGCGAATTTTTAGATATTTTAACCCATGGAAGACGTTTACAGGGAGCAGTAAAGGAATTGTCTTTGTCTGAACTTGAAACGGTTCAGGACAAGCTTGGTAACATCATTGAAAAGCGTCGGGAAAAAGCCGCCGAAGATGAGAAAAAAGAGCAAGAAAAATTAGAGAAGATCGCGCAGATCCATCAGCAAATGCAAGAAGCAGGGTTGGATGTTAACGATTTAGAAGCGGGTCAGGTACCAAAAACCCAGACGCGCAAAACAGGCAAGAAAAGGCCCGTTAAGTATTCACTGACCGATGCTGATGGCCAGGAACATAAATGGACCGGTATTGGCCGTATGCCAAAAGTGTTTAAAGAAGCCATCGAAAACGGAAAAGACTTGCAGAGCTTTTCAATTTAATTATTGAAACGATTGCTGTAATACCTGATTAGCTCTCTACTCAGGTAATAGGTAGCCGGTAATTAAAACCTTGTGTTTTATGCCGGCTTCTTTGTTTCTGGCCCCAGATAGATTATGGGGTGATTAATTTTTTAAGTGAATATTGGCCAAAAGGTTAATATTCAGCTTTCGACGCTGGGTGTTTGAAATGAGCATTAAGTTACATTACGAAACCACCGAAAACGAATCTTCTGCTTCATGGCTGGTTTTGATTCATGGTTTATTTGGCAGCCTTGATAATCTGGCCGGAATTAAACGCCACTTTAGTCAGCACTATAATATTCTTAGTATCGACTTGCCTGATCATGGACAGTCACAGCATTTTGAATCTTTTGACCTGATTCAGACCGCCCATGAAATTGATGCGGTGTTAAAGCATATTGGCGCTGATGAATATCATCTGCTTGGGCATTCGCTGGGTGGAAAAGCCGCGATGTTGTGTGCATTGCATTATCCGGACAAAATTGCCAGCCTGATGGTTGCGGATATTGCGCCAGTGGATTATCCGGCCCGCCATGATGCCATTATTAACGGGCTTGAAGCCGTAGACCTGGCAACACTGGACAACCGCAAAGATGCTGATAAACAACTCAGCGAACATGTTAGCGAGCCGGGTGTCCGACAATTTCTGCTAAAAAGTTTGTATCAGAACGACCAGCAGCAGTGGCAATGGCGCTTTAATTTAGCCGGCTTAACCGCCGCCTATGATGAGATTCGTTCATGGCCGTCCGTGAAGATGCAGTTCACCCGTCCCACCCTGTTTATTAAAGGCGGTAAATCGGATTATATTCAGACTGCTCATCAAGATGCGATAGCCGCATTGTTTCCAGCTGCCAGAGCCCATGTCATTCAGGGTGTGGGGCATTGGCTGCATGCCGAAAAACCGGCCGCGTTTAATGCGGTTGTAGAGAATTTTTTAAAGCAGCAGAGCACAAATTAACCAGGTATTTTTAAACGCTATCCTGTGCCGCAAGCGTATAGGATATGATATAGTTCACGCCGAATTGGGATGAGGGGTTTATGCCCGCTAACAGTTACGAGATATTTGAATCTGTTTCGATATACATCGGCCTGGGAGGCTTGTTTATCTTAATGGGTTTAGCCGTGCACGACGTATTAAAAAAAAACGATGTGCCGATTATTGGTAAGGTTGTGGTCTACGGCGTGTTAGGTGCAGGCGCACTTGGTTTTTTAGCAAAAGGCCTGATTGAGGTATTCTGGTTAGGCACCGGCGTGTAAGCAAAACAGTTAAACAATAGAGGTTGAATATGGCAACTGTTGGCCTATTTTTCGGAAGCGATACTGGTAACACAGAACATGTCGCGAAGATGATTCAAAAAGAATTAGGAAAGCATCTTATTGATGTTTTCGATATTGCAAAAAGTAGCAAAGAAGCCATTGCAGAATACGATCTGCTGATTTTTGGTATTCCGACCTGGTATTACGGCGAAGCCCAATGTGACTGGGATGACTTCTTCCCGGACCTTGAAGAGCTCGAGTTTGAAGACAAACTGGTGGCTATTTTTGGTTGTGGTGATCAGGAAGATTATGCCGAATATTTTTTGGATGCGATGGGCATGATTCGCGATATCGTTGAACCCAAAGGTGCCATCCTGGTAGGTCAGTGGCCTACCGCGGGCTATGAATTTGAAGCCTCTAAAGGAATGGCAGATGATGACCATTTTGTCGGTCTGGGGATTGACGAAGACCGTCAACCTGAATTGACCGAAGAACGGGTTAAAGCTTGGTGTAAGCAGTTATACGATGAACTGTGTCTGGCTGAACTGGCTTAACCTTCACGGTTGAATTAAGCCGGCTGATTTAAAACAGTCAAAGCAAAAAGCTGCCTGCCCGGGCAGCTTTTTTGTTTTATCAGTCACCGTGCACTGAGCCGCTGTGGCGGATTACAGTCTGAATCGCTCTACGGCTTTTCTCAGGCTATCCATCTGACTATCAAGCTGCATCACTGCATCATTTGCCTGGTGAGTGCTATGGGCACTGGAATCGGCCAGTTGCACAATGGTTTCAAGACTGCTGGCGACCTCGGCCAACAAGCTATCCTGCTGCTGGGTATCTGCGACTATATGTTCATTTATCTGGCCTAGTTGCCCGATAATCTCACTGATTTGAGCCACCTGTTGCTTAACCTGCTCGATAACATCCACCCCTGCCCGGGCTTGCTCCCGACCTGCAGTAATCGCGGTTACCGCGCTACTGGCATCCTGTTGCAGACTGCTGATCATGCGTTCTATTTCTTCGGTGGAGTGTTGGGTCCGATTGGCTAAGGTTCTCACCTCATCCGCTACCACCGCAAAACCGCGTCCCTGTTCACCGGCACGCGCCGCCTCAATGGCCGCATTCAATGCCAATAAATTAGTTTGCTCAGCAATGGTTTTAATCACATCCAGAATACTACCAATGTTTCGACTGTTTTCATCCAGCCGGGCAATGGTTCGGGCCGATTCATCTGCCTGAGCAGCCTGTTCATTGCTTTGTCTTCGACATTGTTCCACCAGCGAAGAAATCGCCTCACTCTGGCGGGTAATGGTTTGTAGTGAGGTGCTGGAGCGTTTTATCTGCGTCAGATTACTGCGACTGGTGTGCTGCACATTTTGCGTATTTTCTGCGGTACGGGTGACCTGTTCGCGTTGTTCATCAACATCTTTCAGGCTCTGCTCACCCATCGCCACGCTATCTTTTGAAATCGCCACCAGCTGGGTTTCCTGAGTGTGAATATTCCCAATCAACTCCCGCAAGCTCTGGATCAGCATATTGACTTTGTGCGCCAACACTGAAAATTCGTCATTGCCTTTCTCGTTCAGGGAGGTGGTTAAATCGCCCTGCGCCAGTGCATCCAGGCCGTGGTTGATTTGGGTCAGCGGACGGGCAATACTGCGGGTGGCCATGGTGCCCAGAATAAACGCTGCCACCAGTCCCACCGCGGTAACGACCAGCGTTTCCAGCAGGCTTTCCTGAACGGTTTCTACAATACTATGCTGACCTTCAATAGTGGCTTTACTCACTGCTTCAAACAGCGTATTGGTGGCAGCTAATGCCTGACCCAGCGCTCTATCGGCTTCATTGTGATATTCGATACTTTGTTCGGCGGCCTGCTGGACCGCAAGATGCAATGCGATCAAGCCGGTTTCCGGTGAGTTGACCGCGTCGGTAAGCTTTTCAAATTCTTCGTTAAACGCCTTGACCGTACCGTCATTGTCGATGGTCTCGGCTAACCGGTTTAAAAAGTCCTTATCGACAGTAAGATTGCTAAATTGATAATTCAGATCTTCAATCACCGCCGAAGTGGCGCTGCGCTGGTCGGCCTGAATTAAATCGGCCAGAGCCTGATTGAGAGTCAGAAGCTTGTTATCAATATTGGTTCCTGCGCCGATCAGCGTCTCTAATCCTGGCGCATTGTTATCAAGATAACTTAAGTCCAGCATCAACGCGCTGGCTTCATCCGCGCTATTGAGTACTTCGGTATACCTGGCGGTTCGTTGCTTTTGTAGCTGTAATTTTTGTTGCAGCGCCTGATACATGAGGCTTGCAGCCTCTATGAACTGTTGTGACTGAGCGATGGCCTGCTCAATCGTCTGCTGCCGTACGCTGTTGACCGTGCGTTGTTCAAGTTGAGTAAGTTGCGCATTAAATTTAGTGCTCAACGCACTGAATTCATTCGCATTACGGGTAAGTGCGGCGGGCTCGGTTTTATGAAAGCCATTGGCAACGATAGTAGCTAAGGTCAGTGTTTCGGATTTTATTTCCATCATCTGAATTTGCAGTGGCATTTTTTCTTCTACCACCGAGACCGCCGCCTGTCTTATTTCGGTTAATCCAAAAAACGATAACACCCCAATAATTAACAACAATAGCCAGAATATGGCAAACCCTATTATTATTTTTTTGACAACTGTGAGCCGCACCTTACTACATCCTGAAAATCTTACTGCGACGGCTAACATACAAAAATGTTATATTTGTGTAAACAAATAGTTTGTTTGAAGTTTTGTTCTGGCCTTATCTAAAAGCGAATGCGTTATGGCCCCCAATTTTTCTGCCGGGGGGATAGACCGGCGCTAAATGATGGTTTTTTGCCCAAACATTTGACAAAGGTACCCTTTTACTTTCAAATCAATTCAAGTTACCTATAATAACCTCTATCTTCGAACAGCCCTGAAGTTGGTATTAATGGATCAAAATAAAGAGTTAAAAAAGGCTGGCCTAAAAGTCACCTTGCCGCGCCTGAAAATACTGCAAATATTGCA
This sequence comes from Salinimonas marina, assembly GCF_015644725.1. Classification (NCBI taxonomy): domain Bacteria; kingdom Pseudomonadati; phylum Pseudomonadota; class Gammaproteobacteria; order Alteromonadales; family Alteromonadaceae; genus Salinimonas; species Salinimonas marina. The sequence continues at coordinate 2,092,921 of NZ_CP064795.1, forward strand.
GGAGCCAAAGAATCAGCATATCAGTGCTGAGGATGTCTACAAGATTCTTATTGATCAGGGCGAGGAAATTGGGCTGGCAACGGTTTACCGGGTTCTGAACCAATTTGACGATGCTGGCATTCTCAATCGTCACCATTTTGAAGGTGGCAAATCCGTTTTTGAGATGAGTCACAAGGACCATCATGACCACCTGGTCTGTCTTAAGTGTGGCAAGGTCATAGAGTTTGAAGACGACATGATTGAACGTCGCCAGCTTGAAATTGCGACTGAAAACAAGATGAAACTCACGCATCACAGCCTGTATTTATACGGTGAGTGTACTGACGGTGACTGCGACAACCTGGACTGAGATCCCCGGGGATCTGTTTAATGCGGTAGCTGAGGTTTAATCTATTGTGATTTAATCTGTGTGACTACTTCGTCATTACAACTTATTGAAAAAGCCCGCTGATTCACCTGAATCAGCGGGCTTTTTTATAGCGTAAACTTGTGCTTGTTAAATGCTGCCAAGGCTGCTTCCCACACCGGGCCTGCCTGCCCCTCCCCGATGGTTTGCTCGTCGATGTGAGTAACCGGGGTGATTTCCTTACTGGAGCTGGTCAGCCACACTTCCTGGGCCTGCAGTAACATGGTTTTGCTGATTACCTGCTCGTACACCGCAATGCCTTCTTTAGCCAGGCTTTCAATGACCAGCTTGCGGGTTATACCCGGTAACAACTGATAATCCAGCGGCGGGGTATAAATATCACCCTGCCAGACCACAAAAACATTGCACGAACTGGCTTCGGTGACCTCATCATGCGCATTTAGCAAAATAGCTTCCTGCTTGCCCTGTGCTTTGCCCTGCTCAAAATGCATGACATTACCCAGCAGCGAGGTTGACTTGATGTGGCAGCGTTCCCAGCGCCGGTCTTTTAATAACGCCACATCCAGGGTGGTAACCTGCTCAGGCGTGGTCGCCGGTGGCGCCGCCAGGGTAAATCCATAGCCAAAGACGGTGGGCGTAATGTCTTGCGGATACGCATGCTGCCGGCTCATCACGGTACCCCGGGTTATCTGCAAATACACGCCGATGTAATCGCTGCCCAGTTCGCTGCGGTTACGCTGTATCAGCGTATCAATCAGCGTCTGCCACTGTTGGGCACTATAGGGATTATCGATTTGTAACTCAGCCAAACCATCACTCATGCGCGATAAATGTGCCTGCAACCCAATGGGCTTGCCATAGTGCGTTGGGATAACCTCATAAATACCATCACCAAATAAGAATCCCCGGTCCATCGGTGAAATGGATGCCTGTTCTAATGGCATGTACGCGTTGTTTAAAAACGCTGTTGTCATAACTGCTGTTCACCTTCAAATAACTGTCTGTCCAGACGATTCCTCAGTAACCATTTGGCCCGGGCATTGTCGATATCAATCCTGGCAAAGGTAACCATATCACCGGGAACAGCCTGGGCCAGACGATAAATATCATACTCGGCAACGCACCCGATTTTCGGATACCCGCCTAATGTCTGCCGGTCTGACATCATCACAATGGGCTGGCCATCCGGCGGCAATTGAATAGCCCCAAAATTGATGCCTTCAGAATGCATTGTACTGATTTGCGGCTCAATTGGCTGCCCCTTGAGGCGATATCCCATCCGATCTATTTGATTGGTTACTTCATATTCACTGTCAAGAAACAGGGGTAATTGCCAGCCTTCAAAGGTGTGGGCCTGATAGCCGGGAATCATATCCAGTGGCGTATCCAGGCTGTAATCCGGAATTTCTTCGGCTGCTAAATGTCGATCGGTGTGGGTGGCGGCGGCCAGGGTGTCGACCACAATTTCATCATTTACTTTCAGCGGCCTGCCTTCATTACCCAACCCACCAGCTTGTTCACGAACCACGATAGACTGGCTTTCGCCTACAAACGGCAGCGCCCACTTGCCGGCAATACCGATATAGCTACGGGTGCCCAACCGCGCCGGCGTTACCGTGACAGTATCGCCGGCATTGAGCTGTTGGGTCTGCCAGGGCGTAGCCGCGGTATTGTTTATCTGCAAATCAAGCTGGGGACCGCCCACCGCGATGGTGCAGGCGTCACTGACACTGAAACAGAAAGTGCCGATAACCTCAAAAGTAGCACTGTGACGCGGATCGCCACATAACCAGTTAACCAGATGATAGCTACGAATATCCGCTGCCCCGGACACACAAAACCCGACCTCCTGCATGCTCAGACTACGGCCGGCATCGACCACCAGCGCCAGCATTCCGGCATCTTTAATGGTGACGGTTACATTACTCATTACACATCGCCCTGTATTGCTGTTCATCTATGGCGTAAAAACGCACGGTATCGCCTGGTTGCAATTTCACAGGCTGCTCCCAATCAAGGTTGAACAGCAAGGTCGGGCACAGCCCAAGCAAGTGCCAGCCACCCGGCGAGACACTGGGATATACTGCAGTTTGCTGATCGGCAATGGCTACCGCCCCTTTAGGGACCTTGCTACGAGGGGTAGATAAACGCGGACAGCTCAACGCTTCTGGCAGCTCGCCCATGTAAGCAAATCCGGGGGAAAAACCAATGGTAAAAACCTGAAACTCAGACTGCGTATGCAGACGAATAATTTCATCCGGGCGCAGCCCGGTATGTTCACTTACCGAGTCAAAATCATTGGCTTCGGGGGCCTGATACCATACTGGAAGCTCAAAATGCTGTGTTTGTTCCACGCTTACCGGTTTTGGTTTGGCCGCACGAAGCGCCTGGTATACCGTGTGAACATCAGCTTGCTGTAAGTCGAATAACACCAACAAAGAATCATAGCCTGGAATAACCGCATTCAGCCATTGTGCATGGCTGGTTTTCAAGGCGTGTTTCATTGCCTGAACCGCCTGGTTGGTTTTGCTCAGGGTGTCTTGCTCAAAATAAACAATCAGCCCGTCGATACCGGCCGGTTCGATACGTTTTATACTGCCAAACGCTTCCATGCTGATTATGCTCCTTTGGCAGTATCAATGAGCTGGCGAATCGTTTTTGCCATTTCCACTGCGCCATCGGTATCCCCATGCACACACAGCGAGTCTACTTTTATCTTAAGCAGATGCTTGCTCTGGGTAGTAATCGTGCCGTTACGGATAAGTTGTTGTACCTGGGCGATGGCTTCATCATGACTCAGCACGGCCCCGGCATCCCGGCGCGAGACCAGATACCCCTTATCGGTATAACGGCGATCGGCAAAGGCTTCAAACATGATCTCAATACCAAATTTTTCCGCTTCGCGCTGCAGTTGTTGATAATCAGGATGCGCCTGTATCATGACAGTGAGCTGGCGATGCCCAAAACTACCAATGGCCTCAAATACCGCTTCACGGAGACTGCGTTGTCGCATTAAATCGTTGTATAAGGCGCCGTGGGGTTTCACATAGGTTATCTGGCCCCCCTGAAGCGTTGCCATACCGCTTATGGCGCTAATCTGATATTGCAGGGCAGCAATTAATTCGGTTTTGGACATGCTCATACTGCGACGTCCAAACCCTTCACGGTCGGGGTAAGATGGATGCGCCCCAACGAAACCTTATTATTAATCGCTTCTGCCAACGAGTTTTGCAAGGTCACCGGATCACCGGCATGGAACCCACAGGCGATATTTGCCTGGTCAATTAACGGCATAATGGCTGAGTCCACCGGCATTTTCCAGGCGCCGTAACTTTCTCCTAAATCGCAATTTAACCACATAGTTTCTTAGCTCTTATTTGGATTGTGCGATATCATGGTAACCGTAATTTTCTTAACAGTCAGGTTCAATGATACAGGTTGGCAAAATAAACGAGCTGCTGGTAAGCGGCCAATTCCCATTTGGTTTTCAGCTGCGCGATCCACAGGCTGAAGATCAGTTTGATGAAGAAACCGTGACCTTGCTAAGCAGCGATGCACCGGCAGACACCACACCCGGTCAGACCCTTGAGGTGTTTGTCCTGCCCGACGAAACCGGGGCGTTGATTGCCAAAACCACGCCCCCGGCTATCTTGGTGGGCCAAACCAAAGTACTCAGAGCAGTGAATGCAACCCATTTCGGGGCGTTTTTTGACTGGGGTTTGGACAAAGACTTGCTGGTGCCTACCCAGTATCAGGAAGCGTCAATAGATCCGGGCCGGTATTATGTGGTCCATGCTTTTTATGACAAAAAGACCAACCGCATTCTGGGCGCTACCCGCCTGCATTATTTTCTGGAAGAACATAACGACGACCTCACCGAAAAACAACAGGTCAGTGCCGTGGTTTATGCTAAAACCGATCTGGGCTTTAAGGTCATGGTTGCAGAGCGTTTCACCGGCGTCATTTTTCATTCCGATGCGTTCAAGCCGCTTAAAATCGGTGAGCAGGTAGACGCCGTCGTTAAAGAAATCCGCCCTGATGGTAAGCTCAATATCGCTTTGCAACGCACCGACAAAGTAGGTCGCAGCACCCTCGAGGAAGCTATTATTGAAGACCTTGAGGCACATGGTGGGGTATCGACCTTAACGGATAAAAGTGCCCCCGATGAAATCTATTCACGGTTTCAGGTCAGTAAAGCGGCGTATAAAAAAGCCCTGGGAGCGTTGTACAAACAGCGCAAAATTGTCATTGATAAACAGGCTGTTCGCCTGTGCAGTAATAAAGGATAAAGCATGAAAGCAACCGTATCCTGGGATCAAAAACTCAGCTTCACCGGCGTCACCGAGTCTGGCTACAAAACGGTTATGGACGGTAACGGCAAAGCCATCTCCCCCATGGAGTCAGTGTTACTTTCGGCCGGGGCCTGCTCCAGTATTGATGTGGTCGAAATTCTCAAAAAAGGACGACACCTAGTCTCTCACTGTGAATGTGAACTTGAAGCACAGCGGGCCGAACAGCCGCCCAAAGTCTTTACCGCCATTCATGCTCATTATACCGTTAAAGGCTCGCAGCTCAGTGAGAAAGCCGTAGCACGTGCGGTGGAGTTATCGGCGCAAAAGTATTGCTCGGTAATGCTGATGCTTAAAGACAGCGTAGAAATCACCACCAGCTTTTCCTTGATTGACGACGAATAAGCCAACGAACGCCGGAGCAAGAAGCCTGACCCTATCTCTCTTGCTAATATCCCTTGCTCTGGCGGTTATTCGTAGGTACGCGCTCTTTTAGTCTCTATCGTATCAATGTAGGCATGCCAGGTGGCATAACCTAATAATGGCATCAGTACCACAAAACCAATAAAACCGGTTACAAACCCTAACACCACCGTAAAAAAGATAATTCCCGCCCACAGTAGCATCGGACCTTTGTTTACCCATACGGCGTTTACGCTGGTTAATAGCGCGGTGGCCAGGTCAACTTTGCGTTCCATCAAAATAGGCTGAGTGAACGCACTGATAAACAGCAGCAAAATGGCAAACACTGCACCCACCGCCGTTCCCAAAATCAAAAATGGCCATAAGTCGCTAAAGGTTTCATCCAGGTAAGGGGATACAGCGCATGAATCAATGAGGCCACCCGTAGCCAGAAAATCATAAGAATCATCAGCACCACAGCAAAGCCCCAGCCATTGACCGCATTGCGTTTAATGGCTTTTAACGAGTGCCCGAAGCTGGGACGATGACCCTTTTCCAGCTCCCAACTAACATCATATAAGCCCGCGGCTAGAAACGGCCCAATGAGCATAAAACACACCATCGCCGGCATGATAATCAGATGCCAGCCGGTCATGGCGACCAGATAGGTAATCAGTAACGGTACCAGCGCAAACAATACGCCATACACAAAGGTGTGGACCGGGGCCCGCTTCATGTCTCGCGCCGCCAGCGCCAGCCACTTTAACGGATCGCCCGCCGACAATTGCCGACATGGAATAACCCGGGCAATACCACTGTCGGTAATCGCGTTATGGGGAGGTTCTTTAAACGAATGTGACATAGACAGCCTCGTAGCAGAAATAATCTGACAGTCTCTGGTGGCAGGTCAAACTTCTGACTTGCTGCTATTACCATAGCGCATTGCCATATTTTAACAAGCCATTAACACCTCGCGCTGGATTTTATCTGCGCTGTTCGTCAAGGCTATCCATTACACCTCATCGGCGCTACGTCATTGCTATATGATTTTGGGGGAAAGCTGGATATGTTCGGTAAAGCAACGACAGCGGCATTCTTTACGCCCCCTGCGGTGGTGATACCAAATGCATTTATCTGCTGTTTTTTCATAAAAAATGCATATTTACCCGTCGCATGTCAGCAGGCTTTGCGATAGGCTGAAGATCACGCTCATCAGGTAACCAGGATTATGAAGCCAGTAGCTCGTTCGCACAAACTTGATAATGTCTGCTATGACATTCGCGGGCCGATTGCCGCCCAGGCCCGCAAGATGGAAGATGAGGGCCACCGCATTCTAAAACTGAATATTGGCAATCCGGCTCCCTTCGGATTTGAGGCGCCAGACGATATTGTCAAAGATGTTATTCATAACCTGCCCACCTCCCAGGGCTATTCAGACTCCACCGGTATCTATGGCGCCCGGGTGGCGGTGATGCAATATTACCAGCAGATGGAGGTCAAAAACCTGCGTATCAGTGATGTTTTCATCGGTAATGGCGTCAGCGAAATGATTATGATGTCGATGCAGGCGTTACTGAATAACGGTGACGAGGTATTGTTGCCCGCGCCGGATTACCCGCTTTGGACCGCCGCAGTGAGCTTGTCCTCAGGAACACCGGTGCATTATCGTTGTGATGAACAGGCTGACTGGTTTCCTGACCTGGACGATATCAAAAGCAAAATAACCTCCCGTACCCGGGCCATTGTCCTTATTAACCCCAACAACCCTACCGGTGCGGTGTACAGTAAGGCGTTGCTTGAAGACATTGTGGCGTTGGCACAGGAACATGGGCTGGTGATATTTTCTGATGAGATCTATGACAAAATTTTGTATGACGGTCATCAACATACCTGTATTGCTTCATTAACCGACGATGTCTTTGTCGTTACCCTTAGCGGTCTGTCGAAAAATTATCGGGTGGCCGGATTTCGGGCTGGGTGGCTGGTGGTAAGCGGCAACAAACGCATCGCGGCGGATTACATCGAAGGGCTCAATATTTTATCGTCGATGCGCATGTGTGCCAATGTACCCTGTCAGACCGCGATCCAAACCGCGCTGGGCGGGTATCAAAGCATTCAGAATCTGGTTAATGAGGGCGGACGATTACGTCAGCAGCGCGACATCACCTACGACATGTTAAATCAGATTGAAGGTGTTCATTGTGTGAAGCCCAAAGGGGCAATGTATTGTTTTGCCCGGGTCGAGGCCGCCAGGTTTAATATCAGTAATGACGAAAAAATGATTTTTGATTTGCTGAACAGCGAAAAAATACTGCTGGTACATGGCCGCGCGTTTAACCTTAACGAAGGCATTTATTTCCGACTGGTGTTTTTGCCGCATACCGACATACTGAAACCAGCACTGTCTAAAATTAATAACTTTTTTTCCCGTTACCAGCAGGTTCAATAAACTCAATGACGCAGCAAAGTCACTTTTTTGCCCATCTGGCCCGCATGAAGCTCATCAATCGCTGGCCGCTGATGCATAATGTTCGTACCGAAAATGTTCAGGAACATTCTTTACAGGTGGCGATGGTCGCCCATGCTCTGGCCCTGATTCGTAATCGTTTTTTCAATGGCACCGTCAATGCCGATCGCATTGCCACCATTGCCCTTTTTCACGATGTCTCAGAAGTCATCACCGGCGATTTGCCGACCCCGGTAAAGTATTTCAACAGCACCATTGCCAATGAGTACAAAAAAATAGAAAAAATTGCTGAGCAAAAGCTGATCGGGATGGCTCCCGAAGCCTTTACCGAAGATTACGCCCGGCTAATCGATGGTCATAAACACAGCGAAGACGAAGCATTTATTGTCAAGGCTGCCGATGTCCTGTGTGCCTATCTTAAGACGCTGGAGGAGCTCAATGCCGGTAATCAGGAATTTAAGCTGGCTAAAAACCGGCTGGATACGCTGTTAAAGCAGTATCAGTCGCCCGAGGTAGATTATTTTATTGAAAAATATGTACCCAGCTTTTCACTCAGTCTGGATGAAATTACTCAGGACGAGCAGTCTGAAGCCTAATCCCTTGTTCTTTGAAACCGACAAATGATGTTGATATGAGTCAGACGACACCATCTAATTTTCCCTGGGAGCAGCGCCGGTTGCCCCGCACTGTCCCGCGGGACGGCGACCACCGCGACAGTTTTCAGCGTGATAAAGCACGGGTATTGCATTCCGCGGCATTTCGCCGGCTACAGGCAAAAACCCAGGTACTCGGGGTCGGGCTGAGCGACTTTTACCGCACCCGGCTCACCCATTCCCTGGAAGCCGCCCAAATTGGTTCGGGCATCACCGCCCAGTTGCAGTCAAAATACCCCGAGCTGACCGCGGCGCTGAATCTCGACCCGAACCTGATTGAAACCTTGTGTCTGGCCCATGACATAGGTCATCCCCCGTTTGGTCATGGGGGTGAAGTTGCCCTGCATTACATGATGCACAATGATGGCGGTTACGAAGGCAATGGCCAGACCTTTCGAATCGTGACCCAACTTGAGCCTTACACCGCCCACCATGGCATGAATTTATGCCGCCGCAGTATTTTAGGACTCATCAAATACCCTAATTTTATCGATACCCTGACCAACCCGGCCGTGTATGGTCCTACCGATGGTGCCTTACGTGGTATTAAAGCCTCACAATGGCATCCTCCCAAGGGGCTGTTTCGGTGTGACGCTGAGATGTTTGACTGGCTTCTGGAGCCGCTCACCCATAGCGATCGTGACGCATTTATGCAGTTTGCAAATCCGGCGCAAGCTCACCGCCGTACACGCTTCAAATCGTTTGACTGTACAATTATGGAGCTGGCCGATGATATTGCTTATGGTATTCATGATTTAGAAGACGCAATTGTCATGGACATGGTTAACAAAGACCGGTTTATGGCGCAGGTGGTTAAGCCCCTTGGTGAACTGGAGGTGCCCGGGCTGTCTGAAAACATTGCAACACTGGCAGCAAAACTGTTCAGCGAACATCAATATGAACGCAAAAATGCCATCGGGGCGCTGGTGAATGTGTTTATCACAGCGATCCGCATTGATGAAACAGAGTACTTCGAGCTGGAGTTACTCCGCTACCAGGCCCGTCTGCCCCGCAGCTTCGAACTGGCCCTGGGCCTGTTTAAACAGTTTGTTTACCAGCAGGTTATTTGTCAGTCCCAGGTGCAGGTACTCGAATACCGCGGCCAGCAAATTATAATGGCATTGTTTGAAGCCTACAGCAGTGATCCGCAAAGATTATTACCGGAAAATACCCGCAAACGCTGGCAGCAGGCTGAACAGCAAAACAATGGTCAGCGCATCATTGCCGATTACATTTCGGGCATGACCGATGAGTTTGCCTCCCGGCATTATTCCACCCTGTTTGTGCCAAAACACGGGGGGTATAAGCGCGACCAGATGAAAGTTGTGTAACATAAGAAAGATTATTGTACCCGGTCAGGTCTGTTTCGTAAGAGAAGAGTCGGCATTGCCTCTTAGGGCGGGTGCCGGCTGATTAAAATGGAAGTATTGACCGGAGTCCTCTATGCCAAAGCCGTTTAAGCCCTCTGTGCATCTTACCGATAATGATGTGACTGATGAGCGTATCTACAAAGACCGTCGGCGTTTACTAAAATCGATGGGATTTGTCGGCGCCAGCGCGTTATTGTCAGGCCCGGCTCGCGGTATCGGTTGGTTCGATGATGACGACAAGGCGCCTTTCAACGGTAAGCCGCTGGATTTTTCAAAAAAACCTGAATTTAGCACCAACGCTACCCAGACGCCTTATGAAAAAGTTTCCAGCTTCAATAACTTCTACGAATTTGGCACCGACAAAGACGATCCGTCCAAATATGCCGACAAGTTAACCTATGATCCCTGGCAGTTAAAGATTGATGGACTGGTTGAAAAACCCATCACTCTGGATTATAACGATCTGCTGAATACCTTTGCCCTTGAAGAGCGCATCTACCGCCTGCGTTGTGTGGAAGCCTGGTCCATGGTCATTCCCTGGACCGGCTTTGAACTGGCCAAATTATTAAAGCAGGCTAAGCCTTTATCTAAGGCTAAGTATGTTGCCTTCGAAACCTTGTACCGGCCTGATGAGATGCGTGGCCAGCGCAGCCGGTTTGTGGGCGGCGGGGTTGAATACCCCTATGTCGAAGGATTACGACTGGATGAAGCCATGCATCCATTAACGCTTATGTCGGTGGGATTGTACGGTAAAACCTTGCCCCCTCAAAATGGGGCGCCAATCCGGCTGGTGGTGCCCTGGAAGTATGGCTTTAAAAGCATCAAATCGGTGGTACGGATCACCCTGACCGACAAAGAACCGCCTACGACCTGGAATCGGCTGGCTGCAAATGAATACGGGTTTTACGCCAATGTGAACCCCGAGGTTGACCACCCTCGCTGGAGTCAGGCCAGTGAACGGCGCATTGATACCGGTGGATTGTTTGCCCGCAACCGGATCGATACCAAAATGTTTAATGGTTACCAAGAAGTCGCGCCGTTATACCAAGATATGAACCTGTCGCGCTTCTATTAATTTATGCGTCGTCTTTTAGCACGCCCGGCGCGTCTGACCCGGGCTCAAATACTTACCGGGAAAACCCTGGTCCATCTTATCTTAGCCGGTTTGCTGACCTTTCAGTTTTTTCTGGGGGCCTCTAATCAGTTAGGCGCAGATCCGGTAGAAGCACTGATCAATTTTACCGGCCTCAATGCGGTCCATTTATTGTTTATAACCTTGCTGGTTTCGCCCGCGGCTCGCCATCTGCCGTGTGGTGATATTATGCGATACCGGCGCTTGCTGGGTATCTACACCTTTGTCTATGCGCTGTCACATTTACTCGTTTATATCCTGTTTGAATTACAGCAAGACTGGTCGCTGCTGGCCAGTGAAATTACCGAGCGTCCCTATATTATTGTCGGGCTTTGCGCATTACTGATCCTCACCGCCCTCACCGTCACTTCTTTTGAGTCACTGCGTAAAAAAATGGGTCGGCGCTGGCAGTCTCTGCACAATTTAATCTATATCTGCATGCCGCTGGTGCTGTTGCATTACAGCTGGTCACAAAAAACCATTATTGCAGAGCCCCTGGTTTATTGGGCTTTGGCGGCACTGGTGCTGTTACCACGCAAAGACAAAATACGTAGCTGGTTTGCTTTTAGCAAAACCCGCCGACGCTAAGCCGGTCAAATCTTACCGGCTTTTTATAACTTAGAACAAATTAGCCCTACCACAAAGGTTGTTTAACAAAGAAACAACAAAGCATTAAATCACCTGTCCTCTTCAAAATGGTAAACTGTCCGGCTTTCAGTGCCCACAGCGCCAATTTTTTGAATGATACACGAGGTCAGCCATGAAGCATGCACAACCCACTGCTCACCCGCCTTCTGAGCAGCAAGGCTATTCGTTACGCATCGTCACCTTCTGGCTGGCGTTTGGTACCTTTGTGATCGGCTGTAGCGAATTCGCGGCAATGGGTTTATTGCCCTATTTTGCTGCCGATTTTGATATCTCCGAAGAAGTGGCCGGACACGCTATCAGCGCCTATGCGCTGGGTGTGGTGGTTGGCGCTCCGCTTATTACTTTGTTTTTTTCCCGGCTGGCCCGTCGCACCATGCTTATCTCGATGATGATCTTTTATGCTGTGGGAAATTTGCTTACTGCGCTGGCCTGGTCAGACTGGGCAATGAATGCAGCGCGCTTTATTGCCGGTTTGCCACATGGTGCTTATTTTGGAATTGCGATGTTGTTTGCCGCCGATATCGCTGGTAAAAACAAACGCGCCCAGGCGGTCAGTAATGTCATCATGGGGCTGGCAATTGCAAACATTATTGGTGTGCCTGCTATCAGCGGCATTGGCCAGCTGTTTGGCTGGCGGACCGGATTCTTTTTAATCTCGGCGTTTGCGCTGGTGACCTCACTTATGGTTTGGAAAACGGCACCCTTTAGAGGGGCAAACCCGAATGCGAAACCCATGACCGAGCTACAGGCGTTGAAAAACAAAGATGTGCTGCTGGTGTTACTGATGGGGGCGATAGGATTTGGCGGTATGTTTTCAGTCTATTCTTATTTCAGCGCATCTTACCTGAATACCACCTCTGCCCCGGAATGGGGAATTTCAGTAACCTTACTGATTTATGGCATTGGCGTAACCCTGGGTAATATTATTGCCGGCCGTTATTCAGAAGGCCGGTTGCTGCGCAGCGCCATTTTGTTTCAAATCTTGCTGGGGCTGTCGGCGGCCGCGTACGCAGCGTCAATGGGCAATGCCTATTTAATGACGATTTCCCTGTTTTTCATTGGTATCGGGGGCGGCATGGTGGTGCCCTTACAGACCCGCTTGATGGATGTGGCCGGTGATGCGCAAACCCTGGCTGGCGCTATGAACCATGCGGCATTTAATACAGCTAATGCGCTGGGGCCATGGCTGGCTGGCATGGCCTTATCAGCCGGTTATGGCTATGCTTCCACCGGCTGGGTAGGCATGGCGCTAGCCGGTGGCGGTGTGCTGGTCTGGATTGTGATTGTGCTTGGGCAGTCCGCTAAACAAAGCCAGCCGGTAGAGCAAGGTGCCGGCTAGTCTGCTCTGCCTTAAAACAATGTTGAACAGGCTCTGATAACTGACAGAGCCTATTTCATATGGACTTTGCCGCCAATCATTTTGTAAGCAGGAGCGCCGCGGATCATGGTTTCGCGGGCAAATTCCTGGCCACAGCCAGGACAATGACATACCGTGGTGGTGTGATCTTCCACAATCCGTTCAATAAAGCATTTTACCAACGCCCCTTTACCGCCCTTACGGTATTTAAATATTGGGGCCTTGCATTGCAGACAGGAGATCTGCACCGTACGCACCGGTCCTTTTTTCTTGGTTTGGCCATAACCTGCAATGGTGATGAACTGATAGCCAACAGGGTAGCCATTTTGCGACCAAAATGCGAGCCAGCCCCAGGTTCATTAATCTTTCGCTATTCCTTCGTGAACGCCCAGCCTACGGCCACTACCATCGCTACGCTAAACCGAATACGTATAAGCCGCCCATAGCCGGTTTTTTGCAGTACCAGCGCGATAAGATGGCGCGATAAGATGGCGCGATAAGCCTGCCACAGCTTAACCCCACAAAATCAATCACCACAACCAGAAGCAGACAAAGGAAACCGGTAAGCGCCAGTGACATTGAGGCTGATGAGAATGGCAGCATAAACTGAGAAAAAGTGGCCATAAACGCAATATAGGCTTTGGGATTTAGCACACTCAGGGTAAGCCCGTTCACCAACGAGGGGGCATGTTTTGCTGCTTCGCGGACATTATTCGACGACGCCGGAGCACTGGATAATTCCCAGGCAACATACACCATAAACAGGCCACCGGCGATCTGAAAGGCCAGTTTCAGGCCGGCAAAGGTAGCAAACAGCACCGCCAATCCCATGCCAGCCGCTATCATAGCCCGGACAGGCTGCCCACATAACAGGGCAACCCACTCCAGATCCGGTAAGTTGCGCGCACCGCGGCCAGCGCGATAGGAACCGGCCCGGGTGAACCCGGTAACAACACGGTGCCAACCACCAATCCAACTAATGCACTGTGCATACGCCGCGCTGATACTGTTTGTCTGCGCCTGATTATGAGGCCTGATTATAACGGGCTTAAAAACCCAAATGCCTGGTGGCTTCAACGCGCCGGCCACCCCCCTGTACCCATTGTGCCAGCCATCCAACCACAGTTTCTCTCCCAGCCATAACTGCATTTGTTGACAGCTGAGCCATAATCGATAAGACGGCGTCTTTGCAAGGCTATTGCAAGTATTTCAATGTTGTTCGGGCACTGTGTACGATAAAATATAGCAATATCGGGCTAATCACACAGGTGAATTCTTGTCGCTCAGACAGTATTTAGGGATACATCAAAACAGAGTTTCAGCAACAGAAATAGCGGTAGCGACCGTTTCTGGCGGGTTGGGTATTGGTCTGGTGGTATTGTCAGCCATGCTGTTTAAGGCCCAGTGGCCCTTACTCATTAATAGCGCAGTACTTATCCCTATCGCCGCTACCGCGGTGCTGGTTTTTGCCGTTCCCCACGGCGCGTTATCTCAGCCCTGGCCGGTGATAGCCGGTAATACCTTAAGCGCCGTGGTGGGGGTACTGTGTTACTCCGTTTTCAGTGATAGTCTGGTTAGTATGGCGCTGGCCCTGGGTGTGTCAGTGCTGATTATGAATCTGTGCCGTTGTCTGCATCCGCCCGGTGGCGCCACTGCGTTAAGTGCGGTGGCGGGCGGCGATGTCATTACCGCCTCTGGCTTTGAGTTTGTGCTGTTCCCTGTGCTGTTTTGTTCGGTCACAATTGTGGTGATGGCGGTGCTGTTAAACCTGCCTTTTAGATGGCGCTGGTACCCGGCGCATTGGTTTCATATCAACAAAAAGCTCGAAAAAGTTCCTGCCAGGGAACGCGGAACCGAGCTTACCTCAGAAGATTTCTTACTGGCTGTGCAGCAACATAATTCGTTTATCGATATTACCGAAGACAGCTGGGTCGAACTGCTGGAACAAGCCAAGTTAAATGCTGAAAGTAATTTGCAACACCCTGAACATGTCCGAAGAAACGCGTTTTACAGCAATGGTAAACTAGGAAAACAATGGCAAATCCGGCAGGTGGTGCAACTTCGCTCCTCCCGCGAGAGCGCTGACTCTGGCAAGCACGCCATTGAGCAGGTGGTCTATCGGGTCCTGGAAAATAATCAGCCAGGGCCAGAGCACACACAATCTGTTCCGGAATTTTTGCAATGGGCCCGCTTTGAGGTCGTTTTCGAAGATAACTGTTGGAAAAAAGCGCATCAGTAAGCCCCTAACCACCGCCCTACTTTGCCTCTGTGGCCTTCTCGTTTTGCACCAGGTCGCCGGTGAGGGTTTGCATACCCCACGCGCCGGATGGAACCACAACCCGGGCATTTGAATTTCAATCAAAGTCGATTCCCCCGGCTGTGTAACTCAGCAATCAAAGTTGGGGGCGCTGCCTTCTGCAGGCCTTATTTTACTTCTATCAAAATCTCATTGCGCCGAAACGCCGGCAGGGTAAAAGGACCATTATAGGCCGCGGTAAATGCGTCACCCTGGATTTGCACATCCTGTTCTGATAGCCACTCTTTCAATTGCCTGGTGTACTGCAGTTTGTTGTCTTCACTAAGGGTGCCGCTAAAGGTAATCGCAGCAACTTTGAGATTGGTGATCTCGTCTACCCAAACCTCCGGGTTTGTCGGTTCGGGGGTTGACTGGCGGGTAAACCCCCGGGGCATGACAAACGACATCATGGATTTTTTATTTTCGCCATGCATCAACACCGGCGCGGTCATTTCGATTTGCTGTCTTTGGGGCGGCTTATTATTCTGCTCTTGCTGCGTACTCATCAGCACCGGTGCGGTCATCTCAATGTTTGATGCTTTGTTGTTAGCACCAGAAATATAATTGAATAGCCGTTTAAAAGCTGCGCCTTGCTCGTCATTTACCATCGACGTTGATACCAACACCATCTGTGGGTATTCGCGCAGCTCAATATCTTTGTCTTTGCTGGCTTTTACGATGGTGTAAGGAACGGTTTTCACATCATTTTTTCCCACCAGTGAACATCCGGACATTAAGATAAGCACTAATACGGGTAATAGTTTTTTCATGAGGAGTCCTGTTATCGAGTCGGTTTGGAACACCCATCAAGGGCCGACATAGGTGCACCAAATTATGCAACTAATTACGTTTTTGCTTGATAAAACGCATCATCAATCAAAGATTAAGTCTTTGTAAGTTGCCCGTTTTTCATTAAGAAAACTACATAAAGTATTATCGGGTATGTTGCTGCGCCTGCCATAGTCTGGCGTAATCGCCTTGTTGTTTTAGCAATTCGCTGTGTCTGCCCTGCTCTACCAACTCGCCATTCTTTAAGACTAAAATACAGTCGGCATCGGTGATGGTGGACAGGCGGTGAGCAATAACCAGGCTGGTATGGGACTGAGCCGCTTGTTTCAAGGCAGACAGGATAGCTTGTTCACTCTGACTGTCTAAGGATGAAGTAGCTTCATCAAACACCAGAATACGCGGATTTTTTAATAAGGCTCTGGCGATGGCCACCCGCTGCTTTTCACCACCAGAGAGTTTCAGTCCGCGCTCACCCACCTGGGTCTGCACCCCGTCTGGCAAACTGTTTATAAACTCCTCCAGCGCCGCCAGCGTGATAACCCGGTAGACTTCGTCGTCACTGGCTTGTGGATTACCGTAACGAATATTCTCAAGCAGGCTGTCGTTAAACAACACCGTATCCTGAGGCACAATCCCGAGCGCGTCACGCACGCTGTCCTGGGTGCAATGCATCAAATCCTGACCATCGATGGTAACCCGCCCCCAGCAGGGTTGTACAGTCGAAACAGCAGCTTTACCAGCGTCGACTTGCCCGCACCACTGGCACCCACTACAGCGACCTTCTGGCCCGGCTCGATTCGAAAAGAAATCCCTTTTAAAATAGGCCTTTCAGGCTGGTAATAAAACACCACATTTTCAAAACAAACTGCACCCTGATGGGCATTAAGTGAGTGGGCATCCGGGGCGTCCTGTACTTTTGGAGTACGCTCTAGAAGCTCAAATAAATTGTGAATGTTGGCCATGGCCCCACGTATTTCACGATACACAAAGCCCAGAAAATTCAAAGGCATAAAAAGTTGCATCGTGAATGCGTTTATCAGCACGAAATCACCCAGGGTCATTTCATTGGCCATGACCCCAAGAGTGGCATTTACCATCATCGCGGTAACGGCAATGGCAATGATGGATGCTTGTCCTGCATTTAGAGCAAATAACGACAGCCGGTTTTTTCGGCGGGCCTGCTCCCACCCGGCCAGTGACTGGTCGTAGCGCTGTGCTTCAAATTCTGCATTATTGAAATATTTGACGGTCTCGAAGTTAAGTAAGCTGTCGATAGCCCGGGTATTGGAAGACGAGTCCGCCTGATTTAACGCATGTACAAATCGGGTGCGCCAGTTGGTGGCCTTAACCGAAAATGAGATATAGGCAATCACCGCCGTCACAATAATAAGCGCAAAAGACATTCCATACTGTTTGAGTAAGACACCCACCACAATAAGAATTTCAAGACAGGTGGGCAGAATGTTGAACACTAAAAACCGGAGTAAAAAGCTGATACCACTGGTGCCGCGCTCAATATCTCTGGAAAGACCACCAGTTTGTCGGCTCAGATGAAAATCGACATCCAGCGCATGCAAATGATTAAATACTTTCAGGCCCAGACGTCGCACTGCTCGTTCGGTCACCCGGCCAAACAAGGTATCGCGTACCTCACTTAAAATAGTATTAAGAAAACGCAGCGTTCCATACGCCACGACCAACGCCACCGGCACACTCAGCGCTATCGCGGCTGGATTATCCACATCAAGGGTGTCCACTACGTGCTTAAGCACAAAGGGTAAGCCGATACTGGCCAGTTTGGCAGCGATAAGACAGGCCATCGCTAATGCCACCCTTTTTTTGAACTCAAACAAAAAGGGCAAGAGCTGTGACAAGGTGTGCCAGCGGACAGGCGTATCCGTGGTGGCAGCAAAACGATGGCGGGGCATAGGGTCTCAACATGTATATCGTCAGTAGCAGGTATGCTATCGCATCGACCTGGCAACGGCTACGAGCTTATCGACTCGTATCTCTGATTCCCCCCTCTTCCAGACAACTACACGGCAATTATAAGGTAACGAAGAGCAAACAGAATTTAATGTCATCATGCAGGTGTTTAAGATGACATGAGGAAGTGCTGCCGCAAAATCGGCTCCATTAAAAGAATGTTTTGGCCACAATAAATAACTATGTGTGAAAATAGAAAAAGCTTAAATTGTATCGATAAACCGAGCAAAAAAGCTCATGCCATGGCCGATAACATTCAAATGGCAGATGGGACAATTTTATTTCTAATGATATTCACACTAAATAAGGTAATCAGCACATAGGCAAAGAACCTCGGAATAGTAACAAAGCAGAGGTTGCTGCCAATGTTTTTAGCGGTTAAATAATGAAAGCTAAACATGATTGTAAGGTCAATGGTAAGTCTATGGTACGCGAGGCTTTACCGTCCAGAAATTTAGCACTTATCGGCGCAAAGATAACAACAAAAGATCTGAAACTGTTCCTTTAAGCAGTACTCTCTGCACTTCTAACATGCTAATTTTAAATATATTCTTTGCTATATATAGGAAAGTAATAAGCCAATATGACACAGATAAAAAATCACTACGAAGGGTTTCCAACCTTTTACTGTAGTCTTTTTTACGCTTTTGTTTTAGGGCTGGTCGTGAACCTGTTCACGATATTTATATTGAATATTTTTTCTGGAAGTGAGGTTCAGGAAACGGGTATCAAAAATATTGCTGATTCGCCCCAAAACTTTTTCTTTGTCGCCATATTACAATTAGCACTCACTTCAGCGCTGATAAAGCAAGGACTGCACTCGACAAGCTTTTTTCATTCGTTGAGGCAGGCTGGATTTTCTAAAGTAAAATTACACACCTTATTGCAGGTATTGCTCATCGGTATTATTTATTCTGTGATTGAAAGCGGCTTTTTTTGATTTTTTTAATATCCCGAAGCCAGAATTTACCGAAATCCTCGCAGATAACTTATCTTCTTCTGCTGTAGCAGCTTTTTTTACCATTAGCGCAACATGTGTAATTGGACCTATTTTTGAAGAAATCGTTTTCAGGGGGATTTTATATAAAAGAATTGTACAGTCCAGAGTCGGTCCACTGGGTGCTATCGTTCTGCCCAGTATCATTTTTTCATTGGCCCATCTACAATACAGTGAACCATTGATTTTTATCTTCATTTTTATCAGCGGCTGTCTATTAAGCTGGATACGACATATCACAGGCAATTTGTGGTACAGCATTGCCCTGCATTGTTTCTGGAATTCTCTTGTATTCATAGACATCGCCTACTTTGACTAGCAAACGACAACATTTATCTGGCCAGTGACACAGCCCAGAGCAACCATTGCGTATTGTGTAAAACTGTACCATAACGCGCCAGACCCTCGTCGAAGATCCATAGACTACCTTCTTGGTTTCGGCTTTTGCTGCACATCATTGTTGGCACTGCTAACCGGTGAACAACATCACTTAGTAACATTGTATGTAAATTAATCACCCCTTTGTGTCACAAAATGCTTGCATGTTTATTTATACAGTACTACTGTATAAAAACACTGTATGGATAAACAGGACTGGCTATGATTGAACAACGTGCTAATACATTTCAGCTTCCGCTACCTCTTGATAGCGGAGTAATCCCCCGGGTAAACCTAAGGTGTGGCGCTATCTGCTGGCCAACTCTGTGGCTTTTTCAAAAGAGGTTGAATATGGTATTCGTATTCAAAAGCCCGAACGCGATAAGCTTCATTTGTGGTTACAACGGCTGATTGTCAGTGGGCAGTGCGAATCTATATATGTTGAAAATTTATGCTTAAACGACCCAGAAAAGCGCCGCGTTTTACAGCTGTGCAATCTACATGGCGTTGAGCTTGTAAATCTAACGGTAGACGCGTCCAGTCAGGCCGAAGTTGTGCTCGGCCCCTGGTGATTCTGCCGGACGGCGGGTAAACTACCCCGCTTTAAAACACTGGTTTGAGGATTTATGCGTTGTTATTGTTGTAGTTCCTTGTTGTACGCCGATTGTTGTGAACCCATCGTCGATAAACACGAAGCTGCCTCCACGGCTGAAGCACTCATGCGCTCACGGTTTACCGCGTATTGTCTGCAAAAGTATCAGTACATTGTCGATACCTACAGTGCAGATGAGCGAGCCGGGCTTATTGCCGAAGATATTGCAAAAAGTGCCGCAGATACTCGATGGTTTGCGTTAAACATCAATGAGACAAATACGGCAGCCCAAACCGTGGAATTTAGCGCTTTTTTCTTCGAAAAAAATAAAACCGGTAAGCTTCATGAAACTTCCGAATTTGTTTTAGAAAATAACCAATGGCGATATAGGAGCGGTACCATTCATAATGATAGCGGTATGATGAAAATTGGCCGTAATGATCCTTGCCCTTGTTTGAGTAACAAGAAATTTAAGCAGTGTTGTGCACAAACCAAATAGCGAACCTGGCTGAGCTGTGACATGACCCAGATATACGCCAGCTAGTGGCTGCTCATCTACTGGGCAGAATCTTCGCCACACCAAGTCGCGGTACGCATAAAGATGGCAGGCAAACAGACAGGCAGGCAGGCAGGCAGGCAGGCAGGCAGGCAGAAGAATAACCCTTTATTTATCAGGATCTGCCAATTCATCACTGTATATTTATCTGCCGATCCACAACAGTTTGTGCGCATCAGTGCCTAAACCAAACTGAATTGGGGCGTAGGCATGCACGTAGTTGTCGATTCTTCGGGTATTCTGAGACTAGGACCCAGACATTTTTGAAATGCTGTTATTTCGGAAGTGCTTAACCAATTGCGACTTTATACTTTTTTGCTCGAAATACAGTGAAACTAAGCCCCCTAAACAAAAAGAAAGTCCCACAATAACCCAGTACCACAACGAACTAAAAGACACTAAACCAGACGCATAAAGATAGACATTAAACGGCAGCACAACAAACAACGCGCCAAAAACTTTTACCGCTTCTCTAAAAAGCTCATTATCAGATTTTACCTCTTCAATTATTTTTTGAAGGGATTCATCTTCGCTAGTGTTGGTCTGCGGGAGGGTTTTTCTTTCCCAGTTTACATAATCCATAATTTTTTACTGCGTCCATACATTGTAGATGCTCAATTTACTTTATCTGGCATCGATTACAACACAGCAACAAATAATTCTGTTTGAGAGTTTCTTTATAACCTGGCAGAACAAAGGGATTTCACTGTGTTTCAAAAACACTGTTGTGTTATTGAACATAGATTTGAGAGGAGCTAAAAAAGATTTCAACCTTTTGCCGCCGGGCAATCAGGCTGTTAATTTTGTATACTTCTTTATATAACAAGCAAAACTATGCTTGCCGCTATTGTAAGGCGTTAAAAAAACGGGCCCGATGGCTCGTTTTTTACAAGATAATGATCACAATTAACCGCGTTCCCAGAAGCGAATCCCACGCAATTGCGTAATAAAGTCAGCAGGAGTAACACTATCCAGATTTACAAAACCATCGTCGATTTTTGAGGTCATGTTTAGCTCATCCAGAAGTGGCTGAGTACCGCCGATGTAACCGATGTATTTGTTGTGGGCAAAGGCATCCATAACAAAATCTTTGGCTTCAGGTACTTTTGCTTGTTGTTTTGCCCCCTCTTCAGTTAGCAATACCGCGACCGCATCGTAAAGCACGGAAGGCCCGCCATCGATAACCTGGTTGCCTTTAATATGCTTGCCCCCTGCGGTTTTAATTCCATTTACCGTTGGCGCAATAATCTCGTACATGGCCCCTCATCTTTCAGAGCTTGTAACAAGCCTTCTAATAACTCATCTTCAACGCCTGAGCAGCAGAATATGCCCAATTTTCTGCCTTTAAAGGTATTTGGAGCGTTCTTAAGAATACTCAATTTGTCAGATACCGCCAAATCTTCACGGGGTGTCATTGCCGCTTCTGCTTGGTCCGGCATTTCTTCTAAGCCCAGGCCATCGGCTACACCTTTTGCCAATGTTTCATCTACATTGCGCAGATGGGACACCATACGTTCACGAATGGCCAGCGTTTCAACTTTAGATAACTCGAACACAAAAGCATCACGCATATGCGCCTGCTCAACTTCTGTCTGGCTTTTATAAAACTGAATAGCCTGGCTGTAGTGATCTGCAAAGGTTTCTGACCGATAACGCAGCTTGTCACCTTCCATCGGTTGACTGGAGCTCTTAAAGCCGTGGGCCGGGCATGCACGGGGGTTATCTTCGCCGCGATCCCAGGAGTTTGGCTCATAGTTCACACGGCCTTTAGGATTTTGCATCGCCATATGACCATCCTGCTGAAAATTGCGCATAGGACAGCGTGGGGCATTGATTGGAATCTGCGTAAAATTGGGACCGCCCAGGCGTTTAAGCTGCGTATCCAGATAGGAAAAGTTTCGACCCTGCAACAATGGATCTGGCGTAAAATCAATACCTGGCACAATATTCTGTGTGCAAAAGGCAACCTGCTCTGTTTCAGCAAAAAAATTATCAACCATGCGGTTGAGTACCATCTTACCAATTTTCTTTACTGGTACCTGTTCTTCAGGAATCAGCTTGGTTGCATCAAACACATCAAATTCAAAATTATCAGCAAATTCCTGGTCAAAGATCTGTACACCCAGCTCCCACTCCGGGAACTGACCTGACTGAATTGAGCTCCACAAATCACGGCGATGGAAGTCCGGGTCAGCACCATTAATTTTCAGAGCTTCATTCCAAACCACAGACTGTAATCCACCTTTTGGTTTCCAATGGAATTTGACGTATTTTTCTTCACCATTACTATTTATAAATTTGAACGTGTGAACGCCGAAGCCTTCCATAAAGCGGAATGAACGCGGAATGGCCCGGTCTGACATTGTCCACATCAGCATGTGGATTGACTCAGGAGATAAACTGGCAAAGTCCCAGAAGTTGTCATGTGCGGTCTGTGCTTGTGGAAAGCCACGATCGGGTTCCTGTTTAGCGCTATGGACCAAATCTGGGAACTTAATCGCATCCTGAATAAAAAATACCGGGATGTTGTTACCAACCAAGTCCCAATTGCCTTCGTTGGTGTAAAACTTAACCGCAAACCCGCGAACATCGCGGGCTACATCGGGTGAGCCTTTGTTTCCGGCTACTGTCGAAAAACGGACAAAAACCGGGGTTTGTTCACCTTTGCGCTGAAACAGATCGGCGCAGGTAATATCCGAAAAATCATCATAGGTTTCAAAGTAGCCATGCGCCCCATAGCCACGCGCATGCACCACACGCTCGGGAATACGTTCGTGGTCAAAATGAAACATTTTTTCGCGAAAGATATGATCTTCCAGTAACGTAGGACCGCGCTTTCCTGCCGTCAAAGAATTTTGATTGTCGCTGACAGGGATACCCTGCGCTGTGGTCATCACTTCATTTTCATCTGTGGGTAATTGATGTAATTCTCCACCATTACCCTTTTTGCCAGAATACTTGAAAGACTCAGCCATAGTCGTCATGTTCCTTAATCGAAATGTAAATAACAAGATGTTCACCGTATGAATACATCAAAGATCCCGATCAGGTTGGCTAGCCAAACATTAAATTTCAGAGGGACTTCGATACACGGTTGTTTGCATTAGATGAGCGGTCGCATTGTAACCTGCTGGTTACCACCACATGGTCTCCTTGAACCTTTAATAGCTACGCAAAGCATGATGACGCATCGGTCGCGCTGCCCTGACGTATTGATTGTGCGTACGGGGTATCCCCCGTCCGGTTCATCGTTTTTTTCTTACAACATTTAAAACAAAACCGATTAAACAATTTTTCGGATATCAACGCGTGAAATGCCACGGTAACCTGGCAGGAACCACGATTAAGCTTGTGTAATCCTTTAGTGAAAGATGATCTTCAGCCGGACTAAGGAAGAACAAACAGTAACTTTTCAAAGTGGAGAAAATAATGAGCAATATTCTGGTTATTGGCGCGACGGGCCAGATAGGCAAACAAGCCACCCGGAAACTACTGGATGCGGGTCATAACGTTACGGCTTTAGTGCGCAACAAGGACAAGCTTGCCGATATTGAACACTCGTCTTTGTCTGTCTTTGAAGAAAACCTCGAAGCTGATTTTTCAGGTGCATTTAATGGGTGCGACACCGTGGTATTTTGTGCAGGCTCGGGTGCGAACACTGGCCCCGAAAAAACGCTACTGATTGATTTATGGGCGGCACGCAATGCGGTGGAGTTTGGCAAACAGGCCAATATTGAACAATTTATTATGGTCAGCTCGGTGGGTGCAGATAACCCGGATGCTATCGATTCGCCCATCAAGGCCTATCTGGTAGCCAAGCATATGGCCGATGAGCACCTTCAGCAAAGTGGATTGACCTACACGATTCTGCGTCCTGGCTCTCTTACCGATGAAGCGGGCACCGAATATGTTCAGGAAGCAATGCCTGAAAGCGACGAAGAACGGAAAATTCCCAGAGAGGATGTGGCGACCGCTATTGTTTATAGCGTAGGCACGCAAAAAGCATTTAACCGTATCTATGGTTTATTTACTGGCAACGAACCCCTGCAAGCGGTGATCCAGTAACTTACCTGAAAGTCTGATTCGGCCATTGTCGACAATAAAAAAGCGGATACCTTTAGGGGCATCCGCTTTTTTGTGTCTCTCGGCGGGTTATGGGACAAGGGGTTGTGACACCCACTGCCCTGCCTCATCCAGCCAGTGTTTTTCCCGATATTGAGGGTTACCCTGTAATGACAGGTAATCCACACTTTTAATGATGAGTTTAAGCACACAAAAATGCGGGGGTGCCTGACTCATATCTTGGGTCACCCGCAGCGGCGCATTGCTTTGGCGGGCGCTTCCGGGTAAGCCCCAAAAATATTGCTTTCGCCCAGCATCAGACAGCTTAGACCACTGTTTATCAATAAGCTGTGGTGCAGTTTCACGGGTATAGCCTTCACCATGTACCACAAACCGGAATTGTTCTCTGCTCTTGGAAAAATACCAGCAAACCGAGGCTTTAGGTTGCAGTGCAAGCTCAGACCATTTGGCCGAACGGGTATCCGATACCACCACTAACGAATGATCGGTTTCGTCGAGGTAGCGAAATACCACCGTTCGATTTGCCGGAACCAGATCTTCGGTCAGGGTCGCGAGCTGAAAATAGCGGCTTTCCGGCTGACTCTTAGCCTGATGCAAACTTTTGGTAAGACGTTGATTCCAGCCTGGCATTATTCAGACCTGTGTTGAAGGTTGTACCCGGTCAAACAACCGGTAAAAATTTTCGGTGGTGGCTTGTGCCAGCTCCGCCACCGAAACGCCTTTTAAATCAGCAACAAATTCGGCGACTTCAACCACAAAACCGGGCTGATTTTGCTTACCACGATGAGGCACTGGCGCCAGCCAGGGCGAATCGGTCTCAATAAGTAAGCGCTCCAGGGGTATTTCCTTAACCACCTCTTGTAATTCAGCAGCAGAATTAAAGGTGACTATGCCTGAAATAGAAATATAAAAGTCCATCTCCATAGCAGTCCGGGCCATTTCCAAGGACTCGGTAAAGCAGTGTAGCACCCCTTTAGTAGCCGGTGATTTGTGTTCTTTGAGCATCGCAATGGTATCTTCGCGTGCATCGCGGGTATGGATAATCAGCGGTTTTTCAACAGCATTGGCGACCTTGATATGATCAACAAACGATTGTTGCTGGACCTCTTTGGTATCCGCGCTATAAAAGTAATCCAGACCTGTCTCGCCCACGGCCACCACTTCAGGTTTAGCCGCTTTTTCCAATAACGCCTCATACGAGCAGGCATCTTCCTGATGCAAAGGATGCACACCACAGCTTACTGACACATCATCAAACTGACTTACTTTGGCGTACATCTGATCAAAATCTTTGACCGAAACACTTACGCACAAAAAGTGCTCGACGCCACGGTTACGGGCAAAATTCAGCGTATCCTGAAGCTGTGCTTCGTCCATTTTTAATCGATCCAGATGACAATGAGAATCTACAAACAAAATAACCTCTTAATAAAAATTGGGCTGCCCGATTAGCGCGCTTGTTTTATTTCGGCTAACAGACAGCTTAGGATCATGGCTTTATTCACCCCTGGATTTTGCAGGGTCTTGCGTGCCCGAGTGCAGGCCTCAAATAAGTCCATCGACGCCTTCTCCGGATATTGCACACACTGACTATGAGCATATTGCTGCAACCAACCGACGATACGTTCCGCATGCTCCTGCCATTCAGAAGATAAGGTAACCGCATCTTTATTACCGGCCAGCAAGGCTTCAATGCCTTCACTAAAGGCCCGATATTCCAAGCCCTTTTCCTGCTGCAATGACTCCAGTAAAGCAAAAGGGGCACCACCGTATGCATGTAACAATGCTGGTGAGGCGTCATTTATGCCCTGCTCCTGGAGCCATTGCAACGCCTCGGCGGAAGCTGGCGCCGGGAAAATGTGCTTCTCACAACGGCTGATTATCGTCGGCAGTAATTGCTGAGGCCGGGCTGTGAGTAACAGAATGAAGGTATTATTTGTGGGTTCTTCTAATGTTTTCAATAGCGCATTTGCTGCCGGCTCGGTCATTTTTTCCGCCCGCGGAATCACCAGCACCTTGTTGCCATTGAGCTGGGCGGTGGCATTTAACCGGCTGATACCCTGCCGGATAGCGTCCACTCCGAGTTGCTTTTCGCTGGTAAGCTCCGCCATGTCCGGATGAGTCCCCGCGGCAAATAGCTTACAGGCCTGGCACTGCCCGCAGGCCCCCTGCGGGCGACGCTGTTTACACAATATTGTGTTGGATAGCGCATTCGCCAACACCTGCTTACCGATGCCGGCAGGACCGGTAAGCAACAACCCGTGATGCAGACGTCCGGCGGTGAGACGGCTAATGAGTTTTTCAAAACGCGGGGTCAGCCAGCCAGGAATCAGCATGGTAAAAACGCACTAATATGACGTTTAACCTCTGCATGTACCTGAGCCATATCCTGCATAGCATCGATGGTTACAATACTGCTGTCTGCCTGGACCAGTTCAAGGTAGCGTGCCCGGGTTCTTTCAAAAAAGGCTAAACCAGACAACTCTATTCTATCCAGTTCGCCACGTCCGCGTGCCCGTTGTAAGCCGGTGGCCGGCTCCACATCCAGATACAAAGTTAAATCAGGTTTAAACCCGTTCAGCGTGAGCGAGCTAAGGGTTTGCATGGTGGCAGCATTTATTTGTCGGCCGCCCCCCTGATAAGCCTGCGAAGACAGCTCGTGGCGATCACCCACGACCCAGTCACCCTGCTTCAGGGCGGGCAGAATTTTGTTAACTAACAATTGTTTGCGGGCAGCATACATCAGCATTAATTCGGTTTCTTCGGCCACTTCTTCCGGCCAGGGGTGCTTTACACAGTCACGAATAGCTTCGGCCATGGGCGTACCGCCAGGTTCACGGGTGGTTTGACAGGTTAAACCGGCCTGTTGAATCAGGTCTACCATCAAACTGATAACGGAGCTTTTACCCGCTCCTTCCAGCCCTTCGACGACCACAAATTTACCCTGCATATAATTACCTGTTCTGAAGCTGATATTTTCTTACAGCCGCATTGTGTTGCTGTAATGTTGTTGAAAACTGATGTGAACCATCGCCCCGAGCCACAAAATACAGCGCTTCGGTGGTGGCCGGTTGTAAGGCAGCCCGTATCGCGGGCCGTCCTGCCATGGCGATGGGAGTGGGCGGTAAGCCCCGAATCACGTAAGTATTGTACGCTGTTTTTTCCCGTAAATGGGCACGGGTCAAATTACCGTCAAAGGATTCACCGATGCCGTAAATCACCGTGGGATCCGTTTGTAAGCGCATATTCTGATGTAAACGGTTGCTAAATACGCCCGCAATTTCAGCACGCTCTGCGGGCACCGCGGTTTCTTTTTCGATTATAGAAGCCAGGATTAATGCCTCATAGGCGGATTTAAGCGGTATATCTGCGGCCCGCTGCGGCCACTGACTGGCCAACAGGTCACTCATCGCCAGCATCGCCCGTCGTAATATCTGGGAAGCCCGGGTTTGATATGTGAACTGATAGGTGTCAGCTAAAAATAATCCTTCCAGCGAGGGTGGCGCGGTCCCGGTTTGCTCAGCCCATACCTTACTAAGCTCATTTAATTTTTCGGGTGTAAGATCATCCTCCACATACGGATGACTGCTTAATATCTGTTGCCATTGGGAAAAGGTAAGCCCATCAATAAGACTGATCGAAAACTGCGCTTCTTCGGCGCGGTTAAATTGGGAAAACGCCTCACTGACGGTCATTCCCGGCTGTAACTTGTATGTCCCTGCTTTCACCCGGGGTTCCAAAAGCCCTACTTTCAGCCAGATTTTCCCCACCAGAGGGTGGACCGGCAGCATGCTCTGCTGCTCTAACTGCTTTAATACCCGATGCGCTGAACTGCCTTTTGCAATCGTGATCAGCGAAGGCGTGGTTAGATTCAGTGGCACCGAACGTTGTTGAAACAAAAAATAGATCCCACCAATGGCGACGATAGAAATGGTTAACAATACCGCAAGCATGGCTTTAAAACGTGTCATATTCATCCTGAAATGCCGGTTGCCACTGACGCTGCAGGCTAAGTACGTCGTCAATTGGAAACCTATATGTTTGATGGTTTAGCTGCAAGGTATGTACCGGAACCATCTGCATCAGCGCGTTGCAGATAAACACATTACTGGCCTGTGCCAGCGTACCGCTTGCATACTGCCCTATTTCACACAAAACCCCATTAGCAGCAAACTGAGCCAGCACAAATTCACGCATAACGCCGGCCACCCCACTGTAACTTAAATCCGGGGTAAACCAGCGCTGGCCGATACGCCAGAATACATTGGCCGCACTGGCTTCGATCAGCATACCCTGGGTATCACAAACCAGTACATCATCTACCTGGTCCGGCATCGCCTGTTTTATCAGAACCTGCTCCAGGCGATTGGTGTGTTTCAGCCCGGCCAGAGCGGGTTGTCTGGCCAGGGTAACCGTGCTTAATCCCATACCGATCCCGGCGGCTTGCCATTGCCGGTAATGCGCCGGATATGCCGAGCCGGAAAAGTGTAATCCCGGCATACTGGCAGGATCGCGTTTATAGCCCCTACCTCCGGCGCCGGCACTAACCAACAGCTTGAGGGTGCCGTCCCCCAATTGCCGGGCCTGTTGTCGCATCTCATGCTGCAGATGCTCGGTATTTAATGCTATTCCCAGGCGCTGGGCATTGTGTTGTAGCCGGGCAACATGGCCTGCAAACAATGCAATTCTGCCGTTATTTACCAGCATGGTAGTGAATAACCCATCGCCATAATTGGGCAGGCGATCGTTGATGGCAAACTCTGTCACACTGATGGGCCTCGTAATCGGTTTTTTCACACAAGGGGGATTATATCAATAGCCAGGTAGAGGGCATAGCGAAGCACTAACCCGGATACAAAAAAAGCAGCGTAAAAGCTGCTTTTTTATTCATAAAACCGTTGGAATCACAGTCGCTTAAAAATTAAGGTCCCGTTAGTGCCGCCAAACCCAAAAGAATTACACAGCGCATAAGCTGCATCATACTCTTTTGCCTGGTGCGCCACAAAATCCAAATCACACCCTTCACCCGGGTTATCCAGGTTAATGGTCGGTGGCGCCACTTTGTCACGTAACGACAATAACGTAAATATTGCCTCCACAGACCCGGCCGCACCCAATAAGTGCCCGGTCATTGACTTGGTAGAACTCACCATAAGATTAGCGGCATGCTCGCCAAATACGCGTTTAACCGCGGCCACTTCCGCTTTATCGCCTGCGGGTGTCGAGGTGCCATGGGCATTAATATAACCAATCTCGGATTTCTCAATACCGGCATCATTAAGCGCATTTTCCATCGCTGATGCGGCGCCTTCACCATCTTCGGGCGGCGAGGTCATATGATAGGCATCGCCACTCATACCAAAACCAACCAGCTCACCATAAATGGTGGCGCCCCGTGCTTTTGCGGCTTCATACTCTTCAAGCATCACCACCCCAGCGCCTTCACCCATCACAAAACCGTCACGATCAGTGTCCCATGGACGGCTGGCCGCTTGCGGATTGTCGTTGCGTGAAGATAAGGCTCGCGCGGAAGCAAATCCGGCTAGTGCCAAAGGGGTAATTGACGCTTCTGCCCCACCTGCCAGCATTGCATCGGCATCACCGTAAGCGATGGTACGTGCAGCAATACCCAGGTTATGTACACCTGTGGTACAGGCTGTTACTACATTCAGATTCGGGCCTTTAAGTCCTTCCATAATAGAAAGAAACCCGGAAATCATATTGGTAATGGTAGAAGGTACAAAGAACGGCGAAACCCGTTTCGGGCCGCTATTCAGCAGTTTCTGATGATTTTGTTCGATCAGTTCTAGACCGCCAATGCCAGAGCCTATCGCTACACCAACGCGGCCGGCGTTAGTGGCATCAATCTTCAAACCAGAATCTGCTAAGGCCTGTTTACCAGCAGCGATACCAAACTGGATAAACCGGTCCATCTTTTTTGCATCTTTTTTATCGATGTACTCTTGCGGGTCAAAATCATTAACCTGACCGGCAAAACGAGTGGAATAGTTACTGCAGTCAAAATGTGTTATCTCACCAATGCCGCTTTCGCCAGCCAACACTTTACGCCAGGTTGCATCAACCGATTGCGCCAGAGGAGATAACATGCCAAGACCAGTAACCACTACGCGACGTTTTGTCACAAAAAGCCCTCGCATCGGAATTAAGGTAGGAAAACAGAAAACGGCCCGTGGAGAGCCGTTTTGCTAAATAAGAGGCTTACGCGTCTTTGTTTGCGTTGATGTAGTCAACAGCAGACTGAACTGTAGTAATTTTCTCAGCTTCTTCGTCTGGAATTTCAGTGTCGAATTCTTCTTCCAGAGCCATAACCAGCTCTACGGTATCAAGTGAATCCGCGCCCAAATCGTCAACAAAAGAGGCTTCTGGTTTTACTTCTTCTTCTTTCACGCCAAGCTGCTCGATGATGATCTTTTTAACGCGTTCTTCGATGTTACTCATAATTCTAGGTTTCCCTTAACGTAACTAGATATAAAAACTGCCGCTAGTTTATTTTGCAAGAACTACGCTTGCAAGCACCAGTACTAACTAATTTCCTGGTCTAACCAGCAACGAACTAAAGTCTATTAAACAATTTCTTTAAAATTTCAGGCAATTTTCATTGCCTGTGGATTAGCTAACAACGCATTATAACGTTTTTAGCTCATATACATACCACCATTTACGTGGATGGTTTCACCGGTGATGTACGCTGCGCCATCGCCCACCAGAAATGCGACGGTTTTCGCGATTTCCTGAGGCTGGCCCAACCGATTGGCAGGAATATCTTTGGAGATAGCATCCCGCTGATCGTCTGTTAATGATTTTGTCATATCGGTGTCGATAAAACCCGGTGAAACCACATTGACCGTAATACCACGTGAGGCAACTTCGCGCGCCAGTGATTTACTAAAGCCAATGACACCTGCTTTGGCTGCTGCGTAGTTAGCCTGCCCAGGGTTACCCGAACTGCCCACTACCGAACCTACATTAACAATGCGTCCATGTTTTTTCTTCATCATGCCGCGTAAAACGGCTTTCGACAAGCTGAAAATCGAATTTAAGTTAGTATTAATGATATCTTGCCATTCATCGTCTTTCATGCGCATAAGCAGATTATCACGGGTGATACCGGCATTATTCACTAAAATATCCACGCCCCCGGCTTCGTCTTTAATGATCTTTAACACATCATCAATCGAGTTTTGATCGGTGACATTCAGACATAGTCCTTTGCCCCCGGAAGCCTGCAGGTAATCGCTGATGGCCGCGGCGCCTTTGTCGCTGGTCGCGGTACCATAAACGGTAGCGCCCTGGCTCGCCAGCTGCTCGGCAATGGCCTTACCAATGCCACGGCTGGCGCCGGTAACTAATACAACTTTGGCTTCAAGATCAGACATATTGAATCCTTACTATTATTTTACAATGCTTCCAGCGAGGCCGGTGTATTCACCGCAACCGCCTGAATTGATTTATCTATTCGTTTGATAAGGCCTGATAAGACTTTACCCGGCCCCACTTCGATAATGCGCTCAACATCCTGGCTGGCAAGATATTCAACGCTGGCGGTCCATTGAACCGGGCAATAAAGCTGACGTACCAGCGCATCACGGATTTTGGCCACATCCTGCTCTACCCGCACATCTACGTTATTTACCACTGACACTTCCGGTGCCTTGAGAGTCAGTGATGCCAACGCCTCTTCCAGCTTATCCGCAGCCGGCCGCATAAGTTCACAATGTGATGGCACGCTCACCGGCAGCGGCAAAGCTCGCTTTGCCCCCGCATCTTTACACGCCTGGCCAGCCTGGGTGGTAGCCGATTTTTCACCCGCAATAACCACCTGACCGGGTGAATTGTAATTCACCGGTGCCACCACTTCGCCGGTGGCAATGGCCGTCTGCTGGCAGATATCCTGAATGGTGGCATCGTCCAGGCCAATAATGGCAAACATTGCACCGGCATCGGCGGGCACCGCCTGCTGCATAAATTGACCGCGGGCTTCGACCAGTTTCACTGCTTCTGAAAATTCCAGTGCGCCGGCGCACACTAAGGCAGAGTACTCGCCTAAGCTGTGCCCCGCCATAAAGTCGGCGGTGATGCCCTGTTGTTTTAACAATCTGAAAATTGCCACACTGGCGGTAAGCAGCGCAGGTTGTGTTACCTGAGTTTCATTGAGCTTATTGTCGGTATCGTTTTGTACCAGATCCCATAAGTCGTAACCCAACGCTTCAGAAGCCTCATTAAAGGTTTGTTCAACTTCAGGGTAGCTTTGCGCTAAGTCTTTTAACATTCCCGGCGCCTGAGAGCCCTGACCAGGAAATACAAAAGCTGTACGAGTCATAGTTCTTCCTTATTGTTCTTGTCTTTGCTGCGTTCTTTACCAACGGTATTACTTAATAGCGCACCAGCGCGGAGGCCCACGCAAAGCCGCCGCCGAAGGCTTCAAGCAACAAATTCTGGCCGCGCTTGATACGACCATCACGGATGGCTGCATCCAGAGCCGTAGGAACGGTTGCGGCTGAGGTGTTGCCGTAGTTTTCTAACGTCATAACCACCCGGTCCAGCGGCATATTCAGCTTTTTGGCCGTTGCTTTGATGATTCTGAAGTTGGCCTGATGGGGTACCAGCCAGTCCAGCTCAGACTTATCCATATTGTTCGCCGCCAGCGTTTGCTCAACCAGTTCCGAAAGCTTGGTCACCGCTACTTTAAAGACTTCGTTGCCTTTCATCGCGCCCCAGTTGGTGTGAATTGACTCTTCATCACCCCGGGTCGGATTGCCCACATACAACAAATCTTTATATTTGCCGGATGCCTGAATATGAGTCGATAAAATACCTGGCTCATCACTGGCTTCAATAATGGCAGCACCAGCGGCATCACCAAATAAAATCACCATGGTGCGGTCGGCCGGATCAATCAGCCGGCTCAGACAATCGGTGCCGATAACCAGAATGCGTTTAGCCATCCCTGATTTTACATACTGATCAGCCACGCTTAAGGCGTAGCAAAAGCCAGCACAGGCCGCGGCCACGTCAAAGGCCGGAATTTCATCCATCCCCAGTTGCTGCTGAATCTCGCAGGCGGTACTGGGTAATGCATAGCGACCACTGGTAGTGGCGCAAACAATCATGTCTATGTCATGGGCTTCTAAGCCCGCGGCTTCCAACGCTTTTTTACTGGCTTGTGCGCCCATGGTGGCAGCGGTTTCATCTGCCCCGATAATCCGGCGTTCTTTAATGCCGGTTCGATCAGTGATCCACTCATCGGTGGTATCTACCATAACTTCTAAATCTGCGTTGGTACGCACTTCGCTGGGATAATAACTGCCGGTCCCGATAATTCGTGAATAATTACTCAAAGCTGCTCCAACAAAACCGTTTCTATTTTACTTTTTATCTGTTCGGGAACACGCAAACGCGCTTCCTGCATAGCCTGTAAAATTGCATAATAAAATGCATCGGCTGAAGCGTTTCCGTGACTCTTTACTACAATGCCGCGCAATCCTATCAGACTGGCGCCGTTATACTGGTCGGGGTTCACCCGATTATAGATAGATTTCAATAACGGTAAGGCAATTCGCGCCATCAAACGTGACCATAAATTGCTGGAAGACTGTTTTTTAACCTCATTAACCACCAGCTTGGCTAAGCCCTCACTGGACTTTAATGCCACATTACCGGTGAAACCGTCGGTGACCACCACATCGGCATAGTCGGTAAAGATATCATCACCTTCAACATAACCAATGTAATTGAGTGCCGGTACCTGCTTAAGGTGCTCATCGGCCATCTTTACCAGGGTATTGCCCTTGATATCCTCTTCGCCCACATTTAATAGTGCCACCCGGGGTCTTTGCTTGCCCAGCATCTGTTCTGCCAATACCGAGCCCATAACCGCGTACTGAAATAACGCTTCAGACGTACAATTTACGTTTGCGCCTAAATCAAGTAACAACACCCGATGGTGACCGGCGGTGGGCATAAAGGAAACCAGCGCGGGCCGATCAATACCCTGCAGGGTTTTTATCAGATAATACGCCAGGCACATTAAGGCACCGGTGTTACCAGCACTTACGCAGGCATCGGCTTGTTTGGTCTGAACCGCTTCAATCGCGCGGCGCATAGAAGAATCTTTTTTGTGGCGCAAGGCCTGGGAAGGCGAATCAGTCATGGCTATGACATCTTCACAATGACGAACCGTTACCCGGGAACGGTCTGCATCGGATAATTTGGCTAATTCAGGATCGATAACGCTGCGGTCACCGCAAAGAATAAAATTAAAATCGGAATGGAGGCGGACAGCTCGCAGAGCTGCTGAGAGGATAACTGGGGGCCATGATCGCCCCCCATGATATCTAACGCTATGGTTAGCTGAGACAAAATATGTCACCAAACGTGGTTAACGTTCGATAACCTTTTTGCCTTTGTAGTAACCATCAGCGGTCACGTGATGACGACGATGCGTTTCACCTGACGTTGAGTCGACAGACAAAGTCTCGCATGTCAACGCATCGTGTGAACGACGCATACCGCGCTTTGAACGCGTTTTACGATTTTTTTGTACGGCCATAACTTACTCCTGGTCTCGCTTAAGTTCTTTCAAAACCGCGAACGGATTTGGTCGCTCTTGTTCCGGTTCGATTTCACCGAATGTCATATCATCCTGACCTATAGCGCACTCCTCCTCTGCATGAAGGGGTACAATAGGTAAAGCAATAATCAATTCGTCTTCAAGTACTTGAAATAAATCGACAATTCCATGGTCGTTGACCTCTACCGGATCGTAAGCTTCGGGTAACGAATCGGCCTCGTCCTGCCCCTGCACTGGGCTGAAACAAAAATCGATATCAAGTGAATGATCAAATTCACCGTTACACCGCTCACAGATAAGTGATACCTGCGTTTGTAGATGGCCGTGAAAGACAGTAAGACCCTGCGCGTCTTTTTCAAACTGTACTTCGGCGTCCACCCATTCGGCGCAGCTAACTACAGCACCCTGTAAACGTGGCATATCTTTGCTGGCAATGACACCCTGATAATCAGAACGTTTGACAGCGCTTTTAACCGGATCAACCTGGTAAGGTAATTTCACTTTCTGCATAGGGCGCGCATCTTATAGTTTCAACCCTTGCGTGTCAAAGGTTTAATCCACCGCAAGAGGCAATTTGTTCACGGTCACCTTCACCGTAAAAACCAATTCTTATTACATGCATTCTTTACATACCTTCTTTACATAAAAAATGCACTCAGTAGACTTACGCCATGTTTGCCCGCTTTGGTCAGTATTAAATGCAAAAAATTATTCTTGCGTCCTCTTCAAAATATCGTCAGGCGTTATTGGCCAACCTGGGTATTGAGGCCAGCACCATCGCTCCGCAGATAGATGAAACACCGCGGCCTGAAGAAACTGGTGAGCAGCTTGCCTTGCGTCTGGCTATCGCCAAATCCGAAAAAATCGGACAGCACCACCCAGAGGCGGTCACCATAGGGTCAGATCAGGTAGCAGTGCTCACCCATGCTGATGAATCGTTTTCATTAATGGGTAAGCCCGGCACCATCGATAATGCTGTTGCTCAGCTTCGAGCCTGCGCAGGCAACCGTGTTACCTTTTATACGGCGGTGAGTCTGTACACCTGTGAGCGCCAGGTAAGCGCGGTGGAAGCCACCGAGGTCTGGTTTTGTCCGCTCACCGAGGCAGCTATTCGCGCCTACGTTGAGTTTGAACAGCCGCTGGATTGTGCCGGTAGCTTTAAATGCGAAGGGGTTGGTGCATTATTATTTGAACGCATAGACGGACGCGATCCCAATAGCCTGATTGGATTGCCGACCATGTTGCTGCGCGATCTTTTTGCCCGACTGGATATCGATTTGCTGGCGCTGGCGACCACCGCGCGCTAAGTGAAGAAATGTTAGCGCGCGGTGTAAAGAACAGGTAGCCCGCTGAGTCAACAAACGGAAGTGCGCTGCGCGAGCTGTTGGGCCAGATATTTTTTTGTCACATGGTTATCGCCGGTATCATCCCGTGCGGCCGCGCTATTTTTGCTGCGCGGGATTGGTCTCGCTACCCCATAAGAAAGCGGTGCAGTTCTGGTACGGAGTCTACCACCGCCACCGGTAAGTGCGCCTGTAACCGTTGTGCATCGTGCACCCCATAGGTCACCCCAATCCGGTCCATACCCAGCTGTTGTGCCATCTGCATATCGTAAACCGTATCGCCAATCATGACCGCTTCATGCACACCAAAACCGGTTTCGGCCAATAACTGTTCAAGCATATCAGACGACGGTTTCGACTGTGCTTCGCAGGCCGTACGCGACGCCACAAAGTACTCGCCTGTGGCCGTATGTTGCCAGGCCCGATCCAGTCCCCGGCGTGCCTTACCGGTGGCGACCGCTAACTGCTGGCCATTAGTATGCAATGCCCTGAGCAATCCGGTTGCGCCGGCAAACATCGGACACGGGCTTTGATCTTTGGCTACATACGCTTGCTTATAGGCCGCGACAATAGCCTCTATCTGCGCGGCATCATCAATCCCAAATAATTGCGCTACCGCCGGGTGTAAACTAATACCTATGATATTGCCTACCTGCTCGGCGCTGGGGGTCTGCATCTCACACTCAACCGCGGCCTGCTGCATACATTCAACAATTTTGGCGACCGAGTCCATCAGCGTGCCATCCCAGTCAAAAATAATCAGTTTGTAACC
The DNA here is from genome assembly GCF_015644725.1 of Salinimonas marina. Classification (NCBI taxonomy): domain Bacteria; kingdom Pseudomonadati; phylum Pseudomonadota; class Gammaproteobacteria; order Alteromonadales; family Alteromonadaceae; genus Salinimonas; species Salinimonas marina. Next base: position 2,129,989 of record NZ_CP064795.1, read on the forward strand.
TTTCATCTTAGCCGCTCCAGGGTCCCTGCCAATACTTTATCCAGCGGCGCTTTGAACGTTACGGGTTCACCGGTTTGGGGATGCTGCAAACGAATGCTGGCGGCATGCAAAAATAACCGGTTGAGCCCGGCCTTTTTCATCGTCTGGTCAAACTCAGCCTCGCCATATTTATCGTCACCGGCGATCGGATGACCGGCGTGTAAGCAATGCACCCGTATCTGGTGGGTGCGTCCGGTTATCGGCGAGGCTTCTACTAAGGTGGCGGACGAGAAGCTTTCTAAAATACGATAACGGGTTTCGGAAGGTTTGCCATCTTCGCTGACACTGACCAGCCGTTCACCCGACTGCAGCACATTTTTACGTAATGGCGCTTTAACCTTAAATCGGTTTTTGGGCCAGCTGCCGGCGACCAGCGCCTGGTATCGTTTGTCCATCTGCCCCATACGCAGCTGTTCATGCATATTGCGCAGCGCCGAGCGTTTTTTGGCAATCAGGATACACCCGGAGGTGTCGCGATCTAAGCGATGTACCAGCTCCATAAAACGCGCGTCGGGGCGTAAGGCGCGTAACCCTTCGATAAGCCCGAAACTCAAACCACTGCCCCCATGCACCGCAATGCCGGAGGGCTTGTTGATAACCATCAACCGGTCATCTTCAAATAGAATATGAGACTCAAGACTGGCGACTTTATCCAGCTTCGGGTTCACCGGCGCAGCCGCTTCCGTCACTCTGACCGGGGGCACACGGACGATGTCTTCGGCCTTTAGTTTGTATTCGGGCTTTACCCGACCTTTATTTACCCGCACTTCGCCTTTTCGCAAAATCCGGTAAATCATGCTTTTGGGTACACCCTTTAACTGGGTGCGCAAAAAATTGTCTACCCGCTGACCGGCAAGGTCGGCATCAATGGTGACAAACTGTACTGAGGGAGAGCTATCTTTATTCATGGGGCCGATTATAAAACAAATGTGGACACGAACCTAAAAAAGATTGTGCCCTGGTTGGCTATCGCTGTATGGGCAATAAAAATTGGCAAGGCGGCTAACGCAACTGACCCAAAAATGATGGAAAACTGACCTGTGACAGTTGACTTTTTTGCTGATAAAGAACTTTGCTTGCCTATTTCAAGAAATTGGTGCGATAATCAAGAGGTTTTAACGCGCCAGAAAACGAGCGCTGTTGAAATGGCAAGAACTGAAAAGTTAATCAACTGGTTGTAATGATTCGGCAAAATAAAATTATCCATTGCCTGAAATGAGCAAAAACAAAGACGGTAGTACTAAAACTGTCACTCATAAGAATATTACAACACGAAAACACCAAGTTCGCCGTTTAGTAAAACAGAATTGAAATGACAATTGCCGACGACTGAAAGGTCAGTATTACCACAGTCAGGCGATGCAAAAACACAATATTGAAGGGCCGTCGTTCCCGACACCCGCTGATAAATAAAGATGCCTGTATTTTCGTAGCTCAGGCCATTAGCAATAAAGGGTAATGCGACAGAACAACAAACCCCAGACCATGCCGAGAGGCGTCGTGATGAGGGTTTGCACATGTCAGTTTAATTTTGTGTCTGAACGGCTGTACAAAATACAGAGTTAGATACAATGAAAAGAATGCTAATAAATGCAACTCAGCAAGAAGAGTTGCGCGTCGCGCTAGTCGATGGCCAGCGCCTGTACGACCTGGACATAGAAAGTCCGGGCCACGAGCAAAAAAAAGCCAATATCTACAAGGGTAAAATTACTCGCGTAGAGCCGAGTCTGGAAGCTGCTTTTGTTGACTACGGCGCCGAGCGTCACGGCTTTCTGCCGCTAAAAGAAATTGCCCGCACTTACTTCCCCAAAGGTTATAAATTCGAAGGCCGTCCTAACATCAAGGATGTGATAAAAGAAGGCCAGGAAGTCATCATTCAGATTGATAAGGAAGAGCGTGGGCAAAAAGGCGCCGCGCTTACCACCTTCCTATCTTTAGCAGGTAGCTACCTGGTGCTGATGCCCAATAATCCCCGGGCTGGCGGTATCAGTCGTCGCATTGAAGGCGATGAGCGTACCGAATTAAAACAGGCGATGAGCAAACTGGAGATTCCAGATGGCATGGGCCTGATTGTGCGCACCGCTGGGGTAGGCAAATCCTATGAAGAGCTTGACTGGGACTTACGGGTGCTGCTTAAGCACTGGGAAGCAGTGAGCGAAGAAGCCAGTAAGCGCCCTGCCCCGTTTCTTATTCACCAGGAAAGCAATGTTATTGTACGTGCTATCCGCGACTATCTGCGTCGTGATATCGGTGAAATCCTGGTAGATAAATCCGCTATTTATGAACAGGCGCTGCAACACATTCAGTTGGTTCGGCCTGACTTTGCTAATCGTGTGAAAAAATACGATGGTGATGTGCCGCTATTCAGTCATTATCAAATTGAAAGCCAGATCGAGTCAGCCTTTCAGCGTGAAGTTCGGTTGCCTTCTGGCGGCTCAATTGTCATTGATCCTACCGAAGCCTTAACCTCCATTGATATTAACTCGGCGCGCGCTACCAAAGGTGGCGATATTGAAGAAACCGCGCTGAATACCAACCTGGAGGCAGCCGATGAAATTGCTCGGCAGCTACGCTTGCGGGATGCCGGCGGCCTGGTGGTCATTGACTTTATCGATATGACCCCGGTGCGCCATCAGCGTGAAGTCGAAAATCGTTTGAAAGAAGCGGTTCGCAATGACCGGGCGCGGGTACAACTGGGACGTATATCCCGGTTTGGTCTGCTTGAAATGTCTCGTCAACGGTTGCGCCCTTCCCTGGGTGAGTCCAGTCACCATGTGTGTCCGCGCTGTTCGGGCCATGGCACCATTCGTGGTACTGAGTCGCTGGCGTTGTCTATTCTTCGGATCATGGAAGAAGAAAGCATCAAGGACAATACCGGCCAGATTGAAGCCCAGGTTCCGGTGGCCGTTGCCACGTACCTGCTGAATGAAAAACGTAAGTCGGTAAATGTGATTGAGAAGCGTCATAATGTGAATCTGCTGATCATTCCAAATGCCAATTTAGAAACGCCCCATTATGAAGTTACCCGTCGTCGCCCTGAAGAAATTATCAAGGACGCCAGCTACGAAGTATCACTGCTGGAAACGCCTTCTTCAGATGCGGATAAGCCTGCCGCCACCGTCGCCAAGCGCGAGGAACCGGCGATTAAAGGCATGGTTGCTCCTGATGCCGCGCCTGTGGTGCCCCCAAAACCGGTAGCCCAGCCAAAACCTGCCGAAGCCTCTACCTCGTTGTTGGGTCAGGTGTCGAAATGGCTCAAAGGTCTGCTTGGGTCAGCAGAGACCGAGCAACAGACTGCAACAGAAACCGACAAGAGCGAGTCTGGTTCGCAAAACCAGCGTTCGCGTAATCAGCAGGATCAGCGCAATCGCAAACCTCGCAACAATAACAAACAGCGCCGTGGTCGCACTGGTGACAGAAACGACCGCAGTGACAAAGGTGAGCGTGAAGAAACCCAGACTCACGGCAGCAAGGGTCAGGGACAAAGCCAGAATACCAACGAGCGCCGCGGCAAAAATGCACCGTCTAACCGCAAGCCCCGTAAACCTCGTGAGGAAAAATCCGATACCAGACAAGAGTCTAAGCCGGTAGCGGAGACTACATCGCCTGCAGCCAACAAGGACACCAAAGAGACCCAGCCGGCACCTAAGAAAAAACAGCTGGCAGAACGTCGTAAGCGTCGGGATATGCGTCGTAGCGTGCGCGTGGGTAACGAAGTGGCGGCGGATTCGCAAAAAGCTGATGAAAAGAGTGTTAACTCAGCGCAGGCTGATGCTTCGCAATACTCAGCCAAAGAACCATCGCAAGCCCGGCACTCTGCTGAGCAGGTCTCTGAGCACGAGCCGGTAGTAAATACCAAAGCGGAGTCTGGAGAAGATAACAAGCGCGAAGGTAATGGCAGCCGCGGACGCAGTCGTCGTTCACCCCGCCATGTTCGCGCTGCGGGTCAGCGTCGCAAGAAAGAACAAAATGATACCGACGCTACAAGCTTCGATTCAGACAGCACGAATCAGCAGTCTCAGGAACAGGTCCCGGTGGTTGAGCAACAACCACGCCCTACCCCTGACGAGCGCGTAGCTGATGACATCGTTGCGGCAGATACCCAGAACCGGGGTCAAGCCGGTCAGTCTGCACCTGATGCTCCACGTAGCGATATCAATGAAACAACCGGCCAGCCTGTTGAACAGCCTGCACAGCTTGATAGCGAAATATTGTCACAGCCAGCAGCGGACGTTGAGCCAGAAGTCATGCCTGAGAAAAAGGCAACGACTAACTTTGCGCAAAAACCGCGTCAGAAATATCGTGCCGATGGCATGAGTACTGACAACCAGGCTGAGCAATCCCAGGCGCATGCCGAAAATCCTGAGAACGCGGTAAGCAAGGTGCAATCAGCAACCAGCTCAGACCATGCTACAAAGCAGGCTAAAGATAAAAAAGCCCAGGCGGAAGCTGCACCTAAAGCAGCAGACCAGCCTGCCGCGGTATCTACACCTGCGGTGTCGGCACCGTCTGATACCACAGCTGCATCTGATACCACGGCTGCGCCTGAAACCGCAGATAAACCTGAGACCAACCAGCCGGAGGCGTCTGAGACCGTTGAGCCACCTGAAACTGAACAGTCTGAGGTTGTCACCGGCGGTGACACGCTTTCTCAGGCTGAGTCAGAGGCTAATCAGGTGCCGGAAACTGCCAGCAGTGAAGCTGCTACACCTGCGCAGCGCGAGCAAGAGATGCCGGTGCCCGCCGACACAAACACCGGGACCCCTGCTGTTGCTTTAGAAGCTGCCGAAGCTTCTGATGTTGCCGGGGGCCACGAAGGTACCACTGACACGGCTGTAAATAGCCCTGCCGCGACGTCACAAGCCAGCGCTGCAGCCCAGGCCCCTGCCAGTCAGGCTCAGGCACCTACCCCGGCCACTAAACCGGAAAGTGCGCGTGCTGGGGTCACCCAGAGCGTGACCGAGGTGTTGATGGCCAGCAGCAGGGGTAAATTCAATGCCTCGCATCCTACGGCCCTGCCGGCCCAGGTAAATGATCAGTTCGGTGATGTCAGCCTTACTGCTCGAGATGATAGTGCCCGCCCGGCACTGGATGTCTCCGGCCGCACTGCGGCACTGGCTCACAGCAAGTCCAAGGCGTCGGCTCCCATGGCCAAGCCTGGTAGCAGCAACGCTGCTTAATTAGACGATACAGGCCTGTCAGCATTGCTGCAGGCCTTTTTATTATGTCTGAGTCTGTAAACCCGAAATTAGTACACTACGTCTCGCAGCTTCTGGATGATCCCTCTATATCTGACTGTCAGCTTCTGCAAACCTTATGGAGCGGTTATGGTCAGTGTTTTCGATTTCATAGCCAGCAATATGATTTATCGCTGGTCGCCAAAGTCGTCACCCCCAGCACCACCCCAGGCCACCCTAAGGGCTGGAGCAATGATCAGAGCCATCAACGAAAACTGCAGTCGTATGCGGTGGAACAATACTTTTATCAGCACTACGCGCCGATGTGTCATGCCAGTGTTCCGGCGTTAATCGCCGGTACCCGGCACCATGATGATTTTATTACGGTGTTAGAGGACCTTGACGCTCAGCACTTCCGGCACCGTCATACCAATCTGACGGTCACGCAATGCGAAGGCGTATTAAACTGGCTGGCCTTGTTTCATGCTGATTTTATAGAAATTGCGCCCACCGGTTTGTGGAAGCAAGGGGCTTACTGGCATTTGTCCACCCGTCAGGCCGAATTTGAGGCTATGGCCGAAGGCCCGTTAAAAACCGCGGCAAAAGGTATCGACGAGGTCCTGCAGCAGGCCAGCATCAAAACCTTGCTGCATGGTGATGCAAAAGTGGCAAACTTTTGTTTTGCCGATGATCCTCGTGAGGTGGCGGCAGTGGATTTTCAGTATACCGGCGCCGGAGTGGGGGTGATTGATGTAGCCTATTTTCTGGGCAGTGCATTAAGCGCCCAGGATCAGCTGCACTATTCACAGCAATGCCTGGACGTTTATTTCACGGCTTTATCCAAAGCGTTAACGCAGCGCGGTTACGATAGTCAGCCGGTGGTGAAGCAGTGGCGACAACTTTATCCTTTTGCCTGCGCTGATTTTTTACGGTTTTTACAGGGCTGGAGTCCTGTTCACTGGAAAATCAACCGTTATCTGACTGAACAAAGTCAACAGGCGCTGAGTCTTCTCAAAGGCTGAGGACCAGCCCGCCTGGCGGTGTCATGTGGTGTGCCCTGAGCAATTTGATTACCAGGTCGAACCGCATTGCAGCGTTTTACTGCCAGGTTCCAACCCGCAAGCAAATGGAACAGCAAAAAGAAACAGGTAAATCGGCATTTAGCTGCAACAGAGGAAACCCGCTATACGGTGTGTGCAAGTGGCTGTGCAGCGGAGTTATCGGTAATCTCACTGGCAGCGGCCAACTAATCACTGCGGCCCGCCAGGTCATAGTGTAAAATCCATCGAAAGCAAACAATTCAGGAACAGTATTGTGCAAATTTGGGTAGATGCAGATGCGTGCCCGGTCGCCATCAAAGATATTTTATTTCGGGCAGCTCAGCGTACAAAAATTCAGGTTACCCTGGTTGCCAATCATTATATTCGCACCCCCGCCTCAAAATATGTCAACTTTATGCAGGTGACCCAGGGTTTTGATGTGGCCGATGATGAAATTGTCCAGCGCTGCCAGGCCGGCGATCTGGTGATTACTTCTGATATTCCGCTGGCTGATGAAGTTATCACTAAGCAGTGTCTGGCGCTCAGCCCGCGAGGAGAACTGTTTACCCGGGAAAATATAAAGTCGCGTTTGAATGTTCGCGACTTTATGGATACCTTGCGCAGCAGTGGAATTCAGACAGGCGGACCAGCGGCCCTTTCGGGAACCGAAAAACAAGCCTTTGGCAATAAACTGGACCAGTGGCTGGCACAGCAGCAATAAAAAAGCACGCTCATTAGCGTGCTTTTTTAGCCTAAGGGCAGACTAGCGACGGTCGTAATTGACCGGTCTTTCAGGATGCTGGTAAAAGCCTTCTTTCAACAAACGTTTGAAACGCTGCATTTTGCCTTCCAGAGTCAGCTGTTCAATACCGCGGTTGAATAACTCCAGCACTAAACGGCTGTCTTGCTGATCTTTAGGCACCAACAAATGGGTGGTAACCGTAGAGATAAATGGTTTTACATGCTGTAACTGATTACGTTGTTTTTGGCTAAAGTCGCGTTGCAGTAAATACCAGCCGGTCAGCTCATCAATCGGGAAAATATCGATATCACCTTCTAACAAAGCATTAAGATTATCTTTGTCGGTTTTGGCCGTTACTGTCGCATCGGTATCTTTGATGTACTCGCTCAGCTCATCGGTGTACAAATAACCTTCGGTGATCCCCATTTTGTGTTTTTTCAATTCGTTCAGGTTTTCCCATGAATCGATACCGCTGTCGGTGCGGGTTAAAAACACCAGGCTTTCTGCTGTAACAGGTTTGCTGTGCCAGAACTCATCTTCACGAGCACGCACAAAATTGCCATACGACACCGCATCGTACTCACCCTCAAGCGTGGCCTCGAGGGCTTCTTCCCATGACATAGAGGTGAATTCTACGACAACACCGGCTTCTAAAAAGGCCTGACGAGTAATGTGATTAAAATAACCATTATGCTCCATCTCAGTGGAGGTAAACGGAGGATATTCGGTGGTGGCAATGCGCAATTTCAGCCACGCATGCGCCCAGCTCTGGCTGGGAAGCAATAACAGAGTGAAAAGGATAAGTGCGATTTTTTTCATAGTTATGTCCTTTTAGAAATATATACCCAGACTGATATTTAACCGGTGGGTGGTATCCTGCAACCCGCCCTGGTCAAGGGCTACACCCGGACCGCCAGCAAACCACATATTTTTGCCCTGAATACTGTCAACGTATACAAACAGTTTGTCCCAGCCAAAACTACAGCCGTTGGTCCATAGTGAAGAATCTTTACCGGCCTCCACATCACTGACAACACGGCTGTATTCACTGTAACAGCTGACATCAGAGACTGATTTAAACTGATACGGCACTGAATACACCAGGTTCGTTACATAGCTTTTACCTTCAGAAGCCATTAAAAATGGGAAGGTAAACGAGGATAAGGCCACCCGGTCCGTCGCCTGACCTTCGGGCGCGGCCAAATCATAATCGAAGTCAGTGTATTGCAGCTCGACTTTAAAGTCGCCCTGAATATGCCGAAGATGGACGGCGTAGGCAGTCATATCGCCTTCGTCTCGGGTATCCAGATTCAGAATATTGCCATACTGATAAGACGCACCAATATCGGTGGTGGTCCCTTGGATCCATTTTCCGGTGTAATTGGCGCGCAGGTTCAGTTGCCCGTCTTCCTGATTTCGATATTCGCCGTCATCGGCCAAATCGAAGCTATAGCGCCCGAATTCTCCGGCATCGTTATATTCGTCATTCAAAAAGTAGCCAGCATGGAGATCCCAGTTACCCGTCTGATAATTAGTGGTAAACCCGGCATCATAATCATCTTCAAGACCGATGTAGTAGTTTACCCCAAACCAGAAGTTATTGGAGGCGAAGGGCAACAGGCCAAATGGCACTTTGGTAATACCGCCGGTAAACGATAGATCGTCACTGTAATTGTAGGTTAGGTCAGCATAACGCACAGTACGGAAGTCGGTGTTTTCATACCAGCGGTATTCGGCTTTATAGCTGAACTGCTCAGACTCGCCGGATAAGTTGAGCCGCAAAGATTCAAACTCAAAACCATCTCGAATTTGAGAATCTTGCCAGTCAAGATGACCGTAATTTACCCGGATGTGACCGCCGATATCGACGGGTAGTTTTTCTGCCTGAGAAGGTAAGACAATCAGTGCGCTGGTCAAAAGTACCGGCAATTTGAAATGTAGGTTTCTCATTCAATAACCCTGGAGTTAGAAGTGGTTTAAAAAGGTGATGGCTGTCTTTAGAGACAATGCTGCACGAGGGTGCTTAGCAAAGACAGGCGCCACGTCTTGTGCCTTATTTGCTGCTCGAGAAATTGGACAAATACCGATGAAGCCTCCATTGCACATGTTTCTAACGTAATAAAAATTCAACATTTACGTTACTTAGAACACAAACAATATCGCGTTAGAGCAGTAAAAGGATCACTTATCGTCCCCAACAACCGTTTCAACGTGATAAAAGTGTCCCTAAAGACCTTGGAAGCTGGCATGAGATCAGGCCGGTCTTAATAAGGTTGCGCACAATATCAAAGGGTTAACCAGGAACAAAGAGGCATTGATACTGTTTGCTGGTAAATTCGTCAAAAATTTGTGAATTTTGCTACTTTCATCTTACCTGGATTTTGCTATATTAATGAGCATCGGTTAAGGAAGCCCGATTTTTCTGTTCATTTTAAAGGAATTTCCCATGAATAAACGCCATAAGGCAGGAACTTACCTGAAACACAAAACCAGCGAACAGGAATTAAAGTTAATGCTTATTTTGATTCCGGTCGCTACCTTGTTGTTTGGGTTTGGCGTGGGCCTGGTAACAGGCTATCAGGTGCTGGGATCGCCGCAATTTTTATTGGGCGTTATTGCTGTTGCTACGTTACCGGCTATCGGTACATTTTGCTGGGTAATTTTTCATTACCTCAAAAAAGCCGGCATCAGCCGGATGGGCGCCTGATTACAAGCTCAGATTGCACACTCTTTTGAGTGGTAGAGTTGATGGATTAGATTGCCGGCCGGCGGCAACAAATCGGGCGAATGATAGCCAATGCATGATATCCGGCACAGCACATCTGCTATAGAATTGCCGACCACGGTGCGATACCGTTATCGGCGCAAAATATTTACCAGGCCAAGGAGGCACCAGGTAAAAGAGTCTACCAGGTCAAATCGTCCGGAATCTGATAATCAGCATACCAGTCATCTTCTTCGCCTGGCGAGGCCTCTTCAATAGTATCGGCCCGATGTACCACAGATGCTGCATCACGCTGGGCAATTTTGTCAGCCACCGGCATGGGTACCAAAAAGTACTCTTCATCCTGCCTGACTACCGCTAAACGGCCCTGCGTGACCTGTTTACGCACCGCCTCACCCACATACATGCGTTTGACCACATTATTGTCAGTAAAATTCAGCACCGACTCTGAGCCGCCCCGATTCTGAATGTTAACGGTGATAAGCTGACGCACCTGCGCCACGATTGAGCGCTGTTCGCGCTCTTTTTGTTGCTGCTCGTTAAGCTGCCGGTCACGGGCTTTTTTCTCTTCAGCAGCCTGCTGCGCCGCGACCTTGTGTTCGTCAACCACATCCTGTTTGTTTTTGTTTTTCAGCTTTTGCTTTTTGCGTTTGTCCTGACGAGCCTGACGGGCACTGGATTTGTCCGCCAGACCTGCTTTAAGCAGCTGATCCTGAAGTGATGGCACAGGATGACTCCTTATTTACTTTTTTTACGGGTATCTTTTGCTACCCATTTACCGTTTTCATACCAGGCTGACCAGCCGGTAGATTTCCCATTGTCATTTTCTGACATAACATACTGTTGCTTTGTTTTACGACTGAAGCGCACAATCGTTGGATTGCCGTCCGGATCCTGCTGCGGGGCATCCGCCAGATAATAAAATTTTGGCGAGATACGATCCCGGAACCGAGCCAGTTCCTCAACTTTAGGCGCCCGGGTTTCCCGAGACTTTGGAAAATTGTGAGCAGCCATGAAAATACCTGAGGCGCCATCGCGCAGTACAAAGTGGGCATCGGTTTTTTCGCAGGGCAGTTCGGGTAAGTCCACCGGATCTTCCTTGGGTGGCGCAGCCTCACCATTTCTCAATAGTTTACGGGTATTTTTACACTCACTATTGGTACACCCAAAGTATTTTCCAAAGCGTCCGTTTTTAAGTTCCATATCGCTGCCACACTTGTCGCATTCGATAATAGGACCGTCATACCCTTTAATCTTAAACGTACCAGACTCGACATAGGTTCCATCACACGAAGGCACATTGCCACAAACATGTAATTTGCGGGTTTCATCGACCAGATAGCTGTCCATGGCGGTACCACAAACCTGACACCGGCGTTTAGAACGCAGTACTTCGGTTTCCATTTCCTCTTCATCATCGACCTTGATAACCTCGTCACCCGGGGTCAGATTCATGGTATTGGTACAACGCTCTTTGGGCGGCAGATTGTAACCTGAACACCCTAAAAATACGCCGGTACTGGCGGTACGCACATTCATTTCACGACCACAGGTACCGCAAGCAATGCCCGCCGGAATCGCCTGGTTTGGCTGCATTCCGCCTTCTTCTGCATCTTTTTCTGCTTTTAACAACTTATTGTAAAAGTCTTCGTAAAACTCGTTTAAAACCTGTTTCCAGTCTTTCTGGCCACCGGCAATATCATCCAGCTGCTGTTCCATGTTGGCGGTGAAGTCATAACTCATTAAGTCGACAAAATTATCGGTCAGACGGTCATTGACAATCTCGCCCATTTTCTCGGCATAAAAGCGTTTTGAGTCAAGCCGCACATAGCCGCGATCCTGGATCGTCGAGATAATGCTGGCATAAGTAGATGGCCGGCCAATGCCCCGTTTTTCCAGCTCTTTTACCAGCGATGCTTCATTGTAACGCGCCACCGGCTTAGTAAAGTGCTGTTTTGGATCCAACGCGCTCAAGTCCAGGGTATCGCCCTGCTGTACATCAGGCAGCAGCAGATCTTCTTCGCCCTTTTTGCGCAGCTGCGGCTGTACTTTGGTCCAACCGTCAAATTTCAGAACCCGGCCTTTGGCTACCAGTTCATAGTCACCGGCGGCCACTTTGATGGTGGTGGCATCATATTTTGCCGGGGTCATCTGGCACGCCACAAACTGACGCCAAATGAGCTCGTAAAGACGCTGAGCGTCCCGCTCCATATCTCCCAGGCTGTCGGCTTTCACCGCCACATTAGAAGGTCGGATTGCTTCGTGAGCTTCCTGTGCGCCTTCCTTGCTGCCATAGCGAATCGGGTTGTCAGGCAGATACTTATTGCCAAACTTATCGTCAATAAAACTACGGCAGGTATCCAATGCTTCCTGACTAAGATTGGTCGAGTCGGTACGCATATAGGTGATGTGACCGGCTTCATACAAACGCTGGGCCATCATCATGGTCTTTTTAACCCCGAAACCTAAGCGGGTACTGGCGGCCTGTTGCAGCGTCGACGTAATATAAGGCGCTGAGGGCTTACTTTGGGTAGGTTTTGACTCGCGGCTTTGTACCACATAGTTTTGGGCCTGCAGCTCGTTTACCGCGGTATCCGCCTGTTCTTTATTTACCGGTTTAAACGCTTTGTTCTGGTATTTATTTACCAGCATGCGCAACGCGGTATTTTTCTTAGCCTGCAAATCTGCGTGAATGTCCCAGAACTCCTCTGGCACAAAGGCTTTAATTTCGCGCTCACGTTCAACCACCAACCGTACGGCGACTGACTGAACCCGACCGGCTGACAGCCCCCGGGCAATCTTTTTCCATAGCAGCGGCGAAACCATAAAGCCAACCACCCGATCCAGAAAACGACGGGCCTGCTGTGCATTTACCCGAGCGACATTTACTTCGCCGGGGCTGGAAAAGGCTTCCTGAATGGCATTTTTGGTGATTTCATTAAATACCACCCGCTGATAGGTTTTGTCTTTGGTTCCCAACAGCTCTTGCAGATGCCAGGCAATGGCCTCTCCTTCTCTATCCAAATCCGTTGCCAGATAGATAGTGTCGGCGTCTTTGGCCAGTTTTTTAAGCTCGTTGACAACTTTTTCTTTACCTTGAAGCACCTGATAATGCGCATGCCAGTTTTGCTGAGGATCGACCCCCATGCGATCGACCAGTTTGCGATACTCGTAGTTGCGCAAATATTCTGAGCGCTCTTCCTCAGATAATGTCTTAAGTTCTTTTGCCGGTTTTTTCGGCTCCACCTGCCCTAATGCTTTGGTTGGCAGATCTCGAACGTGGCCTACTGAAGATTTAACGATAAAATCTTTACCAAGATATTTATTTATCGTTTTTGCTTTGGCCGGAGACTCGACGATGACCAGTGATTTTGCCATATAATTGAAATAAACCTGTTTTAAATCTTAAGCTTAATTAGCTTAAATTTTGAATTTGGGGCCTGTCATTGCGACCAGGTTGCGCTTATGCTTTTTTAACATATATCGACAAAGTGAATGGAAAACAAGTTCTTCTTAATAGTTATTCCACTAAGCGCGTTTTTAGCGCGCAAAAACTGTTTGGTTTTCAGACACCTTCATTGGCAAGCTGAATAAAAGCCGTATAATGCAGGCTATTGACGATGCGGTACAAGCTTATTTTTATGCTATACCCCTTATGGGGGCTGACGCAATTAATCTCTGGCTGGGCTGCAAAATTTTAGTGACACAACCTGTGTAATCCACAGACTGAGGAACGCATGAAGCATTTTGAAGTGAATTTTGATGGGCTGGTTGGCCCGACGCACAACTACGCCGGTCTTTCGTTTGGTAATGTTGCCTCGCAAAGTAATGCAAATGCGGTTAGCAGCCCCCGTCAGGCCGCCAAACAAGGTCTGGCCAAAGCCAAAGCGCTGGCCGATATGGGCATGACGCAGGGCGTATTGGCCCCCAGGAGCGTCCTGATATTCAGACTCTGCGTCGTTTGGGTTTTACCGGCAGCGATGCCACGGTACTTGAAAGCGCCGCCAAACAATCAAAACAAGTCTTCTTAGCCTGCTGCTCAGCTTCCAGTATGTGGACCGCCAATGCTGCGACCGTATCGCCCAGTGCCGATACCGCCGATGGACGGGTACATTTTACGCCGGCCAACCTCACCAATAAATTTCACCGTTCTCTGGAACCCGAGGTTACTGGCCGAATCTTAAAAGGCACATTTGCCAACGACAAATACTTTGCCCATCACACTCACCTGCCCGACAACGAACACTTTGGTGATGAGGGTGCAGCCAATCATACGCGTCTGTGTAATGAGTATGGTCATGCCGGGGTAGAACTGTTTGTGTATGGCCGTTACGCCTTCGACAGCAGCAAGCCTGCGCCTACCCGGTATCCGGCCCGGCAAACCCTGGAAGCCAGTAAAGCCATTGCCAGACTGCATGGTCTGGATAGCGAGTCGGTGGTGTATATCCAGCAAAACCCGGATGTGATTGACCAGGGCGTTTTTCATAATGATGTTATTGCGGTGGGCAATCAAAATGTGTTGTTTTTCCATGAGCAGGCATTTCACAACAAGACTCAGGCGCTTGATGAAATAAAAGCCAAATTCGGCGATCACCCGCTGCACTTTATCGAGGTTGGCACCAATGAAGTTTCCGTGCAGGATGCGGTTAAAACCTATCTGTTCAATACTCAGATAATTACCCTTCCAGATAGCACCATGGCGATTATTGCGCCCACCGAATGTCAGGAAAACCGCGCGGTAAGCGCCTATCTGGACCAACTGGTCAATAAAGGCACACCCATCAAACAGGTGAAGTACTTTGATGTAAAACAAAGTATGCGCAATGGCGGCGGTCCGGCCTGTTTGCGTTTACGGGTGGCTCTGACCGATGACGAATTAAGCCATGTAAATCAGAATACGCTGCTGTCAGATACCCAGTGTGAGCGGCTTAATACCTGGGTAGACAAACATTACCGTGACCAGTTAACCGAAGATGATTTGCGTGATCCGCAGCTGCTGACCGAGTCGCGTACAGCGCTGGATGAATTAACCCAGCTGTTAAAACTGGGCTCGGTCTATCCTTTCCAGCAGGCCTGACCCGTAACCTAAAAAAATACCCTGCGCTTGCAGGGTATTTTTTTGGCGGTGAGTTTGTGTGGGAGGTAGCTAGCCATTGTTACCTGCTGGCCTTAATCTCAGTTTTTCTTCTGTGGCCCTACCCCTGCCGGTTCGCCTGTTATAAAAAAGCGCTTTCAAACATTATCGCAGGCGAGACACCGCTATCAGACAGACATAAAAAAGCCCCTGTTATCGAGGCTTTTTGCTATCGAAGAATAAGGTAATGTGCTTACCGTATGCTGCTACAGTCCGCGTTGGACCCAAAGGGGTTAGCCGGTGGCGGGCTTGCTTCTGTGCTGATATCACTGGCCAGAATAGACAAGGTATATCGGGTGTAGGCTGATGCTTCACTGGCAGTGGAGCGAGCGAACACGGCAATTTCAGCATCGGTAAATACCGCATATTCTTTGGGGTAGCGATACTGCAAGGTAGCCTGACCGTTTGCATCAGTGACACCATCACCAATAAAACGTATGCTGCCTACAATCCCCGGGGTGAGCAATTCATCGCCGTTGTTATCTTCACCGGCATCCAGGTTGCCGTTACTGTTGATGTCTTCGTTAGGACAACTGGCCGTTACCTGGGGAACCCATAATGATTTTTCATCATCCCATGACCAGAAGCCTTTACGGTATTCACCGTCAGAGGCAAATTTAACAGGCGTCACTGACACGGTCAGTGCTTCGCCTTCAATGGGACGTCCTGCCGAGTCAGTGACAAATACCGCAAACTCTTTGAGGTAAGTAGACTCATCGGGGGCTTGTAACAAATTGCCGGTACCAATGGAGATATCAAAAGGACGGTTGCCCACGGTCAACACCACATTATCTGCAACGGCGGTGTCCTCAGCAACCTGGGCGGTCACCACGACGGCATCTTCACTGGTTACCGCGCCAGAGGTAAACACGGTAGATGCTACCCCATTGCTGTCGGTGGTGGCTTGTGACGGGGCGATAGAACCCGTGCTAGTGTCATCGACATTGAAGGTCACCACCGAATTTTTAACCAGATTGCCATTCACATCACGTACAATCGCGGTGATGGTACTTTTCTGACCATCGGGACCCAGAATGTCCGGGGTGGCGTCCGCCTGCAGTGTAGCGGGCGTCACCGCCACAAATTCTACTTCAATCCGGGCGCTGACTTCTTCACCGTCATTATCCACACCGGTTGCGGTAACCGCCGCAATACCCGCATTATCAGACTCGATAGTGAAACTCGCTTCACCACCGGCATTGGTTTGCGCATCCGCTGCAGTAATGGTGCCCCGCGAGGCAGTAAAGGTAACGTCGCCGCCGGCAAAGGCCGAATCATCTTTTGACCAGCTTACGGTCAGCGTCTGTGGCGTGTTCAAGGGAACTTCGCTTGATGGGGCCTGACTGAACACAAAATCGTCTTCTTGCACCGTGATGGCAAAAGTAGCGCCGGCGTTAAGCGACGAGGCGCTGATGGTGTCTTTACCCGACTGGGTGCCGGTGTAATTAACATTTACCTGGCCATCACTTCCGGTCTGCACCGTGTTCGCCGACAATTCGCCCTTGTCTGCTGCTATCTCTATGGTTTGATTGGCAATAGCCACCCCATCTGAGTCCTGCACCCGCAAGGTCAATGCCACGGTATCGTTCAGGATAACCGACTGGGTGCCATTAATGGTGACTTCGGTACCCACAATCTCAACCTCAATATCCTGGGTCAGCTCACCCACCCTGGCGGTAACGGTAACAATACGATTTTCAGCATTGTTCTCGGTAGACAACTTAGCCAGCGCGCGACCGCTGGGATCGGTCTGGGCCTGGGTAACTTCTATCTCTACTCCAGATTCACTGGGCGCTGAAAACGCCACGGGCACATCCTGCATCAACACACTTTGTGAGTTTTTGACTAACGCTGTCAGCTGGACCGTATCTGAGCCACTTGAGGCTAGTTGCACCTTGCTGGTATACAGATCCAGTGTGGCTGGCTCTACGCTTTCCTGGGTTGTGCCCGCCGAGGTAAAAGTAATAGTGCCCACTTCGCCTTCTGTGGTGGTTGCGGTGAGCAAACCATCACCGGCAAGGGCTCCTGCGCTTAAGCCGATGCTGGCCACGCCATTTTCATCTGTGCGGGCGGTGCCGGTATCGTTGGAAAAAGAAGCAAGTTCTTCATTAGACAGTGAAAACGTAACCAGCGTGTCACTACGCACATTACCCTGTTCATCGGCCACGGTGACCGAAGCATTCAAAGGGTTGTCCTGACTCAGGTTTTTATCGGGGCTGCCACTGGTGTTTTGTAAAGACATTGCCACCGTATAAACGGGGGTGGCTTCCTGGCCGTCATTGTCGGCATCGGTGTTGGTATCGGTCTGGCTGGTTTCACCTTCTCTTTCGAGCTCTCCGCCCCCGCCACAGGCGGTTATCAGACCTAAGGTGGTAACGAATAACAGCGACTTGGCTAATTCACGCATATTCTTCTTCCTGAACCTCTATTCTTCGACATTGTTACGTTTTTATTATTTCAATCTGTTGGGAATCTGGCACACTATCCGGCGTTATAAATATAAAAACAGAAGTTTCAGGGAACATTCATGTCTCAAAACGCACATAAGTATAGTTTAACCACCAGGATATTTATCGGCATGGTCGCCGGAATCTTGATTGGCGTGTTACTCCAACTGATTTTTGATGATAGCGGAGATTTACGCTTTTCGATATTTGGTTATTCCATTTCCACGTATAACATTCTGGTAGATGGTATATTTTCTACGCTCGGTCAGATATTTATCGCCAGCTTAAAGATGCTGGTCGTACCGTTAGTTTTTGTCTCGTTAATCTGCGGCACCTCAAGCTTAACCGAACCCAGCAAGCTTGGACGTCTGGGTGTTAAATCGATCGGGCTGTATATTTTTACCACCGCCATCGCCATTTCGCTGGCCATCAGTCTTGGCTTGCTGGTCTCCCCCGGGGTGGGTGTCGAGGCGCCAAGTGATGCTGTTTTCCAGGCCCAGCAAGCCCCGTCGTTTGGGCAGGTCATTCTGGATATGTTCCCCACCAACCCCATTAACAGCCTGGCCGAAGGCAAAATGCTGCAAATCATTATTTTTGCGGTATTGCTGGGTGTAGCCATGGCGATGTGTGGCGAGGCCGGTAAACGTATTGCCAGCTTTTTTGAGGACTTAAACACCGTCATTATGCGGCTGGTTACCATTATTATGAATCTGGCGCCGTACGGTGTATTTGTACTGATGGCCAAGCTGTTTTCGTCGATTGGCGTTAATATGCTCGAAAATCTGGCCAAATATTTCTTCTTAGTGCTGGCCGTACTTATTATTCATGGGTTGGTGACGTATTCGGTACTGCTAAAAGCCTTCACGGGTTTAAACCCCATGATGTTGTTCTATAAAATGCGCGATGCTGCGCAGTTTGCCTTTTCCACCGCCAGTTCCAGTGCGACTTTGCCGGTAACCATGGAAACCGCGCAAAATAAGCTTGGTGTCGGCAAATCGGTATCTTCGTTCACCCTGCCTCTGGGCTCTACCATTAATATGGATGGCACCGCGATTATGCAGGGTGTCGCGACGGTGTTTATCGCGCAGGTATACGGAGTGGATCTGACGGTGTCAGATTATCTGATGGTGGTATTAACCGCCACGCTGGCCTCGGTGGGAACTGCTGGTGTACCTGGTGTGGGTCTGATTATGCTGGCCATGGTATTACAACAGGTGAATTTGCCGGTAGAAGGTATTGCCCTGATTATTGGTGTAGACCGGTTGCTGGATATGACCCGTACCGCGGTGAACATTACCGGTGACTGTACGGTGGCCTGCATTATAGCAAAAAGTGAAAACGAACTGGATGCGACCCGCTTTAATAACAAAAAAGCGGGCCTGAAAGAAGAGGAAGTGGATTTAGAGCACTTTGATAAGAACAGCTAGGTAAACCGTTCCGGCTAGCCGTTTAACGCGCTGGCCGGAGCCACTTTCACCGCTTGGCTGGCCGGATACAAGGTGGCCAGGACCACCAGAATCACTGCTACCACCACCGTCAACACCACATCCATAACCTGCAGCTGTGACGGTAAAAAGTTAATAAAGTAAATATCCCCTGACAGAATTTCAGTATTAAAAACCCCTTCAATGGTTTTCACAATGCTTGCCAGGTTTGGCGCAGTTATCACCGCGAGCACGGTTCCGGCCACTATTCCGATAATGCCATTGGTTAGCCCCTGTAATATAAACGCCTGGCGTATCAGGCTGTCCTGGGCGCCCATGGTTTTTAATATGGCGATGGCCGCCCGCTTTTCACGTACCGCCATCACCAGGGTCGATACAATATTGAAGCAGGCAACGGCAATAACCAATGTCAGAACGATGTACACTACCGTTCGAACCAGCTGAATGTCGTTGTACAGATGCCCCTGGGTCCGGGTCCAGTCTGACATATAGACTGCCTGCGGAAATCGATAACCGATATCTCTCATCACCGTTTTGGCCTGATAGGGATCATGCAGCCTGAAGCGCAGCCCCTGAGCCCCGGAATCGATATTCGCCGCCTGTGAGGCCTTACCAAGGTGCATCAGACCCAGGTAGTTATCCAGCTCTCCCCCGATAGACAAGCTGCCGGCCAAAGTGAGTTTAATTCTTTGGGGTGCTTTAAACACCATATCATCGCTGGTCACCGGCACCAGTACCCCCAGATTGTCACCGACTTCAAGGCCGAATTTCTCGATTAACCCCTGTCCCAGCAACACAGTATTGTGGCTTTGCCGAAAACGCTCCCATGCCTGCGGAGTCACCTGTTGTCGCCATTGTGAGTAGTCAACGGACGCCACGGCCAAGCCGGTCAGCTCCACCGGTTTTAACGCCCCTTTATGCTGGAGCATGCCGGTAATCTTGGTATAAGGTTCAACCGAAACCAGCCGTTCGTCGCGCTCCAGCTCGGTCATTACTGCCGGCCAGTTGTTTATGCCCTCATTAGACACCGAGTAGAGCTCACCATGGGGAATGACCGCCAGGATCCGATGGGTAAGCTCTCGTTCAAAGCCGTTCATAACGCTTAACAGGGTGATAAGTACAAAACACCCAAGCCCGATGCCGAAGGTAGACGAAAAGGAGATAAAAGAGATGTAGCGGTTTTGTTGTTTGGCCTGACGAAACCGTCGGGCCAGCTGCCAGGCAAGTTTCATGGGGCTGTTCCTGCACCAGGTGCGGCCAGCTCACCATCCACGATGGTCAGGGTGCGATCCATCTGCGCCGCCAGTTCGGTATCGTGGGTGACCACGATAAAGCTGGTATTAAGCTCCTGACTGAGCTCACGTAACAAGGCGTACACTTGCACCCCAGTTTTGTGATCAAGGTTACCGGTGGGCTCATCTGCCAATACCAGCGCCGGCTCACAAACCAGCGCCCGGGCGATGGCCACACGCTGACGCTCGCCCCCCGATAAAGCGGCGGGTTTATGCTTTAACCGATGCGATAAGCCGACCCGGTCTAACAGCGCAGCCGCCTGCTGACGCGCCTTGCCGGCGCTTTCACCAGCAATCAGCCTGGGCATTGCGACATTTTCCAACGCGGTGAATTCCGATAATAAATGATGGAACTGGTAAATAAACCCCATGTGCTTATTACGCAAGGTGGCCAGCTGCGACGCTGAGAGCGAAAAGAGGGATTGCTGGTTAAACCACACCTGACCTGAGGTTGGTGAGTCCAGGCCACCAAGAATATGCAATAAGGTGCTTTTCCCCGATCCGGAGCTGCCTAATATTGCAATATGTTCAGCGGTGTTGACTGAAAATGAAACATTCCTGAGCACCGAGGTATCTACGGCACCTTCATGATAGGTTTTACTGATGTCTTTACAGACAAGAATTTCCTGCATATTAACCATTTAACGAACCAGGGTTTACCTGTGCAAATGGTACCGTGATTACGGTGAGTAACCAAGAAATTACCAGGAATTAGCAAAAGGGATATTTTTAGGTGACTCCCAGGAACTGGGGCACCAGAAGTGGCGGAGCGGACGGGACTCGAACCCGCGACCCCCGGCGTGACAGGCCGGTATTCTAACCAACTGAACTACCGCTCCACTAAGGGCATCTTTATCATTGAATGGCGGAGCGGACGGGACTCGAACCCGCGACCCCCGGCGTGACAGGCCGGTATTCTAACCAACTGAACTACCGCTCCACACAAGGATAAAGATTATTGTAAACTAATGGCGGAGCGGACGGGACTCGAACCCGCGACCCCCGGCGTGACAGGCCGGTATTCTAACCAACTGAACTACCGCTCCGTGGCCTTTAGTTTACTGTATTAAAAAGTGGCGGAGCGGACGGGACTCGAACCCGCGACCCCCGGCGTGACAGGCCGGTATTCTAACCAACTGAACTACCGCTCCACAATTTTTAATACTTTCAGCAAGTTGGATTCGTTCCGTTGAAGACCGTTCCCCCTCACTGCGGCGCAGATAATACGGTTATCGATTTTAAGAGTCAACGCTTTTTTACCACAAAAAAACAGAAAACAGTGCGTTTGCATGATTATTCGACACAATGTCGAAATATGCATCAAAAATGGTCAGAAATCAGACCCGTAGGCCTAGGAATTAGTGCTTTCGGCTTTCGATTTTTTTCCTAACAAACTCAGAATTTTGTCTTTAATACCCGGGGTTGGGTTTGGCGTAGCAGCAGACGGGTTGTCCAAATTCAGATCTAACTCATCGGCTGTGACCGACGCTTTTTTTCTGCGCCATAATACGAACCCTACCACGCTACCCACCACAAGCAATATAGTGCCGTTTACTGCCACCAGTATCAGCACCAGTGAATTATCATCAATAGCGGTGTCGGTATTATGGCCGGCAGGCGTTGGCACTGAAGGTTCTTCTTCTGATACCGCCACCGGCTCTTCGACAGCGATATCAGCAGCTGCAGCTTGTGGCGGAGGCGGCTCGGCTTCTACCACAAAACTGTATTCAGGCACATTTAAAATAAAATCCCGCCCCTGCCGGGTCTTGCCATAGGCGGTAAGTCTGACCGTGAACCGGCCCTCCTCCATGGCTACCATTTCGTAGGTGCGCGCGGCATCGGTAGGCTCAGTTAACGAAAAGTTGTGCATGTCACCATTGGGGTAGCGTACCTTGCCATCAATCAGCAGGCTGTTTATATCGACCTTGTCGCGGTCTACCTCTATATGCAACGTATGATGACCTGCGTCATCGGGTTTATCGGCGGCCAGCGTCGTGCGCAGGTTTATTGGGTTGTTATGCAAAATAAACGGCCGATCGACCTGCTCTCGGGTAAACATCGGCGTTGTTACACTGAACACCGGAGTCCACTCGCCGGCCGGAATGACCAGGTTAAACTGACCGGTGAAAATACCATCGCCGGGCTTTTCATCCATGCCCCGGCCATTATCGGCAAAGGTCGCAATAACCTGCTTGTCAGACTTAAAATTATCGTAATTAGGATTATTGGTAGAGATAAGCTCAATTTGCAGCTCAACCACCTCTCTGAACCCGGGCTCTTTAATGGGCTTGCCGCCGTTGGTCAGCGTCGCGGTTTGTTTAAGTATTTCACCCGAAAACAACATGGAGGGTAGCGAAGGTGCCTGTAACTCTATCTCCGAAACCACCATGACCCGGCTTTGCGGATGAATCTGGCCAACGGCTTGCCAGGGCCCTGGCACGGGTTCTTTTATCGTAACCATGTCGTAGGAGTCGGCATCAAACCATTTGGCATTCTCATCACTGGCACGAGACTGGAAAATTTTAGAGCCATCGGGCCTTACCAGTACTACCGGGGCCGAGCCATATTCCCGGAAAAACACCATGGTCACTTCGCTGACATTATGATCAACCCTGAAACGGTTTTGCAGCAAAGTGATAGAGTTTTGATAGTCGTCACCCAGCTCCCTGATGACCTGGCGCGGCTCCACCGAGGCCATGCTGACCGTGTCTTCCTGCTGTTGTAATGCTGAAGCTGCTATCGACCATCCTGCCAATAGCACCAGACTGAGTTGTCTTATTATTCGCTTTGGTTTGCTCGCCACAAACATTGCCCACCGCTGTTTTGCACAATATCCAATCGTGCTTCATGTTGTTCTAATTCATCGGCGCTGGCTTTGATAACCTTTAATTTATTTGCGCTGCGCTGAACCGGGCGCATCCCCACCGTGTCCTGTTCATTGCCTGCGCCCTGGCCCATCAGATTCAATTTTGTCTGACCACCTGTCATCAGCAGATACACATCTGCAAGAATCTCGGAGTCTAGTAACGCCCCGTGTAACTCACGATGACTGTTATCAATACCGTAGCGTTTACACAGCGCATCAAGATTGTTCTTCTGGCCTGGGTGAATTTTGCGGGCCAGCGCCAGAGTATCGAGCACCTCACAGATCTCGCTGGTTTTTACCGCTGCGGTGGGCCCGTTTAAGGCAAACTCGTGGTTCATAAAGCCGACATCAAAGGGCGCGTTGTGAATTACCAGCTGCGCGCCTTTAATGAATTCGATAAAGTCTTCAGCCACGTCACCAAAAACCGGCTTATCCTGCAAAAACTCATTGGTAATGCCGTGTACTTCAATAGCTTCGGCTTCAATTTCACGTTGTGGATTGATATACACATGAAAATGATTGCCGGTGAGCTTTCGATCAATCAATTCCACACACCCTATTTCGATAATACGGTGGCCTTCGCGCGGCTCAATACCTGTGGTTTCTGTATCCAGTACAATCTGACGCATAGAACAATCTCAATAAACGGACTTTTTTGGTAGTATACCAAGCCCAAATCTGGTGACCATGCATAACAGCGAAAAAAGGAGTGGCAGTGGCCAACAAATCAATTGATATTTTTACCGACGGCTCATGTTTAGGTAATCCAGGCCCAGGTGGTTATGGTGCGGTCATGATTTACAATTCACACCGCAAGGAAATCAGCCAGGGATATTTTGAAACCACCAATAATCGTATGGAGCTGTTAGCGGCGGTAGCCGCGCTGAATGCGTTAAGTGAATCCTGCACCGTGAACCTGACTACCGACAGTCAGTATGTAAAAAATGGCATTAATCAGTGGATCCACAACTGGCGTAAAAATGGCTGGCGTACCGCAAGTAAAAAGCCGGTGAAAAACGCCGACCTCTGGCGTCAGCTGGATGAGGCGGTAAGTAAACACCAGGTGACCTGGCACTGGGTAAAAGGCCACTCAGGACATCCGGAGAATGAACGCTGTGATGCCCTGGCACGAGCCGCCGCCGAATCGCCTTCCCAGCCTGATAGCGGCTTCAACCCCGCTACATAGATACAATAGCTGGGGTCAGGTTTGGTGGTTGATTGAAAAAGGCAGTCGTTCAGCAAAGGGGCATGTCGCAGAGCTTACAGAGCTTGGACAGGCACTGCATCTTACCCGGAATTTTTATTGTAAAGTGACGGTCCTGTTCAATAGCAAGAACGTAACGCCCCTAAGTGTAAAAAGTGAGTGTCCTGCTTAATAATTTATCAATAACAAATCTTGCCAGCTATAACCATAGCTGGCTTATGGTACTGCTCGTACATTTCGTTGCCTGTCGCAGAGCTTGGACAGAGCTTGGACAGGCACTTCATCTTACCCGGAATTTTTATTGTAAAGTGACGGTCCTGTTCAATAGCAAGAGCGTAACGCCCCTAAGTGTAAAAAGTGAGTGTCCTGCTTAATAATTTATCAATAACAAATCTTGCCAGCTATAACCATAGCTGGCTTATGGTACTGCTCGTACATTTCGTTGGCGGATAATCAACCAGCAACATCGTGTTCTTAACAATGGCAGAATACAACGCTGTGTACATAGGCATAGCATCTCGCCGTACCGAATTAACAGGTTGGCGGTGGGCTCAATCGAGACGTCACTTTGTAGCGAAACACGTTATAATGGCAGATAAATGTGAATAGGAATTAATATGAAAGTTTGTGGTGTAGATATAAAAAGCAACGAAGCAACGGTATGCCTCTTGTCACTGATAGATGGATTGTTTCATGTTCCCGACTGCCGTACCCGCCGGTTAACGTTGGCCGATACCAGTGCCAAAGGCCTAAAAAGCTTTCAAAGTACTTTCGCTAAACTCGTCGCCGACTACAAAATTGATGCTGTGATAATCCGTCAGCGCCAAAGTAAGGGCAAATTTGCAGGCAGTGCCGTTGGCTTTAAGCTAGAAGCGGCTATTGAATTAATCGAAGGATTAGAGGTTGTGGTATTTAACCCAACCGATATTAAAGAATCGTTACGCAGAAACCCCATCGCAGTGCCTTTCTCAGACACGGGTTTAAAGCAGTTTCAGGAGATAGCCTTTACTACCGCTTATGCATGGTTAATGAAACGTGACAGTCCATCGCAAACACCAACTGATTCCTAGCAAAGATTCCCTGTGAAAAATGTGTCAGGGCAGCTTACCTGTTTTAAAGGTAAGCCGCCTCTTACAACTTCTCCAACCGGTGGAATGCGTAAGAGTTACTGATGTTCAGATTCCTAAGGTCCGAATCAGGACAGTCACTTTATACCTTTTACCTGCTTTAAAAGTAATCAGCCTCTTTCCACTTCAACAACCGGTGAAATGCGTAAGAGTTACGGTCTAGATCAGGACAGTCACTTACTATCCTAAGTTGCTGAACACGTTTCCCGGTTTAAGTGGTTTTATGGCGTGGATTTCTGGAGTTTTCTAGCGTTGTAGTATCGGTAAAAACCAATTGCGCTACTGCCAACAAATACGGTCTCTACGAGGATGCCCACAGGTGACCATAAAACTACGTTATCGCTCTAATCAGGACAGTCACTTACCGTCCTCAGGTACGGTTGGATTTTATGCGAACTCCGGCACAATGAAAACATTCCCTCTTGTTTTGTATGACGCTATGCCCAGACCACGTAAATGCCTTATCAATCTGGCAGAGACACCTTACTACCATTGTGTATCCCGCTGTGTGCGCCGTGCTTACTTATGCGGTGAAGATAAGCATTCGGGTAAAAGGTATGAGCATCGTCGTCAATGGGTGGAAGACCGGCTGATACTGCTGGCTGATGTGTTCTGCGTAGATGTATGTGCCTTTGCGGTGATGAGCAATCACACCCATGTGGTGTTGCGTATTAACAGGGAAAAAGCCGAATCGCTGTCAGCGAAGGAGATTATTCGGCGATGGCATAAGCTCTACAAAGGCATGCTGCTAGCACGACGTTATATCAATCCTGCTGAATGTGATTCGTTATCTGCCGCCGAAATTGATACCGTTAAAAACCTTGCTGAAGTGTATCGCAGCCGATTATTTGATATCAGCTGGTTTATGCGATTGCTTAATGAATATATTGCCAGACAAGCAAATATCGAAGACAACTGTACGGGGCACTTTTGGGAAGGAAGATTTAAATCTCAGGCGTTGATGGATGAAGCTGCGCTCGCAGCCTGTATGGCGTATGTTGATTTAAATCCGGTACGGGCTCGTTTGGCAAAAACGCCGGAAGACTCTGCACACACAAGTATTCAAAAACTCCTTCAGGCGGCTAGATCTGATCAACAGCCCAGGTCCCTATTTCACTTCGCTGATAATTCTGGTGAAAAAATATCAGACGGATTACCTTTTCGGCTTCAGGATTACTTCACACTCGTCGAGCAAACCGGGCGTCATTTTCATCCGAAAAAACGCGGCAAAATAGATAATGCAGCCTCTCCATCTCCAATCCTCACCCTGGCTGGACTGGATCATACTGAGTGGGATGCATTAGTCTACGGTATTGAAACGGACTTTAAGACTTCAGTAAGCATCGCGAAACTAATGTCGCAACGCTGAAAAATCTTAAAATACAAATCCGCTTGAACACACGGGACGACGCCCACCAGTCACATTGTCCACTCCCCCTTTAATGACACAGTTCTAAATTAGAGTTTTCCAGTTTCGCCCGATACGCTGCCGGAGGCAGGTCACCGAGACTTTCATGAGTTCGTTCTTCGTTGTAATCCAGTTGCCAGACCCAGGCCATTTCTCTGACCTGATAAATAGTTTCAAACAAGTAAGCATCCAGGAACTCTCTGCGGAACGAGCCGTTGAAGCGCTCGACGAAGCCATTTTGCTGTGGTTTGCCAGGCTGGATGTAAATCAGTTTGATATTGTGCGTTTCGCACCAATCCGCCAGCGTCGCTGATATCAGTTCCGGGCCGTTGTCGACGCGCAGCTGCTTGGGCAATCCGCGCTCGGCCTTGAGTTGCTCTAGCAAGCGCACCACACGGCCCGCAGGCAAAGAGGTATCCACTTCGATGGCGAGGCACTCTCTTGTACCTTCATCCACCACATTCAACGTTCTAAAGCGTTTACCGCAATAAAGTGTGTCGTGCATAAAATCCAGTGCCCACTGATGATTAACCCGAGCAAGCACTTCCAGGGGCTGAGCTATCCGCTTGGGCAACACACGCTTGGTTCTGCGCTTCAGGTTCAGCCCCATCTGGCAGTACACGCGATAAACGCGTTTGTGATTGAAGGCAAAGCCTTTAAAACGCATACGCCCAAAACACTTCCAGAATCCCGCCCGTGGCGACTTCTTCAATTCTGCATTGATGGCATCAATGACAGCAGCATCTGCTTTGCGCCAGTCTCGTTGGGGGCGATAGAAGGTCGAACGGCCAATACCAACAAACAGGCAAGCCTTTACGATACTCAGCCCCGCACCAACCAATACGCTGACGCACTCTCGTTTCTCTGCTGTCACCAACCCTTTTTTGCGACCAACTCCTTAATAGCATGGTTTTCCAGACTGACATCGGCATACATCTTCTTGAGCTTGGCATTTTCCTCTTCAAGCTCTTTTAACCGTTTAACGTCAGAGGCTTCCATCCCACCGTACTTGGATTTCCAATTGTAGTAAGTTGCATTGCTGATACCGTGCTGGCGGCACACCTCTTCAACCTTCATTCCGGCATCGACTTCTTTCAACACAGCGATGATCTGTGATTCAGTAAAGCGTGATTTTTTCATTGTCGTCTCCTGCATTAATCATTGCAGAAAACTCCAATTAAGTCTGTCTCAGTTTAGGGGTAGTGGACAACATCTTATCCCCCAACATTTATTGTTTAAGACTGGCCGCCAGCTTCCTCCACCTTAGTTTCTCGAGAATTCATCAATACAGTATTTATATAAGAATTAAGATAAAAGAGGGCTACGGCTATGAAAGCGGTACATTTACACACTCAGGAAATTGATCACGATTATAAATACATGAGCATCTGTAATGGGAAAGGGTGTAAGCCTTGCGTGGTCAATTTAGCATCGAAGCTTATTCCTTTACTTATAAGCCACATCCTGCAAAAAAAGACTATTTAAAGCTTAAACTCAAAAAAGAACACTACGCGGGTGAGTGAATACCAAACGCGTCATCCGCTAAAAAACTTGTAGTGACTGTCCTATCTATTCCTTATCTATTCCACTTTCGTTCGGTTTAACAGGCTGGTTTGTTTTTTTCCGTATAAACCCTGATGAACTAAAACAGTACAGTCTTGCTATTAATAGCTGTAAATATCATTCTGGAAAAATAGGAGTTAAGCATGCAAGTACTATCTAAGACAGCATTGGGTGTAGCACTGTCTGCCGCCTTTACTACCGGTGTACTGGCCAAGCCGGTGACCTATCAGATTGACCCGGACCACACCAGCGTGGTGGCTTCCTGGAGTCATTTTGGGTTTTCTAACCCAACTGCTACTTTTGATGATGCCTCTGGCACAATTACCTATGACAGTGGTGATGTGGCCGCCTCTTCAATCAATGTGACGATTCCGATCAGCACCGCCGATACCTATGTAGAAAAGCTCACAGAAGAGTTCATGACTGAAAGCTACTTTAATACCGATAAATTCCCGGATGCAACTTTCACCAGTACCAAAGTGGTAGATAAAGAAGACGGTAAACTGGAAGTACACGGCGATTTGACCATTAAAGGCACCACCAAATCGATTGTCTTTGATGCAATGCTGAACAAACAGGGTCAGCACCCAATGACCCAAAAGCCGGCTATTGGTTTTGATGCCACCACCACCATTATGCGTTCCGACTTTGGAGTAGACGAGTACGTACCCAATGTATCAGACGAGGTTACCCTGCGGATTACCACAGAAGCACAGGCGAGCAAATAACACGCGGTTGCACTTATAATAAGCAGGCCGACCAGCTGTTGTTGGTCGGCCCGCACAGTCTGTTTGTCAAATACCTTATTTTCCTACTTCTTTCTTCTTTTAGTTTTACCGGGCTCGGCGTAGCAATTTACTTTAGACCTGAAGTGACTGTCCAGTGAACTCATTGGTTTTGATGCCACCACCACCATTATGCGTTCCGACTTTGGAGTAGACGAGTACGTACCCAATGTATCAGACGAGGTTACCCTGCGGATTACCACAGAAGCACAGGCGAGCAAATAACACGCGGTTGCACTTATAATAAGCGGGCCGACCAGCTGTTTTTGGTCGGCCCGCACAGTCTGTTTGTCAAATACCTTATTTTCCTACTTCTTCCTTCTTTTAATTTTACCGGGCTCGGCGTAGCAATTTACTTTAGACCTGAAGTGACTGTCCTATTCATCTCGCTCTATTCATCTCGTTATCCATCTTCTGGCCTGAAGTGACTGTCCAGTGAACTTGGTGAACTCTTTCTGAAGTGACTGTCCTATTCATCTCGTTATCCATCTTCTGGCCTGAAGTGACTGTCCAGTGAACTCTCGAAAGGAACGGCGCCAGCATCAGCCACGATACAATCTCAGATTCAATCAAATACGCTTATAAGAATTGCTACATAAAGTGATATTTAATTCCATTTATGCGAGCGGCAGATGCGCTGGGCTAATTTATTTCAAAACCCCATAGCGCTCTAAGAGGTAATGGATCGGGCGGGCTGCATCCCGCCCGATCCATTAATTCAAGGATTACCAGCGCACCACTATTTTGCCCTGGGTATCATTTTGCTCAAGGCGCTGATGAGCCTGAGCTACATCATCAACACTTAGTACCGTATCAAGGTTAACCTGTAAGTTACCGGTGGCAAATTCACCTAAAAAGTCATGTGTGAAGGCATTTATCAACGAGCTTTTATACTCGTCGGTACGTGAACGCAATGTCGAGCCCTGAATCCGCGCCCGCTTGGTTAGCATCAGTGCCATATCCAGCTGATCGGCGTAGCGGCCGGCTAGCATCGCCAGATACACAATACTGCCATCTTTGGCCAGAACCTGAAGGTTGCGGTTCAGATAATCGCCCCCGACAAAATCCACTATAGCATTGGCCCCCTTTTGCCATTTATCAGACAACACTTCGGCAAAATCCTGGGTTTTGTAATTTATCAGCACGCTGGCGCCCATTTGCTCACACAGCGCCAGTTTTTCAGCTGTAGAAGCAGTCACCGCGGTTTCGATACCTTTAAGACGACATAGCTGCAACGCTGCCAACCCTACCCCGCTGGCCCCGGCATGAATTAATGCGCGTTCACCCGATTTAACTCCACACAATAAAAACAGGGCCTGGTACGCGGTTAAAAATACTTCGGCCAAACCTGCTGCGGCTTCCATCGACACACCGGAAGGCAGAGGCATCAGATGATCGGCATCCACAACCGCCTGCTGGGCGTAACCACCCCCGGGCATCAAACCAAACACCTTGTCGCCTTGTTTCCACTGCCTGACATCGTCTGCCACCGCAATCACTTCGCCCGCTGCTTCCAGGCCCAGAATCGCGCTTTCGCCCGGCGGCGGTGGGTACTTGCCCTGACGTTGTAAAGTATCCGCCCGGTTCACGCCAAAAGCATGAACCTGAATAATTACTTTGCCGGCACTGAGCTCAGGTGCCGGGGCCTCATCAATAAAAAGTTCCTTGGGATTACTGCCCTCTTCAAAATTAATAAATCGCATTATTTCTTCTCGGGGTTATTACCAGCGTGGGCATAGTTACGTATCGGTAGTGAATTAAGATGATTCTGGTTATACTGCGCGCCTTATTCTTCACCAGTAACTGTTGCCTATGTCTGCCACCCTCACTCTTGTGCCTGAACGTGAAAAATCATTAAAACGCCATCATCCCTGGGTTTTTGCCTCAGCAATAGAATCGGTCGCCGGTCGTGCGCGCAGTGGCGATACAGTGGATGTTCTTAGTAGTACCGGTGAGTGGCTGGGGCGCGGCGCCTATTCGCCTGAGTCTCAGATACGGGTGAGGATCTGGACCTTTAACAAAGACGAGCCTGTGGATAACGGCTTTTTTATGCGCCGGTTAGAACAGGCGCTGGTATTACGTAGCAGCGTGCTGAATTTTAACACCACCACCGGCTATCGATTGATTGCTGCTGAGTCTGATGGCCTGCCGGGCATTACCATCGATATGTACGACAAGGTCGCGGTGTTACAGCTATTAAGTGCCGGCGCGGATAAGCAACGCGATAAATTGGTGTGGGCGCTCAAAAAGTTGTTTCCGCACGTCAGCATCTACGAGCGCTCTGATGTGGATGTGCGCAAAAAGGAAGGGCTTGAACCGATAACCGGACCTATCCACGGCGAAACGCCAGGCACCGTGGAAATCCTTGAAAACAATCTGCGGATCAATGTTGATATTGAACATGGCCACAAGACCGGCTTTTATCTGGACCAGCGTGACGCCCGCGCCCGTGCCGGCCATTATGCCCACGATAAAACCGTACTCAACTGTTTTAGTTATACCGGCACCTTCTCGTGTTTTGCTTTGGCCGGTGGCGCCAAACATGTAACGAATGTGGATGTCTCTGCACCCGCCTTAAAGCTGGCGCGTGAACATGTCAGGCTTAATCAGCTGGATGAAGATAAAACCACCATGGTTCAGGGTGATGTGTTTGAAGTGCTGCGTCGTTATCATGAAAATGGCGAACAGTTTGATATGGTGATTCTTGATCCGCCCAAATTTGTAGACAGCAAGGCCACCTTAAAACGGGCTGCCCGTGGCTATAAAGACATTAATATGTACGGTATTCATGCGGTCAAACCAGGTGGTTTGCTGTTAACCTTTAGTTGTTCGGGACTGATGCCTTCGGATTTATTCCAGAAAATTGTGGCCGATGCCGCGTTAGATGCCGGCCGGACGGTTAAGATTATAGAACGGTTGTCTCAGGCCCCGGACCACCCGGTTAAAACAACCTATCCGGAAGGCTATTATCTGAAAGGGCTGGTGTGTCAGGTGGCCGATTGATCATAGCATCGCTAGCTCGATGCGTATAACAGACGAGTCCGCGCTGGTCAGGATATGTAGCGATTTGAAGCGCCACTTGCTGGCAGTCTCCAGGACGCTCCTTTGCTACTTAGTGCTGGCCTGAGGCTGAGCTTTGACTTTTTTCACGGGGACAGCGCACATTAATTTAGTGCCCTGAAGTTGCGCCTGTGCCGGGGCAGCACATGCTCGCATCCTGCGTTGAGCCCCCGCTCGCCCGAGCGGTGTTTCTTCTGGTTGCGGTACTGCTCGCTCTCGTCCTGATTTTCACCTTGGCTCTGCTTTAAGTGTTAGCTTTACGGTGATATCAGCATCATTAAAGGGCAAGCTGAGCCAAAAAGGCCCGCTACGGGCAACTTGATGGCTTTGCAGGCCCCAAAGAACTGCATACCGTTGCCGCAACTGACTGGCCCGGCAAACCCGCTATTTCATTTCTGAAATTTCAACACCGATAATACAGCTATTCGCCGACTCTTCCACACAGCGAACTACCGTCGCCGTTGCTGATAACGAGGGGATCTGGGAACTGGTCGACTCAATCGACACTTTTACATTGGTGCCAAGTTCCACGGATGGCTCATCTACCTCCAGGGACATACCTGTAGCACTGATATCCTTGCAAACCGCCTGCAGTGTCCGGCTCGATTCATCATCATTAATTTGCACCTGGCATGGCGAGTTGACCATCATGCGAAAGAAATTACGCTTATCGTCGTATCCCAACATCTTACATCTCCTGACTTCTGAGCCGGTTGATATCAATTAAAGTAAATCGCTGATATATCCGTTATAGGGCGTGAACCTGTGCTTGTCAACTGACACCACCAGGGCCACCTCCCGGTACTATTTTGCTGGCCTATCAGCATGTGGCGTTTTGTACGGCCTGACACCACATTTTGGCTTAAAACTCAGCGAGATAATTTTGAATACGTTTTGCCGAAATAGGGTAAGCCGTGCCCAGTTGCTGGGCAAACAAGGATATTCGTAACTCTTCGAGCATCCAGCGTACTTCGGCCAGGGCGTCGGGTTGCTTGTTCGCCGGGTAACGAGACTTGAGCTTTTCCACCTGCGAGAGAATTTTTTCAATACTCATCTGCGCCTGGCGATCCCGGGTCGGATCGATCGGCAGTTTTTCAAGCCGTCGCGCCAGCCCTTTTAAGTAGCGATGCCAGTCGGCCAGCCGCACGGCGCCAATTTCGCTGACAAACCCCGGGTACACCAGCGAATTCAGATGTGCTTTGATATCACCCATGGCACTGACCATGGTCAGAGGCACATTGCCTTTCATCTGTTTTTGACACTGATGGGCCAGCGTCAATCCGCTTTCTACCTGCTGGGCAATAACCAGTACCTTGTCGTTGATGTTCGCGCGCACAAGATCAACCACCTGTTTAAAGTCGGCTTCGGTGCGAATTGGCCGTTGCTGCTGTTGCTCGTAGTCTTGTCGCAAGGCATCGATTCCGGCAAATATACAGTCATCGATTAATGCTTTCACCTGGCCAAACGGATTGAAATACAACCCAAGCTTGGCTTTGTTAGGCAATTTGCTTTGCAGATGGCCTAAGGGCGAAGGGATCGCATTTTTAATCAGCAGGTTTACGCCCTGCTGATGGGCTTCGGCGGCTTTATCGGCTTCATCAAGCAATACGATGTCTACTTTATTGCCCTGTTTGACCAGCGCCGGGTACGCCTGCACTTCAAACCCACCCACCTTTTGCACAAAAGTCGTCGGTAATGTTTCAAAGTCCCATTGCTCCAGGTTTTTACGTTCCAGTTCGGGGGTGGCGGCTTTTTCAAAGGTTTGTTGTACCTTGCCCTGACACTGCTGTTTCACCCGGTTAAGATCATCGCCCATAGCAATAACATTGCGGTCATTATTCACCACTGCAAAATGTAAGGTTAAGTGAGTGTCCAGCGCACTGAGGTTCCACTCTTCGGGCTCTATCACTACCCCGGTCATTTTACGCAGCTTGTCAGATATCGCATCTAACAGGCGCACCGGGTAACCTTTTTTATCCTGCATCTGAATATCGGCTAAACAGGCATCGGCAAAGTTAGGCGCAGGCACAAAGTTTCGGCGTAAACGCTTGGGCAGACTTTTAATAAGCGCCACAATCAGCTCATGGCGAAGCCCGGGGACCTGCCAGTCAAATCCTATATCTTCAACCTGGTTGAGTACCGGCAGCGGAATGTTTACCGTAACCCCGTCATCAGGCGCGTTAGGCTCAAAGTTATAGGTCAGGGGTAAGGTAATATTGCCCTGCTTCCAGGCATCCGGAAATCCGTTTTCCACCGCGTCTGGCTGCTGTCGGTACACATCCTGTTCGGTGAAGGTGAGCGACACCGACTGATGATTATGCTTATACCATTTTTTAAAGGCGGCCTCGTTATTGACCTCTTCGGGTAACCGGTTTGCATAAAACTCTACCAGAGTATCTTCTTCAACCATCAAATCGCGACGGCGGACTTTTTGCTCCAGCTCATCGGCCTGCGCCAACAAGGCCTGGTTGTCTTGTAAAAAGGCAAAGTTGAGCTTGGTATCCCCGTTTACCAGGGCTTCACGGATAAACAGTTCCTGACACAACGCCGGGTCTATCTGGCTGTAGACCGCAGCGCGTTTAGGCACAATCGGTAACCCAAATAAACTGACCTTTTCATAAGCAATCACAGCGCCCCGCTTTTTTGACCAGTGCGGCTCTGAAAAACTCGACTGGGTAAGATGTTTGGCCAGCGGTTCAATCCAGGCCGGATCGACCCGGGCATTTACCCGGGCAAACAGCTTGGAGGTTTCCACCAGCTCGGCGGCCATCACCCACTTTGGTTGTTTTTTAGCAAGCCCAGAGCCCGGAAAAATCATAAATTTGGTATTGCGCGCGCCCAGGTATTCACGATCTTTATCTTTGGTTCCTAAATGCGACAGCAAACCGGCGCAAATGGCCTGATGGACGGCCTCAAAGTCAGCATCCTGGTTGCTGAAACCCAGATTCAGCTCGGCTAATGATTTTTTTAGCTGACTGACAATATCTTGCCATTCGCGCATGCGCAGGTAATTTAAGAAGTGACTCTTGCACCATTTGCGCAACTGGCTTTGAGACAAGGCCTGTTGCTGTTCACGAAAGGCGTTCCAGGTATTTAGCAAACTGATAAAATCAGAGTCTTTGTCGGCATTTTCACGATGTGCCTCATCGGCCTGCTGCCGTTTTTCCTGCGGCCGTTCACGGGGATCCTGAATCGACAGACCCGCTGCAATAATCATAACTTCTTTTAAGGCATTAGTTCGGTCTGCTTCTAACACCATGCGGGCATAACGGGGGTCGATGGGCAGCCGGGCAATCTGGCGACCGGTTTGGGTAAGCTGCATTTTACCCTGCGTTTTCACCACCGCCTGTATCTCTTCCAATAAACGAAAGCCATCGTTGATATTACGGCTGTCTGGCGGCTGTACAAACGGAAAGCGGCTAATTTCACCTAAGCCTAACGCCAGCATCTGTAAAATTACCGAGGCCAGATTGGTTCGTAAAATTTCCGGATCAGTAAACTCTGGGCGTCCCAGATAATCATCTTCGCTGTATAAACGAATACAGATGCCTTCTGATACCCGACCACATCGCCCTGCCCGCTGGTTTGCCGACGCCTGAGAAATGGCCTCGATGGGCAGCCGCTGTACCTTAGAGCGTGCGCTGTAGCGTGAAATACGGGCGGTGCCCGGGTCCACCACATACTTAATGCCCGGCACGGTTAATGAGGTTTCTGCCACATTGGTCGCCAATACAATCCGGCGCCCACGATGGGACTGAAAAATCCGGTTTTGTTCGCTGGCTGATAACCGGGCGTACAGTGGCACCACTTCGGTATTACGGTATTGCTGCTTTTCCAACGCATCCTGGGTGTCACGAATTTCGCGCTCACCGCTCAAAAATACCAGCACATCGCCGGGGGCCTCACTTGCCAGTTCATCCACCGCCGCCACAATGGCTTCGGTTTGTTCAATGTCGTTGTCCATTTCACTGGTAGGCCGGTAGCGAATTTCCACCGGATAAGTTCGTCCGCTCACCTCGATGACCGGCGCATCGTTAAAGTGGCGGGAAAACCGTTGCGGATCGATGGTCGCTGAGGTGATGATAAGCTTCAGATCCGGGCGTTTTTGCAGTAACTGCTTCAGGTAGCCCAGCAAAAAGTCGATATTCAGGCTTCGTTCGTGGGCCTCATCAATAATAATGGTGTCGTACTGATTCAAGAATCGGTCCTGCTGCATCTCGGCAAGCAGCATCCCATCTGTCATCAGCTTAATGTAACTACTGTCGCTGACATTATCGGAAAAACGAATCTTAAAACCGACTTTTTCCCCTAAAGGTGTTTCCAACTCCTCGGCAATACGGTTAGCCACACTGCGCGCGGCTAATCGGCGCGGCTGGGTATGAGCAATCATTCCGCCCACGCCCCGGCCAAGCTCTAAACAGATTTTAGGCAGCTGAGTGGTTTTTCCCGAGCCGGTCTCCCCGGCTACAATTACTACCTGATTTTCCGCAATCGCCTGTTTGATATCGTCTTTTTTATCGCTAACCGGTAACGGCGGATAATTGACCTGGGGCAGATTCTGCTGCCGCGCTTCGCGGCGGGCCACGGAGCGTTGCACTGCCTGAGCCAGCTTTTCCACGGCCTGAGCAGACGCGGGCTTTTTCAACGCCGCATCAATACGCCGTTTCAGTTTGAAACGATCGCCACTCATGGTGTCAGTAAGTTGTTGTTTAAGCGCGTTTAACGTGGAAGAAACATCACCAGAAGTCAATGCAGGGCCCTTTAGAGAAAAATGAGTGACGATCCTAGGGAAATTACCCGGTATTTTCCAGTCTTAATCAGGCATAAGCAGCCGGAAGTCTCGTCGCATCAGTTAGAAATAAACCATTAAGACTGATTACTGTGCCACGCCCTATGAAGCTCAGTTAAAGAACTTTTGCCTACTAAATACGCAGGAAGCAGAATTATCCGCATTGATAAAGTCAATCAGGGTAAATACCTGGCTATGAAAAAGGGTAGCCTCGGCCATCAGGGCGGATTTGCACGCATCCACTGAATAGCCCTGAACAGCACCAGAGTGTGGTTGCTACCAAAGAAAACAATTGCCGCCGACAACTACCCTGTTCCGCGGCTTGGGTAAGGCAATCTATAAAATTACGCGCTGGAGGTGACACACACAATAGTAAGTAATTTCAGGCACACCATTAGCGTTAATTACAAAGCTCGATTCGAGCTTTTACAGATTTCAGGTCTGATTCATATTTGTCGGCGAAGTAATAATGCTGCTCAACAAATTCGTTTTCAAAGAAAAAAGGCGCGCCGGGCAATTTTTCAACATTTCTTTGGTAGGCGGTAACAGAGTGAGCCACAAACGGCATAAAATTATCATATTGTTGGCGGTCACATGCATGGACATATTGCCTGAGTAATCTTGACGATATCAGAATTTCTCGTTGGTAGTCGTCAACACGATGAGCAGCATAAGCGCGCTCTGTAGCAAAATAAGCACCTGCCAGAATAGCTAAAAACACGCCGAAAATACTCAATGGTTTTATAAAGACCAAGATGCTTGCTCACGCTCAATTTGATTCAGGTGAAAAACCGGTACCATGTCGACCGCCACACTCTTTGTTTTCGCTTTTTGCGCCAATTTAATGGTCACTCTTTGTACTTAATGGTTCCGACAGGAACAATACTATGCCTCAATAATTGTGGTAAAACCACCAAATATCATCCTCTTACCATCAAACGGCATGGTCTTCGGATCCCAACCCTGCAAGCGGCTGTCCGCCATGGCGGCCTTATTACCGGCGTCCCTCGCGGTGCGTGAGGGCCAAACAATCCACGAAAAAACCACCGCTTCCTCTGCCGTGCATTTAACCGCCATCGGCAACGATGTCAGCTTGCCTTCGGGACATCGTCAGCCCACCCTTCAACTACCGATAATGCCCCATGGTCTTTGAACACCACCGCCATTTTCTGGGCCAGCAAAATATATTCTGACCGGTTCTTCCTGGGTACTGCAAGTACATAACCATCGACATAAGACATCGGTTTATCTCCATTGGACGTGAGGCAAAGCCCGAACCACCCGGCAATTAAAAAACCATAACCTTTGGCAGTGAGGTTTAGCCCGTATGAGCCGAGCGTGAACGAAGCAACAGCAAAGCACGAATAACCGGAACGTCATGCTTACGCGTTGCTTACTTGTGGGTGTCAGGTAAGCATGCTTTAAGGTAAGCATTATGACGATTCCTTACACCTGAAGTTATAGTAGTCTTAAAATAGTCAAGCTGGTGCAAAAAATAGTGTTTTTAGAAATTATTCTGTAGCTGGGGGGCGTGCATTCGCGTCGAATATATGACCAGATAGTACGGGTATGGAAATGTTGAAGACGGGCTTGTTAACTTCACCGCATAATTTTATGAAATAAGACTTTTAGCTCATCAACTGAGCGCGCCTGTCAGGGAGTCTGACAATCTTGAAGGAAAGCCCGCTGCGCCTTATTGGCACGGCATAACTTAATTATGCCAGTCAATTAATTTTACCAGGCGCTCAGGTTTTCGATAAGAGCACGCGAAAAGATTTTCAGTACTTCGAAGCCTCTTTCAGGGTGGCGCTGTGTTTTGCCCATCGCAGTACCAAAGCACACTTTAGCAGGATTACCTATCGCCGGTATTTTGAACACAACCTTAACTATCTCACAAACAATCGGCATACTTTCGCTCGGTTTTTAGGGCGTATTTTCCAATTCTCGATGATAATAATCCCAATGAACGTGTTGCCAGTAGGCCAGACTCTTGTCGCCCTCCAGTGCTGCATATTCTTCTGTAACTTGGTTAAACGGAACAATAGCCACCGACGTGGTTTTTATGATGCATAGCGCCTGCCGGGCCCAGTTGGTCACAATATTGAGATCCCCAGCTTTAGGCAGTGGTTCGCCTTTAGCCTGAAACCACCACAGAGAGGGAGAAGTGGCTCGTTTAATGCCCTTTAAGACCAACTCTGCACATTCATTTGCATCGCTTTCATTATCGCAAAAATGCCAGCTTTTTGGCTGGCTTGGTGGCAATTTAAAGTGCATGAAATAGCGTTGACTGATAGTTTTTATTGATGCATGCATAATTGTTTAATGTCGGTAACACCGGTTATTCAGGGGGTCGCAAGGAATGCGGATGCCACGAACAACTTTTTATACTGAAAAATCTCCAAGCAGTGGCGCTGGCTACCCGGCATTTTGCTCTGGCGCAGGAAGTAATGACCGGAAGCCGCCAAATACCATCCGCTGAGCATCAAAAATCACCCTTTCTGAATTGGTTAATGGACTGACAAGGTCTGTCATCCTGGGGTCATTGGGTACTTTTGCATTTGCTCGGTCTCGTGTTTGTTTCGTAGGAAACAGGGTCCATCCAAATACAATGACTTCATTTTCTTTTACGTCAATAACCTCAAGGAAGGAGCGCGTGCCTGTCAGGGTCAAATCATCACCAACAAATTCGAAATAAGCCAGCGCCCCATACTCTTTCCAGATTTTAGCTACCTGGCCAGCGACACTTGCGTATTCGTCCAGGTGCTTGCGCGGCACAGGGAGAACAAATCCATCAATATATTGGGTCATTAGCAATCCTTCCTTATTGCTGAGGTGTTGGTAAAGATTCAGGGCTGAGCCAGTTGTTATCAGCGTAGCGCCAACAATCATTTTGGTCTGGCCAATCAATACTCAGATAATCCACACCTATTGCATACCCTAAAGCCTGCTATCTCGGCCAGTGGGAAACGACCGGTATTATCTTTATGGTCCATTACAAAATTCATTGATAACTGAAGAATACGTTAACCGTGGGCTCTTTTGCTACTACTGTTTTGGGTGGTCCGTTTACCCTTTTTGATTCGCCCTCCATGCGTCTATTTAACAAATACCAATACCACCGGTAAGCTTTTTGGCTGGGCCCGTAGCTGATGATGGCTTTCTGGTGCCCATTGCGAAAAGCAAAATAGGCTCAGGACCGCTGTCGACGTGCTAATAGCAACAAAGTCCTCATTAACACCAGATCTGAGCCACAATATTTTCAATCAGAACATACGGGGACTAACAAGGGCATAGTGCGCTTACAATGCCTGGTTAAGGGTGTTGTCAGAAGAAAAGTTAAGGCTGGGGGAGATGAAAATGAAGATTAAAAAGTTACCCAACCGGTCTCTAACAGGCGAGGCGGGTAGTTTTTTATAAGGGCCCCGGCGATTTTATAAGGGTCCTGGCGGCTTTGTAAAAGGGTCCGGCGGATTAGTAAAGGACTGCCCACGGTTTAGTAACAGGGCTCCCGGCGACTTCGTATAAGATTGTCGGCGACTTAGTAACAGGACCGCCGCCGGCATAGTATAAGACTGCCGGCGGTACCCGCGAGGCGATTTGGTGGCCGCCTCTTATTGGTCGCGCTTTTTTTGTCGCGCTAATTGTCGCTTTTTTCTGTCGGCTAAATCAAAGCCCACTCAGACAAACATTGGTCAGCTGGCAACTTCGTAGCCCGCCCGTAGCTGTTTGTCGATGGCTTTTAAGACGGCGGCACGATTGATGCTGCCCACCAGAACCCCGTCGTCATCCACCACCGGGTAAACTCTGGGCATGTCTTTTACTAATTGCTGAGCCAGCTCTATCACCGACATATAAGGCTTAACACTAAGTGCCGGCGACTGCATAATGTCTTTAACCCGGCATACCTGCTCGCGGTAATAACACGACTCAACCATCCTGGCGATGCAATCCTGTTCAGACAAAAAGCCGATAAGCCGGGCCCGGTCATCGATAACGGCGCCGCCTGATTGTCCGCTGTTAAGCAAACATTCTACGGCTTCTGCTACGGGCATATCGGCCAGCAGCCGAACCGGATGATGGTTCATATAGTCACATACCTGCAACGATTCCATAGTGCCTCCTGGAGTGCGATCAGACGGTTTTGTTACCTTGCCGTCGCACCTTTATTTTAGGCCAAATAGTTTTCTCTATACGCTGAATATCATTATTTTTCAGCGTTACTTTAAGCCTAGTCCTTTCGGGTTAAAACAGCGAGAACTTTTTATTATCAATTCGTCGGGTTTGGGGTATCGTCGATACTCATCAGCGCTTTGTATATACCTACACTAAACTTGCCTTCGGTGTTAATACTGGCCCGATACATACCTGCGGTATTAAAAGGCATCGCGATATTTCCGCGTTTATCCATCGCAATAACCCCGCCCGAGCCGCCGGCCTGTTTAAGCTCTTCATTTATCACTGTTTCGGCAGCGCGTTGTATACTAACGCCCTGATAACGCACCCGGGCACAAATATCCGCTGCCACATTATAGCGAATAAAGTATTCGCCATGGCCGGTGGCCGATACACCACAACTTTCATTGTCGGCATATGTGCCCGCACCAATAATAGGCGCATCTCCCACCCGGCCAAAACGTTTGGCCGTCATGCCCCCGGTAGAGGTACCCGCCACAATATTGCCCTTATGGTCTATCACTACGGCGCCTACGGTGCCCATCCTCTCACTGCCCTGCTGGCCGCCATCTTCGCGTTGCTGTTGCTGCATTCTGGCCTTGGCTTTTTGCAGCGCTTTTAAACGGTCTGGGGTATTAAAATAAGAATTTTCAACCTGCTCCAGATTCTGCGATTTGGCAAACGCCTCTGCGCCTTTTCCGGCCAGCATCACATGCGCTGAGTTCTGCATTACCGCCAGTGCCGCCGCAATCGGGCTTTTAATGGTGGTAACCCCGCTCACCGCACCGGCTTCAAGATTTTTACCATGCATAATAGAAGCATCAAGCTCATGGGTTTCGTCATAGGTATATACCGCGCCTTTGCCGGCATTAAACAAAGGCGAATTCTCCAGTACCTGGATAGCCGCTACCACGGCTTTTTCACCAGCGACGCCTTCTTTTAACAGGGCATAGCCGGCCCGTGTGGCTTCTTCTAGCTTTTCGGCATAGCGCTGCTCCTGTTCAGCCGTCATATCTTTTTTCAAAATCGTGCCTGCTCCGCCATGTACCACAATCGCTACATCTGCCGCCAGGGCTACGGGGGCCAACAGCCCACATAACAGAGTTACCAGCCTTTTTTTCATTGTTGTATTCCTTAAGATTATTATTGAAGATGGTTAATATTTGCTGTCCAGGTGGACGAGGCTTTATCGACTGAAGCTTTTGAAACCCTGAAGCCTTGCAACTTTTGAAAGTTTAGCAATTAGGGTGCCATCGCCAATGCGAGGTTTTTACCTTTATAAACAGGCGGTGTACACTGCACCGCGACATTCACCTACCAGGTTATAAAACGTATGACAACAGCACCCAGCATGTTATGGCATGACTATGAAACATTTGGTACCAGTGTGCAAAAAGATCTGCCTTGCCAGTTTGCTGCTATTCGTACGGACATGGACTTAAATGTGATTGGTAAGCCTATCAACATCATAAGTCAGATTGCCAACGATTATCTTCCTAATCCAGGCGCATGTCTGGTTACCGGCATCACCCCTCAGCAAACGCTGCGTGATGGCAGAACCGAAGCTGACTTTGCCCGGCAGGTTGCCAAAGCCATGTCACAACCCAATACCTGTGTAGCAGGATATAACAGTATCCGGTTTGATGATGAGGTGAGTCGTCATTTATTTTACCGTAATTTTATCGACCCCTATGCCCGCGAATGGCGCAATGGCAATAGCCGCTGGGATATCATCGACCTGGCCCGGGCCTGCTACGCCCTGCGGCCCGACGGCATTAAATGGCCTACCAAAGACGATGGGACCCCAAGCTTCAAACTGGAAGATTTATGCGCCGCCAACGAATTAGAACATGGGCATGCCCATGATGCATTATCAGACGTTACCGCCACCATTGCCCTGGCGAAGCTAATCAAAACCCAGCAGCCCCGTCTTTATGACTATGCGTTTTCATTGCGCAGCAAGCACACTGTCCTTAAACAATTTGATTTCTCCCGACCTTCAGTGGTTTTACATATTTCTTCTAAATTGCCTGCCCGTCAGGGCTGTGCAAGCTGGGTCATGCCGGTGTGCCCGCACCCGGTCAATGCCAACGCGATTATTGCTATTGACCTGAATCACGAGGTACAGCCATTACTGGAACTTGAGCCAGAAGAATTGCGGCGGCGTCTGTATTTGTCTCACGAACAACTGGAGGGGCTGCCTCGCCCCGGTCTGAAACTGATTCATATCAATCGCTCTCCTTTTGTGACAACGGCCAAAGCGATGACCCAGGAAAATGCTGAACGCCTGGGGCTAAACCGTGACTATTGCCTGGACAATTTCAAGCAGCTTAGTCAGGCCGAAGGGCTGGCTACCAGGCTGACCAGTGTATATGCCAGTGAACGCGAAGCGATGACTGATGATATTGACCATGCGCTCTACAGCGGCGGTTTTTTGACCGACGAAGAGCGGCGCTGGTGCGAGCAGGTGCACGACACAGATCCTGAACAACTGACCTCCCTGGCCGACAAAACCCAGAATCAAAAGCTGCGGGATATGCTGTTTCGGTACCGGGCGCGTAATTACTCTCACACACTCACCGAGTCAGAGCTTCAGCGCTGGCACAGTCACCGTCAGTTTCGGTTAACCGATCCGGAGTCACCGGCGAGCATAACGCTGGCAGCATATCTGGAAGAAATTGAACGACTGTCTGTGGAGCATAGTAGCGATCCCAACAAACAGGCAATTTTACGGGCGCTGTATCACTATGCCGAAAACCTTTGACGGACAAAATGAAAACACTATAGAGTAAGCAGTAACATGGAAATAGTGGCCTGCTTGTCACTGTATTGAGTTTGTCCAACCGGAAGCTACAATGATTGGCGTTTCAATCCTACTTGATGATACAAAAAATTATATCGATATGGTGCTCGATCCTGGTTTGTTTGAGCGTG
Source organism: Salinimonas marina (assembly GCF_015644725.1). Taxonomy (NCBI): domain Bacteria; kingdom Pseudomonadati; phylum Pseudomonadota; class Gammaproteobacteria; order Alteromonadales; family Alteromonadaceae; genus Salinimonas; species Salinimonas marina. Next base: position 2,173,939 of record NZ_CP064795.1, read on the forward strand.
AACTGGACGCCAAAAGCTTATGGAGAGAGCTTAACGAAGGCCAGTACAAAACCTTTTATATCTCACAAAACACGGTAAAAAGCGCCTGTGACAAGGCCAATCATTATTTTAAAACCGATGACCATACCAAAGTGCAGGAGCGTATTGGCGAGCGTCGCAATACCGAAGTTGAATTCAAAATAAGTAGCGACGCCCTGTCGGCGGGCGTTATCTTTACCGCCCCGTTCGGTGGACGCCTGCCAACGCTTCAGATCCTGCATAATATGGCGACCAAGGCCGGAATTCAGCGAGGCCTGAGTGTAAAACGGCTGGAGCAATTGCTTGGTGAGCTAAGCAACGCCGCTCCCGGCAGTATTATTGAAGGTGAAATCGCCCGTGGCTTACCGCCTAAAGATGGTCGTAACAGTCGCTTTATCCCACTGGTACCCAATGCCCTTGAACGGGTGCTCAAACCTCAGGTTGATGATAACGATCGGGTTAATATGCGTAATCTGGGCGAGGTAATTTGCGTAAAGGTAAATACCCCGGTATTAAAGCGCACCGAACCGACCCAGGGCCGGCCAGGGTTTGATGTAAAAGGCAATATTATTGCGGCCAACCCCGGTCAATGGCAGGAATTCAGTATGGGGAAAGGCACCAATGTCAGCGAACAGGATCCCAACCTGTTGGTGGCGGCGATTTCAGGCATGCCCAAGTATCGTAATCAGGTTATGGATGTTGACGATACCTTTATCTGCACCGGCGTCAATGTGGGGAGCGGGCATGTTTCTTATGATGGTGCGGTGCTGGTAAATGGTGATGTTACCGAAAAAATGGAAATTAAAGCCTCGGGCGATGTCACCATCAACGGCTTTGTTGAGTCAGCCCGTATTGAGGCCGGTGGCGATATCATTATCACCGAAGGGGCTATGGGCAAAGTAGAAGAAGACGGTTCGGGTTACTCCTGTCAGCTTACTGCCGCTGGCAGCATCCATGTGCAACATGGCCAGGGCATCGACATGCAGTGTGCCGGTAATGTCACCGTGGGCCGCCAGCTGGCATACAGCCGCATCCAGTGTGGTGGCTCAGTCACCGTCGGCCAGATTAACAAACCTATGGGTAACTTATTTGCCTGCGATATTATGAGCCAGGGCACCATCAGTGCCGGGACCCTGGGCGCCGTATCAGGCAGTACTTTAAAAATTGATTTTAGCCCGGGTTTCAGCAAACTGCTTGAGCGTAAAGAGGAGCTCGATGATCTGCTTCGTCAGTTGCGCGATAACAATGCGCGCCACAAACAAAAAATTGAGCTGATAAAAGCCAAACTGTTGCCCAGCGAGCTTAATACCAAAGTTGAGCAAGCCGTCGAAATGTACCATGGTGAGTCGGCCTTGCTGCACTGGCTAGAGTTAAAAGTGCTGGAAATGCGCCAGAAAAAAGATGAATACCAAAATGACATTGGGCTTATCGCCAATAAACGACTTTACAGTGGGGTATCGGTAAAACTGAATAATCGTAACTGGCGTTCAGAGCGCGAGTATGACCGCAGTCGGGTGTTCTACGATAATCATCAGTGGCACTTCGATCCCCTGGTTTAAGTTTTTGTTTTTTTGGTCGTGCCAGAGTCTCTGAATGGCATTAACAATAATGTCAGTAACCGCGCATTCTGATTGGTGGCGGGGCAATCCTTTTGTCCTATTTTCAGGTGCTGATCATCCAGCGTGCCGCGCGCGCAAAAGCTGTGAAACAGACGATCCCACCACGACACACTGAAGCCGAAATTTTTATTGGTTTCAAGTCCATACTGACTGTGATGAATGCGGTGTAAACGTTGGGTAATAATAAACCACCCGACTTTGTCATCGATAGCCTGAGGCAGCCTGATATTGGCATGATTGAAGATTGCAAAACCGTTTAACGCCACCTCAAAAATCAACACCGCTAGCGCCGGGATCCCGAAGGCCAGCACAACTGCGGCCTTAACCAATAAACTCAGCGCAATTTCCAATGGATGAAACCGCAGGCCGGTCGTGGTATCCACATGGCTGTCTGCATGGTGCACCCGATGTAAGCGCCATAACAGCGGAATCTGATGAAACAAACGGTGTTGCCAGTAAATGGTGCAATCGAGGATTAGTAGACTCAGTATCATCAATAACCAACCGGGCACCGATACCTGATTAAATACCCCATAGCCCTGCGCCTGGGCCCACAATGCCACGCCCACCACTGTGGCCGGCAATACGACCCGGCCAACCAGCGCTCCGGCCACGACCATGGCCAGGTTAGCCTGCCAGCGTACCCGTTTTTTTAGCTGTGCCTGTCGCGCCGGACGCCACGCTTCGATTAATGCCATCAGCGCAAAAATACCTAAAAAGACACTGATGCGAATGATGCCCTGATGATCAGGCATTGGGCGTGCTCCGCTGCTGCTCAGCCCGTTGCAAGGTTTTGTAGCCACCCGCAATACGGGTAACAATGGTAATACTACAGGCCGCTGCGAACACATAGGCCAGGATTGGAAACCATTGGGGCCAGATACACACCGCCACAAAAAATAAAATAGTTTCGGTGCCTTCGGTTAACCCCTGCATATAATAAAAACTTTTATTCGCAAACTGAGGCCGATCAATGGCGTATTTTTCAGCGGCAATGGCAAACGCTAAAAAGCTGCTACCGGTACCAATAAAGCTCACCAGTAAGACCATCGCCGGAATGCCCCACTGCGCTGGGGCAGCCAGGCCGAATGCCAATGGGATACTGGCGTAAAATAAAAAATCCAGACAAATATCCAAAAAGCCGCCAGCACTGCTGCTACTGTTTTGAAAACGGGCCAACTCCCCATCCAGACCGTCTATCAGCCGGTTACCTAAAATGATGGCCAGCGCCACATAATACCAACCCAGTATGATCAGCGGCACGGCCAGCAGCCCCACTGCAAAGCCACCGAGGGTCAGTTGATCGGGGCTGATATTGTGTTTATCCAGCCATTTGATGAGCGGCCGCACCGCGGGTTTGATGACCGGAGTCAGTAGCGAATCTAACATGTTACACCTTGATTACTTTGTCGCCGGTGGCCGCGGCGTCTTCCTGATCGTGGGTGACCAGCAACGCAGGCAGACCAGCTTCACGAATTTGTGCAAATACCCAGTCCCGGGTGCTTTGACGGGTTTGGCTGTCCAGCTTGCTAAAAGGTTCATCCAATAACAGCGCCGCCGGTTCAGAGGCTAAGGTGCGCACCAGGGACACCCGCGAAGCCTGTCCGCCTGATAACGTGCTCACCGCCCGCTGCGCCATCTGCCCCAGCCCCACCTGTTCCAACAACTGCTGGGCGCGGCGTTTTTTATGTTGTTGCCGGTTACCGGGCATGGCAAAAATGATATTGCCAAGGACATCAAGATGATCAAATAACAAGGCGTCCTGATACAGCAACCCGGTATGGCGCTGATGGGCAGGCATATGGGTGATATTGCGCTGGTTAAGAATTATATTACCACTAAGGCTGAATGTATCGGGCAACAGTCCGGCAATAGCGGCCAGCACCGATGATTTTCCTACGCCGGAAGGCCCCATTAAGGTCACTATCTGGCCAGGCTGAATTTGCGTATTTACCTGCAACAGGGTTTGCGATTTTAGCTGTATCGTTACATTGTTAAGCTCTAGCACGTACGGTTCCTTGAGCCAGAAGGTTTGGCTTGTTTTGCAGGGTTAAACAGCATGGTGGGCAGCCACCATGCCAGTAAAAAGCCAAGTAGTGGCAGCAGCATCTGCATCAACGCATACACCGCAGTCAGTCGGCGGCTGGCCCCTGATGCAATCGCCACCGCTTCGGTCGTTACTGTCGCAAGACGTCCGCCACTAACCAGCAGCGTAGGCAGGTACTGACCAAAGCTAATCGCCGCGCCCAGGGCCAGCGCGACCATCACCGGTGCAAACAGCATCGGCAGTTTAAGCCTGAAAAAGACCTGGCGTGGTGACTTGCCAAGGCTGGTGGCAACATGCACGTAGCGAATGTCCAGCTGCCGGTAAGCCACGGCTAACGATAAAAACACATAGGGAATAACATACACAAGATGAGACAGGATCACCGGCAACCATATGGCCTCCGCAAATAGCCACTGCCCAACCCAGACTAACCCATACAAAAACGCCACGCCCGGCACCATCAGCGGAATAAACAACAGCTTATCAGCCAGGGTGGCAGACGGTCCGGTGCGGTTGCTTTGCTGTTCACTTTCTAAAAACAGCAGCACCAAAAGCACCGCAATGCAGGTACTGACAAAGCCCAGCATCAGGGTGTTACCTATCGGCTTACCAAGCGCCTGCAACGCATCCTGCCAATGCAGCAGCGTTAGCTGCGTAGGCACCAGGTTTGGATATGGCCAGAAACCGGCAAACGAATAACTGATCATGCTCAACATAATCAGTAAAGTCGCCGTCACCAGGCACCCCAGCAGCAATCTTGCCAGCCATGTGGAGCCAGCTTTTCCCCACATTCGGTTGCCTGACACCAGTTGCCAGCGAAACCCCTGTTGCCAGATTTTTTCACCCAGCAGCCAGACCACCACGGCAGCCAATGTAACCAGCATTTGCACTATGGCTGCCGCACTGGCCTGAAAACGCATCGACAAATCAGTGTGGTTAAACCATTGCACAATGGCCACCGCCAATGTGGGGGGATTTTGTGGTCCTAAAATAAGTGGAATTTCGACACTGGCACTGGCATAGGCCAGTACCGCCAGCACCGGCAAACGTACCTGCGGATACAGTTGGGCAAACACAATTTTCAAAAAGCTGGTTTGATGACAATAGCCCAGGGTCTGCGCTACCCGCATTTGTCCTTCAAGACGCTGTTTCACGTTAGGCTGAGACAAAACACCCAGCGCCATCAGCAGCATAAAAGGCAGCTCTTTAATCGCCAGCGCCAGTACTATGGCCAGCCCGTAGTCATCGTACATCAGGCTATGGGCGTCTGGCAGCACCGTGTGGGTGAATGTCGCGGTAAAGCGGGCAGCCCAGCCAGACGGCGCCAGCAAAAAGGCCACGGCAATCGCCGCCGCAGCATGGGGGATGGCCAGAACCGGGCTTAACCCATGTTGAATCCGTGCCAACGCTTTACACTGGTAAAACTGCGCCAGCACCGCTACGGTGCCAATAAACGCGATAAGCGTAGCCAACAGTGAGGTAAATAAAGACAAGCCGGCCATTTTGCTTATATCTGGGTGCGCCAGCAGCCGGGCGAAGGGTTCTGACGACCAGCCGTGCTGACCTAACGCCGGAAAATAGCCAGCTGCAGGCAATATAACGCCAATCACACCCACGGCAATTGGAACCAATAAAATAAGATAAAACAGATAACGCGCCAGCGTTAATACAGTGCTAAAGCCCATTTACAAACGCGCCCCGTACCGTGCATACCAGGCATCACGTAAGGCCGGTGCCCAGCTGGCATGAGGCTCGGCCAGCAACTGCTGATATGCCCCGGGCGCCAGCGCCGCCGGATGCGACTGAGTCTGAAACTGCTGTTGCTGCTCTTTGGACAATGCCTCCATCGACAGCACGGTTTCATCGCCCCACACGCTTACACGCTGCTTATACGCCTGGGCCTCGGGTGACAATAAAAAATTAGCCACCGTTTTGGCCGCGTCAGTCCGGGCGCTGTTAAATGGAATCGCGACAAAGTGAACATTGGATAAACTGCCATCGTGCATGGCATAAGTACGGGTGGCCTGGGGTAAATCAAAGCGTGAAACCGCCGCTGGGATCTCGGCAGCGGTAAACGAAAACGCCAGCAAAATTTCGTTATCGCTGAATAATTGCTGCAACATCGATGCCTGGCGCACAAAAAACTCACCCTGCTGCCACAGTAGCGGATGTAATTTATCCAGATAGGTAAATAAAGGTCCGGTGATGGTCGCCAGCGCCGGGTCGGTGACCGGCGCATACAAAAGCTGCCGGTTAGCCGCGTTTAAGCTTAAAGCGGCATATTTTAGAAAACTGATCCCCAGAAAATCATCGGGTAATGGGTAGGTAAAGCGACCCGGGTTCTGGCGTGCAAACTCAAGCAGTTCCGCCAACGAAGCCGGCGGCTCCGATACCAGGCGCTGATTAAAATAAAACACCAAAGCGGCTTTGCCCCATGGGGCTTCCTGACCGTCGGTGGCAATGCCAAAGTCCATGCGCATTGAGGGGTTTTCATCGGGCCGGGTCAAGGCAAAATTAGGGAGCTGTTCGGCCCAGTCGCTTAGCAGTAAGTTATGCTGCTTCATTGCGGCAAAGTTTTCGCCATTAATCCACAACAAATCAATGCTGCCACGGGAACTGTTACCCGCCGCTTTTTCTCCCAAGACCCGGGTAACCGCATCGCTGGTATCGGCCAGCTTGACATGATTGACCTTGATGTCATATCGCGCCTGAGTCTGCTCAGACACCCACTGCAAGTACTGGTTGACCTGCGGGCTGCCGCCCCAGCCAAAAAACTGTACGGTTGTGGCGGCCGCTTTACCAGCCCACCCTGCCCCAATGAACATGGCGATAACACAGGCTTTACTGAGTGGCATTTAACGACCAGTCATAATCCAGGAACTCAATATCCGCCGAATTGTTTTTAAGCAAGGCTTGCTGGGTGTCGGTCAGCTGCATACTGTCGGCATACCGACTAAAAAAGCCCGCCAGTGGCTGCCCGTTACGGGTAAAATCTGCTTTGTACCAGTCGAATATCTTTGAAACCTGCAAAACCTCACCCGACATACGGTTTCGGCTGGTGTCAGACAAAAACCGGTGGGTTTGCTCGCTCAGCTGCTGCTCCAGTTTATCGGCACGATACGGTTCTTCTCGAAGCGCGGGACAGCCAATACTGGCGCAATTTACCGCAAAGTGAATGCGCGGCTCGTTGAAGCCGGCAAAGCGCTTGTCCTGACCGCGGATCATGCCATGTTCAATTTCATCCAGGGTGCGCTTTTTGCCCAGCAACAACGCCACCGGCTGATTCCAGGCAGAAGAGAAAAAGCCGCCGATGTCTTTAATAGAATCAATCTCACCGTGATGTTTTACAATAAGCGCTAAAGTATGCGCATTGTAAGCATTGAGTAAGAAGGCCAGCTGCCTGGCCTGCGACCACTGTGCATACTCTTTTTTGCTGATGGCTGACAAGGCCGACAGATACGCTTTTAACTGCGACCGGTGTTGGGCCAGCGCCGCATAATCAACCGCCGTGCTATGAGCCGACGTGGTGATGACATGCTGTTGCAGTAATGTCTCATAAGGCTGATGCAAAGACGTATCGGCGCGGGCAGTGGTGCTGACAATAAGCAGCCACCCGGCTATTGCGCTGGTGAGCATTATTCTCATTTGCGCCGCCATGTGTGGTATTTTTCCACCCAGTTTAATAATGACTCCGGGCTATTGGCTTTTTTCCAGTTGCCGGCGGCATATTTTGCGCCTTCAGCCCAGGTGGGATAAGCATGAATCGTCCCCAGAATCTTGTTCAGTCCCAGATTGTGCTTCATCGCCAGCACAAATTCTGCCAGCAGGTCGCCGGCATGTTCACTGACAATAGTTACGCCTAAAATGGTGTCTTTTCCCGGTGGCGTCAGTACCTTGATAAAGCCCTGTCGGGCGCTTTCCGTGACAGCCCGATCCAGCTCTGCAAACTCATAGCGAGTGACGTCCACCTCAATGCCTTTTTCTTTAGCCTCGGTTTCGTTTAATCCGACCCGGGCGACTTCCGGATCCACAAAGGTGGTCCAGGGGATTACCCGATAATCTACCTTGAATTTTTTAAAGGTACCAAATAGGGCATTGACTGCGGCGTACCATGCCTGATGTGCCGCAACGTGAGTAAACTGATACGGCCCTACTACATCGCCGGCAGCATAGATATTGGGAAACCGGGTTTGCAAAAACTCATCGGCTTCGATGGTGCGATCAAAATTGACCCCCAGCTCTTCAAGCCCAAAGCTTTCAAGACGGGCTTTACGCCCTACCGCGACAATGACCTCATCATACTCAATGGTTTTTTGCTGATCATTATGACTTACCAGCAACTGGCGCGCACCATGGGATTGGGTGAATTCTTCAGCCTTATGGCCGGTGAGCACCGTTACCCCTGATGCCGTTAATGTGTCGGTTACAAAACGCGCAATTTCAGCGTCTTCACGGCCCATAATTTGTGGGGCCTGTTCAACCATGGTGACCTGACTGCCCAAACGCGCAAATGCCTGGGCCAGCTCGCAGCCAATGGGGCCACCGCCTAATACCACCAGCCTTTGTGGCGCATGCTCATGGTCGGCAAAGGTATTCCACATGGTGTCTGAGGTGACATATCCGCTTTGCTCAATGCCTTTTAGCGGCGGCACAAACGGCCGGGCGCCGGTGGTGACCACGATACTGCGCGTGGTCAGAGTTTGCACCTGACCATCATCGCCGGTTATCTCAACATGCCAGGGATCAATAATTTTGGCGTAGCCTTTGACCACATCCACACCCAAATCGGTATAACGTTCAACACTGTCGTTAGGTGCAATGGTCGCAATAATCTCATGCACTCGCTTAATAACCTGCTTAAAGGAAATCGGCACTGGCGTATCGGTGAGCCCATAACGGCTGGCATGAGCAGACTGATCTGCCACCTTAGCGCTTTTGATCAGCGCTTTGCTTGGCACACAGCCATAGTTTAAACAGTCACCGCCCATTTCTGAGGCTTCGACCAGGGTGACTTTCGCTTTTACCGCCGCGCCAATATAGCTGGTCACCAGACCACCCGCACCGGCACCAATCACAACCAGGTTGCGGTCAAATGAAGCCGGCTTTGAATAACCTTGATACACCCGCCGACGATTGACCACAGCGACGATGCCCTTGGCTATCCAGGGAAAAATGCCTAACAACACAAAGCTTAGTATCAGGTCAGGCGATACAATGCCCGACAACGAATCAAGCTGAGCGAGCTGGGTACCGGCATTCACATACACCAGCGTACCGGCCAGCATACCCAGCTGACTTACCCAATAAAAGGTACGGGTTTTCAGACTGGTCAGTCCCATCAACAGGTTGATTAAAAAGAACGGAAAAACCGGCACCAGCCGTAAGGTAAATAAATAGAAAGCACCTTGTTTTTCAACCCCGTCATCGATTTTTCTGAGCTTTTCTCCAAACCGTTTTTTAACGGTGTCGCGAAACACAAAACGGGCACTTAAGAAGGCCAGAGTGGCCCCCAGGGTAGAAGCAAACGAGACCAGCAGCAATCCCAGCCATAGTCCAAATAATGCGCCCGCTGCCAGCGTCAGAATAGCCGCGCCGGGTAATGATAAGGCAGTGACCGCCACATACACCACAAAAAATACACTGGTGCTTAAAACCGGGTTTTGCTCGATATACTCACTGAACTGCCCCACCCACTCTTTTAGTCCTGCAAGGGTCAGATACTGGTTTAAATCGAATACAAAAAAAGCAGCCACCAGGGCAGCGATAATGCTCAACAATGCTGCTTTTTTCAGCATGATTTTTCTCCGTATTTCATCGTGTCGGCCACCGGTTAAAATGCATAGCGCATGGTGACTTTAGCATGGCGTGGTAATTCCGGCATGACAAGATCCGCACCAAAAAAGCCGCCTTCAAATACCGGCTGCCAGTTGTCTTCATCGGTAACATTCACCACGTCAAAACGAAACTGCAGATTTTGCGAGAGCTGATAAGAAGCGTTTAGGTCCCACCGAATCTGATCGCGGATAAATACTGTTTGTAAAAAATCCAGCGGGAAGGCTTTGGTATAGGTAAAGCTGCTTCCCAACTCAACTGCCGGGGTGATATGCCAGCCACCATTAATCGCAAAAAGCTGTGGCACGACCCCCTGGACCTTTGAGTCAGAAGGTGCAAACGCGGTAAAGGAAGGCGAGCCCACCCCGGTACCGCGAATAAGCTCAGGCGCACTGTTATCAAACACATCCGCCACCTGACCCGTCCCCTGAAAAGCGGCCGAGTCATCGTATTGAGCATCCAGATAACTATAGCTGGCGTTCAACCAGTAATCCGGGCCCTGATAAAATGCCTGTAATTCGAAGCCATTGGTTCTAATGCCGGTGTTACTGCCATCGCGATTACGCAAACTCCGGGTTTGCTCAAAAATCGCCAACTCGGCATACAAAGCTTCGTCGGGGGCGTATTTCAATCCGGCCTCATACAGCGTGTTCTGTGTATTAAAATTAGCTTCGCTGATTTGATTGTCTGCGCCCAACACCGTACCGCCTGCCATACTGTTGGAGGTGGCATCGTTGTTACTGTAGGCTGCATAAACATTCAGGCTGGGCGTAATCGCATACGTGGCATTTAGCTGGGCGCTGTACAGCCAGGTATTAAAATTATCTGAAGCCGGCGCCACCCCAGCTGGCGGTAACGCATCTTTGGCACTGACATCGTAATAGTCGGCGCGCACCCCCACAATGGTTGAAAACCGGGAACTCCAGTCCGACTGCTGCTGCACGGCCAGACCGGTCTGCCAGGTAGTGGAGTCGGTCGTATCAGAAAGATTGAAGTCGCCCTGACCATCATTATTAATATCGTACTGGGCCCCCGGCGATACCAGGACGCCTTCGCGTAATGCGACCAGGCGCTGTTGCTGAGCCAGGCTTAGCGGAATTAAACGCGCCGAGAGCGGCCCGGTCAAATCGATAGGATTGTCGGCTTCGGTGGTAAACTGACTGTAACCCAGCACATCGTTGTAACGCAGATCCAGGCCGACGGTGGTGGTCTGCTGCTGATTTAATTCAATATCCAGTTCAAGCCGGTTTTGAACAGTATGCGCACCATCGATAATTTCTACAAAGCTGTTGGTGGCAATTTCTTCGCGCTCAAGATGCTGGTAATAGCTGATATTTCTAAGCTGTAAATAAGGCGACAACGCGCTTTCCATGCGGCTGCGAACAATAGTGGTGTTGGCGCTGTTGATATCATCGGGATGCGTAAGTACATTGGAGCGGTCGATACGCTGCTGCCCTTCGGGTGACACGATGGCACCAGGACCAGGAATCGTATTCCCGCCAGGCTGCCTCCCCTGCCCGGTGATGTACAGGTTATCGTCAATCAGGGCCTGGGTCGGGCGGTTGATTCCCGCAATATCCGGGTATCTGGCATCAAAATATTCAACGCTGACATCCCACAGGGTCGCCGGATTAAACCGGTGGCGCAGGGTAACAAAAACATTTTCGCTTTGTTCACTGGCGTTTTGATAAAAACTATTGGCATCAATCCACTGCGTACTCATGCGTAGCGCGGTAGTACCGGGGTTCAGCACATACGAATAATCGACCGACGCCGTGTAACGATCCCAGCGACCCGCGCTTATCTGGGCCAGGCCGCGATTATGGTTTAAATCAGCGGTTTTGCTTTGGATATTCACAAAGCCACCGTTGCGCTGAGTGCTGCCCAGCAACACCATCGGCGGCCCTTTTACAATGTCCATCTGCGCCACACTGTTAAACGAAAAGGGTAAACCAAAACCATTATTGCCTGCCTGACGACGAATACCATCTTGAAACAACTCGCCCAACTGGCCTCGCATTGACGGCAAACTTGGGGTGCCGAAGCCGCTTGATGCATAGGTATTAGGAGCCACCCGCGCAATATCATGTAAACTGGCAATGTTATATCGGGTCAGCGCTTCATCAGACAAGGAAGTCATCGCACGAGGGATATCGCTGACCGCCATGTCCTTACCAAACAAGTTGCCGGCTTTGCCTGCCCCTGGGTTTAGTGAGATTTGCTCGTCCTGGTTACCGGTGATTTGGATGACTTCGATGTCGCTTTGGGCGTGGGCCATTGCGGTGGCGCCCAGTGCACTTATAATTGCAAGATGAAAATAATCCCACCTGCCGATAACATTGCTCATGAATTTTCCAGTTATGTATGCTTACCTGTACCGACCGATACGGGTTAAGAAAACTTTCAGCACAAACAAAAAATATTTGTAATTTTCTGAAATAAAACCATTGCTTAGTCGTTCTTGTGTCATATCAAATCATATCAGACTTTAGGAAATTTTATGTCTCACCCCTCAATCTCGCCGTTACAGGCTCGTCTCAGCTGGTCATTACTGGCACTTCGCCTGACCGTATTTTTAGTCATGCTGGTCTGGACTTTGGACAAGTTTGTTAATCCGGAGCATGGCGCACGTATTTTTGAATCCTTTTACTCAATCAAAGGCGTGGGCGAAATCGCCATCTATGTATTGGGTGCTCTGCAGATGGTGCTGATACTGGCATTTGTGGCGGGCCTGGCTAAACGCTGGACCTATGGCATTATTTTCATCTTGCACGGCGCGTCGACCTTGTCCTCATTTCCGCAGTATTTCGATGCGTTCAACAATCTGCTGTTTTTTGCGGCATGGCCGATGTGGGGCGCCTGTTTTGCTTTATACCTGCTGCGTGATGCCGATAACCGCTTCACCCTAAGTAAATAAACTTATCGACCCGACGGCGTCCCCCAGACGCCGGTTTTACCAAAAACCTGCTGGACAGCGGTACTCACCGCGATACCATAACGTCAGCAATATCAGTCTATCTTCCAATACCCCAGAATAAGGATAATAATGAATAAATTCAGTTGGATTTGGCTTGCTTCGCCGCTGCTGTTTGCATGCAGTGAAACCGCAACGCCCAATGCCCAGTCAGCCTCCGCAAAACCACAACCGGTTACTGAGCAATTTGAAGCCAGTACCGATTATCATTCATTCTCCAATCCTGACCAGGTCAGGGTCACCCACCTGGATCTGGATCTCACTGCCGATTTTGAGCGCCGTGTATTGCATGGCCAGGCAACCTTAAGCTTTGAGCGTATCGACGAGGCTGCCAAATCTTTGATTGTGGATACCCGGGATTTAATGATTGATAATGTAACCGTGGATGGCACAAAGGTAGATTATGATTTAAAACCTGCTGATCCCGAACTGGGATCGGCCTTACAAATTATGCTGCCTGAGTCAGCCACCAAGGTCACTATTGCCTACCAGACCTCACCGTCGGCCTCTGGTGTGCAGTGGCTGAGCCCGGAACAAACCGCGGGCAAGCAGTATCCGTTTTTGTTCACCCAGGCCCAGGCCGTTCATGCGCGTAGTTTTATCCCGCTGCAGGACTCCCCCCAGGTGCGCATGACCTATGAGGCAACTATTCATACACCACAAGAGTTGCTGGCGGTAATGAGTGCATCCAACGATCCGGATACCGCCCGCGACGGTGAATATCATTTCACCATGGCCCAGCCTATTCCGTCTTACCTGATTGCCCTGGCTATCGGCAATCTGGAATTTCAGGCCATGGGTGAGCGTACCGGCGTGTATGCCGAGCCTGAGCTGCTTGCTCCTGCCGCCGCCGAATTTGAAGATACTGAAAGTATGCTGGAGCTGACCGAGAAAGCCTTCGGTCCCTACCAGTGGGATCGTTACGACCTTCTTATTTTACCGCCCTCATTTCCTTTTGGTGGCATGGAAAATCCTCGACTGTCGTTTATTACGCCAACGGTGATCGCCGGCGATAAAAGTCTGGTTGCCCTGATTGCCCATGAGCTTGCCCACAGCTGGTCGGGCAACGCGGTTACTAATGCCACCTGGCGCGATCTGTGGCTCAACGAAGGCTTTACCACCTATCTGACCTACCGAATTATGGAACAGTTGTATGGTGAAGATCGCTACAACATGGAAGCGGTTTTAGGCTATCAAAGCCTGCAGACAGATATTGAGGCATTAAAGGCTAAAGATGAAATACTGGCTATTGATCTTCGGGGTCGTAACCCGGATGACGTGTTTTCGGATATTCCCTACGAAAAAGGCGCGCTGTTGCTTCGTGAAATCGAGCAAAAAGTAGGCCGCGACAACTTCGATGCATTTTTGATGGATTACTTTGAACACTTTTCTTTTCAAAGTATCACTACCCAAAGCTTTATTGATTATTTAGACCAGACACTGCTTAAACAATACCCTGAAAAGCTCAGTAAACAGCGAATCAAGCAATGGATTTTTGAGCCCGGGCTACCTAAGGGCGCACCGGTACCTCAATCAGATGCCTTTGCTAAGATAAATCGTATGCGCAGCGCCTGGTTGGACCAGGAAATGGCAGTAACCGACATTAAGACCCAGGCCTGGACCACCCACGAATGGCTGTATTTTCTGAACAACCTGCCCCAGGAATTATCAGCAGATCAACTTCAGGCGCTGGATTCACAGTTCAATTTAACTGCCTCTCAAAACAATGAAATTGCTCATAGCTGGCTGCTGATTGCGGTTAAAAATGAATATAAGCCTGCCTACGATCGGCTGTACGAGTATCTGGTGAATATCGGTCGTAACAAGCTGGTTAAACCCTTGTACCGCGAATTGTCCAAAACCGAGGAAGGCAAAGCATTTGCCACCAAAGCCTTTAACGAAGCGAAATCCGGGTATCACCCACTTACAATCAAAGCCAATCAGGGCTTTGTTGAAAAGTAAACTCACGGTAAACCCTGGCGGTCGGTTACTGTCAGGGTTTAAAAATAATCCAGACTCACCACCCCGCCTCCCTGGCGGCGGGCCTGATACAAAATACTGCAGGCTTGTTCGTACCAGTCATTGAACGACCAACTGGTTTGCAAACCGGCCACCCCTGCCGCAATATTCACTTCAAACCCGGCTTCTACGGCGGCATTTTCTATGCTGTACAGCAAGCGATGCGCAAGGGTCATCGCATCATCCTGCCCGGTTTGGGGACAAAGAAATATCAGCTGATCATTGCTCCAGCGTGCCACCACATCAACCTCGCGTACCGAGGCGATACATGCCTTGCCGATAATACGCAGAAAAAAAGCGTCACTTTGTTTTTTTGCTTCACCCGTAACCGGTTTTACGCCAATAAGTTCCATCACCACCAGTGCGGCGGGCGAATGAAAGCGGGTAAACCTTGAAATTTCTTCTTCGCCTTTCAAAATAAAATGGTTGCGGTTGTATAAACCGGTCACCGTATCGTGATTAGTTAAAAATTCGATAGTACGGCTTTTTTCCAGAATCACCACTTGCTGCGAGGCAAGCTCAGCGGACTGATTACGCAGGGTTTGTCTGAATTCGCTTAACACCCGTTGCCGCCAGACAATAATAACTATAAACATCAGCGCTACCGCGGCGATGAAAATCATCGGCCAGAGTTGCTGGCGCTGACGCACTTTTACCGGGTTGTACTGTTTAAATAACGCGACGCTGCGGCTTTCCGGCACTTTACCGATGCCTTGTTCTAACCGGGGCAGCAGCCAGGGGGCGGCATCGGCACTCACCGCAAAGTGCAGGCCATCATAGGGCTGGGCAATACCGCTAATGATGAAATCATCGCCATCCGGCTTATTAAGATGGGCATTTACACTCAATAAAGACCCCACCAGCACATCTACGTCACCGCGTCGTAATGCCCGAAATCCCTCGGTTTCAGAGGCCAGCGGAATCACCTGAATGGCTGGATAGTAGCGGTTCAGGTAATCGCGGTGCTGATAATCTTCCACCACGGCCAGTCGCCGTTCACCCACCCCTGCGTATCCTTGTAACATCGGCATACCGCTGCGGGTTACAAGTACATCGGGAATGTCCATAAAACGGGAAGAAAATTGAATTGAGGGATCGTTAACCCCGAAATTTTGGTTCAGTACCGCGACCTGACACTGGTTAGTATCCAGATTTCTGAGACTTTGCTGTCGGTTTACCGTTTTTAACGGTTTAAACTCAAGGCCGGTTAACTCGCTCACTAAGCGCAAATATTCTGGAATCAGGCCAATATGATGGGAGTTACGGACGCCCTCATAGGGCAGCCAGTTTTCCCGGGCGCAATAAATTACCGAGTCAGACTGAGCAGGTGCACTTCCTGAGCTTATTGCCAGTAAGCAAAGCAGCGTATAGAAGATCCCTTTTTTAAACACAAGCACCTGATTTTAAATGTTTAATTAATTCGATTAGTATCTCTGTTTCACCGTGGATATGCAACACAGGTGAATAATACATATAGCTGGTAATAGTCAGCTTTGCCAGAAATACATGGGATGTCACTGGCAATAAAGCAAAAAAAAGCCCTCAAACGAGGGCTTGTTATCGTATCGAGATGGTTCTTAGCGACGTTGGCGGCGGGCCGTCAACAAGAGCATCATACCCAGGGCAAACACTGACAGTACAGAGGGTTCAGGCACTACCGAAAACTCAATACCGTCATCGGCAAACGCCTGATCTACGATATCTCCTCCTAGCGAGAAGATTTCCAGTGAGCTATCCATCGGAAACGCGCGATCAAAATAAAAGCTTACCGCCAGCTCTTCAGCCTCACCAAAGGCAGTGGTATTGATGTCAAAGAACAGAAAGTCAAAACCATTTGTGGGCGATGAAAAATCCCGTTCAAAATCAAACGCAAACACATCGTTAACCAGGTCCAGGGCTTCACCCAAAAACGTAAAGCTTGCTAAGGTAAACATCTCAGGATTAAAAAAGTCCCCAGGCGAGTAATATCATCGCCATCAATCATCATCTGCCCTAATGCTGCGTTATCCACGTCAACATCGATGGTGGCGATAAGTTCGCCGCCAACTCGTACCTGTTGCGTTATCAACCCTGCATTTGCTGACAAAGACGCCGTGGCCGCGGTTACCAGCAATGCTGCTGAACAAACTAATTTTTTTAAAGACATCATATTGTGTATTCCTTTGGATTTTATTATGGGGCCCGAAGGCCCCTACTTCATTATTATTGTTATTGTTTTTTTAGTTACGAACTTCCATTACGGTGGTGCCCTGAAGGTTACCTTCGCTATCGTAGAAGCTGACACTGCCCATATGGATGCCCTCGCTCAAACCACGGGTGACTACATTCACATTGTTAAAGCGCCCTTCTACCGCCCGGCGAGATGAGGTCACCCGAGTATTTCGATTTTTCTCATCTACCACCCAGCCCTGAACGCTGAAGTTGGTAACACCATCAGGCACGAACCAGCCATGCACAAATGTCAGGTAGAAGTTACCTGGTTGCTCACCGGCAGCCGGCTCAGGATTAGTGATAATGACATCTTCGTTAGAGCCGGCATTTAAAGAAGAGTCAAGCTGTGTGCACGAGTACTCAATACAGCGGTACACATACAAATCCAGATCCGCGCCTTCTTTTTCTACCAGTTCATCGCGCATCGAGAAACGCGCCACGGTAGAGCCTGCAGGCACCGACCAGGTGGTGTACACTGTGCCTGCGCCCAGGAATTCGAAGGACTGTGATGGATCCTGCGTTACCTGACCGTTAAAGTATTCGGCTTCGGCCAACCCGGCATAATCAATGCTGGTGCGCCCTGAATACTTCATTTGTACCGGGAACGATGCACGGCCACGACGAAGTTCAAGCGATACCGAGTCAGGCACATCAATCTGCACATCCACCGCAGGCATCACCGCGATAGGACTGCGAACTACCTTGCCATCTGCACCGGTCAGGGTAATCGCACCAAAAATCCACTGGCCGATCACCGCCTCGTTGTTTTTCGCAAAGGTGATGCCGTACGCAGCCCGACCATTTTCAGATACCACCACATTGTCACTTTCTGTCAATTCACCATCGCCATTGTAGGTGGCTACTGAAACATCCAGGCCTTCCAGACCTTCCAGGCTAACGGTGTAGTTGCCACCCATGCCTGACACATCGGTTACGGTTCTGAAAACAGTCTGACTGCCCTGCAATTCACCAATGGCAATAGAGGGATAGTTTAGCTGTGAAGGATCGGTCAAAAAGCCTGCATTTTCATAAGCACCACAACTGAAACCGCTGGCCTCTAGTACAAAGGCGTCTTCTTCCAGGCCGCACATAAAGGCCATATAATCAAAGAATTCGGCATTGTATGTCAGTCCTGGTTCCATCGCGCTAACCGGTGATGCATGACCCGCCCCAAAATCAAAGGGGTCAGCCGGAATCACACCATCTTCTTTGGTGACATCCTGATACGCTGTGGTCATCAAGGCGGACTTGACCTGCGCCGGCGTCCAGTCTGGGTGCTGACCCATCAGTAAGGCTGCCATACCCGCAATGTGCGGCGATGACATTGAGGTACCACTTAGGTACGCCACCTGCTGGCCCTTTTCACCAAACATCGGTGTATCGGTAGTGGCTGCCAGAATGCGAACGCCCGGAGCGGTAATATCAGGTTTAATCACATCCAGGGTCGAAGCATTAGGACCACGCGACGAGAACCCCGCCATCATATTGCCCACTTCGGTCTGATCCATAAAGATAGACGCACTAAGTTCTACCGATACCGCTTCATTGTTGGCTAAGGCTGCCGCCAGAGTATCGCCATCCTGGGCGCCAATCATACCACCTGGGATTTGCCCAACATAATCGCCGCCCAAAGAGGTAATCGGGTTGCCTTCTACCGTATAAACCACCACCGCTGACGCACCAGATTCCACGGCGCGGGTAACTTTCTGGGTAAATGCACAGTCGCCGCGTTGAATCAGTACAATATTACCGTTCACGTCATCTGCATTGGCAAGTGGCGTCGGTGTTTCACCATCATCATAACAAGCACGCAAAGGCTCGGCTAACACCAGGTCGCCCGCAATAGGACCAGTTTCAGACAGTGGCTTAGTGATTGAGCCTTCAACAAAACCAAATCGCTGCTCACTACCATCAATCGAGGCCACCATAGCATTGGTTTTGCTTTCACCATCATAGGTTGAAGCGCCCACGGTAGTGACCCATGGCGCCGGGGTGCCGATGGTCTGGGCTGCGGGGCCGGAGTTACCTGCAGATACCGCTACAAATACACCGGCATCCGCGGCGCGTAACATTGCCGAGGTGGAAGGATAGGTCAGGTCGGTGCGACTACCACCAATCGAGAAGTTAAGAACATCAACACCATCTTCAACCGCCTGATCGATGGCGGCCATGGAATCCGTTGGGAAACAGCCTGCCTGGTCTTCGCCATCTGGCGTAGTGTAATCTGAATTCCAGCACACTTTGTAAGCTGCAACCCGCGCGCGCGGTGCAATACCCGACATTACACCCAGTTCGGCGCCATTTTTCATGGCCACCACACCTTCGTTACCCGCCGCTGTGCTGGCTGTGTGGCTACCATGCCCATCGGCATCCCGGGGGCTTAAGAATTCACCCAGTTCGGTTTGGATGTCATACACTGAGGCAAAGGTGTCACCATAATAGCGTGCGCCAATCAATTTGTTGTTACAGGAAAAGCTTTCGTCTTCGCCGGTGACACATTCACCATTCCAGCCCAGTGTGGCCGGATCTGAATAACTGCCATCGTCGGCAAAACTTGGATTTTCAGGGGTAATACCGGTATCCAGAATACCCACCACGACATCTTCACCCTTTATGCCTAAAGAATGCTGACCGCCGGGGCCAGTTAATCCTAAAAATTCAGGGGTATTAGCAGTATCGATGGTGAACATTTCGTCTTCCCAGACGCCCACTACATCGGGATTTGAACGCAATGCTTCGGCCTGAGACTTAGACATAGCGGCGGCAAAACCGTTAAAGGTATGCACATAGTTATGCAGAATATCTACCGTGCCTGAGGCACTGGCGATTTGTTGCTGACGGGATTTTAGTTTGTTGGTGTATGCCTGAATTTTGCTGCTTTTGGCATTGTAACGGTTACCGGTAACCGCCACCGCCTGATTGCTTGGCACTAATTCGCCAATTTCACCTGCATAGGTAATGGCTGCGGCGTCTTTTAGCTGAACAATGTATACGCCTGATTTTGCCCGGGCCGGCTGTACCGGACCAACTTGTTTAAGTTTCCCTGGCTCTACAACGGTAACCTGATGGCCCGCGATTGCAGCAGGCACCATTGCAGCGGTGACTGCCATTGAGACCATAGTTCCCAATAGATGTTTCTTGAACGTCATTTGCGTCTCCCATCGACACTTTTTATAGTTTTGCAGTCAGTATCTTTTGGTATCACTACACAATACTGCTGCGTTGTCCCCTTGTACTCCATGCGGTTACAGCCTTATTCAGGACTGTTTCACTTAAGGGGTGTCGCGTTCTGGCGAGTTTCTTATTCTGGATTTATTATTAGAGACGGAAGAAAATTCACCATGAATCATCCCCCGCTGGGAAAATATGCAAGAGTCTGGGGGCAATTGCAATACATTGATGTAAAAGTCTTTTTTATTTATACGAAGGTCTAATTTCGAGGTAAATGTAAAAAAACCTGACAAAATTGCCAGGCTTTTTTTTAATATTCACAACAAAAAGAGTTGCTTACGAAAAATACAATTTTTATTTAATTGGCAACTTGCCTTTACAGCGTTTCCACGGCCAGCGCGACGCCTTCGCCGCCGCCAATACACAGGGAAGCCACGCCTTTCTTACCGTTGGTACGTTTTAGTGCATGCAGTAATGTCACCAAAATGCGTGCACCCGAGGCACCAATGGGATGTCCCAAAGCACAGGCTCCGCCATGAATATTAACTTTATCTTCATTAAGACCCATTTTGCGTATCGCCAGCATGGTTACCATGGCAAAGGCTTCGTTGATTTCAAACAAATCCACCTCCTCTTTGCTCCAGCCGGCTTTGTCTAACACTTTTTCCATGGCTCCTACCGGCGCCACGGTAAAGTTTTCCGGTTCGATAGAATGAGTCGCATGAGCGACTACTTTAGCCAGCGGTGTCAATCCCAGGGCACTGGCTTTAGATTCACTCATTACCACCAGTGATGCCGCACCATCAGAAATAGAGCTAGAGTTAGCGGCGGTGACCGTACCGTCTTTTTTAAAGGCCGGACGCAGACTCGGAATTTTCTCGGGACGGGCACTGCCCGGACCTTCGTCGGTATCGATGGTCGTGTCACCTTTGCGGGTCGACAGTGTGACTGGCACGATTTCATCACCAAATGCCCCGCTTTCAATCGCCTCATTGGCCCGAGATAACGAGCGCAAGGCAAATTCGTCCATCTGCCCACGGGTGATATTTTCTTCATCGGCGGTATCCTGTGCAAAACACCCCATGGCTTTACCGTCGTAGGCGTTTTCAAGACCATCAAGCATCATATGATCCAGTACCTGACCATGTCCCATACGATAACCCGAACGGGCTTTGGGTAACATGTAGGGCGCGTTACTCATGCTTTCCATACCGCCAGCCACCACAACCGAAGCGGAACCGGCTTTAATAAGATCGTGAGCCATCATCACCGCTTTGAGGCCCGAACCGCAAACCTTGTTGATGGTGGTAACACCGGCAGACAGCGGTAACCCGGCTTTGAGCGATGCCTGCCGTGCCGGGGCCTGCCCCAGACCGGCGGGTAATACACAGCCCATAATCACTTCATCAACCTGACTCAAATCCACATTTTCACAGCTGGCGGTAATGGCATTAGCGCCCAGTTCAGTGGCGGAAAACCCGGCCAGAGATCCATTAAAGCCCCCATAGGAGTCCGTTTTGCGGCGACGATGACCACTGCTTCATTATTCATAATAGGTTTGCCTTATTTGTTCAGACATCATGGATTACCGATCCAGTTCTGCGGCTAAAACTCGCTGCGCAGAATACTGGTCTGTAGCGTAATAACGTGTTGCCATGTTGACGTTAAGTAATTGTTACTTTACCTTAACGTAATGTGCAATTTACGTTAACGTAAACCTGAACACTCAAAGTGTCAAATTATGGATGTTATTTAAGCACCAATATGACACGGAAAGTTTACGTCAGCGCATTAACATCACAGGCAGGGTGTTGTGGAATGAATCATCACAAATCTGAACCAACCTACACTATTGGTGAGCTGGCACGTGAGTTCAATATCACCCCGCGCTCGATTCGTTTTTACGAAGAGCAAAGTTTGATGAGTCCGGCCCGTACCGGTCAAAACCGAATTTACGGTAACAAAGACCGCGTAAGATTAAAGCTAATCTTACGCGGAAAACGCCTTGGCTTTTCACTGGCTGAAGTGAAAAAGTTATTTGAATTATACGATAGCAATCCAGATTCGGCGGTGCAGCTACAAACTATGCTGCAGCTTACCGAACAAAAACGGGCAGTCCTGAATCAGCAGCTTGAAGACATCACCACCCTGATGAGCGAGCTGGATGATGTAGAGACCCGTTGTCGGGAAGAGCTGTCTGAACTGAAACGAGGAAACATCGCATGAATACTCCGTACCCTACTTTGAACTTTGGCCTGGGCGAAGACATTGATATGTTGCGCGACCAGGTGTATCAGTTTGCCCAGAATGAAATTGCCCCATTGGCGGCCAAAGCCGATGAAGACAATATGTTTCCGAATGAGCTATGGCCAAAAATGGGCGAGATGGGCCTGCTTGGTGTTACCGTTGCCGAAAAATTCGGCGGCAGTGATATGGGTTATCTGGCCCATACTGTGGCTATGGAAGAAATCAGCCGCGCCTCTGCGGGGATTGGTCTGAGTTATGGTGCTCACTCTAATTTATGTGTAAACCAGATTCACAAAAATGGTTCTGATGCACAGCGTGAAAAGTATCTGCCCAAACTGGTAAGCGGTGAGCATATTGGTGCACTGGCGATGAGCGAACCCAATGCCGGTTCTGATGTGGTCAGCATGAAACTTCGCGCCGAGAAAAAAGGCGATGTGTATGTGCTAAACGGCAACAAAATGTGGATCACCAACGGCCCTGATGCCCATACGTTTGTAATTTATGCCAAAACCGACACTTCTGCCGGGGCAAAAGGCATCACCGCGTTTATTGTTGAAAAAGACACCCCTGGATTTTCGCAGGCACAAAAACTCGACAAACTCGGTATGCGCTCATCGAATACCTGCGAGCTGATTTTTGATAACTGTGAAGTTCCTGCCAAGAATATTCTTGGCGGTGAAGGCCAGGGGGTAAGAGTACTGATGAGCGGTCTGGATTACGAGCGGCTGGTATTATCCGGTGGCCCGCTGGGTATCATGCAGGCCTGTATGGATGTGGTGGTCCCTTATATTCACGAACGCGAACAATTTGGCCAGTCGATAGGTCAGTTTCAGCTGGTTCAGGGCAAAGTGGCCGATATGTATACCCAGATGAACGCGGCCCGTGCTTATGTCTACGCAGTAGCCCGCTCCTGTGATCGCGGCGAAACCACCCGCAAGGATGCCGCCGGGGCAATTTTGTATTCTGCGGAACTGGCCACCAAAATGGCACTGGATGCGATTCAACTGCTGGGTGGTAACGGCTATGTGAACGAATACCCTACCGGCCGGCTGTTACGCGATGCCAAATTATATGAAATAGGTGCCGGTACCTCAGAAATCCGTCGCATGCTGATTGGCCGCGAACTGTTTAAAGAGTCTGAGTAATTTAACCCCTTGGCAGCACACCGGGGGCTGCCCCCGGTTTTTTATTGAATTGCATTGGAGGGACACGTGCCCGTACTTACTACCACTGTTAATGCGAAAAGCGAAGAATTTAAGGCCAACCAGGCGCACATGCAGGCGCAGGTCGATGACCTAAACGACAAAGTCACACAAATTATGCAGGGCGGCGGCAAACAGTCTGCTGAGCGTCATCTGTCCCGGGGCAAACTATTACCCAGAGAGCGCATTGAAGCTCTCCTGGACCCCTGCACGCCGTTTCTGGAAATAAGTCAGCTGGCCGCGTGGGAAGTTTACGATGACTATGTACCGGGTGCTGGCGTTATTGCCGGTATTGGCCGGGTGAAAGGCGTTGAGTGTATGGTGGTGGCTAACGATGCCACTGTTAAAGGCGGTACCTATTATCCGCTTACCGTGAAAAAACATTTGCGGGCTCAGGCCATTGCAGAAGAGAATAATCTGCCCTGTATTTATCTGGTGGACTCAGGCGGCGCCAACCTGCCCCGTCAAGACGAAGTGTTCCCGGACAAAGAACATTTTGGTCGGATATTTTTTAATCAGGCCAATATGTCGGCCAAAAATATTCCTCAGATTGCCGTGGTCATGGGCTCTTGTACCGCCGGCGGTGCCTACGTACCGGCCATGGCCGATGTCAGCATTATTGTTAAAGAACAAGGTACCATCTTTTTAGGTGGACCACCGCTGGTCAAAGCTGCCACGGGTGAAGTGGTCAGTGCTGAGGAGCTCGGTGGTGGTGATGTTCATACCCGCACCTCCGGGGTAGCGGACCAGCTGGCCAACAACGACCATCACGCCTTAACCCTGGCCCGTGATGCGGTGTCCCGGCTGAACCGGGTTAAACCTTCTTTGCTGGATACCAAGCCAGCCAAAGAGCCCCTTTATGCCGCCAGCGAAATGTACGGCATTATTCCCAAAGACACGCGCAAAACCTTTGATGTACGCGAAATTATTGCGCGCATTACCGATGGCTCAGAATTTGATGAGTTCAAGCCGCTATATGGTACGACACTGGTGTGTGGCTTTGCCCGGCTTTACGGCATGCCGGTGGGTATTGTTGCCAACAACGGAATTCTATTCGGCGAAAGTGCGTTGAAAGGCGCCCACTTTATCGAACTGTGTGCCACCCGCAATATCCCGCTGGTATTTTTGCAAAATATCACCGGCTTTATGGTGGGCAAGCAATATGAGGCAGGCGGTATCGCCAAACACGGTGCCAAAATGGTGACGGCGGTGGCCTGCGCCAATGTGCCCAAGCTTACCGTACTGATTGGTGGCAGCTTTGGTGCCGGTAACTATGGTATGTGTGGCCGCGCTTATGACCCCAGATTTTTATTTATGTGGCCGAACGCCCGTATTTCAGTGATGGGCGGCGAACAAGCTGCCGGGGTACTGGCGCAGGTGAAGCGTGACCAGAAAGAACGCAAGGGCGAAGACTGGTCAGCCGAAGAAGAAGCCAGTTTCAAACAACCGGTTATCGATACCTACGAAAGCCAGGGCCATCCCTACTATGCCTCCGCACGTCTGTGGGACGATGGTGTCATCGACCCGGCTGACACCCGTCTGGTGCTGGGCCTGTCATTATCGGCCGCGCTTAATAAACCCATTGAACCGACTCGGTTCGGCATTTTCAGAATGTAAGGAGCACATTTACAATGTCTACTTCTTCTACGTCATCAACCGTTTTATACGATGTTGATGCACGCGGTGTTGCTACGGTAACGCTAAATAATCCGCAAAAGCATAATGCATTTGATGATGCGATGATTGAAACATTAACCGGTTATTTCAAACAGGCCGGTGCCGACGACAAGGTGCGTGCATTGGTGTTGCAGGCCGAAGGTAAGAGCTTTAGCGCCGGTGCTAACCTGCAGTGGATGCAGCGTATGGCTGACTACTCCCAAGCGCAAAATGAAAAAGATGCCATGGCGCTGGCCACGATGCTGCAGACGTTGTACAGCCTGCCCAAAACCACGATTGCCCGGATTCAGGGGGCCGCCTTTGGTGGCGCCGTGGGGCTAATCGCCTGCTGCGACATCGCCATTGGCAGCCGCCTGAGCAAATTCTGCTTAAGCGAAGTGCGTATCGGGCTTATTCCCGCAACGATTGCGCCCTATGTGGTGGAAGCCATGGGTGCCCGGGTTTGTCGCCGCTATTTTCAGACCGCAGAAGTGTTTTCGTCGCGCCGTGCCCGTCGTTTAGGGCTGTTATCTGAAGCCGTTACCGAAGATGAACTGGACTCCACCATCGAGGATGTGATCACTCAGATACTGAAAAACGGACCACAGGCAGTGGGCCAGGCCAAAACCCTGGTGGAATATGTGGCCGGTGTTCCTATCGATGAATCGCTGATGAAAAAAACCAGTGAGTGGATTGCTAAAGTTCGGGTCAGTGATGAAGGTCAGCAGGGTCTAAAGGCATTTTTGCAAAAAGAACCTGCCCCCTGGCAGGAGAACAAATCATGATTAACAAACTTCTTATTGCCAATCGCGGCGAAATTGCCTGTCGGATTATTCGAAGCGCCCGCAAGCTGGGGATCAGTACCGTAGCCGTATATTCGGATGCCGATGCCAATGCGTTGCATGTCAGTATGGCTGATGAAGCAGTACATATAGGTCCGGCGCCGTCAAAAGAAAGCTATCTGAAAGGCGAGGTCATTTTACAGCACGCCAAAACCCTAAATGTGGATGCAATTCACCCCGGTTATGGCTTTTTGTCTGAAAACGCCGGCTTTGCCCGTGCCTGCGCTGAGGCCGGCATCATCTTTGTGGGCCCGCCAGAGCAGGCGATTGCGGCTATGGGCTCAAAATCTGCTGCCAAAAGTATTATGCAGGATGCCGGCGTCCCCCTGGTGCCCGGTTATCACGGCGATGATCAGAACCCCGCCACCTTAAAACAACATGCTGATGACATGGGCTACCCGGTGCTGCTAAAAGCTGCTGCCGGCGGTGGCGGGAAAGGCATGCGTCAGGTGTGGAGCGAAAGTGACTTTGACGATGCCCTGAACGCTGCAAAACGCGAAGCAATGGCCAGCTTCAGTGATGATATTATGCTGGTAGAAAAATACCTGACCTCGCCACGGCATGTGGAAATTCAGGTATTTTGTGATACCCAGGGTAATGGCGTGTACCTGTTTGAGCGGGACTGTTCGGTACAGCGGCGTCATCAGAAGATCATCGAAGAAGCCCCTGCTCCGGGCATGAGCGAATCCCTTCGTCAGCAAATGGGTGAAGCTGCCCTTAAAGCGGCCCATGCGATAAATTATGTCGGCGCAGGGACGGTTGAGTTTTTACTTGATGCCGACGGCAGTTTTTATTTCATGGAGATGAATACCCGCTTGCAGGTTGAGCATCCGGTGACCGAGAAAATCACCGGTGAAGATCTGGTGGAATGGCAACTAAGCGTGGCCGATGGTCAGCCATTGCCGAAACAACAAAGTGAGCTGACCCTTAACGGCCATGCTTTTGAAGCGCGGCTGTATGCCGAAGATCCACAGCACGACTTTTTGCCGGCCACCGGCACGCTAAAACTGCTACGTCCGCCACAGGAATCTGAGCACGTGCGCGTCGATACCGGGGTGGTTCAGGGTGATGAGGTCAGTGTGTATTACGACCCGATGATCGCCAAACTGGTGGTATGGGATACCAATCGTGAACGCGCATTGCAACGCTTGTTGACGGCGCTGCGTGAGTATCATGTGGCGGGGGTGACCACCAACTTACCATTTTTATACAATGTCGCCGCCCATCCTGCTTTTCGACAGGCCGAGCTGGTAACTACGTTTATTGAAACTCACCACGACAGTCTGTTTAACCAGCCTGGCCAGAAGGATGAATCTTTGTTACCGGCCGCGGCGTTACTGGTTATGCTAACGCAACATCAACATGAAGCGCCGTCTGGGTCGGTTTCATCGCCATGGGATCTTCCCCTGGCCTGGCGTGCTAACCATCAGCTGAAACAGCAGCTGGAGCTGGTGATAAATCAGCAAACCTATCAGGTCAGTATTGTGCACACCGGTACCACCACCAAGCCTAATCAGTGGCAGCTGCAATACAATGATCGGCAGTTTGCACTGGCAGGTCATTGTGATAAACATGCACTGCATGCTCACATAGATGGTTATCAACAGCGCATTGGCTTTAGTCAGGATCATACTCACTACACCCTGTTCAGCACTGACGGCACGGTGGATATGCATTATGTTGCTCCTGATTTGGGAGAAACTGAGGATGCCAGTCTGCACAGTGATTTTGCCGCCCCCATGAATGGTACTGTGGTGGATACTATGGTCAGCGCCGGTGACCAGGTTAAAAAAGGCACCACCCTACTGGTTATGGAAGCCATGAAGATGGAGCACGCTATTAAGGCGCCCGCTGACGGGGTAGTCACAGAGTTTTTCTTTGCAGCTGGCGATCTGGTGGATGGCGGTGCCCAGTTACTGGAGTTTAAAGCCGATGAGTAGCTTCCCCGAGCAGGTCAGTATTGTGGAGGTAGGCCCCCGGGACGGTTTACAAAATGAAGCCGTTAAACTGGATGCTGCCGTTAAAGCGATGTTGGTGGATAAGCTGGCTGATGCGGGTCTTAAGCGAATTGAAACCGGCAGTTTTGTGTCACCTAAATGGGTGCCGCAGATGGCCGACTCAGACGCCGTATTTGCGCAGATAAAGCGTCGTGACGGCATAAGCTACAGTGCCCTTACCCCCAATATGCGTGGATTTGAGGCCGCCCAGGCTGCCGGAGCGGATGAGGTGGCCATTTTTGGTGCGGCTTCTGAAAGCTTCAGTCAGAAAAACATCAACTGTTCTATACAAGAAAGTCTGGAGCGCTTTGCGCCGGTGTGTGAAGCCGCCCGGGCGGCGAATTTGCCGGTGCGCGGGTATGTTTCCTGTGTGCTGGGCTGTCCCTACGAAGGGGATATTGACCCGCAGCAGGTAGCCGACGTGGCCAGCAAAATGCTGGAGATGGGTTGCTACGAAATATCCTTAGGGGACACCATTGGTACCGGTACGCCAGTCAAAACCGCAAACATGCTGCAGGCGGTACTGGCGAAGGTTCCTGCTAAGCAGCTGGCGGTCCATTTTCATGATACCTACGGCCAGGCATTAGCAAATCTTTATGTGGCGTTGTCTATGGGTATTAGTGTTATCGACAGTGCGGTGGCGGGCTTAGGTGGTTGTCCCTATGCCAAAGGCGCCAGTGGCAATGTGGCTACTGAGGATGTCTTGTATATGCTAAATGGCATGGGGATCACGACTGGCATCAGTATGGAAAGTTTATTACTGGCCAGCAAGTACATCAGTGACACCCTGCAGCGCAAGCCGGCATCCAAGGTTGCCAACGCCCTGCTTAGCTAGTTCACAGGGCCACAACGTGATCATCCAAAAGGAGCCAACGGGCTCCTTTTTTATGTCATTGAGCAACACCATATTGCAAACTGTGATACGTCAGTTAAACGCCTTACAACTGATGATTTCATTATCTGTTTACAGAAATAGTATGGTAACTTTTGGCTGGCGCTGATACTGAAGCAGACACGCATTGAGACAACATCAGGGAGACAAAATCATGGATGAGACACTGAGCTATCTAGGCACAGTCGCGGGTCGCGCCCTGCGGTGGCTGTTGTTGACGATGTTGTATGAGTTACTGGTGCTACCCATAGGCCGGTTTATCACCCGGTGGGTGTTGCTGGCTGGCTTTAAGCCGGACTACCAAAATCCTGCGCTGTTCGTGGTGGTGGGCGTGCTTACCCTGGCGTTGACACCGCTGGCGCTGGCGCAATTCTGGTAGCCTTTGCGCTGAGCATGGCCCTGTTTAGTCATGCCGCCGGCTTCGCTGATTCACCGCAAATATCCACCAAGTTGTGGTGCCGCCCCTTTGTTTATGAACCAGGCCACCTTCATTCTGCCCTGCTTGCCAACAAGCAAGCCATTTTCTGCAAATTTAATGTAATCATTAAGTTAACAATACAGCGTTAACCATGCACAATGGCTTAACTGCTGTTTAACCAGGTCGCATCACCATGAAAACCAAATATAAAATAGCGTCATTGATAATTACCGGCGTACTGACAGGTTGTTCCGGAAATTATACCTCCGCTGATAGCTCTACCCCGGCTAATGGCTCTACCCCGGCTAATGGCTCTACCTCAGCTGATGGTTCTGTCTCTGCTAATGGCTCTGCTGCTGTCGCGTCTGAGGCTTCGCCGGCCCAACAATCAGATGAATCTTTGACTCAGATTGAATCCCAGGCCACTGCCGACTTTCTTCATCAACAGCCGACCCTGGCGACCATGCTGGCGTTGCCGGAAGCACGGGCAGGCGCTCATTATAATAGCCGTTTCCCGGATTATTCGGTGTCCGGCATGAATCGTTTTCAGCGCACTATGGCCAGTGCTGCCAAGGCGTTGCAATCATCATCTTTTTCGTCTTTGTCGGCATCGCAACAACAACACCGCCAGATTCTGGCGAATATTTTTGGCTATTATGCCGGTGATAAAGACTTTCCGGCGGGCTATATTGATACCTGGGGCGGGCACTTACCCTACATTATTAATCAAATTTCCGGCCCGCTGATCGATATTCCTAAACTGATGCAGGTGCAACAATCTGTTACCAGCCCTGCCGAAGCGCAGGATTATCTGGCCCGATTGGCAAACATGGGTAAGCTGGTCGACGATGTCATTGCAAAATTTGAAGCTGATGCACAAAAAGGCATCATTCTGCCGGCTAACCTGCACCCAAAAACCCTGGCCTTTTTTGACCGGTTTCTGCAAAGCCCGCCTGCCGAACATGAACTGGTGACCTCTTTTGTTAAACGCCTGAACAACATCAGTACGATGTCGGATAAAACCCGTAAGGCGCTGCAAGAACAAGCGACACAACATGTATCCGCGGTGGTTTACCCGGCTTACCGAAAAGCACGTCAGGCAGTGGCAAGCAATCAGCTGAGAGCCCGCGATAAAGACGGTATCTGGGCACAGCCCGGCGGTGCTGAGTTTTACGCCCATGCCATTAAAAACTTAGCCGACTCTGCCTACAGCGCCGAACAAATTCATCAGATTGGGCTGGATGAAGTATCACGCATTACTTTGCAAATGGATAAGATATTGCAGGCCAATGGCTATACCAATGGCACTGTCGGCGAACGTATGATGCAGCTTGCCGATATCCCCGGGCAAATCTACCCGGATACGGATGCCGGCCGCGAGGCGCTGCTTACCTATTTACGTGAAGAAACCACCGCCATTATGCAACAGGCTCCGGATTTTTACGGCACGTTGCCACAACAATCGGTAGAGGTACGCCGTATCCCCGAGGTTTCTCAAGCCGGGGAAGCTGGCGGTTTCTATACCCCGCCCTCATTAGATGGCAGTCGGCCGGGGATTTACTGGATTAACCTGCGTGATATGCAGGCCGTGCCTAAGTTTGGTTTGAAGACACTTACCTATCATGAAGCAGTGCCCGGACACCATTTTCAGATTGCATTGAATATGGCGCAACAGGATATTGGTTTGATGCGACAAAATGCCCCTACAATGCATATGTGGAAGGCTGGGCACTGTATTCAGAATATGTCGCCAGCCACTATATGGGTATGTATAAAAATGATTGGCTGGGGGACTTAGGTCGTCTGCAGGCCGAGCTATACCGGGCGGTACGACTGGTGGTCGATACCGGACTGCATCACCAGCGCTGGCCCCGACAAAAGGCCATAGATTATTTTCATAGCACTACGGGGACCTCGCTGTCTGATGTGGTTCCTGAAGTGGAACGCTACATGGCCTGGCCCGGCCAGGCGCTGGGTTATAAGCTGGGGATGCTGACTTTTGTTGATCTGGAGCAGCAGGCCCGTACCGCACTAGGCGAAAAGTTTGATATTCGGGCCTTCCACGACATCATTCTGTTACCGGGCGCTCGTCCTATGAAAATGGTGAAACAGGATGTAGAACAGTGGATTAACGCACAATAGTGATTAGGGCGTGCCAGTGCCATGACAGAATATAAATACGCTGGTACGCCTGGCTTTTTTCAGGCTATACTTATTTAAGGAATACATGCACTGACACTAGCAGTCTGACCAACAACGGCTTTGATATGGAATTTAAGATCGTTAAACCCTCCATGCACTATCGGCAGTCCTATCATAACTACCTTGCCGAATTAGGCAATGAAGAACGCTATCCGATGCCAATGGATCTGGACCATCGCAACTTTCCGGGGTTACTACAAACCCTCAATAATTATGAGCAGGGTGTCGACCTGCCCCATCAACGCGTTCCAAACACCACCTTATGGATGATTCATAATAACGAACTCATAGGGGTCGCTAATATCCGCCATAAACTTAACCGCGCATTGACTGAAGCAGGGGGGCATATTGGCATTGGCATTCGCCCGTCATACCGTAAACAGGGGCCGGAGCATATCTGATGCAAGCCAGTGTTCACCGGGCCAATTCGATGAATATCAGCCCAATACAAATTCACTGCTATGCCGATAATCCGGCTTCCCAAAAGCTGATTGAGAAATGTGGCGGCGAGCTGAGTAGCCAGATTGTGGTTAATAACACCACGGTTTTGCGTTTTCATATCAATCGTCTGGCTGCTTCTGCAAACAGCCTTTAACCTGACAAGCCAAATAAGTGATTACAATGAAATGGCATGCGCTTGGTCTGACCGGCAAAATAGTGATTGGCACCGCTATCCTGGGGGCGGCGCTGATCGCGCCGGAGCTGGCCCTGCTACTTCAGTTCGGCGGCATTGAAACTGCCTTCGCCTATAGCCTGCTATGGGTGGCCCCGCTGCTGGCCAAAACGCGTGTAGTGTCACGCCAGGTCAGTAGCGTGATAGCGCATCTAAGTACTGTGGCAGGGGCACTCTGGCACAGTTTACCCTACCGTGCCATATCGCGACCGGATGTTTTTAGTGCGCAAAGCCTGTGCTGTTTGGTGGCCTGGGGCCTGACCGGCTCAGTAAGTCTGGCGCTACTATGCTATATGCCAGGGCTACTTGTGGTTCAAAACCTGATGTAAGCAGGTGGGTTTAATTGGGGAGCTTTTTAACGATGTCAGTTCGGGACGATACCATCCCCGCCATTGATATGGCCCGAAATGTGGGGTTTTACCAAACCCTGGGCTTCATCCAGATCGTCGCCACGCCGGTTTACGCCGAATTCAGTTGCCCCGCCTGGGAAACGCATTTTTCGCTTCGTCATACGCCCCAGGCTCATGTGAAAATGTGAAGATTGTGTTTGAGACAGACCCTCTTGAGGAGCTGGTGGCTAACCTCATGGCCAGTGGACTGCAATTTGTTCAGCTACCCACTGCCACCACGGCTGCCTGGCAAAAAGCCACGTTGTACGACCCCGCAGGAAACCTCGTTACCCTTTACCGCGCCACAGCACAAATGCCGATAACCGCATCTTTGCGTGCCACATCAAATGTGATGCCGCACACCGACTGAGCTGCAGTCAGATATCTCTGCCGCTGGGCTATGACCTTTCTGAACGACTTATTTTTCATCTGGCAGCAGGTACGTCAGCGCCATAGCCAGCAGCAGTACCACGGTCATTATGTAGACCACCGAAAAACCAATAAACGGTTTAATAGCAGCATACAGCGCCCCAAATGCTAACAATATCAAGCCTATTGAGGTGTTACTGAAGGCAACCAGCTCGGTCCGGCCCTGCCCTTCCTTAACATCCAGACTGTAGGTCTTACGGCCGGTCCTGACCCCGGTGTGGGCAATGGAAAGCACAAAAAACAACAAGCCGGATAACCATAGTGATGAGGTATCTAACACCAGTAACCCGATACAGGCGGTTACCGCAATGATACCCGCCACACGTAATGTTCGTTTGGCGCTGGCATCTGCCAGACGGCCCCAGAGCAAGGAAGACAACATGGTTGCTGCGGCTTGCGCGGCCAGATACAGCGGCAATAAGGTGTCTGCGGCGGCGCTGCTTTCCAGCATAAAGTACGGTGCCACCAGCGCTGAGTGCACGAATAGACCACGTACCAGCACAAAACGATACACCACTGAATCAAATTGCCAGAAGGAAGTCGCGCTATGCTGTTCTGAACCGCTTTCATTATCTTCTTTTTTATCAGCTATATAGGTTTTCACCGGCAGCAAAAACAAGAGCGCGCTGAAAAAGCCTGCGGCGGCCAGGGCCACTAACGCAATAATCAGCGTGAGTCCCAGTTCAGACTGAAAAAACACCAGTGGTACGGCAATTCCCAATGACAGGAGACCCGAGATGGTAGAGGCTTTTCCCAGTAAGTTCCCGCGCTCGCCTTTCGGGGCGATATCAGCTTCGATATCTTTTACGGTCAGTGAGCACGCCGATCGCCCCAGGCTAAGCAATACCAGGGCGCCCAAAATAGCCCAGCCGGCCTGATAATTTTCAAGCAGCATGGCTGCTATAAGCATACCAACACAGGATAATACCTGTACTGCCATACCAAGCCGCCAGACCGTATGGCGCGCCTGCATGTTTCGCAACATCAGTCCAATAGCGGCCTGGGGCAACAACGCGCCTGACTCACGAATAGGCACCAGCCAGCCAACCATCCAGGCGGGGGCACCAAGGGTAATAAGCAAAGCAGGAAGAGTGGTTTTTGCCGAGATAAGCAAGTCGGCTAGTTTACTGGCAGAAAGGCTGCCGACCAGCCTGCCCGATTGGTTGTTACTCACCGCAGACTCCGTGGTGGGTGGTTGCGGGCCAGGACTGTCACCAATTCAGGGAGTCGGTAACAGGACTATCAGGCACCATACTATTGTGCATAACTACGAACCAGGAACCAGGCCTGATCACCTCTGGACATCAAGCATTACGTTTAATCGGGTGGCGCTTTGTTGTCGCTTATGTTTTATTTTCTACCACGGTTTTCAGATTTTCCAGCCCCATTTCAAAATCTGGCCCAATCATATCGTCCAGAAATAGGACAAAGTACCGGTTCATAGGGTTGTTGCCCACCGTCCCGGTATCACTCCATGTCACCCGGGTTCCCTCGGGGGTAGGCTGTAATTTAACGGCACCGGTAGAGCCCATATCAAACTCCGGGAAATACAATCTGTAGACGATTTCACGGTTGTGCTGCAATTCGGTAATTTCCATTTCGCCGTCGCCCTGCGTTTCACTTTGCCACTTGGAATACATCCCGATTGCACGGTCGGGTCCGCCATACTCAATCTGCATATCGGGATCATTTTGGAACCACACTCCCCAGTTCTGCCACGCCCGTAAATTTACCACTTCGGAATAAATAGCCTCAGGCTCTGCTTCAATGACAATACTTCTTTTAACCTCATACTCCGAAGGCAGTAAAAATCCGATAAGAACCACGGCCACTAAAATAAAACTGACAATAAAAAGCGCTTTTTTCAGAAATCCCATGTTCTTATTCCTTTTGAAACCCGTACTCAGATATTACATTTTATTAACATTCATAAGGAATTGAAAGGTTTTTGATTTTAACAAAAGAAAAAGCGTTACAGAGGGTCGTGTTTTTTTGCTATGCATAATTCACGATCTCTGATTTATAAAACCCTATGATTGGCTACGTTTAGATAAGTTACCGCAATAAATCGCTATTTACGGTGAAGTTTAAGTCAAAATACTCCAAATGTGTGACTTAATCGAGTAAATTTTTATTCGATATGACGCAATAAGCTTGCAGTTTACTGTAAACCTCCTATAGCTAATCGTGGTGGGTTGTGTAAGATGAACAAAGTGATTAATGATATTAACAACAATGACATTTAATGCATGCTGAGCACGATAGCCTCACCGGTATGAATACACAAGGAGAACCCAGATATGGCAGACAATAGTTCGCGTTATATCAGTAATCTAACCCGGGATACTTATGCACTTATCTTAGCGGGTGGAAAAGGCTCACGGTTACACGAGCTGACAAATTGGCGCGCTAAGCCCGCGCTGTACTTTGGGGGCAAATTCCGAATTATCGATTTCCCCCTGTCTAACTGCATCAATTCGGGCATACGTCGGGTAGGTGTTGTGACGCAATACAAATCCCACTCGCTGATCCGCCATCTGGTAAGAGGATGGGGTCACTTTAAAAAAGAACTGGGTGAATCCATCGAGATATTACCTGCATCACAGCGTTTTTCCGACAGCTGGTATGAAGGTACCGCCGATGCGGTGTTCCAAAATGTCGATATTATTCGCGATGAGCTGCCCAAATATGTCATGATTTTGTCAGGCGACCATATCTATCGCATGGATTACGGGCCGCTGCTGGCGCATCACGTAGAAACCGGTGCTAAGATGACCGTCTCTTGTATGCCGGTGCCAGTCGAAGAAGCAGCCGGTGCATTCGGGGTGTTATCGGTTGACGATGACTATCGCATTAAAGGTTTTGAAGAAAAGCCGGCCAATCCCACGCCCCTGCCAGACGACCCTACTCATTGTCTGGCCTCTATGGGGAATTATGTGTTTGATACCGAATTTTTGTTCGAACAGCTAAAGCGTGATTCGGAACGATCAAATTCGCAGCGAGACTTCGGTAAAGATATCATTCCCTCAATTATCAAAGACCAGAAAGTATTCGCCTTTCCCTGTGGCGGCGGCGAAGACGGCTCGGCTTACTGGCGTGACGTAGGCACCATCGACTCATTCTGGGAAGCCAACATGGAAATGGTGGCGCCGGTTCCGCAACTCAATCTCTACGACCAGAAATGGCCTATCTGGACCTATCAGGAACAACTGCCGCCGGCCAAATTTGTCTGGGAAGATCATGACCGACGCGGTGAGGCGATCAATTCGGTGGTATCGGGTGGGTGTATCATTTCTGGCTCCACCGTACGTCAGAGCCTGGTCTTTTCAAATGTACGCGTACATTCTTACGGGCTTATCGAAGAAGCGGTTATCCTGCCTGATGTCGAGATTATGCGCCATTGTAAATTGCGTAAGGTTGTTATCGACCGCGGCTGTGTTATCCCCGAAGGCATGGTCATCGGTTTTGACCATGAACAAGACAAAGCCAGAGGATTTCGGGTGTCCGAAAAAGGTGTGGTCCTGGTGACCCGCGAAATGCTCGATCAGCCTATGGGAGGCATGATCTCCACCAAGCGTTAATGTTCGGGCAAACAAAGCCGGCCTGTTTGTTTTACAGACTGGCGGCCGCCCATTTACTTAGCGTATGAACCAATTCACCGGCCACCGCTTTCGGATGTTCAAGGGGGAGCATGTGGCCGCCAGGCAGTTCTTTGTGGTCCATTGCATTGGTATTTACAAACCGGCGCCAATGCTTGGCTTTGCAGACATCTGACTGGGCGCCGGTAATGAGCAAGCCCGGGCATTGTAACTGCCCTTTAAAGCTATCAAGATTGTGTGGCACATTTCGAAATATCTCTGCTTCCACCTTTGGCTCAAAAGCCAGATTCCGATGCTCACCACTCACTTGAGTGGCACTTTCAACATAGTCGGCGATACAGGCTGGCTGCATATTTTTAAACAGACTTTTTGTCTGAAAATACGTGACCAAATCAGTATCACGCGCCCATTGACGATTGCGGTATTCAGCCAGGCGAGCTGGGGTGATTTTGTCGATATAGGCGGTTTGTTTGGCAGTGCGTAATAAAAAGCTTCCGGCGCCGAGTACCAGCGGCGGATCTATCGCTACCAGACCGGCAAATAGATCCGGACGTTTACATGCCGCCATAAACGAAATAATGGCACCAAATGAGTGGCCCACCGCATAAATTTTTTCACCGGTTCTATGCTGCTCAACATAATAGATCAGCTCCTGTACCTGATTTTGCCAGTTGTCGCCCACCGGCAGTTCAGGCTCGTGGCCAAACATCGGTTTAGCCAATATCTTCCAATGCTGGGGTAACTGCTGAAAAAGCTGTCGATAGCTACCTGCCGGAAAGCCATTAGCATGGGCAAAATGCAAGGTAAGTGAAGGTGCTGTCACGTTTTTCCCTTTTGTCTGCAATTTCATAATTGGCGTTTTTGTCTGGTTAGGTTAGGATATCACAAACTACTCATCTGACCAGAAACTCATGCATATTGACGAACTTCTTCATTTGCCGGAAGCGCAGATACAAGCTAATAAACACGGGCTGTTTAGTGGGTTGCAGATCCCCGCCAATTGGGCGCAAGGGCGCACGGCTTTTGGTGGTATCAGTGCCGGCATGGTCTATAGCGCTATTCAACAATTTGTAGATGATGATCGGGTGTTGCGTGCCTTCAATACCAATTTTGTGGGCCCGATTACGGTGGATGAGCCGTTCGAAATTGAAGTTATACCGATGCGGGAAGGCAAGAATGTCAGCCATTTTTTGGGACAGGTCATTCAAAGTGGAAAAATTTGCGTGGCTTGTCAAGCCTGTTTCGGGGTTGGACGTGCCTCAAAAATTGAGGTAGAAAACCGTCAGGTGCATGCCATGTCTGCACCTAAAAAAGCACAATTTATTCCCCAGATACCTAAAGTTACCCCAAAGTTTCTGCGTCATTTTGATTTGGCAATCGCCGATGGCGGGATTCCTTTTACCGGGCGCAAAAGCAGCCATTATCACGGCTTTATGCGCTTTACTCAGCCCCCGGAGAAATTCACTGATGCTCATCTGATCACGATTATTGATGCCTGGCCCCCGACGTTACTGCAAATGATGAAGTGGCCGGCCCCTGCCAGTACCGTGACCTGGAACTTAGAGTTTATTCATCCTCATCGCCCGGTCAGCGGCAGTGACTGGTTTGCTTATCAGGCTCATACCCGCCAGGCTGCCGATGGCTATGGGCATACAGAAGCCACAATCTGGGACAAAGATAATGAGGTGGTGGCCATTAGCCGCCAAACCGTGGCCGTATTTGATTAATACAAAACAAATGAACCTGGATTAAACAGGGCAATTACGCTGATGCACTGCAGGTTGGTAATATCCAGTGCATCGTCGAGCTCATCTACCTCAAGATCCAGCCGTTCATGTATCGAGGCCTCGATATTGGACATGTCCGGGTAAATATCAGGATGCACATTATTTAGCGCCAGCGTGTAGCTTAGCTGCATAATACGTCCATCATCCGTTTCAGGCGCGGCGTCGTGAAGGGTGCGAATGGGCTGATAGATAGTCGCTGGAATACCCCACTCCTGAATCAGCGCCGCTGACAGCTCAGCATAAGTAAAGCCCAGCAAGGCAGACTGTAATTGCGCCGGGGTCACCCGCGAATTATAGGCCAGACAACGACGGGCCTGTTCTGGTACGGTCGCCACCACCACCAGTTCGCCAATATTGTGTAGTAAGCCAGCCACGAATAGACGCTCAGGCTCACGTTGACGACGATATTCAGCAAAGTATTTTGCCAGCAGCCCACAGCTCACACTTTGCTCCCAGAATTTATCCACATCGATAATCTGAGATTCAATTTTGCTAAAAGCCTGCGTGACCCCATAGGCTAACGCCAGGTCGTAGGCCGAACGGGTTCCGATGATTTGCAGGGCCTTGCTGATGGTGTCAATTTGTTTGGGAAAGCGGTACAACGCACTGTTAGCGACTTTGAGAATCTGGGCGGTGAGACCCGGGTCAAAGGCAATAATCTCTGCCACGTCATCAATACTGGCAGCATGGTCATCCATGCATTCTTTTAATCGGGTCACTGCTTCTGGTAGTACAAATAACTCACTTGCACTTAATGCCAATTCCTGAACATTCATTTTTTCACTCCCTTGGGGGACAAAGCCCTACGTCCCACTGTATATTACCGATCCGCTAACAAAGTGATTTATAGAACAGTTTTCTCTGGAAAACCAGTATACTATTGATTAACACAGTGACAAATAGGGGTTTACCACCAGATTATTGTCCCCCTACCCTCCTGGCGTATTTTTCCTCCTTTTTTGTTACACTGACCCCACTTAATGTTAGTGATTGTAGGAATATCGCGCCAGTGGCAACTCCCCGAATTGTGTTTATTGGTTATGTCTGGCCAGAGCCTCGCTCCTCTGCAGCGGGCGAGAATATGTATAACCTGCTGCAGGCGTTTGCCCAACACGGGTGGCAGACCACCTTTTTAAGCGCCGCCAGCGACAGTATCCATCAGGTTGACCTGACTCAGATTAATGTGAATAGTCAGACTGTGTCCCTCAATTGTAGCTCATTCGACCATCTCATCGAGTCTCTCCAGCCGCAGGTAGTGGTCTTCGACCGGTTTATGATTGAAGAACAGTTTTCATGGCGGGTAAAAAAAGTATGCCCCCAGGCATTACGGGTACTCAACACCGAAGATTTACACAGCCTTAGAAGCCGGCGACAACAGGCAATAAAAAAACCGCAAGCCGCCACCACCGATTTTACGGACTCAATGACCCAGCGTGAACTGGCGGCGGTGTTAAGAAGCGATCTGACCCTGGTGATATCGCCTGCTGAATATGACTTGCTCAGTCAGACATTTGGGGTGCCGCCACAACAACTTCTTTATCTGCCGCTGCTTATCAGCGCGCCGCCGGGTCATTCCGTTTCTTTTGAGGAGCGTAACGGCTTTGTTTTTATCGGTAATTTTCGGCATGCCCCCAACTGGGATGCCGCATTACAATTAAAAGAACAATTATGGCCCGCCATTCGCGCGAAAATGCCTACCGCACAGTTGTCGGTATATGGCGCGTATCCGGCTAAAAAAGTGACTAATCTGCATAACCCTGCCCAGGGATTTCATGTGAAAGGCTGGGTAGAAGACGCCCGCGCCGCAATCAGCCAGCATAAAGTCATGCTCGCCCCCATCCGGTTTGGAGCGGGCGTCAAAGGAAAGTTGGTTACGGCCATGCAGTGTGCTACGCCTAGCGTCACCACCTCCTGTGGCGCCGAAGGCATAGCTAAAACAAGTAGTAGCCATGGCACCGACGGGCAAGCTGGCTGGCCCGGAGCTATTTGTGATGATATTTCGCAAATGGCTGAAGCCGCAGTGTATTTGCATAATGATGTTACTGGCTGGCAACATGCCAGCATGAAATGTGCCGCCATTGTTGCCGCGCAATTCGATACGCAAACCCATCAGCGTAACGTGGAAAGCGCAGTAACCGACCTGGTCAGCAAGAGTGAACAACACCGCAGTGGGTTGTTTTTACAACAACTGTTGTGGCATGAGAGCCTGCGCAGCACCCAGTATATGTCGCAATGGATTGAAGCCAAAAATCGATAGAAGCGTGTCTCTCGGCGGCGCTGCCAAGGTAGCCTGCCCGACTTGCTTGCCAGGCGGCTTTAGCAGGCCAGTTCGTGCAGCCGCCGGATGATCTGCGCCACTCCATCGGCTCGCGACTGACTGATATTACGACTAATGCCTAAGCGGGTTAAATACCCGGTATAATCGTAGGCTGGCCGCTGCGAGCCCGACAGGTCGTTGGCTTTTTCCAGCAATACTGTAAGCACACCTCGAATAATTTTGGCCTCACTGTACCCCTGAAATGCAGGCGAAAGCACTGGGTTATAGGCCAGCCACACTTTACTTTGACAGCCACGGACCTGATTAGCTTCCACCTTTAGCTGGGCAGGCATGGCCGGTAAGGTTTTGGCGGCCAGCATCAGTTGCCGGGTCAGCTCATCCCAGCTTCCGGCCGCTTTAACTTGCCGGGCGATGGGCAGCAATGCTTCACTCACGGCACCTTAACCTTCGTTCAGGCTTTGCTGTAATTCTTCAGCACTTAGCACCATACCGGTTTGCTCGGCGCCCACGGGAAATACCACTAAATCGACCTGGTTACTGGCCAGCCCCGGCAACCAGCTCTGCATAAACTCTTCGAGCTTAATTGGCGTGGGCGTTGCTCCAGTCTCCTGGGCACGGGTCCACAAGCCAATCAAATCGCGATGGGGCCAGATTGGCAGCAAGGCGTTGCCATGCTGTTCGGTCTCGTTATCAGCCGCTGCTTCAGCAGGGTCAGACTCCAGCATAACAAACCCTGAATCGCCGGCCAGCGTCCATACTTCTTCGGCCTTTAAGGTATATTGCAAGAGCAATTCAAGGCGCTCTTCAGCGCTCAGTTTTCCGGCCTGCTCGACAACAGACTCAGGTAAGGTGGGGGTAACAGTTTCAGGAAACATGGTGGCTCCGGCAAGCATAAAATTTGTCAGCGATTATAATGCCCCTGACACTATTTACCAGCGTTGAATCATGCCAATCGTCATGGTGTATTGTAACCTTGAGGGCTGGCTTGCACACGAGTGCGATTAGGGTTTAACGTAATTCCGATTGCGTGTTAGTCTATGGCAATTCTCGTACCAGACAGCTGTCCAATGGATTCAGAGTTTTATCTTACGTCGCGCAATCAGGAAGTATCGCTCCCGCTGTCTGAAGAGCAGTTTCGGGATTTAAAGCGTGGCCGTAAAAGGCTGTCCCTGATTTATGCTATTTCCCACAAATTCAGGCTGGTAATGAGCAATTTCAAGCTTATTGAGCAGCTCATGGCACAACTGGGTGCATTATATGTAAGCCAGCATGATGTCGCCAAAATTGAAGAAGTCAAACCTCAGTTAAATGCGGCTATCAATAATTACATTCTTAGTGCGCGAATTTTCACCAGCCAGCTGAAACGCCATGTGCAGGGCTGCTTGCCCCTGGAACGTGAACTCATTCTTGAATTAACCGAAGCCATGGATAACGAATACCAAAAGTCGTTTTCGTACCGCTTTGTGGATGCACTGTATGACTACGTCACCTATTATGGTCTCAGCTGTCATGCGTTTCAGTCACGCTCCGCTTTATTTCAAGAAAATGGTGAACAGGTTCGCCGCTATGACTTTCTGGCCTTTGTAGAACGGGATTTTATCGGCGGGCCTTCAAATTTTCGGGCTTCAGTGCTGGCCGAAACGCCTGAGCGGGTAGAAATCGGAGCCTTGCTTAAGGATTACAATGCGTCTTTACAACGGCTGCACGATATGGCGATTTCGATGACCAGCCAGGTATTTAATGAGGCTCACGAGATTATCTCTGAATTTGTGAATGTGTTTATATCGCAGTACGGCTACGAACACGCCAATGTGTTTGTGGTCCATAAAACCCGTGCTTTTGGCGACAAAATATACGATCGGTTTCCTATCTCAATGTACGTAAATAACCACAACCTGTCTGAAGAAGATTTATTAAGAGCCAATTAATGCGTATTTCCCCTCCTGAGAATATGATTGCTATTCCTGATGGTTATGAAAGTTGTGATGTAGTGGGCATCAATTATCGCTATTTCTCTATCTGGCTGGAAGCCAGCTTGCTGGCTCAGTTAACTGGGGTCGTTACCGAAGTCAGGTTCCCATGGAGTCAGGCGGTCAATGCTGACAACTATCTGACCCGGCTGAACCGACTGCCCGAATATGCACTGGATACCATGGCGTTGATGCAAACCACCATGCAAGCCCAGAATTGCCGTATTATCAGCTGTGAAGCGGACAAATTCCGGTGCGCGCTGGCATTAGTGGCGCCCCTGCCCCAGATTGTGTACCAGGGCTTACAAAGTATGCCTTGTCCGGATATGTTCTCGATGCCGCAGATGGTCAATATTGACAAAAACCCCACCCAATATATCCAGGCGCATCGTAAACGCCACGAATCTTAATCACGGTATCGCTCGTACAGCCACAACGCCAGGGCTAAGCACTGGCCTGTTTCTGAAAATAATTTATCAGCTCTGAAATGGTCAGCGGTTCGTGATAGAAAAATCCTTGCATCAAATCGCAGCCGGCATGGCGGGCAAAGTCAGCTTGCTCGGCATTTTCGATACCTTCCAGCAGCACCGATTTACCCAGTTTACTGCATAGCTGAATCAGACTATCTACCACCACCCGCTTGGCCTCCGGCCCGTATTTTCCAGGCATAAGTGATTTGTCCAGCTTCACGATATGGGTATAGGCCTCGGTCAACTCAGCCACAGAGGCATAGCCGGAGCCAAAATCATCAACCGCAATGGTAAATCCGCTGGCCGCTAACTGTCGCAAGATACGGCGGGTACCAATATCATGCATTGCCGACTCGGTAACCTCCAGCACGATATCCTGGGCACGCACATCAAATTCATCTAAAAATGCCACAAACTTGCTCACCAGCGCATTGGAGTTGAGCTGCAAAATTGAAACATTCAGATGGACCCGGATATGCCCCAGACCAGCTTCTTTAAGAAGGTTGCGGGCAATACACACCTCCCGCAGCATTTTCAGACCCAGTTCGTTTATGAGCCCGGTTTCTTCAGCAATAGGAATAAAAGACGCCGGGTGGATATCGCCCAGATCCTGATTACGCCAGCGACATAGAGCTTCCAGCGCCACAATTTCGCCGCCGGTGTTAACAATAGGCTGATAAGTGGCATACAATTCATGATTGGTGATGGCTTCAAGCAGCCCCTGCTCCACAAACAAACGATATTCAATGGCATCGTTGTGGGAGTCGCTGTAAAACACCACCCGGTTTTTGCCTTGTTTCTTGGCTTCGTACATGGCAATGTCGGCACGTTTCAGCAGTTCGTTAGCATCACTTGGCAGCTGGCTTTCGGCAATACCTATGCTGGCGCCCACCGATAAGTCCAGGTCCTGCACGGTAATCGGATCTTCAAAGGCTTCGAGTAACCGGTCACCGAATGTTTGTAAATCTTCGCTTTGTTGCACCAACACCACAAACTCATCACCACCATGGCGAATGAGCGTATCAGCCTCTCGGATAATGTCGTGCAGACGGTTAGCACATTCGCACAACACCTCATCACCAATATCGTGACCGTAGGTGTCATTGATTGCTTTAAACCCATCAAGATCAATAAACACCAGGGCGTCGATGGCATCCTGATAAACCCGGTCATTCAGCAACAGTTTCATGTAATTGCGGTTGCCGGTCCCGGTAAGGGTATCGGTAAAGGCCAGGGCTTCGAGCTTTTTCTCAGCCTGATTCAGCTCGGTAATATCCGATAGGGTCATGACATAGCCCCCCTCATTGTGCTCAGACTCCAGCGCCGTTAAGGTCAGCAAGGCCGGAAATTCATCGCCGTTACCATCCAGCAGCACGATTTTCTCACGGGCTACACCTTGTTTCAGGTCACTGGTACAGGCCGACATCAAGATATTGCTAATCCCTAAATCAAACAACGATTTACCTATCAGCACGTCCGAATTTATCTTCAGCAAGCGCGGCAACTGCGCGTTAATGCGTACAATGGTAAAATCTTCGGCCAGAATCGCCGTGCCTTCTGCCAGCTCTTTGAGCATAAGGCTTGCCAGTCCCAGCTTATGCCGGGGCCGCTTGCGGGGGGTAACATCCACTACACTGCCGATATAGTAGGTTTCACCCGCGGTCTGAATATCGTTGAACATGATATCCGCCCAGATATCCTGGTCGGCATCAATACACACCGTATGGCGCAAACTTGAGCTGGACCGAAGCTGGGCTTCAATGGTCTGTTGCTGGTCGGCATCAAACAGGGTCAAAAATGCCTTACGGGGAATCGTAGTGCTGCAGCCAAACCGGTTCTGCAGGCTACTGGCATCAACAAAGTCGAAGCTCTCACCTTCGTTAGTAAGCTCCTCGACCCCCAGGACCAGGGCC
Source organism: Salinimonas marina (assembly GCF_015644725.1). NCBI lineage: Bacteria > Pseudomonadati > Pseudomonadota > Gammaproteobacteria > Alteromonadales > Alteromonadaceae > Salinimonas > Salinimonas marina. The sequence continues at coordinate 2,218,794 of NZ_CP064795.1, forward strand.
TGGGCGGTATTCTGAAAGCTTTTTTCACTGGCCTGTCCCTGATGTTCAAGCTCAACACGACGCAATGCCGTTTCGCAGGTCACTTTAAGCGTGTCTATATTAAACGGCTTAATCAGATAACCATACGGTGAGGTGTTCAATGCCTGTGACAGGGTTTCATCATCTGCATAGGAGGTGGTATAAATCACCGGCACCGCGAAGCGGCTATTGATCTGGCGCGCGGCCTCGATACCCGAAGCTCCATCGGCCAGGTGGATGTCCATCAGGATGAGATCAGGCGTGTACTTAGCAGTGAGCTCTATTGCTTCCTTGTCAGACCGGGCCAGTCCCACCACCTGAACCTGAAGGGTAGCCAGCTCCCGTGCCAAAAACGTAGCCGCGATGGTGGTATCTTCGACTATCAGAATACGTTTATTTTTAAGTAGACTCATTTAATACTTCTTGTTATTTAACTGCGTCAGCTACCCACTGATTACGCAATGTTTGCAGCAAAAGTTTATCGGTCACCGGCTTTGTCAGTACTGGCACATGGTTTAACGTTGCCGGTTTTTGCACGTCTTCGCCATACCCACTGATTATGATACAAGGTATTTTTGTTGCTATAGCGGCTTCCAGAAAACGTAGTGTTGTGTCGTTTCCCAGGTGCACATCGGACACAATCATATCCGGTTTGGCATGATTCAGGTATGCCTCGGCAGCTTTGAGGCTGCCGGCAATCCCGGCCTCTTTCACGCCATTAGCCTGTAGCTTTTTCTGGATGTCCATAGCGATAATCAGGTTATCTTCAATAATCAGCACATTATCTGGTAGCCCCGTTGTACTGCCTGCCAGCGAAGGGGCTGCAGGCGCTACCTTTTTCATCTCGTCTGGTGCGCTAGTGATAAATCGCGCCGGTATTTTCAGACTCACCTGCAGCCCGCCGGGTTCAAAGTCAACCTTCACGTCTCCCCCCAGTTCATGGGGAATGATGCGCTGAATGAGGGTCATACCAAAGCCGTTTCGACGGGGCCCGGCGATGACACCGCCAGCTTGCTCATTCCAGGTCAGCTGCAGGTTGTTGTCGTTGTCGTATCGCCAGTCTACCCTTAGCACCCCTGGCTGAGAGGCGGCCAATGCGCCATATTTTGCCGCGTTGGTTAACAGCTCATGCAGCACCAATACCATGGGGGTGGCGGCCTCGGGTGAGATTAAAACCGCTGGTCCGCCAAGGTGAATACTATTGTTATGGGCCGCGTAGGCCTGAATTTCATTATCGAGCAATTGCTGAAAAGACACCGCTTCCCACCGGGCGGTGGTGAGCTGATCGTGGGCCGAAGCCAGTGCCCGTATGCGCTGGGATAAGGTATCGGCGTACTCGGCCACCGTTCGGCCCTGCTGGCCGGTCTGCGTAATAATCGCATTAACCAGGTTCAGTATATTTCTGACCCGATGATTCAGTTCACTGATGAGCACTTCATGGGTGCGGGAGGCTTTTTGCTGAAATTGGTCGCGTTCCTGAAAGTTGTGAATAACCAGCTCGAGTAAGGTCACACGTAATGACTCGGCACTGCGAAGATCCGACGAGGCCCAGGGTTCGGCGCGCTCATGATAGGTTTCTTGCCAGGCTGCAAAGCTGGTCCGGGGCATAAGCGCATTGGCCGTCGCCTCACCGGTATGATTTGCAGCCGCTGCGGGTTGGAGCAGCTTGTCAGGGTTGCCGGCCCAGGTCACGGTTTGGGTCTGGGCATTTCGATAAAATATCAGATAATCGGTCGTGGCATGGGATAAAGGAATCGCCAGCAGACCAGCCACATGGTGCTGGTTGATATCATAATCAGGTAGTAAGTCCGTCAGGCAGTCAGTATGAAATACCTGTTGAGTGTCTTGCTGCTCCAGGTAGCCAAGCAACTGTTGCAACGGCGCCCCGGTTAAACAGGGTCCTTCGCCCTGAGCGTGTCCATCGACCACCGCCGCGATGCCATCGCACCTGATCAGGTTTTTCAGCGTCGCTAACTGTGCGACCAGTACCTCACGTAAACTGCCCTGGCGGGAAATGGTGCTGATTACCTTATCGTGGGTATCACGAACCTGTTTGGCCGCCGCTTCGCGCTCCCGTGACAAGCGTGCACTGAGCTCCAGTGCCAGAACTTCGGCAAACAATTCAAGATCGGTTCGCATCGCATAGGAGGGGACCCTGGCACTGCCGTGATGAAAGGCAATTAGCCCCCACAGATTGTCATCAACAATAAGGCTCACCGATAACGACGCCCCCACTCCCATATTTTTCAAATACTGAATGTGTACCGGCGATACCGCCCTCAAGGTCGAGTAGGTGAGATCCAGCCTGCCACTTTGACCTTCGCCGATGGGTAAAATAGGCACCGGGTTGGCGTGCACATCGTTAATAACCCGTAGCAGGTTCTTGGTATACATCGTACGGGCCTGTTTGGGAATGTCAGACGCGGGAAAACGTAAACCTAAAAAGCTTTCAAGTTCTGAGGTTGCGGCTTCGGCAACCACCTCGCCGGCCTGATCGGGTAATAACTGATATATCATGACCCGATCGTAACCTGTGACAAAACGCAGCTGCTGCGCCATATCCTCAAGCAGTTCCTGGGCCGTACGGGCCCGATAAAACTGGCTGATAAGCGCCCTCACAAAGGAGTCTTCGCTACGCCGGCTGGCTGGTATCTGCTCAAACTCGACAACAATATATACCCCGTTAAAATGCACCGAGATATCTACAGGTTGTCCAGTCGCATCAATCTTACGATTAAACAGGCGCTCATTGCGCCCCGTTATTATGGCCGACTGGTAGGCAGAGCGTAAGTCATGTATCAGTTGGCTATCAAGCCACTGCCGGACCGGCTGGCCAATGAAGTTTTCCGGGTCGGTGTTAAAATAGTCCTGTGTATTGGCCGAGCAAAACGCTACAATCCAGTCCACATTCAGGGCAATGAAACACCCAAACTGCTGTATATGACCCAGCCTGTGAATAGGCTCACGGTCGCACACAGTGAGGTCGATATTCTCAGTGGATTCGATGTCGCTGGTATTGTTCATTTTTCGGCTCTTAGCGCGATATGGCTGAAACCATATAGAGATAACGCAACAAACAGGTTCAAAATACTATTCCCTATGACAGATTTATTTAGCGACCTAAAACAACAGACGGCGGCCTCACATCAAGCGTTAGAAACCACATTTCCCTTTAACACCATGTTAAAACCGGAACATTTCAGTACGCAATCCTATACTGATAATTTAATGATTTTAGCCAGTTTTCATCAGTATGTCGCACAAAAGATGCAGCAAAATCCGCATAACGAAAACTTAAATGACTTGTTACAACCTTCTATCATTGTAGAAGCGATTTCCACTGATCTCGCCTTGCTCGGGATAAAGTCACCCGCTCTGCGTTTTGATGCCGGCCTGGCGTCAGACAATATGGCAGATATGGTGGCGGCCGCTTATGTATGGATGGGCTCATCGATGGGCGCAAAAGTACTGCACCACTGGTTACAGCAGCACGATTACCAGCATCTGCCTACCCACTATTACGCTCATATGCGCACGCTCGGCCGGCAGTGGCGTACCTTTATGCAACAGGCAGATTTGCTGGCGCAACAGCACCATATCAGTCAGCAGCGATGCGTGAATAGTGCCAACGCCCTGTTCAATGAGCTGATTGCCGGTGCCGGGCGTTGTGCACCCGGCGAAGAATAAACAATTTATACTACCCTGTTTTTTATTTTATTAAGCGAGTCCGTTTTTTATGAAAATGATTTCTTTTAATATCAATGGCATCCGTGCCCGCTTGCACCAGCTTCAGGCAATTATCGATAAACATCAGCCCGACATTATCGGGCTACAGGAGATAAAAGTTCACAACGAACAATTTCCGGAACAGGCCGTCAGAGAGATGGGCTATGAGGTCTATTATCATGGCCAAAAAAGCCACTATGGCGTGGCGTTTTTATCGAAAATCAAACCGGACGCGGTACAATACGGCTTTCCCTCCGACACTGACGATGCCCAGCGGCGTATGATCATGATGCGATTTGAACAAAACCGGGACAAACCGCTCACCGTATTAAATGGCTACTTCCCTCAAGGCGAAAACCGCGACCACGAGACCAAATTTCCGGCTAAACGCAAGTTTTACCAGGATTTGATGCAGTATCTGGGCGACCATCATACCCCGGAGGATGATGTGGTCATTATGGGCGATTTGAACATTTCGCCTACCGATGCGGATATTGGTATTGGTGAGCAAAATGCCAAACGCTGGCTGCGGACCGGGAAATGCAGCTTTTTACCTGAAGAACGAGAATGGATAAAGCATTTGTATGACTGGGGTTTGACCGACAGTTTTCGTGCCGCTAACCCAACCACTGATGATCAGTTTAGCTGGTTTGATTATCGCTCAAAAGGATTTTTAGATAACCGAGGCCTGCGTATTGATCACATACTGGCAACCCGTGATATGCATGCTAAGCTTGAGCAGACCGGTATCGATTATGAACTTCGTGGTATTGAAAAACCTTCTGATCACGCCCCTATCTGGGCAGTCTACAAGCGTTAAGCGCGCCGCAGGGTTGCTATGACATCGTTACAGTTGCTATGTATGGTGCTGTACGGTGTTGGTGCGCTGCTGATCATCCGCCGCTTACCTCTACCGCCGCTGTTACAACAACGCCACCGGGCCGCAGCCTTTATTAATAGCTTTACCTTATTGCTGTTGATGTGGCTGTTCCGGGTGCGCACAGACATTGGCCCCGACATTCACTTTTTGCTGATGACCGCCCTTACCCTGACCCTGGGGTTTCGCGGGGCAGTCACCTGCGCCTCGCTGGCGCTGTTTATTCTTACCCTCACCGGGCAACAGAGCTGGGCTCTTTTGGGGGTGCACGGCCTGGCGATGGTCCTGATACCCGCGGTGCTTACCTACAGTGTCTATGCGCTGACCTTTCACCATGTTACCCGGCACTTTATCGTTTATATCTTTGCCTGTGCCTTTTTGCCCGCGGCGCTGACCATTGCGTTACAAATGGGCCTGACCGGAGCCTATCTGGTAATAGATGGCCTCTACCCGTCTGAGCAGCTTATTGACAATTATCTGCTGGTTATCCCATTACTGTTATTTCCCGAAGCATTGCTAAACGGGGTCGCGATGACCTTACTGGTGATCTACAAACCCGAGTGGGTGTATACCTTTGCCGATAAACATTATTTTGATCCCAAGTCCTGATACCCGACACAATCTGGTGTCAAAAGGCTCCTGACCAACAATTCTGGCCGCTTGAACAACGCAAAGGCTATATAGCTATATAAAGGAACAGACGTAAAAAAGCCGGTATCAAACCGGCTTGCTAGCTGATATGTGTCAGGCGCTGCGGCTATTTGAACAAAATATCCATGACCCCGGATAATTCTGATTTTCCGTGACGGATTTCCTGTTCAGACAAACCGGCAATTTCATGTGGAAACACCAGCCACTCGTCACTTTCGTTGATGTAATAGTCTGGCACGATATCGGTTTTGTTGTTTTGTGGCTTGTACCAGGGGCAGGCAATACGAATGTCTTTTGGCATATTCAGTCGCATCAGCTTTTCAATCTGTGCGATGAGCGCTTCCACACTACGACCTGAATCAAAAACATCATCCACAATCAGTAGTTTGTCACCGGCATTGGCGTTTTCTACCAGGTAATGCAAACCGTGCACGCGAATTTCTTTGCTTTGTTGGTTAATTCCGTAATACGAGGAGGTGCGTACCGCGATATGATCAGTTGAGGTGTCTTTGAATTCAAAAAACTCCTGTACCGCGATACCGATTGGCGCGCCGCCACGCCAGATGCCAATGATGAAGTCAGGGCGAAAACCGTCTTCATACACCTTGGCTGCCAGACGAAACGAGTCCTCTAATAACGACTGCGATGTAATAAAATTCTTTTTCATACGACTTTCCGGCCCAAAATTTAAAAGACCGGATTATAGAGAATTTCGCCGGCACTTGCACGGTTAATTACCAAAAGCGGGGACCGGATAATTGCTTTTACCCGACCTTCAGTGCACGCACCTAAGACAAGTTTTCCCGGCAGGCTTAATCGTTTTGTAAAGCCTGCGCAGGCTGAGTTTGCATGGCCCGATAAGCCGGGTACAGGCTGGCCAGAAAACACAGGGCCAGCGACAGCCCGGTATACAGCGCCACCTGCTGCCAGCGAAGATCAACCGGTACCGCAGCGCCTTCATTGCCCATGGCCAGGGTCACGCCAAATAACTCTAGTATGGTGTTGAGCTGAGTGGTTAAAAGCACCCCCGCCAACAAGCCGATAATGGCGCCTTTTATGCCATTAAACACCCCATTGAGCATAAAGATACGCATAATCCGTCCCCGGGACAGCCCCTGGGTTTGCAGGATGGCAATATCCCCTTGTTTTTCTGTCACCACCATCACCAGCGCCGAAACAATGTTAAATGCCGCCACCGCAATGATCAGGGCAAGCATTAAAAACATCATATTGCCTTCCATTTTTACGGCATCAAACAACGGCCCCTGGCGGTCACGCCAGTTGTCAGTTTTATAATTGTTTTGCTCGAGCACCGTCAGCGTTTGCTGATAGCTGAAGGCGTCGGCCAAAAATAGCCGATAATCAGGAGGCGCCGACGCCGGCTGCCTTAACAGACGCTGTACATCCGTCAGATGCATAAAAATGATTTTTTCATCTAAGCGGGATCCCACATCATGCACCCCGGCAATTCTCACCAGCTTTTGACTGGGTAGCTGCCCAAAGGGGGTATACACAGTAGCCCCGGCAATCAGTACCCGCACCGAATCTCCGGTCGTGACTTTCAGCTGACGCTCAAGGGCTTTACTGATAATGACCTGAAACGAGCCAGCCTCCAAATTGGATAAATCGCCGGTTTTTAAATTTTGTGCCAGTACGCTATTGCTCATGCTTTGCGGCCTTACGCCCTGCAACTGCACGCCCCGCAACGCTTTACGTGACTGTAATACGCCCTCGGTTTCAATGTAAGGCATGACCGACTCGACCAGGGGCAGCTGCTTAAGCGTTTGGGGGTCCGGCGGGGTATCATGTTGATGATGCACCACAATATGCGGCACCAATCCCAGAATACGGGATTTCAATTGTGCTTCAAAACCATTCATGACTGACACCACCACAATCAACGCCATCAGCCCTAATGCGATTCCTGCCACCGATACCCGGTTGATAAATGAGATAAAACTATTGTGTTTACCGGCTAAAGAATAACGCCAGGCAATAAAAGCAGAAATTGGGTGAAACATACATTTTTCGTTGTTTGATCGAGATGAATAGACCACACTTATTAAACTGAACAAGTGCGCGTACTGCGTACAGTCATGCTACAGTGCCGAATAGATCAAAATATGTGTGATATCAGGGTGCCACACCGGCCGACTATAACAGCGGGTATACTACGTGTAAGCGTATCCGCGTACAAGAATTGGTGGTAAGAAAAATGGATACATTATCGTTAGCCGAAAAACAGGCTCAGTTTGATGAGTTTTTTATGATCAGTCATGAGCTGAATGTTAATGTAAAACCACTCGATGCCAATACGCCGCTGCCGGCGCAAAATCAGCTTGAAGATGTTATGCCATACGCATTTCGTATTGCCAGCGAGATGTCCTCCATTGATACCGCGGCAATACGGCCATTAAGAAATTTAAGTGATCACGCATCGGCCCTGGCAGAGTACTTAACCCACCAGTCAAAAAAGATAGACCTGATGATGTCCTTCATTTTGCAGCAGGAGGATGAGCCTCAGCATCGTTTATCCACCGTTAAGTTTGGCGGCGGTGGTGTGGTAATTAAAACCCCTGACCCTATCGATGTTGGCACCCATGCTGAAATCAAACTGTTTTTGACTGAAGAAGCTGCTGCAATTTTTTGTTTTGGTGAAGTTATCACTTGTCACGAAGACGAGGATGGCTACCATATAGCCTTTATTTTTAACCGTATTCGCGAACAGGATCAGGAACTTTTGGTCAGGGCCAGTCTGCATTTACAAACTATGCAGTTGCGTAAACGCGCCAAGTCCAGAGATGAGGACGCCTGAACCAATGGCCCTGAGGCCAGCTTTGTTGCGTTTCTCAACCGAACTCAGGTGACATGACAGCCACAACCTTAGCCTTGCCTCTTCCCAAACCCCGGACTAATAAGCATGCTGAAGATCATCAGCATTGGGGTCACCTTCAGGGCAGCAGTTCTGCCTTGGCTATTGCCAGAGCGTATCAGCAGAGCGCCGGACCTGTGGTCCTGCTAACCGCTGATACCCCTTCAGCGCTCAAGCTGCAGCGTGAAGTTGCCTTTTTCCTGAATACTGATGCGGCCCATGTGCCGCTGTTTCCCGACTGGGAAACCCTGCCCTATGACATGTTCTCCCCGCACCAGGATATTGTCTCACAACGTCTGGAAACCCTGTACCACTTTTCCAGTCAACGCCAGGGCCTGTTTATTGTACCGGTAAATACCCTGATGCAGCGCCTGGCACCGGTGGATTATCTTAATAAATATTTATTGATGCTAAACCAGGGCCAAAACCTGGACCGGGAGCAGTTCAGACGCAATCTGGAACAAGCCGGTTACCTGCATGTCAGCCAGGTGATGAGCCACAGTGAATTTTCAATACGCGGCTCGGTTATCGACTTGTACCCTATGGGAAGCGAGCGCCCGTTCCGGTTAGATTTGTTTGATGATGAAATTGAATCCATCCGGTATTTTGACCCGGAGTCTCAGCGCTCCAGTGACGCTGTGTCTGAAATACGGCTGTTACCGGCCCGGGAGTTTCCTACCGACAAAGACGCCATCACCCTATTCCGCCAGCAGTTTTTGGACCGTTTCGATGCCAGTCAGGCGCAGGAGTCGGTATTTTCGCAGGTCAGCAAGGGGACTATGCCCAGTGGCGTAGAATATTATCTGCCGCTGTTTTTTGAACACACAGCCACCTTGTTTGATTATCTGCATCCCGATACAAAACTGATGCTACACGGCGACTTGCAACAGGCCAGTGAATTTTTCTGGGCAGACGTAAACGAACGGTATGAGCAGCATCGCTACAATATAACCCGGCCACTGCTGACCCGGATGAGCTGTTTTTGCCCATGAACGCGCTGTTCGAACAAATCAAAAAATGGCCAAGGGTCACCTTGCTTGAAGCCCCGGTTGATGACAAGCCGGGCTTTACCAACGCGCCCAGCATCAAACTTAACGATATTGCGCTAAACCCACAGAAAAAACAGCCCGCAGAAGCATTGCTCACCACTTTAAATAATGCGGGTAAGGCCAATGGCCGGATGTTGTTTGTGGCCGAGTCTCAGGGCCGGCGCGAAAATATGCTGGAGATTCTCAAAAAGGCCGACATCAAACCCAAACCGTTTGATGATTTTGCACAGTTTTGTGACGCCGATGCCCCGGTTGGCATTACCGTGGGGCTGGTAGAAAACAGTTTTAGCTGGTCAGATGAAAATACCGCGCTGCTGATAGTGACCGAAACTGAGTTGCTGGGTTATAAAATCAGCCAGCGACGATTACGGGAAAAGCGCAGCACCACTGACGAAAACGCCATTATCCGCAACCTGGCCGAGCTGAATGTTGGCCAGCCAGTCGTGCATCTTGATCACGGCGTGGGCCGATACCTGGGTATGCAAACCTTAGATGCCGGCGGGGTGACCACCGAATATCTGTGTATTGAATATGCCAGACAATCTAAGCTGTATGTCCCGGTCGCCTCGCTGCATTTGATTTCCCGTTACACCGGCGGTGACATTGAACATGCGCCCTTACACGGCCTGGGTTCTGATGCCTGGTCCAAGGCCAAACAAAAAGCCGCCGAACGGGTTCGCGATGTAGCTGCCGAATTGCTTGATGTGTATGCCAAACGCGCGGCGAATCCTGGCTTTTCCTACCCTATCGAATGGCAGGAATACCAAACCTTTGCCGATAGTTTCCCATTTGAAGAAACCCCCGACCAGCAACAAGCCATTAACGCCGTTATTCAGGATATGGGCAGTCCCCAGGCAATGGATCGGCTGGTATGTGGCGATGTGGGCTTTGGTAAAACCGAAGTGGCCATGCGCGCGGCTTATCTGGCCGCAAATCAGGGTAAACAGGTGGCGATTCTGGTGCCCACCACCTTGTTGGCACAACAACATTATGAAAACTTTAAAGACCGTTTTGCCCAGTGGCCGTTCAATATTCAGGTAATGAGCCGCTTTGTGGGGGCCAAAGCCCAGAAATCGGTGGCCGATGGGCTCACCGACGGCACGGTGGATATTGTGGTAGGCACCCATAAGTTGCTTAGCAAAGATATCCGTTTTAAAGATCTGGGGCTGGTGATCATTGATGAAGAACACCGGTTTGGGGTGCGCCAAAAAGAAAAGTTCAAAGCCCTGCGGGCCGATGTCGATATTTTAACCCTGACTGCCACGCCGATCCCGCGGACCCTGAACATGTCATTGTCCGGAATGCGGGATTTGTCGATTATTGCCACGCCCCCTGCCCGGCGTCTGGCAATTAAAACGTTTGTGCAGCAGCGCAATCAGGCAATGATTCGTGAAGCCATCATGCGCGAAATATTACGTGGCGGCCAGGTTTACTTTTTGCACAACGAAGTTGAAACCATAGAGCGAACCGCCGAAGAAATTAGCGAAATTGTGCCTGAGGCACGGGTGGCTATCGGTCATGGTCAGATGCGTGAACGTGAACTTGAAGGTGTCATGAGCGACTTTTATCATCAGCGTTACAATGTGCTGGTGTGCTCAACCATCATCGAAACCGGCATTGATGTGCCCTCTGCCAATACCATCATTATGGACCGGGCCGACCGTCTGGGACTGGCGCAGTTGCACCAGTTACGTGGCCGGGTGGGACGCTCTCATCATCAGGCATACGCTTATTTACTGACCCCGCACCCCAAGCGCATGACCAAAGACGCCGGTAAGCGACTTGAAGCGATTGCCAATCTGGAAGATCTGGGGGCCGGTTTTGCCCTGGCTACCCATGATCTTGAGATCCGGGGCGCCGGGGAGCTGCTGGGCGATGAACAGTCAGGGCAGATTGCGACGGTAGGCTTTAGCCTGTACATGGATATGCTCGACAAAGCAGTGACGGCCCTAAAAGAAGGCCGGGAACCGTCATTGGAGGATTCATTAAGCGGGCACACCGACGTTGAGTTGCGTATTGCGGCGCTGCTGCCCGATGATTACATTGCCGATGTTAATACACGCTTGTCGCTGTACAAACAGCTGGCCAGTTGTACCAGTAAAGCCGAAATTGATGAGTTTCAGGTAGAATGTATCGACCGCTTTGGGTTATTGCCGGAGTCGGCGAAAAACCTGGTGCGGGTAGCCGAGCTTAAAATTATCGCTAAATCTCTGGGGATCAGTAAAATTGATTTATCTGCGGCAGGCGGCAGTATTGAGTTTAAAGCGAACACCCCGGTCGATCCCGGTTATATTATCCAACTGGTACAAACGCAGCCAAAAACCTTCAAATTTGAAGGCAGCAGCAAACTTAAAATTGTGAAGCAGACCGACACCGCCGCGCAGCGTATCGAGCTGACTCAAACCATATTGAATGATTTTGCCAAGGAGACGCGCTAAATGAAGTTTGCGCAAAAAGCATTACTGGCCACCACCTGCTTGTGGTTTACACACAACGCGATGGCCAGTTCTGACTGGTGGTTTGATGTGGAGGTACTGCTATTTGATCGGGGCCAGGCGGTATCGCAAACCAAAGAGCAATTTGAGTATGCCGAAACACTGGCCCCGGTAAGTGCTGACTGGGATTTACTGGATGCCTTACTGCGCCCTGACATCAGCGGTCTGAAACAGAATCTGCCGGTGTGTGGGCAAAGCGACTCGCCCCTGTTTGTGGATACACTCACCACCCAGGAAATCATCGACGCCCATCAGCGCTGGCAACAGGGGCGCACCCCCGCCTTAGCGGCAGATGATGCACCGGTGGCCACCAGCGCGCCGGCATTACCGATAACACCTTATGCCAGTGCCTCGTTCGACTCAGGTGCAGAAAATAGCAGTGATGCCGCCCCGGATCCCTGGCAAATTGCCGGCTACTGGCTTGAGTTTAACTGGCCGGATACGTCGCCCATAACCGTGCCCCAAACCCGGTTTTGCGAGCAGCCCCAGCCCTGGATAGCGTATGAAAATAATCAATGGCAGGTCTCAAGACCCGACAACGCACTGCCTGCCCCGATGAGGTTCCCATTACCCCACAAGTCGACAGTGCGGATAATAACGATAGCGCTACCGCCCGGATTCTGAGTCCACAGGCCAACGAGCTGACCAGTTTATCAGCCCAGGTGCGCAGTGCCCGCGGACTGACCCGGTTGCTGCATACCACCTGGCGTCAGCCGGTGGAATTTGGTCAGCAAAACGCCGCCTCGGTACGTGTTTTTGCGGGTAAAAACTATGCTCGTCAGTTTGATTTGTCGGGTCAGCAGCGCGCTGATGAGGTCCCCACCCTCGAGCTTAACAACACTCGTTTTGAGGACGACAACACCACAGAAAAGAGCTTTTTTGAACAATTAGAAGCACAGCTAGAAAGCAATAAGGATGTCTCATTTGCCCAGATGATGGCGGCCAGTGAAAAAAACACCACCTTACTACAGGCTCAGGTAAAAAAAGCCAGTGTGGCTTACAATGCGCCCATCTGGCAGGTTGACGGCTACATCCGGGTGTACCTGAAAAACATTAATCGGGTGCCGTATCTGCATATAGAATCAAGAATGTATTACCGGCAGCCGGTACCCATGACCCTCAATGATATTGCCAGCGGTGCCGAGCCTCGTTACGAGCTGGTATCGGTCCCCTTTCACCAGATGCGCAGAGTGATCAGTAAACAGCTGCATTATTTTGATCATCCTTTATTTGGTATGGTGATAAAGATTCGCCGGGCCGATATTCCTGAAGAGCATTAGCATGAAAATATACACCCGTGGCGGCGATGCCGGCCAAACCCGAATCTATGCGGACAAACCGGTTAAAGTCGAAAAGTCAGATGTCATTTTAGACTGTTATGGTGATATCGATGAACTGAACAGCCATGTGGGGCTGCTGGCCTGTCACTGCCAGTCCTTAGCAGCCAGCACAGAAGATACGTCTGAGCAGCTTGAATGGCTGCAGCAGATACAGCAAAATCTGTTTCAGTTAGGCTATGCTATTTCGGCCACCTCTACGCTGAGTGACGCTGATGTTTTAGCCCTGGAGCAGCGTATTGATGCGTTAAGCGCCCCCTGGCACCACAGCGCCACTTTATTTTGCCCGGCGGGCATGTGAGCGCGGCCCAGGCCCATGTGTGTCGTACCGTGTGCCGGCGCGCCGAACGTACTTTGGTGGCCGCCAGTCACGCACACCCGGTCCCGGCCACTACCCTGGCTTATATCAACCGCTTGTCAGATTACTTTTTTGTGCTCGCCCGAAGCCTGAACCATACGGCCGGGACCAGTGATATTCAGGTTCCCTCACGTTAAACTGAGGGCGCTGCTGCGGCCGCTTTGCCAGACGATGCGCGAGAAGCAGCCGCGGTTTATCTACAGTCGGGTAACCGCCACAATGCCGGTGATCACGAACGCCAGCAGAACATTCAAAATCGCGCCCTCGCGCGCCATTACCGGCACACTGAGCTTACCACTGCTGTACACAATGGTATTGGTGGGCGTTGCCACCGGCATCATAAATGCGCAACTGGCACTCATGGCAGCCGGCATCATCAGCACCAGTGGATCTACGTCCATAGCCACCGCCGCACTGGCCAGAATTGGCATCAGTAAGGTAGCGGTAGCCGTATTCGAGGTCACCTCGGTAATAAAACTGACCGACAGACACAGCAGTAATATCACCCCTAACAATGGCAGCGTAGCCAGACCGCTAAACGCCTCACCCAGACGGTCACTGAGTCCCGAGGCCACAAATGCCTGGGCTAAACAAATACCGCCAGCGTAGACCAGCAGCAGCCCCCAGGGGATTTGGGTGGCCGTATCCCAGTCAAGAATCTGGCCGGGCTTATCTTTGTTACCATCGGGAATTAAACACATCAGCAGCACCCCGGCGATGGCGATGGTGCTATCACTGACATCAGGCATATTTAGCCAGCTGGTCCAGTAAGGCCGGAATATCCAGGCCAGGGCAACCACGCAAAACGCTAGAAGAACCCGGCGCTCGGCGCTGCTCCACGCTCCGGCTTCAGGCAATCTGACGTCCGGCATCGCACCGACCGAGCGGGTAAGCCAGAGCGCCATTAACGGTATTCCCACCACCACAATCGGAATACCGGTGGACATCCAGTTTAAAAAGCTGATTTCCTGGCCACTAACCTGGGTATAAACATTCATAAAAATGATGTTTGGCGGGGTCCCGATAGGCGTACCTATGCCACCCAGGCTGGCGGCATAGGCGATGCCCAACAGCAAAGCCACGGCCAGCCGGTCAGACTGCATCGCATTTATAATGGCCATGGCAATGGGCAGTAGCATCAGCGCGGTGGCGGTATTAGAGATCCACATGCTCAGAATGGCGGAAGTCAGCATAAAGCCCAAAACCAGCCGGGATGCACTGCTGGCCCCGGTGAGATTCAGCATATACACCGCCAGGCGTTGATGGACACCGGACTTTTCCAGCGACTTGGACAACATGAAGGCGCCCATCAACAATAAAATAACATGACTACCCAGGGCTGAAGCCGCATTCTGGTAGGTCATTACCCCTGCCATGGGAAAGGCCACAAAGGGAACCAGGGCGGTAAGTGCGATGGGCATAGCTTCGGTTACCCACAGCATCGCAATAAGAATAGTCAGGGCGCCGGTAATCGCCTGGGCGCTGTTTAAACTGGTGGTCGTCAGCCACAGCCAGCTACCCGTGGCGCCTAACAGGCTCAGCCCAATCCATTTGTAGTTAATCGTCATGAGTTAACGGTGTCTTAAACAATTAATCGCAGCAAGGGCACGTTGATAAGCCCCCTGGCATCAACCCCGCGCTGGCGCTGGTTGAATGCCAGCAGGCGGCGATTCGCAGAAGCTGGATGGGGCAGATGATCCAGAATATCGATAGCGCCCGCCGTGTTGTTACATGCCAGCACCATATCGCAGCCGGCCTGTAATGCCTGCTGTGCACGCTGTGGATAGTCTCCGGCGACACTGGCGCCATGCATCGACAAATCATCGGAAAAAATAACGTCGTCAAACTGTAATTGCTGTCGTAATACAGTTTGCAGCCAAAACTCGGAAAAACCGGCCGGTTGGGGGTCTACCTGCTGATAAATCACATGGGCCGGCATAATGGCATCCAGTTTTTCAATAAGCTGCTTAAATACCACCATATCGGTTTGCTCAATTTCACTGAAAGCGCGGCCATCCATCGGCAACGCCACGTGGGAGTCAGCCACCACACTACCGTGACCGGGAAAATGTTTACCGGTCACCGGCATGCCCTGGTATTGCATCCCCTCAATCAACGCGCCGGCCAGCGGTATCACCGCTTTGGCATTAGCGGCAAGGGCCCGGTCGCCGATGACCGTAGAGCAACCGTCAATATCCAGCACCGGACCAAAGCTCATATCTATGTCCAGTTCGCTTAATTCATAGGCGAGGATCTGACCACAGGCATTAGCCAGCTCGCAGGCTGTTGCCAACTCCTGCTTTACCGCGGGCAGTATGGCGCCCATGGCTGGCAGCTCGGTAAAACCGGTTCGAAAACGCTGCACCCGTCCGCCTTCATGATCTACCGCAACCAATAACGGCTGCCGGGCGGCCTGGCGAATCGCTTTAACCAAGGCCTGCAGCTGGGCTTTATCATAATAATTGCGGGTGAATAATATCACCCCGCCTACCAGCGGGTGGTCCAGCATTTCGCGCTCCTGAGCGCTAAGCTCATAGGCGGCACAGTCGAGCATTAACGGCCCCATGGCAACTCCTGATTATTTATTCTTCAATTCACACGCCCAAACCGTTACGATAAAGAAAAACAGGGAGTATCGCACGTGGGTAAATGGATAAAATGGTTGTTTTTCAGCATATTGTTTATTGTCTTGCTGGCGGCAGGAAGTGCATTCTTTTTGTTAAACCAAAGCCTGCCACAGCTTGAAGGGACTGTACAGAGTCCGGCGCTGTCCGCGGCGGTTAAATTACAACGTGACTCGTTGGGACAGGCGGTTATTCATGCTACGTCGCGACCAGATGCTGCCTTCGCGTTAGGTTATGCCCACGCCCAGGATCGTTTTTTCCAGATGGATTTACAACGCAAGGTGGCCGCGGGTGAACTATCGGCCTGGTTAGGTTCCAAGGCGCTTAATGCTGATCGCAAAGCGCGCTTCCATCAATTTCGTGCCCGTGCCCGCAACCTTCTGACCACTTTACCCGCTACCCAACGTGCTCTGCTTAGCCAGTATAGCGAGGGGGTAAATACGGCGTTAAAAAATGCCAAAACCCGTACCTTTGAATACTGGCTGACCAGCTATGAGCCTACTCCGTGGACGCCGGAAGACAGTCTGCTGGTGATTTTCTCCATGTATATGGATTTGCAGTTGGGTCAGGTAGAACTGGATCTGGCTCGCACGGGGGTGCGCCGGTATTTTGGTGCGGATATGCTGAACTTTTTACAGCAAAGCTCCGACTATCAGGCCGCGCTACAAGGCTCAACCCTGCCGCCGTACACCGATGGTATTCCGGCGCTGGATACCAACACTACCGCCCTCTGGCAGGGGTTGCCGCCACCGGATATTGGCAGCAATAACTGGGCCGTGTCAGGACAGTTAACCGCATCGGGTCAGGGTATGCTGGCCAACGACATGCATCTGGGGCTACGGGTACCGATTATCTGGTACCGGACACAGCTTAATTACACCCGGGATCAGCAACCGGTGCAGCTGACCGGGGTCAGTTTACCCGGGTTGCCTGGCATCGTGGTAGGCACTAATGGCGACGTGGCCTGGGGGTTTACCAATGCCAATCTTGATAATGTCGACTGGGTAGCGTTACCCAAAGATGCCCGGACATGGCAGGTTAACGAAACCCTGGCCACCACCGGTGAGCCGGTGCAGTTTCCCATTACGATGAGCGACTACGGCCCGGTACGTGAACTTGATAATCAGCAATACGCGCTTAAATGGGTTGCTCATCAGCCGTATGCGGTAACCCTGGATATCCTGAATTTAGATGTGGTGAGCTCTGTTGACGAAGCGCTGAATGTGGCCCACAACATTCGTATGCCTGTTCAAAATATGCTGGTGGTAGATACCAAAGGTGCTATTGCCTGGACCCCTGCAGGCGCGGTCACCGCCCGGCCGGCCCCCACTGCCACCGCGATCCCGGCGTCTGAATTTTCAGCCCAGTGGCAAAACAACACCCCGGCCGCAGAGTTGCCGCTGGTTAAAAACCCGGCAAGTCAGCGTTTATGGACCGCCAACGCCCGGGTTATTTCTGCTGAACAGCTACAGCGCTTTGGCGACGGTGGTTATGCCCTGGGCGCCCGCGCGCTGCAAATCAAGCAGCGACTGATGGCCAAAGATACCTTTAGCGAAGCAGACTTTTACCACATACAGCTGGACAACGAAGCCTTGTTTTTAAAACCCTGGCATCAGCTGCTAACCCAGACCCTGCAACAGCAATCACCACAGTATCTGGCAGAGCTGGAAGCACTGGCAAACTGGCAGCAGTGTGCGTGCCCTGACTCCGTGGGCTATACTCTGGTACAGCGCTACAGACGCCATGTTGTCAATGCCCTGCTCTCACCGGTAATGACCAAACTGGCCAGGGAGAATTTCCGCCCCAATGGGTTACTACGACAAACTGAGACGGCGGTCTGGCAACTTTTAAATGAACAGCCTGACAGCTGGCTGCCGACCGGTTACAAAAACTGGTCAGCATTTTTATTGTCGGCCTGGCAGGAAACCCGCACCGCTTTGAATACGCAAATGCAGACCGAATCGCTGGCCGCCCTGAACTGGGGCGCGGTCAATGCGTTAACTGTTAAACACCCCTTTGCAGCAAATGTGCCGCTGGTTGGTGAATACCTTAACCGCCCAGTCATAGCCGGCTATGGCGACAGCTATATGCCTGCGGTACAGCAGCCAGAATTTGGCGCCTCACAACGGCTGTTTGTGCAACCAGGTCGTTTGTCTGAGGCCGTGTTGACCCTTCCCGGCGCGCAGTCGGGGCATCCGCTGTCACAATTTTATCGGGTTGGCTTTAATGACTACGCCGAGCATAACAGCACCCCTTTGCTTCCCGGCCCGGTTCGCTATACGCTGATGCTGGAGCCAGCCCAATAAGGGTAAGGCCAGGCTATCTCCTGACAGGTACTGACCCTATGGTATTATGCTATGACCCCGGCGATTAACGTTCTTAACCAGAGCGGTAGCGTCTATGAGCTTCATCAGTTCCATCCTACTGGCGGTGCGCACAGTTATGGTCGTGAAGCAGCCAGGCAGCTTGCGGTAGAGGCGCAGCGGCTATTTAAAACCTTGCTGGTCAGGCTTGAGTCAGGCGCGTTTGTGGTAGCCCTGGTGCCGGTGTCCGGGCAGCTGGATTTAAAAAAACTGGCGCAAATCATTGGCGAGCGTAAGGCCTGTCTGGCGGAATTTACCGATGTGCCCCGAATCACCGGGTACTTACCCGGGGCGTCAGCCCATTGGGTTTAAAAAAATCCCTCAGGGTCTTTATCGATGAGCAGGCCCGGCTATTTGATAATATCTTTGTTAGTGCCGGCAAACGCGGGGTAGAAATCTCATTATCCCCCGTTACTCTGGCAGAACTTACCCATGCCTCATTTTGCCCGCTGTGCCGATAATAATGGGTTTAATGGGTAGCCCTGCTCTTGCCAGGCAGTAATGCCACCGGCCATGGAATACACCCGGGAAAACTGCATTTGCGCCAGCGAATAGGCCGCCAGCGCCGAGCGGGCCCCTGAGCGGCAATACAAGATAACCTCAGGATCTGCTGAGGTTGTTTCCCTGAGCAGGGTTTCGATACGGCTTTCCAGGATTCCGCGGGCGCAACATAACGCCCCGGGCAAAACCCCGCCCTGCCATTCCTCCGGTTCCCGGATATCAATCAGCAGTGGTCTGTCGGGTTGGCGCTGATAAACCTGATGCACGCTAAGCTCATCGATTTGCTGTTTGATATCCGTAAGGTAATGCGTAAAAGACAACATAAGTCATATTTTCCCTGAATTAAGCGGCCAGTAAGCGGGTGCCCACCAGCACGGTTGCCACCACGATAAGACACATCGCAAAGCCTTTTTGTAAACGGGGGGCACTGATCTTATGGCTAACCAGTACAGCAGCGAAGGTGCCCGCCACCCCGCCGGCAGCCATAATCATAAGTACCGGTAGGTCCCACGCAATCCAGTTTTGATTGACGCTCAGCGCTAAAATTGCGGCAGCGGTGTTTAATACAATCAGACCCAGGCTGGTAACCGTGGCGTTTTTAAGCGGGAGTCCGGCCAGCAAATGCAAGGCGGGCACCATTAGAAACCCGCCGCCCACACCCACCAGCCCGGTAATGGCCCCGGTCCCGAAACCGGCGGGCAGCAGCACCAGAAGTCTGGACTCGCCACTGTTCTGGTGCGACTTTTTACCCAGCATTTTATAGGCACTGAAGAACATAATCGTGACCAGTAAGGTCAGTTGCACGCCATTCGGGAGGCTGGCGCCGGCTATGGCCCCGACCGCCGCGCCTGGCAAACTGGTCAGCGCAAAAATACCAAACAGACGCCAGCTGAAGTGACCCGGGTGGCGCACACTGTTTACTCCCCAGCCGGCGAGCGCAATCACCCCGACAATGACCAGCGAGTGTGCCACGGCGGTTTTTTCATCCATAGGCGTAAAAAACAATAATGCAGGCATGGTTAAAATAGCACCGCCGGCCCCCAGTACACCCAGCGTGGCACCGATTAGCAGTGCACTTACAATAATCATCCCCAGCATAATGTTCATTACCTATTTTATTTCGTATATTCATAATATACGATCTATGCTAGCATAATAACAGCCATCTAATGGAAAAAGAGTACCAAGATGATTAAGGTCGAACCTTTCTATGACGAAAATACCGGTACCGGTAGCTATGTGGTGTATGATGACACCAGCCGGGCCGCCCTCATTATTGATGCCGTGCTGCATTTTGATGTTGCCAGCGGCCGGCTTGAATTTGATCTGGCTAAGCAGCAACTTCAGTTTATCAAGACGCAAAATCTGCAGCTGCACTATATTTGCGAAACCCACGCCCATGCGGACCATCTTAGCGCCGCGGCGTACTTACGCCAGCATAGTCAGGCCCGCACGGTGATAAGCGAAGGGATTGGCGAAGTGCAGCAACAGTTTTCAATGCGCTTCAATAAGCCGGTGACCGAAGATCAAACCCAGTTGTACGATATTCTGGTCAATGACGGTGACACCTTAATGCTGGGAAAGCATACCCTGAAGGTGATGGCCACCCCCGGCCATACTCCTGACAGTGTCAGTTATCTGATTGGTGGCCATATTTTTGTGGGCGACACCCTGTTTATGCCCGATGTGGGTACCGCCCGATGCGACTTCCCCGGCGGTGATGCCCATCAGCTTTATCAGAGTATTCAGAGAATTCACGCCCTGCCCGATGAGACTCGCATCTGGGTTTGTCATGATTATCCGCTGGCGGGCCGGTCGGTACAGTTGTACACAAATGTAAAAATAAGCCGTAATGAGAATGTGCACGTAAACCCCACCATCAATGAAGCCGAATTTGTTGCGCTTCGTACCCAACGGGATGCTACGCTGAAGGTGCCGCGGTTATTGTACCCGGCCTTACAGGTAAACCTTTGGGGCGCGCTGCTGCCCGATCAGGAAGCCGGGGGTCAGCGTTTTATAAAAATTCCACTGATAGTAGATGAGGACAGTTATGTTACCCAGTGATTGGATTCAGGGTTTTGCCGGCGGCATGTTAATTGGTGCCGGTGCCATTGTACTGATGCTGTTTAATGGTCGCATTGCCGGTATTTCCGGTATAACCGCCTCGGCGCTGACCCAGCTTAAGCAGTCGTCCTGGCGTTGGGCGTTTCTGGCAGGGCTGATAGCAGCGCCGTTAGTGACTGCGCTGGCGGGTTTTAAGCTACCCGAAAGTATTCCGGCCAGCTTACCGATGATGGCGGTGGCTGGCTTACTGGTTGGGATCGGCACCCGAATTGGTTCCGGCTGTACCAGCGGCCATGGTATCTGCGGGTTATCCCGCTGGTCACTACGTTCTTTATTCGCCACGCTGATATTTATGGGCACCGCGGTGCTCACCGTATCCGTTGTTCGCCACCTAGTGTAGAAGGAAAGCATCATGCGTTTTATATTAACCGCCTTACTGGCTGGCTTTTTATTCGGAGCCGGGCTGACGATTTCGATGATGACCGACCCTGCCCGGGTATTGGGTTTCCTGGATATCTTTGGTGCCTGGGACCCAACACTGGCGTTTGTGATGGCCGGGGCGCTGGCGATATATATGCCCATATATCAGTTTTATATAAAGCCACGGGGTCGCACTGTATTTAACGAACCGTGTCAGCTCCCGGAAACCAAGCAGGTGGATAAACCGCTCATTACCGGCGCGGTATTATTTGGAGTTGGCTGGGGATTAAGTGGCATCTGCCCGGGGCCCGGACTGGCAAACTTAAGCGGCGGGCAACCTGCCATTTATGTATTCATCCTGACCATGTTGCTTGGTATGATAGGCGCTACTATGTATCAGAAAAAATAAGGTAAGGAATGTCTATGAGTCCGGAAGAGATGGCCGCCAATGCCGATACTGCTGCCCGGCTATTGCGGGCGATGGCCAATCGTCACCGGCTCATGCTGTTGTGTTTGCTTAATAATGGCGAACAATCGGTGGGGCAACTGAACGAGGTGTTACAGCTGCCCCAGTCCAGTTTGTCCCAGCAGCTCAGCGTGCTGCGTAAAGACGAGCTGGTCCACACCCGGCGCGATGCGCAGACCATTTACTATTCTTTGGCCAGTGATGAGGTAAAAACCATCATCGCCACTTTGTACCAGCTTTACTGTACCGAAGCATCTTAAAGGCTGCGCTGATTCACCCGCTTGCTTACCTCTTCGGCGCTTTCCACCCGCTCTGAATAACGGTCAGTCAGATGGTCTTTATTGTCGCGCAGCAACAGGGTGAATTTCATCAGTTCCTCCATCACATCCACAATGCGATGGTAAAAAGATGAAGGTTTCATCCGACCTTCGTCATCAAACTCCAGAAATGCTTTAGGCACTGAAGACTGATTGGGAATGGTAAACATCCGCATCCAGCGCCCTAAAATACGCAACTGATTGACCGTATTAAACGATTGCGAGCCACCACACACCTGCATCACCGCCAGGGTTTTTCCCTGCGTAGGCCGCACCCCCCCTAAATTGAGCGGCACCCAGTCCAGCTGGCTTTTAAAGATGGAGGTCATGGAGCCGTGACGCTCTGGCGAACACCACACCTGCCCTTCTGACCACATCATCAGCTCCCGCAGCTCTTTGACCTTTGGGTGATGTTCATCTTCGGTGTCGGTTTGCGGCAGACCGTGGGGGTCAAAGATCTTAGCTTCGGCGCCCATGGCGTTGAGCAGACGCGCGCATTCTTCAACCACCAGGCGGCTGAACGAACGCTTTCGCAATGAACCAAACAGCAACAGAATACGGGGTTTGTGACCGGCGTTATTCACTGTAAAGTTGCTGACTTCGGGCACTTCAAACTGGGACTCATCGAGCTGGGGCAACTCATGGGATAAAGACATACAGACTCCTGTAACAATACCAAGATTGTTTCATATTTGTTTTTTCGCATATGATAACTATCACATGTGAAAAAACGTATGTCAATAAGCTCAGGACCTGGCACAGCGGCTATTAGCGCAAAAACATAACCGGCAACAAGCACCTGGCCGTCAGCAGAACTAATCTGAATCAGACATTTGCTGGTGCGAACTTGTGGGGTAACCCAGCAAGACTTTAAGCCGGGCATTGATACCTTTAGCGCGAATCACACTTACCCATAAATGCCGCCACTGATGAAAAGTAATGACCAGCGGATTGTGGCTGTGTATTTGCCCCACGATGCCATACCTACAAGGGCTGCTATGCCTTTCAGGGGTATAGGTACCAAACAGCTTATCCCAGATGATCAGCACCCCGCCAAAGTTTTTATCCAGATAGCCGCTGTTTATCGCGTGATGTACACGATGATTTGAAGGGGTGTTAAAGAGATGCTCCAGGAAACCTAATTTATTGACCGCCTGGGTGTGCACAAAAAACTGATACGCCAGATTCA
The DNA here is from genome assembly GCF_015644725.1 of Salinimonas marina. Lineage (NCBI taxonomy): Bacteria > Pseudomonadati > Pseudomonadota > Gammaproteobacteria > Alteromonadales > Alteromonadaceae > Salinimonas > Salinimonas marina. The sequence continues at coordinate 2,242,121 of NZ_CP064795.1, forward strand.
ATGCCACTACACTGATGACCACCACCGGCGAAAACCCGACCAGCAGCATCGGCATCCAGAACAGCCACATCCCTGCGACCGGGTACATCAGACTTTGTCGAAATGCGGTGGTGAAGTTCATTTTCTGGGAGCTATGGTGTACCACGTGCGCGGCCCACAACCAGTGCACATGATGGGATGCCCGGTGGAACCAGTAGTACAGAAAATCCTGCAATACAAAGGCAGCAAAAATAGTGAGGGCGGACACCTCAATATCAAACAGCCGGTACTGATACAGCCAGTAAAAAAACGGCATCAATAAGAGCAGCGCCAGGGCGTCCGCGCCTTGATGCAGCAAAGCCAGTGCCGTGTTGGCCAGACTGTCTGTTACATCATAATATTGCCTGAACAGGATGAATTCGAGAACCACGAACAACAAAAATACCGGACTGAGCGCCAGCAGAATAATTTCAACACTCATGGCAATGCCTGTTATCAAAATACGCAGCCAGGCGGGATAATGCCTGCGCCGTATCTTTATGCACCAGATACTTTATTAGAGGCCCCGGCACATACCAGGGGGTAGAGAATTGGATGTGATACTGCAGTTGGGTGCCGCTTAAATCTTTACCATCGGTATTTAGCTGAATATGCCCCTGATGGTTATGCACCGGTGCCCTGCCGACAATTTGATAGCGAATCAGCGATGCATCAGTGTGGGTAATTTGCTCGCAAAAGCGTATCCCAGCCACACATACTTCACGCACTGCCCCCACGCCGCCCTCTATCTCGCCATCATACTGTGGGGATACCAGCTTAAAATCAGCCTCAAAAAACCGGTTCAGCCTGTCGTGCTGCAACAGCACCGCCTGCACCTTACCAGGCGCCGCGGGCACAAATTGATTTAGCGTAATTGATATCATGCTTCTCAGCTATTCCTTGTGTGACTATAACCTGAAAGCACCAAGATAACAGCGTTGATTATTGGTGTTATCAATCGGGTTTAACCTATACCTGCGCTTGCTCTTCTTACTCTTCTTACTCACGGCGTCAATCAGAACACGTATTGTTCAGCAATTTCATCGTGTTTTACCAGCTACCGTCAGGTAAGCTCCTCTTTAAAATACATTAGCATCAACGCTTTATGTTTTGAGACCGCCAACCTCATGTAAAACCCGCCCTGTGTGCCTACTTCGTCTAAACTTAAAATTTACGCAGAAATTAAACATAGGCGTTTATTATGGAATTAGGGGCTTTTTCGGTAAGTCTGGCAGTGAAAAATCTGGAAGCTTCAAAGCGTTTTTATCAGAAACTGGGGTTTGAAATAGTCGGGGGCGAACCGTCCCAAAACTGGTTAATACTGCGAAACCAGCAGCACACCATCGGGCTGTTTCAAGGCATGTTTGAGCACAATATTATGACCTTCAATCCTGGCTGGAATAGCCAGTGCGAAGCGTTAGAATCCTTTTGTGACATCCGGCAGCTACTAACACATTTTGAAGCCCAAGGCATTGATATTGTCCAGCAATCGGTGGCAGGCGCTACCGGACCCGGTAGTTTTTCTATTAAAGACCCCGACGGTAACGCGATCCTGTTCGACCAGCATGTATAAAGATACTGGCTTTGCCAGATCATTCACAGACGGACAAGGGCGGGCCGCTTATCATAAAAAGAACTGATGCTTTAGCTACCAGATTATTTTTTGATGTTAGTCATACCGGAGCGTCTGCAGCCCAATGATAGCGTGGCGGCGAGTGCTATCATCAGCACCGTGGTCAGTCACCACCCGATCTCTGGAGAGTGACTGAGCCATTGCTCGCCGCTACGGCCTCAAGGTCGAGAAAGTTTGTTATTGTACGACTCACCCCTAGCCCTAGTGTCAAGCCGCTGATGCACAAGGCCAATAGACAAAAAATGGTGGCGGTATCCTCTGCGGTCAGCTCCCCCCATAAGCCGCCGGCTAACGACCCCAATGGCAAAAACGTTGCTGCCACGGTCATAATCAAACTAAGGACTCGTGCGCGTATCGCAGGCTCAGTAACAGTCTGAAAAAGAGTAATTCCTTGCAGGTTAAACAAACCCAGGCAAGATGCCAGCGGTAAAAAAACTGAACGAGGAAAGGTAGACATGATGACTCTGACTGAAAATAAACAGACTGAAAGCAAAACAATGCAGCGAGACCAACATCAACGAAGAGCGTTTTTTTAACACCTGTTTGAGGTGGTTTGAATGGGAATACCCGATGATGCTTCCCAACGCCAGCGCTGCCAGCAGAAACCCATACCACTCAGCCCCGGCGGAAATTTGGTTGGCAACATAAAAAGGTAACAACAGCATCACTGGCGCGATAAAAAAGTTAATCGACGCCACAAACAATGCCGCTGGCACCATGCCTGACGTACCTGCAAGATATCGCCAGCCAGTGAGCAAATCATCTTTATAGCTTTTAAATGATGCGGTTATCGCTATGGCCCTATCGCTATTATCTTGTGTTTTTTGTTTAATAAAACATTCCGACAATGCGGACAAAAAGTAGGAAACAGCATCCACCAGCAACAACAAAGGCGCCCCTAAAAGGGTAAACAGAATGCCTCTCGACGCCTGTCCTAATACCATAGTTGCCTGGGTAGTTGAGCCAAACGTCGCCATCACTTGAGGCAGTTTTTCCCGGGTCGTCAGATCAGGGATCCACGCGTCAATTGCAGGCTGAAAAAACGCTTTACACCCGCCATTTATACACGCAGTCACCGCGAAAAAGATAACCACTTGGGCGGTGCTAAATAAGTCGCTAAACAGAACGGCAGCCATAACCAGCACGGTGCTGCCTCTGATCAGGTCACACCAGATAATAATTTTTCTGTTAGCGTGCCGGTCCGCGATGACACCCGCTATCGGGCCAAAAATTATCTGGGGAAGCGTTGATAAAGCAAATATCACACTCATTGCGGCAGATGAGCCTGATGACTCCATTATCCAGAACATCATAGCGATGGTGTAAGCCTGCATTCCAAGCTGGCTTATTACCTGTCCTTGCCAGAGAAAGAAAAGGTTCCTGTTCATCTGCATCCTTGCTGCGCCAGACAGTCGGTGGTTGTCCTGCGGTACTAAATATCACTATCCAATAGATTCAGCCAATAGCATGGCTGAGCCGGTTACCTGAAAAATCGGTTACTAAAAAACGCTTCAAAAAGTAAACCGTACGTGCGCAATAGGTCTTCCCCATCATGCGCACGGTCCTTATCAGCGTAAAACGATAAGCGGAATATCACTTGTTTCGAGCATTTTCAGCGTATTGCTGCCAACAAAGAACTGCCTCAGTCGGGAATGCCCAAATGCACCCATTACCATCAGACCGATATTATTGTCCTGTTGATACCTGGCTAACGTTGTATTGATATTGCCTTCTAAAAATGCAGTAGTCACCTTTAACCCGCGCTCAGTCAGATCGGCCGCGGCCCGGTCAAACTTTGTTTTAAGATCGGCTTCATTGTTTTTTATCGCCACCAGGTGACAATCAATACCGTGTAACAGGCCGCCGTCCAGTACCTTTTGCAGCGCCCTATCCGCAGATTCACGACCATCATAAGCAATCATAAACGAGGTAGGTGGCGAAAAGGATTTCGGCACCACCAGCACTGGCTGACATGCCTTGCGCAACAAGGTTTCGATATGTGACCCGAGCGCTTTAAAGTCATTGTCGTGACTCATGCCCTGGCGCCCGATCACCACTAACCGGGTTTGATTTTCCAGAGCCATCAGCGCCTCTACCACATCGCCATGCCGTTGCAGCGACTCCACAGCCCCCACTCCGTCAGCCCGAGCATCAGCCAGCATAGATTCAAGTAGCTCATTGCTTAGTTGCAGGGCAAGTTTGCTTTTTTGTTCATCCAGTCTGGTCATCTCTTCCAATAAGGAGGAGCGAGCGCCCAGCCCAATAGCGCCGGTATAATCATCGGCGCCATGCTGAGGCGTTTTCTCGATTGTATGTAGAAAACACAATGGTCTGTCGAGCTTTTTGGCAGCCCATTTTCCAGCTTGTGTCACCGCCGGTGTCGTTGGCGAGCCATCTACACAGGTGATTATTTTATCCATCGTTCGTCTCCTAGTGACCACCCATTAGCTTATCGACTTCAGCCGGGTCATTATGCACACCAAATTTATCGACCACCGTCGCGGTCGCTTCATTCATACCCACGACGCTGACCGTAGCCCCTTCACGCCGAAACTTAATCACGACTTTATCCAGCGAGTTTACCGCTGTTATATCCCAAAAATGCGCATGGGTCAGATCAATAACCACCGTGCTGGCGGCTTCTTTAAAATCAAATGCTGCGATGAACTGCTCTGCAGAGGCGAAGAATACCTGCCCGGCCACCTGGTAAGTGCGGGTTTTCTCAGCTTCGCTATAATCAGATTTCACCGCCATAAAACGGCCGATTTTGTTGGCAAAAAACAGGGTTGCCAGCAGCACCCCCACCAGCACACCAATGGCTAAGTTGTGCGTTGCCACCACTACCACTACGGTGCTAATCATCACAATATTGGAAGAAAGCGGATGCTTGCCCAAATCTTTTACCGAGGTCCAGGAAAAGGTACCAATCGACACCATTATCATCACCGCCACCAGTGCCGCCATAGGAATCTGACGCAGCCATTCGTCCAGCACCAGGACCATAAACAGCAAGAAGGTGCCTGCGACAAAAGTGGACAGCCTGCCGCGACCACCAGATTTAACATTAATGATGGACTGACCAATCATGGCACAGCCGGCCATTCCGCCAAATAGCCCCGCACCAATATTGGCCATACCCTGGCCTTTACACTCTTTGTTCCGGTCACTAGAGGTATCGGTCAAATCGTCAACAATCGTCGCCGTCATCATCGACTCCAGTAAACCCACCACCGCCAGGCCAGCAGCATAAGGAAATATAATCGACAGGGTCTCTAGGTTAAGGGAACCTGCGGCCATAAGAATATGGGCAAGGTGTCAGGAAGCTCACCCATATCCCCTACCGTGCGTATATCCAGGCCGGTAGCAATAGCAATAATAGTGAGGGTGACAATACATACCAACGGCGAAGGAATGGTTTTACCTATCACCGGCAAGTAGGGAAACAGATATATAATGCCCAGTCCTGCTGCAGTCATCACATAAACATGATAAGTCACATTGGTCAGCTCCGGCAGCTGGGCCATAAATATCAATATGGCTAATGCATTTACAAAGCCGGTCACCACCGAGCGGGAAACAAAGCGCATCAGCTCACCCAGGCGTAACATTCCTGCCGCAATCTGCAATACGCCGGTAAGCAAGGTGGCGGCCAGCAGATATTCAAGGCCATGTTCCTTCACCAGAGTGACCATTAATAAGGCCATAGCGCCGGTGGCTGCAGAGATCATGCCCGGCCTGCCGCCGACAAAAGAAATAATGACGGCGATACAAAAAGAGGCGTACAAGCCTATCTTTGGATCAACACCAGCAATAATAGAAAAAGCAATGGCTTCGGGAATGAGGGCTAACGCCACCACAATACCCGCAAGCACATCACCACGAATATTGGATAGCCAATCTCTTTTTACGTGTTCGAACATGCACAGTTACCCAGATGTATTCCTCAGGCAGAGGAGTAGAAAATTACGTATCAGTAAGTCTCGCGAGGGACGCGATAACATCGCTCATAGCGTTGAGCAAAATGAAGCAAGCGGGGAGGCCTAGGGCGGCGTGGGCGTCAAAGCTGACTCCGTCTTAATTGGCGATTTTTGCATCCTACACCAATGCGTGAACGACTACTATGTCAGTAATTCAAAGGCAATACAGGTAAATGATGATGGGGCACCGCACTTAACACAATAGCGCAGGCTCATTGTCGCCAGTCACCGTGTATCAGGCGCTTCCTGTGTCGCCGCCGGTCATCTTGGAAGCCATCACCAAGGGCCGCCGGATACTCACGCCACCAACCCCTGGATAATTAACATAACAAGTAATACTACGTAGGGAAATGCGATAGTGGGGCGTGTTGCTTGTTTTGCGTATTCCAGCACTTTAGATAGCCCGCCGGTTTCCAGCAACTGATAGTCGCTATTAAACTGAAATTCACCAGCTGGAATCTCTTCTCTTATGTTCTTCTCAATTTTCAATAAGCGGGGCTCAAGGCGCGACTGAAAGGTTTTCCAGATGGCATCCTGTAACCATAGCACCAGTAATAGCAAACAAATGAAGATCGGACTTACCCCGAGTGCCACGGTTAAGAAAACCAAAACAATGCTGCTGAGCTTTATGTATAAAGAATGCTTTTCGTAGCTTTCAAACTGGTTTTGCAGTAAACACCACTCGGCTTCGTAGTTCTTCTTTTGCATATTTTTTCCTGAAAGTAGATTGGTTTGGTCACCTGCCCGACCCGCTGCCGTTCCAGGGGCTTATGGCAGCAAATGTTAAGACGCCCTGACTGTATTACCGGATGGCGTTGGTTCCGGACCACAGACAAAACGCTCTTCCCCCAGGTTATAAATGTTGTTTACTGCGACATAGGTACCCGATACCACCCCGGACAGCGGCAGCAGTACAAGGCCACTCACAGAGTAAAAGGTATTAGTATCTTTAAAACCATTGATGACTTTCAGGGTTTTACGATCAGAAGAGATTTCACAACGATTGTCCTTGCCCAAATCAGTTTCAGGCACTATCACGCAGCCTGACAAAAATAAAAAACATGCGCTTAATACAATTAACTGTTGCATAGAAATTTCCTTTTCATATTCTTTTCAAAACCAGCGGCTTTAAGCCAACGGTTGCTGGGCATAGATAAAATTAACCGGACAATACTGAAGCGGATACACCCGGCAGATTCTGGCCATTTCGTCTTGCTACGCAGCTATTTTTTATGGCCTAAACTATCCCATCCTATTAGCCTTTCCTCAATACCAAAAGTGCCGTTCATATCGATTATGTACCGTAAAAAGTAAGCCTGCCTGAATCTTACCCGCTTACCAACAGGGCTCGATGCTTTAATCTGCCTATTGCATGTCGCCAACTTTAACCCTGAAAAAACTCACATTTTCGCTTAGTGGTTTATAGGACCAGGGCGGGTTGGTGACTTCAATATTGCGCACCTCAAGCCTGGTCATATCTTCGATTGAAGAATACCACCCGAGAAGTTCACTCTGGTTTGGTATCGCATCATATCGGGTCAATTGGCCTAGTGTGGTAATTCGCTGCTCCACTCCAATCTTTTCAAAAAATTGTTCTTCACGAGATAAAGCGGCTTGCATGTAGCTTTGCAGCTTTGCCTCGGTAGCGTGCTGTTCCAGGCCTGAAACCCCACCATGAAAGCCAATCAGTGCATGTTTGGAAATTCGCTGGGCGGGAGCGGCTGAAAACACGTAGTTTGCGCATGAAAAAAGACAATACTTGTCCACTGCAACGTTCAGTGGGTGGTCAAAAACAATACTACCCAGGTCCATGCCTTCGTTTACTTCCCCGCCCTTGCTGGTAATCGACAGCCATTTTATTGAACGGCCGTGCTGTTCAATAAAAGACCGGAGCGTGTTATTGGCTTCATTCGTCACAGTGCCTTCGTATGTCACCGTATTGCCAGCCAGCCTCACGCTGGTTGCAGTATCGGCAGCAGCCTGAAAGACACACGTTACTGTGATAAAAAATTACAATATTAATGATTTATACATACCCTTCCCTGGCGTAATTTTGTTTTAAATCCAGATGTCGTCTGATGATGTCGCCTGATAAAGCGCACCGGTGACGTCTCCCGATATTTACCCTCACCAAGTAGAGTAGCTGGAGTCGTCTGCGTCTGTATTTTTGCTACACCTCATCTTGTGTAGGATCACCGGTATTCATAAACTCCCGGATTTGAATATGGTTGCCATCACAATCTGCAATATTTGCCACTTTGAATACAAGGTTAGCCCACTCACCATCAAATATTTTGCCACCAAGTTCCAGCGCTTGCTGTTTAGTAGCCTCTATATCCTGGACCGTCAAAAAAAGCTTTATGGAACAAAATGATTCCTTAGGTGATGAAAATGGCGGTATATGGATAATCAGATTAAAGCCGTCTTTTTCCAGGCTAATGAATTCTTTGGTTTGTCTGATAATCGACAAGTCAAAAAGTTGTTGGTAAAACCCAGCTAGTGAACAAAAATTTCCTGAGTAGATAAGCACACCATTTTGAGCAGGTGTTGGCATTTTAATTTCCTTAATTCTTACTGGCAGCAAAAACCGGTAAAAATGATTTGGTAAAAAATAGATAGGGTCGAGTTCAGACGCGGAGTCATAGCCGGTCGAATTTTATTTAAGATTTTATTCAAAAAGACCTGTGTATCAAGGCCAGGCTATTAAGACATGGCATCAGCCGTGATATTTCGACTGCTGTTAACGATGCGTATATGCTTACTTTTTAAAAAGTTTAAGCATAAACATCACGTATTTTTATACACAAGAACCCTGTTAAAGGGAAGCCCGAATTCAGATAATAAGTGCACCACATTTTATAAAAACACTATTGAGTACAAGCGCCGGTGATAGCAAAAAACCAGTAAAAAACATGGCTATAAACACGATAAAGTTTGGCGATTAAACTGTCTCCTTACCTACCCTACTTCACCTATTGCCAGATTAAGAGCCAGCACAATAACTACCGACAAGAAGCGTACTGTGTTGATAATTGTTGTTAATGCTGTATTTCCCTGAATGAACCGCTTAAGCGGCGCTAGCCCCCTTATCTAAGGCATCGGAACTACAAAAATGGCAGGCATTTTATTGGCTAAATCACACGTGGGTGAATTCACTTTTTTGCCTGAGCTGGAATGAAACAACTCAAAAAATGAGCCTGTTTTGCGCGAGTTTAAGGTAAGACCACACCTCCTAAAAAGATGCGCAATAAAGGGTTCTGTCAGGTGCCGCGCGGCGCAAACATAATAATGGCCATACCTAATAGTGCGACGCCCGACCCCACAAGATCCCAGATAGTGGGTCTGATATCCTCTATGGCCCACAACCACAAAATAGCCATAAATATATAAACCCCGCCATAAGCCGCGTACACTCGCCCTGCGGCGGTAGGGTGTAAAGATAACAGCCAGGCAAACGCCGCAAGGCATAGCGCAGCAGGGACCAACAGCCAGACCGACTTTTCTTCACGTAGCCATAGATACGGTAAATAACAACCAATAATTTCGGCCAGCGCAGTGATTAAAAACAGGCCCACCGTTTTTAGTTCGGGCAAAGGATGATTCCTTTAATAGATTGCAAAGTACGTGGGTTCAATGGTAGCAAACCCAGGCAGGGAAAAAGGGAAAAAGAGATAAAGAGATAAAGAAAAATGAGAATGATGTTGTTCACCAACACATAAGCACACCCGGTTGAAGGCCATTGATACGTATCACCCACGCCGGCATCGGCATCGACCTGTCCACCTTGCGACCTGCCCATTAATAGTGTCATAAGGGGCGCAGTTTTTTAAGACTACCTGATTCAGGTCATGACATCCTGCCAATCATGAACCCCGCGCCCCGCCCCTGTTTCCAGCCGATAGAAATAGGGCAATCATTCTCAGTCAGCCTGCTATGATTGCGGTTTACGATGCTAGCAGCGCTGTCCAGATACAACGCATTTTATATCATCGCTTTTTCACACGGCGGGTACCGCGGAACACCTTGCCGGTAACCAGCCTCTTATTTGCGGCGAGCCATTGTCTTAATTGCTCGCCGCGCTGGCTGGCCCTGAACTATAAATGCGGATCAGCAACCGGCTTTGGCGCACTTTTGGGTGCTTTTATTGTTATTTGTGTTAAATGGCTGGGGCCCCACCATAAGTAGCGCCCTGTATCTGACCTAATGCTAGTGCGATCAATATTACTCTGGCTTTGCGTCTGAATCAGCTGCCGGGCTTTGCTGCGCGGCTTTATGGCGTTTCTGCCAGATTTGTTGTGCGGCCTCGCGATGGGCTTTGGTCACCGTGCCGCCTTCTGCCAGGGTGCCGGCAATTTGTTCAATAAGACTGTCCCGCTTGGCGATCAATTCCTGGGCTTTTTCATATAACTTATTGGCTTCGGGGTAACGCTCTTTCAAATCACCGATACCTTGCAAATTAGCATAACGCTGTTCAAAGGCTTCATTAAAAAGATCGCGTTTGGCATTGTACTTTACATAGCGTTTTGCTTTTTCCGAGCCCAGGTATGCAATGTTTTCTTGTGACAGGCCTGCCTCCCGGCCGACCTCCTGGCCCTTTTGCAGCCAGTGCTCAATGGCTTGGTCATCACCTTGTTTTACCGCCTGCTTTACCCCTGCGCGCAAATCAGAAGCTTTAAGAATATCCATAACATTAATAACCGGGACCGGCTCTTTTACCGTTTCTGCTGAACGATCAGACAGCCAGACAAAGTAGCCTGCAATTCCAACAATAATGAAAAGGCCGGTTAACAGCAGTTTTTTCATGAATACGCCCGTTATTTAAGAGGTGAGTCACTGATTAAGTGAACAGAAATTTTAACAGACAATAGATTACCGATAAGCACCGGCCTTGGGAAGGGGGAGAAAGTCTAAAGCAGTACGATGAAAAGGCAGCCGGTACCCTGTGTACCGACTGCCTTTGCTATAAGCGAAAAAAGAAAACGCTTATTCCGCTACAGGAGTGGAGTTTTCTACTCTGCTTTTCAATTTTTGACCCGGACGGAAGGTGACCACCCGGCGCGCTTTAATAGGAATATCCTCTCCGGTTTTTGGATTACGGCCAGGACGTTCGTTTTTATCACGCAAATCAAAATTACCAAAACCTGACAACTTCACTTGTTCACCAGATTCCAGGGCAGTTTTGATTTCCTCAAAAAAGCCTTCCACTAAATCTTTAGCGTCTTTTTTATTAATACCCAGTTTTTCGAATAAGTGTTCAGCCATTTCGGCTTTGGTCAATGCCATAGTTTACTCTCTTAACGCTGCCCCGAACTCGGATTCTAACCCCTTCACCACGGTGTCCACTGCCTGTTGAATCTCAGCTTCTTCCAGTGTTTTCTCCGGATTCTGTAAAATGAGCGATAAAGCCAGGCTCTTATAACCAGGCTCTATCCCCTTACCTTTGTATACATCAAACAAGTTTAGTGCAACTAGTTGATTTACGCCAATTTTTTCTACATGCGAAAGAATTGCACCAACAGCAACTGCCTCTTTAACTGTAATTGCTATATCTCTACGGTTCGCAGGGTACTTAGAGATCGCTTTTGCCTGTGGTAAAGTTCTTTGAGATAAAGCAGTTAAGTCAATTTCGAACAAGAACGGACGGCCATTTACGCCAGTCATTTTGGTAAACTGTGGGTGTAAAGCCCCTACAAAACCAATGTTTTTTCCGTCTAGCAAAATAGCGGCAGACATACCCGGATGAAGTGCACTATGGGTCTGGGCGGCAAACGTGATTTCACCGGTTTGCGCCATCAAAGCCAACAGCGCTTCCACATCACCTTTAACATCAAAAAAGTCTACGGCTTCGTCCCCACCATGCCAACTCTCGGCAGTACGCCGACCCGCGATAACGCCGGCAATAACCGGCTCCTGACGCACGCCACCATCGGCCTGGGCATCGGGCACAAACCGCAAACCGGTTTCAAACAGACGCACCCGGCTTTGCTGACGCTTCTGGTTGTAGGCTACTGCACCTAACAAACCTGGCCATAAGCTAACTCGCATCACCGACATATCAGATGAAATAGGATGCGGCAAAACCATCCCTTTTTCGGCCGGGAATAAGCCATCCTGTACTTTTGGATCGACAAAAGAATAGGTGATGGCTTCTGAGTAGCCACGGGCAATCAGCTGCATCTTGAAGACGGCAGGACTGATGGTTGCTTCGCTGGCAGGCAACATCGCCAGACTTGCTGTGGGCGCTACATTGGGGATGTTGTTATAGCCATATACCCGCGCCACTTCTTCAATCAGATCTTCTTCAATGGCGATATCAAACCGGTAGCTGGGGACTTCCGCCTGCCAGCGATCGCCCAGCTCGGTAACCTGCATGCCTAACCGGGTAAGCATCTCAGTCACCTTCGCCACTTCGATATCAATACCTAACACCCGGCTTAAGCGTTCCTGACGCAGCACCACGGTTTTGGCCGCTGGCAAGGCATCTTGTTCCACCGCTTCTGCTACCGGGCCCGCTTCGCCGCCACAAATCGATAGAATTAAAGCGGTGGCCCGCTCCATGGCATCGCGTTGCAATTGCGGATCTACCCCGCGTTCATAGCGGTGTGACGCATCGGTATGTAAACTATACTGGCGCGCACGCCCCATAATGGCATCACGGGCAAAAAACGCGCTTTCCAATAAAATATCGGTGGTGTCGGTGGTAACCCCGGAGTGCAGACCACCAAAAATACCGGCCATGGCCAGTGGTTTGCTGTCATCCGCAATGACCAGGGTATCGCTGCTAAGCTCAACCGTAGACTCATCAAGCAAGGTCAAAGACTCATCGGCGCCCGCCATTCGAACTTTAATGCCACCTTCAATGCTATTCAGGTTGAATGCATGCATGGGCTGACCCAGCTCCAACAACACATAGTTGGTCACATCTACAATGGGATCGATACTGCGGATGCCGCTACGGCGTAACTTTTCGGTCAGCCACAAGGGCGAGGAGACGGTTAAATCCACCTTTTTCAGCACCCGTCCCAGATAACGAGGACACGCCTGCGGCGCCTCCAAAGTAATCTCTACCGTATCATCGATGGTCGGACTCACTGGCTCAATCACCGGTTCGCACACATCTTCGTTATTCAATACCCCGACTTCCCGGGCAATACCACGGATGCCCAGACAGTCGGCACGGTTAGGCGTAAGATCCACATCCACACTATGGTCGTCCAGTGTCAGGTATTCGCGAATATCCTGACCCACCGGAGCGTCCACCGGTAATTCCATGATGCCGTCATGGTCCTCGCTGATGCCTAACTCAGAAAAGCTACACAACATGCCAAAGGACGGTTCGCCCCGTAACTTGGCCTTTTTAATCTTAAAATCGCCCGGCAGCACCGCGCCTACTTTGGCCACGGCCACTTTAATGCCCTGGCGACAGTTAGGGGCGCCGCAGACAATATCCAGCAACTCATCATCACCGGTATTGATTTTTGTTACCCGCAGCTTATCGGCATTCGGATGCTGGCCACATTCGACCACCTCACCAATCACGACTCCGGAGAAGTCACCAGCCACCGGCGCCAACTCATCAACTTCCAGTCCTGCCATGCTCAGCTGTTCTGATAATTGCTGTGCGCTCAGGGCAGGATTAACCCATTCTCTTAACCACTTTTCACTAAATTTCATATTAAACTCTGCCCTGCCCTAGTTAAATTGCTTCAGAAAACGCAAGTCGTTTTCAAAAAATGCACGAAGGTCGGTTACGCCGTAACGCAACATGGTCAGGCGTTCAACGCCCATACCAAAGGCAAAGCCGGTGTATTCTTCAGGATCGATATTGACGGCTTTAAGCACATTAGGATGTACCATTCCACAGCCCAGCACTTCCAGCCACTGACCGTTTTTACCCATCACATCAACTTCTGCTGAGGGTTCGGTAAACGGAAAATAAGAAGGACGGAAACGAATCTCTAGCGACTCTTCAAAGAAATGATGCAAGAAGTCATGCAAAATTCCTTTAAGCTCGGTAAAGCTGACATTTTTGTCTACCATCAACCCTTCTACCTGATGAAACATCGGGGTATGAGTCTGGTCATAGTCGTTCCGGTAAACCCGGCCCGGCGAGATGATACGCAGCGGCGGCTTCTCGACTTCCATAGTCCGAATCTGCACGCCGGAGGTTTGCGTACGCAACATCACATCCGGATTAAAATAAAAGGTATCGTGATCGGCCCGCGCCGGGTGGTTGGCCGGAATGTTCAGCGCATCAAAGTTATGAAACCCGTCTTCCACTTCAGGGCCGGTTTTTACTGCAAACCCCAACTCCCCGAAAAATTGTTCAATCCGGGCTATGGTACGGCTTACCGGATGCAGGTTCCCGGGCTGCTCCACCCGGCCAGGTAAAGTGACATCAATCGCTTCTTCAGCCAGCTTGCGGTTCATTTCTTCGCTGCGCAGTGCATCGCCTTTGGCGGCAATGGCTTGCTGAATAGTCTGCTTGGCCTGATTGATTTTCTGGCCGGCGGCTGGGCGTTCTTCGTTCGACAATTTGCCTAACCCTTTCAGCAGGTCAGTTAATTTGCCTTTCTTACCCATGTACTCAACTCTAACCTGGTCAAGTGTCGCTGCATCTTCGGCAGCGTCAATCTGGCCTTGCGCCTGACTGATGATCGCTTCAAGCTCCATGATTTCCTCAATATGGCATTTGATATGCGGAAAGCTCTTTGCAACAAAGAGTTTGCCTGAATATAAAAGGCTATAGTCTACACGACACACAAAACCTGCCGCTACCCTAACGGGCTGATTATTCCCAACAATTAGGCGAATTTATAAATTTAGCGCAAAATTTAGAAATTTGGGGGTGAGTTTATTAGCTTTTGCTGAAGTTGGAAGTGAAAATGCAGGAGGTATAGCGGTGGGTAAGTTTTCAGGATAAGGCCTGGCCACTGCGGCGGCGCCTCTTTTTTGTGGGGTAGAAACGAAAAACGGCGAGCATCCTGCTCGCCGTTTTCCGAAAGAACTTAAACTTAATTTGGTTTAAAAAATTAAGCTAACGCGCCTTTAGCCGATTCGACTAATGCGCTAAATGCTACCTTGTCATGTACTGCGATGTCAGCAAGGATCTTACGATCAATCTCGACAGACGCTTTCTTCAGACCGTTAATGAAACGGCTGTAAGACATGCCATTTTGACGTGCCGCAGCATTGATACGGGCAATCCATAGTTGACGGAATTGACGCTTACGCTGACGACGGTCACGATATGCATATTGACCAGCTTTAGTTACTGCCTGTACCGCTACGCGAAATACGCGAGAACGAGCACCGTAATAACCTTTCGCCTGTTTTAAAACTTTTTTGTGACGGGCACGTGCAATCGTACCGCGTTTTACTCTAGCCATTCTTTAGTCTCCTGATCTTTAAACGTAAGGCAACATGCGTTGTACCAACTTGGTATCCGCATCATGAACCAATTTTTTGCCACGCAAATGGCGTTTACGCTTAGAGCTCTTCTTGGTCAGAATATGACGCAAGTGAGACTGCTTGCTTTTAAAGCGGCCAGAGCCTGTCTTTTTAAAACGCTTGGCTGCACCACTGTTAGATTTGATTTTAGGCATTGCTAAAACTCCGCATTGTTAAGTTCGGTTCGTATGATGTGCAGTCATCACAAACCGGTTACATTATGCAGCAAGGTGTTTCGAGGGTGCAGAATCCTCGAAAACTTTAGACCATTACTGCTTCTTTGTTGGGGCTAATACCATGATCATTTGACGACCTTCCACTCGACGAGGGAAAGATTCGCAGGTAGCAACCTCTTCTAAATCGGTTCTTATCCGCTTTAGTAGATCGATACCAATGTCTTGGTGGGCCATTTCACGACCGCGGAAGCGGATAGTGACTTTGGCTTTGTCCCCACTTTCAAGAAAGCGACGCAGGTTGCGCAGTTTTACCTGGTAATCGCCTTCATCAGTGCCAGGGCGGAATTTAACCTCCTTGACCTGAATTTGCTTTTGCTTCTTCTTTTGCTCTTTTTGAGCTTTACTTTTTTCAAAGAGGAACTTGCCATAGTCCATAACTTTACAGACTGGCGGCTCGGCATTCGGACTAATTTCTACAAGATCCAGACTCGCTTCTTCAGCGGTTTGCGTTGCTTCTGCTAGCGAAACTACGCCAATCTGTTCACCCTCTTTGCCGATAAGTCTTACTTCTCTGGCTTTGATTTCATCGTTTATGCGGGCTTTTGCGCCCTGAGCCTGTTTGTTAGCGCCTTTAATGTGCTATTCCTCCAAAAATTATAATCTTATGCCTGCTACCCGATATGGGGATGTTGCAGGCACCTTCAAGACCCGTAACAATCTAATTGATTGTTTTTTCTGCGACTTCCTTCTGTGCTAATTCAATGAAAGCATCCAGACTCATCGTTCCCAGATCTTCACCACGTCTTGAACGCACAGCCACTTGGCCCGACTCTACTTCTTTGTCGCCGACCACCAGCATATAAGGAACACGCTTTAGGGTGTGCTCGCGGATTTTAAAGCCAATCTTCTCATTTCTCAAGTCAGACTTTGCTCTAAATCCTAATTGTTGCAATTTTTCTACGGTTTTTCCCACATATTCGGCCTGGCTATCGGTAATATTCAGTACCGAAATTTGTTGTGGTGCCAGCCACAGTGGGAACGAACCCGCGTATTCTTCGGTTAATATACCGATGAAACGCTCCAGCGAACCCAAGATAGCACGGTGAATCATTACCGGCACTTTGCGTTCACCATCTTCTGCTACGTACGTCGAACCTAATCGGCCCGGCATCGAAAAGTCGAGCTGTACAGTACCACACTGCCATGCACGATCCAGACAATCATGCAAAGTGAATTCAATCTTAGGACCATAGAATGCCCCTTCGCCCGGCTGATAGTCAAATTCGATGTCATTGGCTTTCAGCGCTTCGGCCAGTGCCGCTTCTGATTTATCCCAGATTTCATCCGAACCCACACGTTTTTCAGGACGTGTTGACAGCTTAACCGCCACTTTTTCAAAGCCAAAGGCTTCGTAAGTTTCGTAGACCATCTTAATACAGCCACTGACTTCTTTTAAGATCTGCTCTTCGGTACAAAAAATATGAGCATCGTCCTGAGTAAAGCCGCGAACCCGCATCAGACCATGTAAGGCACCTGATGGTTCATTACGATGACAGCATCCAAATTCCGCCATTCGCAGGGGCAGATCACGGTATGATTTTAGTCCCTGATTGAAAATCTGCACATGGCCCGGACAGTTCATGGGCTTGATAGCATACTCACGCTTCTCAGATTCAGTGGTAAACATGTTTTCGGCATATTTATCCCAGTGACCTGATTTTTCCCATAATGAGCGGTCCATCATCAGCGGGCCTTTGACTTCGTCATAGCTGTACTGACGTAACTTACGACGCACAAAGGTTTCTAGTTCTGTATAAATTGACCAGCCATCATTGTGCCAGAACACCATGCCAGGGGCTTCTTCCTGCCAGTGAAACAGGTCCAGGGTTTTGCCAATTTTTCGGTGATCACGCTTTTCCGCTTCTTCTAAGCGGTTAAGGTAAGCTTTAAGCTGCTTTTTATCGGCCCATGCAGTGCCATAAATGCGTTGCAACATTTTGTTGTCGCTGTCGCCCCGCCAGTAGGCACCGGCTACTTTCATCAGTTTAAAGTGATGACAAAACTTCATGTTAGGCACATGTGGGCCACGACACATATCAATGTATTCTTCGTGCTGATACAACGCCGGCTCATCATCCTTGCTGATGTTTTCATCAAGGATTTGCATCTTGTACATTTCGCCACGTGCTTCAAAGGTGTCACGCGCCTGTTGCCAGCTAACCTTGTTTTTCACCACCGGATAGTTGGTTTTAGCCAGCTCCAGCATGCGCTTTTCCAGCGTTTGCAAATCTTCCTGGGTCAGGGAATGCTCCATATCGACATCATAATAGAAGCCGTTATCAATCACCGGACCAATCGCCATTTTGGCATCCGGCCACAATTGTTTAATCGCATGCCCGATAAGGTGCGCGCAGCTATGACGCAGGATCTCTAACCCATCGTCATCTTTAGCGGTGATAATTTGCAGCGCCGCATCTTGCTCAATCAGTTCCACGGCATCCACCAGTTCACCGTTGATTTTACCGGCGATGGTAGCTTTGGCCAGACCAGGGCCAATATCGGCTGCAACATCAAGTACAGAAACCGCATCATCAAAAGCGCGTTGGCTTCCATCAGGAAGGGTAATTACAGGCATTTTCATTCCTTTACAGTGGTGACACCTACTCTGTGCCACTTGTGATATGTGAGTTTAAAATAACAATGGTTAGCATGATAACCGCTCATTCTAAGCAGAAAGAGGCATGGCTATGCTGCTAAAAAAGAGGGGAATTATAACGGCTTACCCAGCGCATGCAATGGCTGCGAAAAAAATGGCTGGCCCGGCCACACGCTCAACGTGATTACCCAATCAGCTACAACCAGTAGTAAATCAATCATAATTGCCCGAACCTCCGTAAAAAGAACGATGTAAACAGGCTGGTAAACTATACTTAAGGCAAGGCTAATGTACATGCACGCAGGCTTATCAAACGAACCTATGTGGCATTTTATCAGCGACCATATCAGTCGGGCCACTGCCAGCTGTTTTTTGTGCCAGCATAAAGAGCAAATAGCCGGCGGCGACACCCATCAGGCGTTTCTTATAAAAGATACGGCGGCCCGGTATTTTGTGAAGATCCGGCCCCATCAGGGGCCTTTACAGTTGCGTCATGAAGCTGAGGGCCTTACCGCTATTCAGGCAACCAATACCATCAATACCCCCCGTGTGGTCTGTCATGGCATTACCGATGAAGGTAATAACAGCCATGAGTACCTGGTGCAGGGTTTTCTGCGCTTCACCCGCCCCGAAGCCAGTGACTGGCACGCACTGGGGGCACAACTGGCGCAGTTGCACTGTCCTACCGAGAGGCCCCCCTTGGACCAGAAGTTTGGCTGGTCCCACAATAACTATCTAGGTAAAACCGAACAGTGCAATGACACCTACCAAACCTGGTCGGTGTTTTTTTCAGAATGCCGAATCGGGGCTATGCTGGAAAATCTTGCGCGTCAGGGGCACCGATTGGTAAACCCAGATGTGTTTGTAACCCAGACCGAATTGTTCTTACAGGGTCACAGCCCTACCCCCAGTCTGGTTCACGGTGACTTGTGGTCAGGTAATGTCGGACATACCGGCAAAGGACCGGTGATCTTTGATCCGGCGGTGCATTTTGCTGACCGGGAAACCGACCTTGCCATGACCGAATTATTCGGACGTCTGCCCGAACCATTTTATGTTGCCTATCATGAGGCTGCACCGCTAAAAGATGGCTATGAGCAGCGCAAACAGCTTTATCAGCTTTATCATTGGCTAAATCATGCAGTTATGTTTGGTGACAACTATCTGGATGAAGCAAAATCTGCCATCATTCGCTGTCAGAAAATGTATTGAACCCGAGGTTTTATGTCTGTTTCGCCGCCCATCGCCCTGATTACCGGAGCCGCTCGTCGTATTGGCCATCATTTCGCATCTACCCTGCATGCAAAAGGCTACCAGATCATTGTTCACTATAATCAGTCGCGCAGCGAAGCCGAACAACTGTGCCGCTCGCTAAACCAGCTGCGTGCCGAGTCTGCCGTTACTATCCAGGCCGATTTGTGTGATATGCAACAGGTGGCAAATCTGGCAAAACAGGTAACAGAGATCTCCACGCGTCTGGATGTATTGATTAACAATGCATCCGCATTTTATCCCACCCCGGTAGGCCAGATTCAGACCCAGGACTGGCTGACCTTGATGGGCAGTAATGTTCAGGGCCCCTTGTTTTTGACCCAGGCGCTTAGCCAGCAACTCAAAGACTCAGGAGGGTGTGTGATCAATATGGTGGATATTCATGCTGAGCGCCCGCTGCCAGGCCATAGTGTCTACTGTGCGGCCAAATCGGCGCTGGCGTCTGTTACCCGCTCGCTGGCCATTGAACTGGCCCCGGCGATACGGGTCAACGGCATTGCACCGGGCGCAATATTGTGGCCCGAACGGCCGTTAAGCGAAGCCCAGAAACAACACCTGCTGCAAAGTATTCCTTTGCAACAACTTGGCTCGGTTGAAGCCTTGTCCCACACAGCTGAATTTCTGATTGGTAACCCTTACATAACCGGACAGATTATTGCCATAGATGGTGGGCGCAGCATTGCTTCTCAGGCGGCGGTCTGAAAATGCGGGGGTGGTTACTGATAACAGTATGCACGCTGCTGTCGGGCTGTTTTTTTGATTCAGGGCTGGATGACGAGCTGGCCGAATATCAGGCGCGCCTGAGTCGCGTGCTGGACACCCAGGCGGCGGAAGTCCCCGCACCACCCCAGCTTGATTATCCGTCTGCCGCTGAACTCACCCGTGCCATTGAACCGGTAAGTGTTAATCTGCGCGACTTTTATCAGTTGCAAAATTGCGAGATAGGATCGCTGGTCGCCCAACGCAACACGGTGTTGGGAAAAACCGCCCAGCTGTCGCAGCGCTTTGTCTATGAGTCACGTCTGCTCGACAAACTACAACAATGTATTACGACCATCGCTTCCAGTCAGCCGAAACTAAGCCAGCAACTCACCCGCTGGCTTGAACTAAAGCAGCACCAGCAGCCTGATTTGTGGGCAAACCTGGTGCAGGTTAGCCCGGAAATGCGGGCAGCCTATTCGCGTTCGCCCAACTATATTGAGGCCACCAATAACAGTGATGTCAGTGCCTCGGTCCCGGCCTTAAGCTTTGTAGCCAGCCTGCAGCAACGTTCATTAAAAGATGCCACCGAACTTGAAACTCAGCTGAAGATAATCGACAGTGCCAGACTGCCAGCCAGATTATGGCGAACCCAAACATTATTGCTGGCTTATCTGACGCCCTTGAATACACACCTATCGCGGCATTTACCGGCGCTGTCGTGCCCCGATGGCAAAGCCAGTGAGCAGGTAAAAATTCTTAAAAATGTATTTTATTTATTTTTTATTGAAAAAATTCAGCCCGTAGGCAGTAAACTTAACCAGTTTCATTATCAGCTTGCCCCGGTCTGGGAAACCTTAACCCAGGACCCTGCCCTGCATCCCAGCTTTAAACGTTACCTCAGGTTTCACACTCAAACCCGCTTCAACCAATATCAGCAAACGGTGCGCGCCCATGTGCAGCTCTGGCAAGACCTGTTTGCCCGCTGTAATCTGTCTCCTACCGCGCCAATAAGCCCAGGGTCATAAAATGTTTTCACCATCTTCGGGATCCCGGGCCTGAGCTGCCTGCCGACGAATTTCGGTGGTTTCGCTACTCACGTCATCCGAAGCAGAAGCCGGGGCGGTGGCGGTTTTTGCTGTCCCGACCTGTGCTTGAGAGTTTGTGTTTTCAGGGCTTTGTGTTTCAGAGTCTGGCCGGGAGTGACCGCCGTCGGACTGTAACCCTGGCACCCCTTGCGGAAATACCCGCTCACGAGCATCATCCGGCATACTGATACCAGCATTATCAAACAACACCACCAGCTCCCGCATCAATACCGAGGCCATTTTAAGCTCACTGGTTTTTTCCACATCAATCCAAAAATACACTTTCAGATTCGCCGTGGCCGACCCCAGGTTATCAATCAATACCTGAGGCTCAGGCTGGGTCAGGATATTATCGTGAGCAGTGAGAAATTTTAACGCCAGCTGTTGGGCATGCTTGATGTCATTGTCATAGCCGACCCCGATAATAAAGTGACCGCGCATATTCGGGTTGGCCGTCAGGTTTTTAATCACGCCCTTGTAGATACTGGCATTGGGTATCTGAATATGATTGCCATCAAAATCTACCAGGGTGGTGGCACGGGCGGTAACCTTTTGTACCACTCCCAGATAGCTGTCGATTTGGACCACATCCCCCAACCTGAAAGGACGTTGCACGGTAAGCAGCAAACTCGATATAAAGTTTTCGGCAATATCGCGAAATGCAAAGCCTAAGATAAGCCCCAGTAACCCGGTACCACTGATAATGGCCACCGCAAATTCCGTTAAACCCGCCAGCTTTAAAAACACATACACACCCAGCAAGATGCACAGAATGGCTATCGCACGATGGCTTACCGAACGAATCAGCGGACTTTGGGTTAGGTGCGCAAAGGGCTTGAGCAATAAGGTGGCAAGGGGCCCGGAAATAAAAATAGACACCAATAGCAAGACCAGTCCAATGCCGATCCCGGGCAAGTGTGCCCCCACACTGTTAACCATGTCCGACAGCACCTGCGTCTGACTCTGCGTCTCGCTTTGACCCGCGCCCTGTAAACCAGCCCATACCCACATACGTCATCTGCTCCATAGCTAAGCTAGATAGAGTTATGCATACGCGGTGAACCTTCAGCCCGGGTCAGTGCGAATGTCCTCTTTTGCGATGTGAGCAGGGCCGCTAGCGGAACTTGTGGATAAAACCTTAGCCTAAGCCTAAGCCAGTAACGAGGCGGTGCCGCCATTAATTCGCAATTCCTTATAATTAATGTTGATTATTTTTTGTTCTCATTCACAATGAGCAAATAATACTCAGGGCTGACACTTTTAATTACTAATCAATTCGTTGGGTAGAAATCTATGGGAACATCGACACTAATCACTGTGGAAGAAGCCGCCAGTGTAATGGCGTTCTGGTTCGAGGAGCTCGAGCCAGCCCAGTGGTTTCGCAAGGATGAAAGTCTGGATACATTAATAAGAGCCCGGTTTGGTTCGGTACACCAGGCGGCGGCGTGTTGCGAACTATGGCCATGGCGGGCAACTGCCCATGGGCGGCTGGCCGAAATCATTGTGTTAGATCAATTTTCCCGCAATATATATCGCAATCAGGCTCAAGCGTTTAGCTGCGATCCACTGGCCCTGGCCTTAGCGCAGGAAGCCATTAGTGTGGGCGCAGATAAACAACTTACCAATGATGAACGCGCCTTTTTGTATATGCCATTTATGCATAGCGAATCATTGGAGATTCATGACTCGGCGATGGAGCTGTTTGACGATAACGGCTTACAACAAAACTTTAAGCATGAGAAAAAGCACCGCGATATCCTGCAACGCTTTGGCCGCTATCCTCATCGAAATGCCATATTAGGGCGCACTTCAACGCCTGAAGAAGAACAGTTTCTGACCCAGCCCGGCGCCTCTTTTTAAATCTGGCCAGCCCCTGCCCAAGCTCAATGGGAAAGCCCGGCCGGTCACGTTAATAAACCAGAAGGGCAGCTGCTATTGCTGACCCAGGGCGCCTGAATGCTCGCCTGCCTCTTCCTGTATTAGCGTAGGAGGAGTCAAGGCGCTCAACCGTGAGGTGTTACTGCCTATGCAACCACTTAACTTACCGCCCCGCTTACTGATGGGCCCTGGTCCGATTAACTGCTACCCCCGGGTGCTGAACGCATTGTCTACTCAGCTGGTGGGGCAATTTGATCCTGCGATGACCGCGGTGATGGATGAAGTCATGGCTTTGTATCGTAAGGTATTCAAAACCCACAACCAGCATACGCTGTTAGTAGACGGTACCAGCCGCGCGGGGATTGAAGCCTTGCTGGTGTCGGCCCTGGAACCTGGCGATAAGGTGCTGGTCCCCATATTCGGACGCTTTGGTCATTTACTGGCAGAGATATGTGAGCGCGCCGGGGCCCGGGTAGAGACGATAATAACCCCCTGGGGTAGCGTCTTTGATGCCGAGCAAATTGAGCAGGCGATCGTGCGCCACCAGCCCAAAGTGCTGGCCATTGTCCAGGGTGATACCTCGACCACCATGCTGCAACCATTAGAAGACCTGGGCGCAATTTGTCGCCAGTATGATGTGTTGTTTTATTGCGATGCCACCGCCTCGATTGGGGGAAATGCATTTAACACCGATGCCTGGCAACTCGATGCGGTGTCAGTGGGCCTGCAAAAATGCCTGGGCGGGCCATCGGGCAGCGCACCGATAACATTAAGTGAGCGCTATGTAAGCCATGTTCGCAAACGTCATCATATTGAAGCGGGGATCCGCGATAAACAATATGCCCGGCCTACCGGCAGCCGTATTCAGTCTAATTATTTTGATGTGCCCATGCTGCTGGATTACTGGAGCAACGAGCGCCTTAATCATCATACCGAAGCCGCTGCCATGCTATTTTGTGCCCGGGAGTGCGCCATTAATCTGCTGGAGGAAGGACTTGAGCAGGTTATTGCCCGTCACCAACTGGCCGGAGGGGCCATGCTAGCAGGTATTCAGGCCATGGAGTTAGAGATATATGGCGACATCCGCCATAAAATGAACAACGCGGTGGGGGTGATGATTCCGGCAAAACTGGATGGCGAGGCGGTGCGCAATGAGCTGTTAACGCGCTTTAATATTGAGATAGGTACCAGTTTTGGGCCATTAAAAGGCAAGATTTGGCGTATTGGCACCATGGGCTATAACGCCCGGGAGGATGCAGTTCTACACACGCTACAAGCGCTGGAAACCGTCCTTCGCCGCCATCAGTGTGCCCCTAAGCCAGGGATCGGGGTCGATACGGCGCTGGCGCATTATGATAAGGCCCGAAGCCTGTGACGGCCTTTACCCGCGCGGCAGAGCGCGTAATGCAGCAACTCCGGCAACTGGCTGAAATAAGTCAGCATCCGGACCATCTTGACCGGCGGTATCTAACCGATGAACATGCTGCGGCGAATCGCCAGGTTGCCCAATGGATGACGCAATCTGCCATGACCAGTTATACCGATGCGGCGGGCAATTTGTGGGGGCGTCTTGGCAGCCGGCAGCCCAACGCCCGGCGTTTTATACTTGGCAGCCATTTAGATACGGTACCCAATGGCGGCAAGTACGATGGCATGCTGGGGTGATTGCCCCGGTAGCCCTGGCCGCACTGCTGGATGAATATGCGGTACACCTGCCCTTTCACCTGGATGTGGTGGGCTTTGGCGATGAAGAAGGCACCCGCTTTGGCTCTACCCTGCTGGGCAGCCGCGCGCTAACCCATAGCTGGCCAGCCAGTTGGCGAAACTCCACCGATGCGCAGGGTGTATGTTTACCCGATGCCCTGCAGCAATTCGGGCTCGACTTTGACAAGGTGAGTGAAGCGGCCATAGACCCGGATGAGGTGCTGGGCTTTTTGGAATTACATATTGAACAAGGCCCGGTCCTTGAAGATGAAGACTTACCGGTGGGGATTGTCAGCGCCATCGCCGGAGCCCGCCGCTTTGAATTTCGGGTCACGGGCATGGCCGGTCATGCCGGCACGGTGCCGATGCGGCTGCGCCAGGATGCCCTGACGGCCAGCGCCAAAATAATTGTCTGTATTGAAAAACTGGCCATAGAGCACAAGGTGGTGGCCACTGTCGGGCAGATTAAAAACCAGCCTAACGGGGTGAATGTTATCGCTGGGGAGACCTTGTTTTCACTGGATATTCGCAGCAGTGATGATCTGCACCGCGATGCGGTTACTGATCTGATTCTGGAACAAGCGCAATGCATTGCCAGGCATCATCAGGTTAAACTGTTGTGGCGCCAGACCCATGAAGCCGCCGCCGTGGCGTGCGATCCACAGCTGCAGTCAGTGCTGAAACAAGCGGTCACCGCCAGCCAGTTGCGGCCGTTTTTCTTGTCTTCAGGGGCGGGCCATGATGCGATGGCGCTGGCACAGATATGTCCGGTGGCGATGCTCTTCACTCGCTGTAAAGGGGGTATCAGCCATCATCCGGACGAAAGCATAACCACCGAGGATATCATGGTCAGTCTGCAGGTATTGTTTGAAACCGTGATATTACTCGCCCGGCAATACCAGAGCACTTAGTCACTGGTATTCTTATCCTGAAAAGCCGCTACCAGCTCTGGCATGCTTTGGTCCTGTTTTCCAGGCACGCTACTGGGCAACACGCTCAGATCCCCATTGGGCTCCAGAATAACCGCCTTTACCTGATCTTTGTGGGTAAAACCATGGGCCCGCATCCCCATGAGCACTTCCTGTTCAGTCACCCGTTCCTTTTTCAGGGCACTAGAGATGAAGTGTTTATCGTAATACAACAACGCCGGGGATTTATTCATTAGCTTGTGAAACCAGGTGAAGCGCACCGACAATAATGTGAAGGTATACTGCAACAACAATAAGACAAACAAGGCCAGCGCCACTTCAACAATAACCACTTTTTTAAGCAGCACCGCCGAACCCAGAATCGAGCCCATTGCCACGGTCACTATCCAGTCAAAATTGTTCATCTTGGCATTTGAACGCTTTCCGAAGACCCCAACAAAGGCGACGCAGATAAGGTAGGTGGCCACCGCCGTAATGAGCACTCGCCATAGCTCTGGCCAGCTTTGAAAAAATATCATGAGAAGTTCCAGTCGACATTGTTTTACATTACTTACCCCGTGGGTCAGCGGTTAAGATCACCACGTTAAATACCCTGTGGGTTTTTGTGCCCGCTGTAAATTTTCCTTCTGCATCTGTAATAAAGAGTCAACTAACAACCACGTTTGTGATCAACATACACCTGAAGGCGCGCTGGCAACCCTAATATTTTCAATAGATTATGAAAACTTTTTGACCACCCTGGTTATCGGTACAGGAGTTGCTGTTCAGCTACACACAGGAGGGAAATATGACACTGATTAGCTACGACTCGCTGATGGCAGAAATTGATAAGGCGGAACTGTTATTGGGCAAACTGCCTTACTGGAAAATCAGCGAACGGTTACGCCTTGAGTTGCGCGTAAAACAAATGAAAGGATTACTCAACCAATAGGATGTCAGCATGGCAGCGCCGGCAAAATTAAGTGCAATTTTTGTGACTTACAAAATGAAGGATGCGTTACTGGAGCGGGTTGCGCAGTTCAAAGCTCAGTTTCCTGATAGCCAGGTTATTGTGGCTGACAACTCGCCTCTCACCTATAAAAAATATGCGCAGCTTAATAGCGCCTTGCAATGCTTTGCTGACACTGAGTATATCGACAACAGCATTAATAGCCGGTTTTGTGCCTATAATCTGGCCTGCGCAAAGATTAAACACGACAATGTTGTGTTTCGGACCGACGATGACAAATTTGATGAAGCGGTGTTGCGCGCTTTATTAGAAGCGCACCCGGTAACAGATTTTGCGGTCACTCCCCATTATTTTAACAATGACTACCAGATGCCGGTGACCTGGGAGCGGCCTATTGAGGGCGTGATCTTTGGCACCGATTTTCTGAAGTCGTTATTACCATTTACCGATGAGAAAGGCGCTGACTGGTCCTTATTAAAAACGGCGTTTGATAAAAAAATGCCGCAATTTCTTAATCAGCCGGTACTGTTTAAAAGTGCTCATGGGAGAGTGCATTGATGAAGCTGGCGGTTATTGCCCATCCGCGTTATCCCATCCGGCCGCCGTTTGCAGGCGGCCTCGAGGCTTTTATCGCATCCCTGGTAAGTACCTATAATCAGAATATCAGGGTCACGCTTTATGCTCATCCTGACAGCCAGGTAAATTGCGAGTTGGTAAGCTTCCCTTTGGATGAGAAAACCTATCAACAATACCCCGATATTGTGGAAAACGACTTTTTGCTTAAGGTAATGGAAGATATTACCCGCCGCGGGTTTGATGTGGTGCATAACAACGCCATTAGTTCAGTGCCGCCGTTGTGGGCGTGTAAATATGATATCCCGATATTAACCACCTTACATACGCCGCCCTACAGTAAGTTGAAAGCAGCCGCCGATCTGGCGTCTTATTCTCCCTTTGTGCATTACAACGCGGTTTCTTATTCAGTGGCTGAATTATGGCGTCCGTTTATCAATGACGATATTGATGTAATTTACAACGGGGTTGATTTGAGCCTGTGGGAAGTAGACAAAAATCAGCCACAATTTGCGTTTTCTTTTGGACGTATCACCCCTTCAAAAGGCTTTGATCTTGCTATTAAAGCCTCAAGCGAGCTGGGATTGTCGTTTCGTTTTGCCGGGCCGGTGTTCGATCAGCGTTATTTTGATGATGTTATAAAACCGCTGCTTAATGAGCAGGTACAGTATCTGGGCCACCTTACCCACCAGCAAATTAATCAGTGTCTGAAAAACGCCCGGGCGGTAGTTTTTGGGGCGCGCTGGGATGAGCCATTTGGATTGTCCACGGTGGAAGCAATGGCCACCGGCACCCCGGTGGCCGCGTTTAATCGCGGCGCCTTTCCTGAAATTGTAGCGGACTCGGGGGCTGTCTGGCCAAAGGCAACAATGTATTCAGTCTGGCCGAGGCCTTGTCAGATGCGGTGAATTTTCATCGGGACGATGTACGCCAGCGCGCCGATTCTTTTCCACTAAGCACCATGTGTCAGGCCTACAGTGAAAAAGTGAGTGCCCTGGTATGAAAATATTAATGGTCACCAGTCCGATCGTAGATTTGACCGAACCATTTGCCGGGGGCACCGAAGCCTTTGTGGTGCGTCTGGCCAATGGCCTGGCGGCGCGGGGGCACGAGGTCGATGTGTTGTGTCGTAAAGCCGATGAAACCAATCGCTTCAATACGCTGGCCATTGAAGAGTCGGCCCTGCGTATGTGCGATGCCATCACCAGTGAAACCGAGGGTCAGAAACAATACCAGGCGGCCCAGTATGGGCTTATCGATACCAGCGGCTACGATGTGGTGCATTACCATAGCTATTACCATGCGATTTACGACTATGGTTTTTTACATCGCAGACGCAGTGTGATTACCCTGCATAGCCCGGTGTCTGAGCGGTTGGCGCTGACCCACAAACTTAACCGGGCCCGCACCAACGATGTCTACGTAACGGTGTCTGAACGTCTGCGTGACGAATGGAGCGAGGTGCTGGGCGACGGCTTGTACACCATCCCTAATGGAATTGAACCGGCACACTACCAGGCGGATTCGGTGCCGGCCTTACCTGAGTCTGGGTTCTTATTGAGCAGTGGCCGGATTTGTCATGATAAAAATACCGCGGCCGCCATCGAGCTGGCCGAAACTGCCAATATGCCGCTGATTATTGCCGGCCCCATAGCGGATGAAACCTATTACGCCACCCATATCAGGCCTTACCTTAGTGACACCATACGCTATGCGGGCCATTTGTCTCAGACGGAACTTAAACGTTACCTCAGTGCCGCCACGGCGCTGCTATGCACCTCAGCCTGGCGTGAACCCTTTGGTTTATCGACCCTGGAGGCGCTGGCCTGTGATACCCCGGTAATTGGTTTTGCCAGTGCCATTGTACCTGAGCTTCGCCAGGAACCGGTCAGCCAGATTATCGAAGCAAGTCAGCCTGAAGCCATTGTACCCGCGATTAGTCGTGCAGCCCGGCTGCCAGCCGGACGCTGTCGCGACTTTGCGCACCAGTTTGATTTTAGCCTGACCCTGGAAAAATACGAGCAACTGTATGCCAACTTTCACTAATACCCTGTTGTACTATGTGCACCATCAGGGCGCGGGCCATATACAGCGCGCCAAAAGCCTGGTTCCTGCCCTGGAAGAGCAGTTTACCGTGGTATTTGTAGTCGGTAGCCCGCAGATGCAGACTCAGCTGCAACAAGAATTCGCCCATCTGGCCTGCGAGTGCCTGCCTTCCAAATGGACGGACTCGACGGAGTCGGTTGAACGTACCTTTGATAGCGCTTTTGAAGGTGTTCCCTGCACCCGTGCCGCGACCCAGCGAGCCCTGACCTTTATTAATTTGTTAAGTGCCTATCAGGCCAGGTTGTTTATCAGTGATGTGTCGGCCGAGCTGACCATATTAGCGCGCGGCGCCGGGGTGCCGGTGATTATGCAGCGTCACAGCGGTAATACCGACGAGGATCCGACCCAGATTTTTGCCTATGAGTGCGCCGAAGCCTTATACGCTCCCTATCCTAAACACATTGAAGATCCTCAGTTTGCCTTTGCCGATAAAACCCGGTTTCTGGGGTTTTTCAGTGAGCTATCGACAAATCGCCAGGATGTGGTACGCCGCGGTATTACCCTCGTTACCTCCAGCGGCGAAGGGGTGGATGCCCTGTTACCGGTCCTTGAACAATTGCAACTGCCCATCTGGGTGGTCGGGTGCGACGGCACCAATACCTCACAAATCACATTTTTAGGTCGTGTAGATGATATTTCAGTGCATCTGCCTACCGACATCGTGGTCTGTAGCGGCGGCAACAATTTACTGTCAGAACTCCTGCTGTTAGGCAAAAAACTGATCGTTGTGCCCCAGCCTCGTCCCTATGATGAGCAGGATTACAAAGCCATGCAACTGGCTGAACATGGCTATGCGATACACATGCCGCGACAGCAAATTTCACAGCCTGCGCAATGGCAGCAGGCCTTACAACAAGCATCATCAATTGATACCAGTCGCGTTAACGCGCTGGCGAACCCACACGCAGCAGAGCAATTTGCTGCCCTGATTAAGGATTTATTATGCCTCCATTCTCGGTAATTACCCTGGTAAAAGGACGTAAAAAGCAACTTGATAACCTGCTGGAAAGCGTCGAAAAAAGCACTATAAAACCCAAAGAAGTGGTTGTAGTGTGGATGGAAGAAGAACGTCTTGATAAAGACGAAGTCGGCGGTATTCCGTTACGTCAGGTGACGGTACCGGATGCCAAACTCCCCCTGGCAGAAGCCCGCAACCTGGGTTTTGAAACCGCCACCCAGCCCATTCTGGTGTTTCTGGATGTGGACTGTATCTGTAGTCCGGATTTGTTCGACTCGCTGATTCAGCGGGCGACCCCGCATACCATAGCGTCCGCGTCTGTGCGTTATCTTAACGAAGTTCCTGATCACGGCGATTACCTACAGCTTAAAGATCAGGCCATGGAACATCCCAAACGAGAAGCAGTGCCGTGTGACGAACCGGTGGATCGCAAAAAATTCTGGTCACTGGCCTTTTGTATTCATCGCACCACCTTTAATGAAGCAGGTGGTTTTGACGAAAACTTTTTGGGTTATGGCGGCGAAGATACCGATTTTGCGGAACGTTTTCATAATAAAGGCTCCAATCTGGTCTTTTCTCCTGAAAAAGTTTTGCATCAGTACCATACCAAGTACGCCCCACCGGTCAATCATGTAAAAAGCATCTGTCACAATGCCAACTACTTTGCCCGGCAGCATAACTACCTGCCAATGTTTAGCTGGTTGCAGGCATTTGAAGAGTTGGGGCTGGTAAAAGTAGACGAAGAAAAGCATTCGGTGGAGTTTTTACGCGAGCCTACCGAACAGGAAATGCAAGAAACCCGCAGCGAACAACCTTATTAATTTGGTTAATTAACTGAATGTAGCAGAGGCGCCTTAAACCGGCGCCTTTTTTATGTTTGAGACTCTGTAAAGAGCAACTCTGCACGGGTGGTGGCCCTGGCAGGATCCTCTTTTACCCGAGTTATCATTACGTTAAGTTAATCTTTTTTGGTAGTGAGTGATCTTTAGCCGGTAAACTCTTCACGCTATTAGCGAAAATTGCATTGCAGATTTTGCAGCACTCTGCCCCCGTATAAATTAATCAATAAAAACAGAGATTTACCAGCATTTACTTTTTGGCATTGGTTTTGCTTAATCTATAGTAATTAATATTATACGAACAATACAAACTGCGTTAGTAATCTGAACAACGCCCAGATTTGTATATCAACGGAGAGTCTGATGGAAACCCTTTGCGCCCTTGCTTTTGCTTACCAGTGCATTTTACTAATGCGAAAGGCACCTGTTGTTAGTGCCGGTCTGCGCGCCCTGGGCTAATCTACACAGATTCTGGTAAAGCCAGGTCACTATAAAAGTTATCTGTCGTATCTGATTTTCGTCTCCCCTTTTATAATGTCCCTCGGCTTCTTTTCTCTAAAGGAGTCAGTTATGCAATCGTACCTGTCACAAACGGATGAAAACCTAAAGCAGTTCATTGCTGAAAAGAACTTTCCTTGTGTTGGGGCTAAAACAGCCCTTACTAAGGACCAGATTTCGGTGAATCAATATGGGACCCTGGACGACGAGTCAGAGAACACCGATATTCTGTCGGACCTTTATGCGTTTATTGAGCGCTTTGATATTGAAAAACACATGTTTTCTTCATTTGTCTGCACCTTCGAGGGCCCCTGGGATCATACCGAACGCCAGTACGAACGCTTACTGTGGGCCAAGTTACAGCAGCTGCATGAGGTCGATAGCCGGTTGCATGGATGGGATAAAGCCGTCAGCCGCGATCCCGAGCATGATAACTTCAGCTTTAGTCTGGGCGAGCATGCTTTTTTTATTGTATGTCTGAATCCGGCCAGCCGTCGGCGCAGTCGTCGGTTTGAGTCCCCCACTATTGTGTTCAATCTGCATGAGCAGTTTGACAAGCTCAAGGACGAAGGCAAATTTGAAGCCTTTCGCGATCATATTCGCAAACGTGACAGTGTTTTTTGCGGTTCAGATAATCCAATGCTGGGAAATCACGGTAGTGATTCTGAAGCCAAACAATACAGCGGACGTTTGTTAGAAGAAAACTGGAAATGTCCGTTTCATCCTTCAACGGAGCAAACAACCCATGGATAAAATTGCCCCTCGTAGTGGCACCGCTTTTGAACTTCGCGCTGGCCAGAAGCTGAAAGTTATCGATCCTGAAGGCGAGCAGGTAGCCGACCTGTATGCCTTTAATAGCGCCAACCACAATGAATATTTATCATCCGGCCGCTCTTTGGATTACAACGAAAGCCTGACCTTTAAAACCGGTTCAAAGCTGTACTCTAATCAAAGCAACGAGATGTTTGAGATTATCGAAGACACCGTGGAAGACCACGACTTTTTGCTAACACCTTGCAGTAAAGCAACCTTTCGCCACTTTTACCCGGACGAAGAGCCGGTGCCAGGCTGTCACGGCAATCTGGTAAGTGCTTTTGCCGAGTATGGTATTCCGGAGCATCTTATCAATACCACCTTCAACACCTTTATGAATGTGGCGGTAGACGAGAACGGCGATCTGTCGGTATTACCGCCTAAAAGTAAAGCCGGTGATTACACCGTGTTTGAAGCAAAAATGGATATGGTGGTAGGACTTACCGCCTGCTCGGCCGGCGAGTCGAATAACTTTAGTTATAAACCAATCTGCTACGAAATTATCGAGGCCTGACATTTTTCAAAAGCGGCTTTCCGTTTAGCTTTTCCGGGTCCGGTTTAAAATAACCGGCCCGGGGCCCTGAGCAGCTAAGTTGTCGTCAGGATTATACAACGGGCAGTTAGCCATCGATAAACATCCACATCCGATACACCCGGTCAGTGATTTTCGCAGCCGGGTCAGCTTTTCAATCCGCGCATCTAGTTGAACCTGCCAGCCACTGGCCATCGCCTGCCATTGCTTGGCGCTGGGGGCAGCAAAGTCAGGTAGGGGCGCAAACGCCTGTGCTATTTCCTCAAGCGAAATCCCCAGTTGTTGAGCCGCTTTTATCAACGAAACCCGCCTTATGGCATCACGCCCGAAGCGGCGCTGGTTACCGGCATTGCGCGAGGCGTGAATTAAACCTTTTTGCTCATAAAAGTGAAGGGTAGAAACAGCGACGCCCGTGCGCCTGGCCACCTGCCCCACTGACATATTCTGCATTAACAAAAAATTCTTCTTTACCTCAACCTTACTTAAGGTTTTAGCATCGTTTTGAACTTACCTCAACAGGAATCGATGATGCTTAACTTAAACGTTATTACCAATACTAATATCCCTACTCCCGTTCAGACAATTCAGAACACGCGTAAATTCAAGCCGGTCAGAATCCGCTTTAAACACTATGTAAAAGCATGGATGCAGCTAACCGCCAATACTATGCATATGAAATAGCATCTTAAAATTAGCAGCCTTTGCCAAGGCTGAAAATCTATTCACTTGCAGTGTTTTTAAGGCGTGCAGGAGCACGTCTTTTCTATTCTGCGAAAAGTAATGTGCCGCTATAGATTGATGCCAGAGAAGTTGTTTAAAGAGGACTGTTTAAAGAGGACAGTCACTTAACAGCCCTGTTTAAAGAGGATGACTTTAAAGAGGACAGTCACTTAACAGCCCAAGGTACAGTTGGGTTTTGAACTAATTCGGGCACAATAAAAACACGGTTCTCTCGTGTTTAGAAATCCATGCCCAGACCACGTAAATGCCTTATCAATTTGTCGGATACCCCATACTACCACTGTGTGTCTCGCTGTGTACGCAGAGCATTTTTATGTGGCGAGGATAAACAAACGGGTAAATCTTACGAACACCGTCGCCAATGGGTGGAAGACCGGCTATTATTTTTAGCTGATGTGTTGTGCGTAGATGTATGTGCCTATGCAGTGATGAGCAATCACACCCATCTGGTATTGCGCATCAACAAGGACAAAGCGGATGCGTTATCGGTAAAGGAGGTTATCCGTCGATGGCACAAGCTCTACAAAGGCATGCTTATAGCGCAGCGTTATGTTAACCCCGCTGAGTGCGATTCGCTGTCTGAGGCAGAAACTGAAACGGTGAAAAACCTTGCTGAAGTGTATCGCAACCGATTGTTTGATATCAGCTGGTTTATGCGGCTGCTCAATGAATATATTGCGCGGCATGCGAACAAGGAAGACGACTGTAAGGGCTGACTTTAAAGAGGACAGTCACTTAACAGCCCAAGGTACAGTTGGGTTTTGAACTAATTCGGGCACAATAAAAACACGGTTCTCTCGTGTTTAGAAATCCATGCCCAGACCACGTAAATGCCTTATCAATTTGTCGGATACCCCATACTACCACTGTGTGTCTCGCTGTGTACGCAGAGCATTTTTATGTGGCGAGGATAAACAAACGGGTAAATCTTACGAACACCGTCGCCAATGGGTGGAAGACCGGCTATTATTTTTAGCTGATGTGTTGTGCGTAGATGTATGTGCCTATGCAGTGATGAGCAATCACACCCATCTGGTATTGCGCATCAACAAGGACAAAGCGGATGCGTTATCGGTAAAGGAGGTTATCCGTCGATGGCACAAGCTCTACAAAGGCATGCTGATAGCGCAGCGTTATGTTAACCCCGCTGAGTGTGATTCGCTGTCTGAGGCAGAAACTGAAACGGTGAAAAACCTTGCTGAAGTGTATCGCAACCGATTGTTTGATATCAGCTGGTTTATGCGGCTGCTCAATGAATATATTGCGCGGCATGCGAACAACGAAGACGACTGTAAGGGCCACTTCTGGGAAGGACGGTTTAAGTCTCAGGCACTAATGGATGAAGCGTCACTTGCAGCCTGCATGGCGTATGTAGATTTAAATCCTGTGCGCGCCTGTTTAGCAAAATCACCGGAAGCATCTGCGCACACCAGTATACAAAAACGCATTCAGGCGGCAAAGTCCCGTCGACAACCCCGCAGGCTGCTTCACTTTACAGGGGATCCCAAAGACAATATGCCCAACGGATTGCCTTTTCGTATCCATGATTACTTCGCACTCGTCGAACAAACCGGGCGTTCCTTTCATCCAAATAAGCGTGGCAGGATAGAGGATACCGCCTCTCCTCTACTCGCCCGGGTTGGACTTGGGCATACCGATTGGAATACATTAGTCCGCGGAATTGAAACTGAATTTAAAACCTCAGTAAGCATCGAAAAACTGATGTCGCATCGCAAAAGAAACCTGCAATACAATTCAGCTTAAATACCTCAATTTTTTTCAGCAACATCCTATAGCCCAATATGCGTCGTCCAATACTAGGCGCAACACTCTTGTACCCAGGCTTCTGATTAAAAAGCTATTTCCCTGTATTGAGCTATCGTTTTATCGTAATTCAGGCCAATACAGCGAGGCATTGACTTCGAAATGGTTGAGGCAAACCTGTACTACCTAAGAGTTAATCATAAATGCAAGAAGTGACTGTCCTATTCTTTAGTTTCCCTGTATTGAGCTATCGTTTTATCGTAATTCAGGCCAATACAGCGAGGCATTAACTTCGAAATGGTTGAGGCAAACCTGTACTACCTAAGAGTTAATCATAAATGCAAGAAGTGACTGTCCTATTCTTTTTCTCTTAAATGCAAGAAGTGACTGTCCTATTCTTTTTCTCTTTACAAACAGCGCCGGCCAATGTGTGTGGCAGCGTAAAGCTCCCGATTCTGGCGTAGGCTATCGTCTGTCAGGTTAGCTGCAATAGTGCCAGTCAGACCATACGCCCTTACCTGCCACCCGCTTTTCAGATATCAATACACA
Organism: Salinimonas marina; assembly: GCF_015644725.1. Taxonomy (NCBI): domain Bacteria; kingdom Pseudomonadati; phylum Pseudomonadota; class Gammaproteobacteria; order Alteromonadales; family Alteromonadaceae; genus Salinimonas; species Salinimonas marina. The sequence goes on from NZ_CP064795.1 coordinate 2,277,923, forward strand.
TTAATATTATCTATCCAGTGCTGTTTTTGCGATTCAGGCAAAAAGCTGGCTTTGAAGCTGTTTATCAACAACTGCTTTAGCTGCGCCGTGTTCATACCTAGCGCGGCATGCAACTGCCGATAGTTTTCATTTAAATAACCACCAAAATAGGTCGGATCATCCGAGTTCACCGTGACCAGCATGCCGGCTTCCAGTAACTGTAAAATATTATGATGGTCCATTTTTTCGATGACCTTGAGCTTAAGATTGCTCAGCGGACACACCGTAAGAGGCAACTGCTGCTGAATTAAGTATTCCACCAGCTTTTGATCCTGCTGACAATTGACCCCGTGATCAATCCGGTCAACCTCAAGCAGTTTGATCGCTTGCCAGATATAATCGGCCGGGCCCTCTTCCCCAGCATGCGCCACAACTTTTAACCCCAGCTCACGTACCCGGGCGAACACCCGCTCAAATTTTTCCGGAGGATGGCCCAGCTCTGAGCTATCCAGCCCGATGGCGGCAATCTGGTCGTAGTAGGGCCTGGCTTCTTCTAAGGTGCTAAAGGCGTCTGCTTCAGGCAGATGCCGCAAAAACGACATGATAAGCAAGGTGCTCATACCCCACTGCTGTCTGGCTTGCGCAATCGCCCGCTCGAAGCCTGCCATAAACACCTCAAAACCAATGCCGCGCTCGGTATGGGTCTGGGGGTCAAACATAATTTCAGCGTGCACGATGTTTTCTTGCCGGCATTTGTTTAAGTATGACCACATCAACTGGAAAAAGTCGTCTTCATCACGCAGGACATCGGCGCCGGCGTAATACAAATCCAAAAAGCTCTGTAAATCTTCAAACTGATACGCCGCTTCAATTTCCGCCACACTTTGGTATGGCAGCACCACCTGATGCTTATTCGCCAGCTGCCACATCAACGCTGGTTCCAGACTGCCTTCGATGTGCAAATGCAACTCTGCCTTAGGTAAACTTTGTATTAACTTTTCGATGGCCATGGCTTGCCCCTCTAGCTTTAGCGAAAGTGCAACAACAAAAATATTTCGTCAACGGTTGCACCCGGAAGTGGCTTCGCGCACAATTGCGCCGCAACCCACCGCGCTTCGTTCTCGCTGCCTTGTCGTTTGATAGTGCTAGCATGCCACGAAAGCCGTTTTTGATAAAACTTTAAGTCAGTGTGCTTAGTCTTGCCATTATGGCAGGGTCACTTATAACCAGGCGATTATTAATCGCGGTGTTGGCCTGAAATAAGCGCAAACACAACCCGAATCCTGACTAGCTGGTCAGGTTCAGTGTGTATTCAGTAATATCAAAACGTGCCACGAGAGAACGCATGATCACAGACATATTCGAACGATTTTTCAAGCTCAACGCCCACGGCACCACCATCAAAACCGAAGTCATCGCTGGCCTTACCACATTTGCAGCTATGTCTTATATTCTGGTGGTAAATCCTAGCGTGCTGGGGCTGAGCGGTATGCCGGTTGAAGGCCTTATCACCGTGACGGCCATATCGGCCTGTATTGGCACGTTACTGATGGCGCTGATGACCAACTACCCTATCGCGATGGCCCCGGGTATGGGCTTGAACGCGTTTTTTGCGTTTACCATCTGTATGACCCGGGACGTGCCCTGGGAAGCCGCCCTGGGCATTGTGTTCTGGAATGGAATTTTATTTTTGCTGCTCACCTTAACCGGGGTGCGCACCAAGGTCGCCGAAGCCATACCCAATGCTCTGAAAATTGGTGTGCAATGTGGTATCGGCTTATTTATCGCTTTTATCGGTCTGAAAAATGCCGGACTGGTGGTAGACCACCCGGCCACCTTTGTGACCCTGGGCGATCTCTCCGAACCGGCAGTGGCGCTGGCTCTGGCGGGGATCTTGTTTACCATCATCATGGTGATGAAGCAGATCACCGGCGGTATTTTACTGTCTATTGTGGTACTTAGTCTCATTGGGGTATTTGTGCCCACCGAATCGGGCTTTTTAACTTCTGCCCCCGAGGGGGTGGTAGGCATGCCGGACAGTATTTCTCAAACCTTTATGGCCATGGATATCTGGTATCCGATAGAAAACTTTGCCCAAACCTGGGATCTGATTTTTGCGCTTATGTTTGTCAATATGTTTGACACCATCGGTACCTTAATTGGTGTATCGCGTCGGGCTAACCTGCTGGACAGTAACGGCAAACTCCCGAAGATCGGCAACGCCATGACCGCAGATGCCACCGCCAGTGTGGCAGGCGCGGCGTTAGGTACCTCGCCGGTAACCAGTTATGTGGAGTCTGCCGCCGGGGTGTCGGCCGGCGGCCGTACCGGTTTAACCGGCATTGTGGTGGCTGCTTGTTTTGTGATGGCGCTGTTTCTTACGCCGCTAATGAAAGTCATTCCGCTGATGGCCACCACCCCGGCCCTGATAATGGTGGGCATTTTGATGATGGACTCCATTCGTCAGCTTGACTTTGATGACCTGGGCGCGCTGGCCACCGCGGTGGTCGCCCTGTTGGCAATGCCATTAACCTTTAGCATAAGTGAAGGGATAGCCCTTGGTTTTATTACCTACGTCGCCATTATGGTAGGTACCGGTAAAGGCAAAGAAGTCAGTAAGCTGACTTACGGATTGGCGCTGCTGTTTTTATTGCGCTATCTTTTTGACCTGAAATAACCGGTGACTACTGCGCTCAGCGCGGGCCGGATTCGGGCCCCTGAGCGCGAAAGAATACAAAAAATCGATTAAGGAGATAACGTGGCAACAGTTACTTTGCAAGGCAACAAAATGAGCACTGTCGGCGAACTTCCGGCTAACGGCAGTCAGGCCCCGGAGTTTACTCTGGTAAAACCAGATTTGTCAGATGTCAGCCTGAGCGAGCTGAAGGGCAAAAATGTTGTGCTGAACATTTTTCCTTCTATCGATACCGGTACCTGCGCCGCGTCGGTACGCGCGTTTAACGAAAAGGCCACAAAGCTGGATAATACCGTAGTAGTGTGTGTATCCGCTGATTTGCCCTTTGCTGCAGCCCGTTTTTGTGGCGCGGAAGGCATCGAGAATGTAGTGACCGGCTCATCGTTTCGCAGCAGCTTCGGCAACGACTATGGCGTAACCTTCACCGATGGCCCACTGGCTGGCTTACTATCTCGTAGCGTGGTAGTCATTGATGCATCCGGTGAGGTGGTATATACGCAACAGGTTGCAGAAACCGCCGATGAACCTGATTATGAAGCAGCGTTAAACGCTCTGTAAATCAGTTTTCTTCAGGGATTTGCCGGTATCTTTCCGGCAAATCTTTATAAATTTTCGTAAGAAAACGCCACCGCTTTATCCGCCATAAAAACAACTTTAATAAATTTACCGTCTTCGTCGCCCCAGCGGCAGTTAAGCGCGCCCATCATTTTCGAGCAAGCCTGGGCTTCACCCAGTACCTGTTCAATCTCCTGCTGTGACATCCCCGGTTCCAGTTTTTGATAATTTTCACGGGTCAGTTTGGAACAACCACTTAATAATAGTAATAATCCTGCTACTAACAATGCGTTTCTAACCATAATATCTTCCCAATATTCTTTGACTTTTCTTCACGGTGACTCGGGCCCAAACTGTTGCTGCCAATGCTGTGCGATAGCCTCCCGGGTGGCTACCCATACCCCGTCGTGTTGATACACATAATCCAGAAACTGTTGTAATGCCACGATACGGGCGGGCCGCCCCAGCAACCGGCAATGCATACCCACCGACAGCATTTTAGGCGAGGTTGCGCCTTCTGCATACAGGGTATCAAACGCGTCTTTCAGATACTCGAAAAACTGCCCGGCGGTAGTAAAACCGGGGCTGGTAGCAAAACGCATATCGTTGGTATCCAGGGTATAGGGCACCATCAGCAAAGGCCGGTGATAATGGTAGTCGTAATAAGGCAGATCGTCCGCGTAGGAGTCTGCGCAGTACAATATCTGCGGATGGGTGGCGACCAACGCCAGGGTATTGGGACTGGTGCGCCCGGTGTACCAGCCACAGGCGGGTTTACCGGTAAGCTGCTGATGTTGTCGCAGAGCCTGTTGCATATGCGCCGCTTCGGTGGCTTCATCTACCTGTTGATAGGAGATCCAGCGCAAGCCATGACAGGCCAGCTCCCAGTCCGCCTTTAACATGGCCTGTACGGCCTCAGGATGACGCTGCATGGCCATGGTCACACCAAATACGGTGACCGGCACCTGATAATGCGTCAGCAACCGGTAAAGTCGCCAGAATCCCGAGCGGCTGCCATATTCATACACCGACTCCATACTAAGATGGCGATCGGTATATGCCGGGGGACCCGACAGCTCGCTTAAAAACACTTCAGAGGCCGCATCGCCGTGAAGTACGCTGTTCTCCCCACCCTCTTCAAAATTCAGCACAAACTGCAGGGCCAGGCGGGCATTACCCGGCCATCTGGGGTTGGGCGGCGCGGCGCCATAGCCAATCAGGTCACGGGGGTAGGTATCGTTTGCGTTCATTGCAGGTTTTGATAGCGTGCAGGCACAGTCAGGCCACAGCCGGTAAGTACCAGCTTGATTACCGTGCGCTTAGCCTCTTCAAAATCGACTTTTTTCATTTTTTCTCCACGTAACCGGGTTACCTGTACCGAAAAATCAGCATAATGCTGAGTACTGGCCCAGATAGTAAACAACAAATAATACGGATCGACCCGGGTGATTTTCTGCTGTTCTATCCAGCTTTCAATAATTGCCACCCGCCCCTGCATCCAGCTGACGTGTTTATGATTAAAATACGTATCCAGGTTCGGGCCACCATTTAAAATTTCCATCGCAAAAATTTTGGATAGCAACGGGTGGGTCCGCGACATATCAATTTTTTCACTGATGTACTCGGCCAGGGTTTCGGCCGGATCATCGGTGGCGCTGGCCTGATCAAAGCGAGAATTCCACAAACTCAGAGTTTGCTGTAACACGGCCTGATACAAACTCTGCTTGGTTTTAAAATAGTACAAAACATTGGTTTTTGGCAGCCCGGCGGTATCCGCAATCTGCTGTACCGAACTGCCTTTGAGCCCCTGTTGGGCAAACACCTTTTCTGCTGCCTGTAAAATATTTTGTTTGTTTTTTTCACCCACCGAAGCGTCAGAAGATTTATTGACTGCCATAAAGCTTATGTGCCTTTTCCTTTACCAATCGTGGTGTTGCTGCCAGGTAGTGCGCTGGTGTTGTTACCCTGCACTATACTGATACCCATACAATAATCTTAGCCTGAACCCGCCGTTCAAGCCTAGTGGTTTTAACAGGTAAACCCTGCAACATAGCACGGGCACGACAAATGTATGCCTTCAGCCACCCTACCCCAAATTTAGTTGATTGATTTTTATGCAAATAAACTGACCTTCTGGTCTACTTTTCGAGCAAAAAGCAAGCTATAGTAAAGCTATAACGCTCTATCTGCGAAACAAAAGGACGGTTTTATGGTTCGCTTTTTGTTAAACGATACGCCAGTGACCTTGTCCACGGCTGATGCGAATCAGACCGTTTTACAGTTTCTGCGTGAGACCAAAGGGCTCACCGGTACCAAGGAAGGCTGCGCCGCAGGCGATTGTGGCGCCTGTACCGTGGTACTGGCGGCACCGACTGCCCACGGCACGGCCCTGCACTACACCCCCATAAACAGCTGTATTGCGCTGCTTTCCTCGCTTCATCGTAAACAGCTTATCTGTGTAGAACATCTCAGTCGTGGGTCCCGGTTACATCCGGTACAACAGGCGTTGGTAGAGCACCATGGCAGTCAGTGTGGCTTTTGCACGCCCGGCTTTGTAATGTCTATGTTTGCCTTGTATCACGCCCCCGGTACGGTACAACGCGAAGATGTCATGCAGGCATTGTCGGGCAATTTATGTCGCTGCACCGGCTACCGCCCTATTATTGATGCAGCCTTAAGCGTATGCGCCAAGCCCCCGACAGACCACTTTTATACACAGCAGCCCGATACCCTTCGTGCGTTGCAGGCCCTGCACAACTCTAGCGGGACCGCCTTAACTGAAGAACAACATAACCCTGGTTTACAAGGGCCCGGCCTGCTGATGCCGACTAACCGCCAGGAGCTGCGCCAATGTATTGCAGATTATCCTGATGCGCCACTGGTGGCAGGCAGCACCGATATGAGTCTGACCATCACTCAGCAGCTGCAACAATATTCAACCTTAATCAGCTTATCGCAGATGCAGGAATTAAAATTTATCCATTGCACCTCTGCCGGTATAGCCATTGGCGCAGCCTGCACCCTAGATGAGCTGCACCGGCTTGTGTGCCAGCACTACCCAACGCTGAGCGAGCTGACCGAACGGTTTGCCTCTTTACCGGTGCGCCACCAGGCAACCCTGGGCGGCAACCTGGTAAACGCCTCGCCTATCGGCGATTTACCGCCGGTTATGCTGGCGCTCAACGCACGCTTTATTATTGATAATGGCCGCGAGCAACACTCGCTGGAAGCGCGGGCCTTTTATACCGGCTATCGCGAAACCGCACTGCCGGCAGGATTCTGGCTCAGTCATATTGAGCTGCCCCTATTAAAGCCGGATCAGCATCTTGCGGCCTACAAAGTATCGAAGCGTTTCGAAGATGATATTTCGGCTGTATGTGCCGTGTTTTTGGTCTCAATCGATAAACACCACAATATTACCGCCCTGGCCACAGGATTTGGGGGCGTTGCTGCCACACCGATAGCGGCCACTGATTTTGAACAACGCCTGCCTGGCCACAGTATGCAGGACGCCCTGGCCCTTACACAGGCAAAGCAGTGGCTTGCTTCCGCCTTCACGCCGATAGATGACGTGCGGGCCAGTGCACTTTATCGTCAGCAGCTGCTGGCAAATTTGTGGCATCGCTTTGTACTGCAATATCAAAACCAGCATCATGTCATCGCCACCCGGGTACGCTATCATGCGTAAACTGACCCCCACGTTAGCCAATCAGACATCAACCCAGAGCCCACTGCGTAAGCCGGCGGCCCATGAAAGCGCGGCTCGTCAGGTGGCAGGTAGCGCGCGTTATACTGACGATATTCCGGTGCCGGCGAATACCGCCCACGCCGCCGTAGGGTTAAGTCATTGCAGCGCCGGACAAATTGAGCGTATGGATCTTTCCGAGGTGCGCCGGGCTCCCGGCGTAATCGATGTTATTACCGTTGCCGATATTCCCGGCAAAACCGATATCGCACCGGTTTTTGAGGGCGACCCGATTCTTGCCGATCAGGCCATATTGTTCCACGGTCAGCCGGTCTTTGCAGTGCTGGCAGATACCCCTGTGCATGCCCGCCAGGCGGCCACCAAAGGTAAGCTGTACATTACGCCGGTGGCGCCCTTATTAGACGTTGCTGACGCCCTTGCCCGCCATGAACTGGTTCGTCCTTCTCATACCATGCAGTCCGGCGATGCCAAACGCCACCTAAGCGCCAGCACGCATCAGCTTGAAGGGTCGCTGAATATCGGCGGGCAGGAGCATATGTACCTGGAAGGCCAGGTGGCACTGGCCATTCCCGAAGAAGAAGAGCGAATGCTGATTTACAGTTCCAGTCAGCATCCCAGTGAAGTGCAAAAACTGGTAGCCCAGGTGCTGAATATCAGCTTAAACAAAGTGTGTGTGGACATGCGCCGCATGGGCGGCGGCTTTGGTGGTAAAGAAACCCAGGCCGCCCAATGGGCATGCCTGGCAGCGGTACTGGCCTGGCGCAACCGCTGCGCGGTAAAACTAAGGCTGGCGCGCGGGGACGACATGCAGCTCACCGGCAAACGCCATCCTTTTAAAAATGACTACAAAGTCGGGTTTGATAACCGGGGACAGTTACAGGCAAGTCAGATAGTGGTGACTGGTAATTGCGGCTGTTCACCGGACTTGTCAGATGCCATCGTGGATCGGGCAATGTTTCATGCCGACAACGCCTATTATCTTGGCCAAAGTAGCGTTACGGGTCACCGGGTACGCACCAATACTGTGTCCAATACCGCCTTTCGTGGCTTTGGTGGCCCCCAGGGAATGCTGGCCGCCGAAGCCATTATGGATGGCATCGCCCGCCGGTTACAGTTTGATCCGCTGCAGGTACGCAAACAGAATTTTTATTCTGAGGCTACCGGCACCCAGACCCATTACGGTATGCTGGTGACGGCCAACCGCTTGCCCGACATTATTGAAGAGCTTGAACGCAGTTCAGACTATTGGGAACGGCGGGCGCAGCTTCGTCGCTACAATGCCCACAGCCCGGTGATCAAAAAAGGTCTGGCGCTGACCCCAGTGAAATTCGGTATCTCGTTTACCGCCAAATTTTTAAATCAGGCCGGGGCCCTGGTGCATGTGTACACCGATGGCAGTATTCAGGTAAATCATGGCGGTACCGAGATGGGCCAGGGACTGCATACCAAAATTGCGCAGATTGCTGCCCATGAGTTTGGTGTGGGATTAGAGCAAATTGATATCACCGCTACCCGTACCGACAAAGTGCCCAACACCTCGCCCACCGCCGCCTCTAGCGGCACCGACCTGAATGGCAAAGCGGTCAGCAATGCCTGTCGTAAAATTACGCAGCGGTTGGCACACTTTTACGCTCAGTCATTGCAACGAGCTGATACCGAGGTACGTTTTGCTGACGGTAAAGTTTGTCTCGACCAACACCAAATCGACTTTGCCGAACTGGTGCAGCAGGCTTACCTGGCACGCGTCTCGCTCTCGGCCACCGGATTTTATAAGACCCCGAAAATCTATTACGACCGCGAGCAGGCCTGTGGCCGGCCATTTTTCTACTTTGCCTATGGCGCGGCAGTAAGCGAGGTAAGTATCGACACCCTAACCGGAGAGTACACCGTGGACCAGGTGGACATCGTGCACGATGTGGGCCACAGCCTGAACCCGGCGATTGATACCGGCCAGATAGAAGGGGCATTTATTCAGGGGATGGGCTGGCTGACCACCGAAGATTTACGCTGGGATGAGACCGGGCGCCTTATCAGCATGAATATGGCCACCTATAAAATTCCGGCTATTGGTGATACGCCGCCGCGATTTAATACCCGGTTGTACCAGACACCGAATAGCGAAGACAGTATTTATCATTCCAAAGCCGTCGGCGAACCGCCCTTTATGCTGGCTATCTCGGTTTGGTGCGCCCTAAAAGATGCCATTTCCAGCATTAGTGATTACCGGCTGGACCCGCAGCTAGACCCACCTGCCACCCCGGAAAAAGTGCTATGGGCGGTGATGAACATTCAGGCCCGGACTCAGGCAGATGCTGATGTCAGGGAGCCTGCACTATGAGCATTTCTAACTGGCATGAGGCATTGCAGCACTGCTACACCCACAGCCTTAACTATGTGCTGGTAACAGTGATTTCGGTAACAGGCTCTACCCCGCGTGAAGCCGGCGCTAAGATGGTGATCACCAGCACCGGTCAGTACGACACCATCGGCGGTGGACATCTGGAATTTGCGGCAATTGCCCAGGCCCGAAAAATGCTGACTGACACTGTGCAGGCACCGGTGCTGGAGACGTTTGCGCTAAGCGCACGCCTTGGTCAGTGTTGCGGTGGTACGGCAAAAGTTTTATTTGAAGCCAACTACTGTCCGGCGCAACCGTTAACCGTGTTTGGTGCCGGGCATGTGGCCCAGGCACTGATCCCGATAATCGCGCAGATGCCGCTGGCCATCACCTGGGTCGACAGTCGCAGCGATGCGTTTGACGGGCTTCCCGCTGTTGCTAATGTAAGAACCGAGGTGGAGGAGGATCCCAGTGCGATATTAGCTGATTTACCCGGCCACAGCTGGTTGCTGATTCTAACCCACAATCACCAGATTGATTACACCCTGGTAGAGACAGCACTAAGAAATCATGATTTTGGATTTGTCGGGATGATTGGCTCTGCTACCAAAGCCAAACGATTTGATTACCGGCTGGCACAACGTGGAATGGCGTCGTCGATTCGACGAAAGCTTATCACCCCGATCGGGCGATTAGATATTCCGGGAAAGCGGCCGGTGGAGGTCGCAGTATCCATCAGTGCTCAGCTAATAACTTTGTTGCATCAGCCTGCCAGCGACCCGAACAGCCCGAATGGGTTAATGGTAAAGGAGGAAAACCATGACACTTGAACAACTCAATACACTTTCTGTTCCGGGCGCCAGGCAATGGTTCAGTCAGGCCTGCGCGGCCAAAAGCTGGATCAGTATGATGGTAGAAAACCGTCCCTATGCCGATAAGCAACAACTGCTGGAGCACGCCGAGCGTTACTGGCAGAAAATGCACAAAAATGATTATCTGGAAGCCTTTGCCGCGCATCCGATGATAGGCGACTTTTCGGCCTTCAGCACGTCTGATGATGCGTTTTTACAACATTCTGCCTACGAGCAGCAGCAGGCTGCCGCCGCCCGCGACGACACCTTGCAGGCACTTAAGCAACTTAATTCGGCCTATCTTAAAAAACACGGCTTTATTTTTATTGTGTATGCCAAAGGCCTGAGCGCAGAAACGCTGTTGCAACAGCTTCAAAGCCGCCTTGAAAACACCACCGAGGCTGAAATTACCAACGCGGCCCAACACCAGTTAGATATCGCCTTATCCCGAATTAATGCCAACCTGGGGGCGAGTCCGACAGTATGAATACCTTATCAAGCCATGTTTTGGATACCACCCTGGGAAAACCGGTAGCCGGATTACCGATTACCCTTTACACTTGCCGCGGCGATAGCTTACAAACACAAACCGACCATGATGGACGTTGCTCTCAGTGGCAGGATGCAGACTTTATTGCGGGTGAATACCGCTTACGATTTCATTGCCAGACATATCTGTGTCAAACCCATGGTCAGTCATTTTATCCGTTTGTAGATATCAGTTTTCTTCTGGGCGATCAAAGCAGCCATTATCATGTTCCCCTGCTGATCTCCCCCTATGGTTTTAGTAGTTACCGAGGCAGTTAGTGACCACCCAATTTTTATTTCGCGCCAATCTGGCGCACTTTCCCCATGCGAGCGAATCCCCGGAGACCGATCTGCACAGTGTGCATGACGGTGCGCTGGTCATTCAGGATGATAAGATTCTGGCGGTAGGCCAGTATGCAGAGCTGGCCGGTCAGTATCCAGAGGCACAGGTACTCGACTTCAAAGATCACTGGATTGTGCCGGGCCTGATTGACAGCCACCTGCACTATCCGCAAACCGAAATGATTGCCTGCTATGGCAAGCAGCTGCTGCACTGGCTTGAAAGTTATACCTTTCCAACCGAAGATAAATTTAAAGACGAAGCCTATGCCCGTCAGATAAGTCAGAGCTTTTTACAACAACTGCTGAAAAACGGCACCACCACCGGGCTGGTTTTTGGCACTGTACATGCCGGTGCCACCGATGCGCTGTTTGCCTGCGCCAGCGAACTCAATATGGCGCTGGTCGCTGGCAAAGTGTGCATGGATCGAAACTGTCCGCCGTATTTGCAAGATACTGCCAGTCAGGCTCAGCGTGACTCAGCGCAGTTAATCGAGCGCTGGCATAATCAGGGTCGCAACCGCTATGCCCTCACCCCCCGGTTTGCCCCCACCAGTACCGAGTCGCAGCTGGCGGCGCTGGGGGAGTTAGCTCAGCAGTATGACGATGTGTTTGTTCAAACCCATCTGTCTGAAAATATGGAAGAAATAGAATGGGTGAAATCACTTTATCCAGACTGTGAGGGCTATCTGGATGTTTACGACAAATACCATATGGTTCGCCCGCGGGCGGTATTTGGGCATTGTATCCACCTGACCGATAGCGAATGGCAGCGTTTGGGTGACAGTGGTGCCACCGCGGCATTCTGCCCGACGTCCAATTTGTTTTTAGGCAGCGGCCTGTTTAATTTTGCCAAAGCCCGAGAACACCGGGTACATGTGGCCCTGGCCACAGATGTTGGTGCCGGCACCACCTTCAATATGCTCAAAACCTACGGTGAAGGCTATAAAATTTCGCAGCTGCAGCAAGACCCGCTTTCCCCGCTCGCAGGTTTGTACATGATGACCCAGGGCCCGGCGGTGGCCTACGGCCTTGAACACGAAATCGGTAATCTGAATCCGGGCAGCCATGCTGACTTTGTGATTATTAAACCGGCATTTGATGAGCTTAGCCGCCTGCGGCTGACGCAGTCCCACTCGGCTCAGGACATGTTGTTTGCCCTGAGCATGCTGGGAGATGATCGGGCGATTGAACAAACCTGGGTGGCCGGCGTCTGCCGGTATCAGCAACAAAAGGAATAACACGATGGCACCATGGTTAGACTGGATTTCGTTACTGGTACGCTGGTTTCACGTTATTGCCGGTATTGCCTGGATTGGTGCCTCATTTTATTTCATCTGGCTCGACAGCCATCTGCAAAAGCCACCACCAGCCAAACATAAAGCGGGTATTAAAGGCGATTTGTGGGCCATCCACAGCGGCGGATTTTACGAAATATCTAAATACGCCTACGGCCCCAAAACTATGCCCGAACCTTTACACTGGTTCAAGTGGGAAGCCTACAGTACCTGGTTAAGCGGCTTTGCGTTGCTGGTGTTCATCTATTACTTATCGGCCCCGGTATATCTGATTGATTCTGAAGTAATGCCGTTAAGCCCGGCGCAGGCGGTGGGATTAGGTCTGGGGCTGATTTTTGGGCCGTTTATACTCTACGAGCTGGCCTGCAGGTCCCCGGCGGCCCGCTATCCAAAGCTGTTCGCCGCGGGGTTGGTGATCCTGTTAGCAGCCACCACATGGCTGGCGACCCATAGCTTTAGCGGCCGGGGGGCTTATATCCATGTAGGGGCATTAATTGGCACCATTATGGTGGCCAATGTGCTGCTGACCATTATCCCGAATCAGAAAAAAATGGTGGCTGCGGTGGCCGCCGGGTCCCCCATCGATCCCCGCTGGGGCGAACAGGCCAAACTGCGCTCGGTACATAATAACTATCTGACCCTGCCGGTTGTGTTCATTATGATCAGCAATCATTATCCGCAGACCTATCAGCACACTTACAATGGCGCGATATTAATTGCGCTTATGCTTACCGCCGCCTGGACCCGCCATTATTTCAACCTGCGACATACGGGTACTCACAAACCCTCAGTGCTTATCAGTGCCGGCGCTGCCATGATCATCATTGCCGCTATGGTGAGCTGGCCGCAAGCATCTGACGCGCCACAAGAATCCGCTGCCAACGATGCCATCCCCAGTGCAACAGCGTCAGAAAAGGTTTCTGACCAACGATTTCACAAAATTATGCAAACCCACTGCACCAGCTGCCACTCCCGCTCACCTTCCCACGAGGTTTTTCAGGTAGCCCCGATGGGCGTGGTGTTGGACAAGCCAGCGGATTTTGAGCGTTTCGCCGCCCAGATCTACCGGCGCACTGTGATCACCCAGGATATGCCATTTTTAAATAAAACCAATATGAGCGCCGCCGAACGTCAGCAGATTGCGCAGTGGTTTGAGCAGCGATAGCAGTAGTTAAACAGGCCTTTGCTTTGGGATACTGGCCTGTTTGTTGGTTCTGAGTGACTGTGCGATATTAGCTGGTCTATGCGGTTGCTCAATGAATATATTGCCCGGCAGGCCAATAAGGAAGACGGTTGTACCGGTCATTTCTGGGAGGGAAGATTTAAATCACAGGCGTTACTGGATGAGGCAGCTTTAGCAGCCTGTATGGCTTAGGTTGATTTAAATCCGGTTCGCGCATGTCTGGCAGACACTCCTGAAGACTCGGCGCATACCAGCATACAACAACGTCTTATCGCTGCTAAAACCCAGCATCAGCCTGGTCATCTATTGCCATTTGCAGGAAATTCATCTGGAAACATATCCGATGGGCTCCCTTTTCGGCTGGAAGACTATGTCGCCCTGGTCGAGTCAACCGGGCGTCGCTTTCACCCTAACAAGCGAGGTAAAATTGATAAGGCCGCCAGCCCTATTCTCACTCGCGCCGGGCTGGAACAGACGGACTGGAATGCATTAGTGAGTGGAATTAAAACAGAGTTTAAGGCCACTGTCAGCCTTGAAAAGCTCATGGCGCAGCGCAAGAAAAACCTAAGATGCAACACCGTATAATCCTGCCAAGTTTCTGACGGACCACGCAAGCAAATAAGTCATACAGTCTAAGTATTGCAGAATGCATTTGCTCGCCTCGTCGCCACAATCTGACACACTTCTTTGCTAATGCGCTGCAGTTAAACCGCTAACGGTATATTTGTCCATGTACTACACCTAATAAGTTCAAGAACTTCATCTTGAAGAAAAATTGCTTGTTGCAGATTTAAAGAATAACTGTATCACTAACTTTCTCACGAACTTGAACAGTGACTGTCCGGTATTTTCTTCTTAACGCAAAAAGAAGGACAGTCATTTATTTGTATTGCAGGTATAACGAGTGACTGTCCTATGTTTTGAAAGCTGAGTGACTGTCCTATATTTTTTAACTATCAATTAAAGGTACAATTTTATTTAAAAAATCATCAAAACTTCTAGCTATTTGGAAACTTGATAATTTTTCAGTCTCTATAAAAATCACTGTCGGATCATCTTTTTTTTCTCGAAAATCCAGAGCAATCCAGGTATGGCCATCACCCTCAAGAGCAATTATTTGCTTTTCAACTCCCCATTCAAATGCTGCTTGAGCTGTATATAAAATCCCCTCAGAATTACTTTTATCGCTAGAAATACCCGCAATACTGTTTATACCCCAAAATCCTTCTCCTAGATAAAAATCTAACTCTTCTGGAACATCATTATGGTAAGGCCTGACTTTCCTAGACACTTTCTATGTCCCTAAAATACTGTCGATCATATTCTGTTGGTGACGTGCGTCCGTTGGCAGTATGCCGACGTTTCGGATTGTAGAACATTTCTATGTAATGAAACATCGCTTGTCGTGCATCATCTCTGGTCTTGTACTTGATACGCCTGATTTTTTCCTTCTTCAGATTGCTAAAGAAGCTCTCCGCTACCGCATTGACGCTCCTATGTCAAGCTATCACGTTAGTATGGATAGATCGGATACCATTATCGGGTAAAGCTCTCTAGCAATGTAGCGTTTGAGACATCGTTGGATCTCTTTAATTGATTTACCCTCAGCTGTTCGCTTAGCCGCATAAACCCTCGTCCTTGGGTCACTTCGCATCCTAATGAGGGCTACTGTCCATAGCGCATTATTAGCATCCCTTGAGCCGCCTCGGTTAAGACGATGACGTTGAGTTTTACCTGATGATGCTTCTAGCGGATTTACACCACACAGCGCCGCAAATGAAGACTCTTTATGAAGCCGGGTCGGATTATCACCGGCTGTGACCATGAGAGTTGCAGCGACGTATGGGCCAACACCAAATTGTTCAAGTAAGTGGCAGGCTGTTGATTTTGTCAGCTCTGTCAGACGTTTTCCTATTAGTCTGAGTTCTTCAGTTAGCCTAAGCCAACGATCGGCTAGTAGATTGAGCATTGCCGCTAAAGTTCTTAACCGCACATCACTGTCGTTGCTCTGAATTTGTTTACAAGCAGCTATACATAGACGGGTCGATGGGACATAACATGCTACCCTAACTTGCTCAGGGGCTGTGACTAGAAGCGCTCTGATTTGATTGATGGCCTGAGTACGGGCTTTAACAGCGCTTTTCCGGGCGACAACAAGATACCTCAAGGCTTCGACAATTCCATCATGTGACTTAGGGATGGCTGTTGACTCATTCGCCAGGACTGAGCGCGCTGCATTCTCAGCGTCAGTGGGATCTGATTTTCCTCTGAGTCGACGTTTCGCCCTGTTTGGCCGATTGACTTCAAAGACTTTCAAACCCTTTTCCTCTAGGAACTTGCAAAGACCAGCACCGTAAGTGCCGGTTCCCTCCAGTCCAGCCTGTCTAATATTTCCAAATGATTTTGCCCAGTTGAAAAGCTTCTCATATCCAATATAACAGACCGGAAACTCCTGCGTATCGACAACCTTACCAATATTATCAATTAGAACAGCAACATGGCTAGTAAGGTGAGTATCAACTCCGAGGGTGAGTTGATTATTTAAATGATCACGGTTCATCAGTTTTTCCTCAGTAAACCAGCCACCGGACTGGACACTGAAGATGCAAAACAATGCTCCTATTAGGTCACGGATACTGGAATGATCCCAACTTTAACTGACGAGCAATAATCGACAGGTCAACACAAAGACACAAGGTCAATCCCAGCACGGGTCAGATTATTACTGTCAGCACTGGTAAGTATAATCTCTGTATCCCAACAGTTACCTCGTCGACTCATACTGGGTCTAACATCCAACGTATTGAGTAACTTTCTGAAGCTGCGGCTACTGTATTGAGATCCTTGGTCGGAATGCAGGTAGACCGTATCTGACGGTTTTCGCCGCCAGTAGGCAGCGGTTAGCGCGTCCATCACCAGCTCTTCTGTCATCCTGTCACCCATCGACCAATCAACGATATTCCGGGCGTACAAGTCCATTACAACAGCCAAAAACAAAAAACCTTCGTGGGTATGGACATAGGTAATGTCACTGACCCACCACTGATTCGGAGCCGCCACGGTAAAATCACGGTTTAGCGTATTGGCAGCCACAACGTCTGGCTTGCCGCCATAGCGCCCCTTGGGCGCGTTGTATCCGCGCTGGGCTTTAATACTGGCTTGACGCATCAGTCGTAAAACACGGTCACGCCCACACGGAATATTCGCCTCTAATAAATCCAGATGAAGGTTGCGGTAACCATGATGGCCACCGCTTTCCAGCCAGAACTGCTTGATGGCGCCGAGCAAGTGTTTGTCATCTTTGTCACGCTGACATTCAGGGCGCTGCAACCACTCATAATAGCCACTGGGATGTAGCTCAAGTGCCTGGCACAACAATCTCACCGGATAATCGGTACTACGAGATTTTACGAACGGGTACCGTTCTTTGACTCGCCGGCAAAGAACACCGCTGTAGATTCAAATGGTCAGTGCAACAGTTATATTAAAATACTGATTTGCATTGGAGTTTTGAATGAAGCGGACAAAACGTACATTTACCCCAGAAGAAAGAGCACTTGTTTTTGATTTATGGAAACAAGGTGCTGGATTCAGTGAAATAGGTCGAGTTGTAGCAGCCAAGCCCGGATCTGTTTTTACGATTTTAAGAGAAAATGGTGGGATAAAGCCTGAGGCTAGGCAGCGGAATATTATTCATTTAACGCTGAGTGAGCGCGAAGAAATTCGAGTCGCACTGTCAGCAAAAATGAGTATCCGAGCAATAGCCAAGATGCTGAATCGTTCCCCCTCAACGATATCAAGAGAAGTAGCCCGTAATCGAGGTCGCCGATACTATAAAGCTGTAGATGCAGATAATCGCGCAAAGCGAATGGCTAAGCGGCCCAAGCTTGCAGCGCTGGAGCGATTTCCAGAACTTAAGCAATTAGTTATCGATAAGCTTGAATTAAAGTGGTCTCCTGAACAAATTTCCGGCTGGTTACGCGTTGAATACTCGCGACGAAAGAAGATGCAGGTATCACATGAAACTATCTATAAGTCACTCTATGTTAGAGCTAGAAATATTATTCATCACTCGCTCTCAGAGCATTTGCGGCGAAAGCGCCCAATGCGTCACAGTCGATATCATTCTCGAAAAGGTGACAGAGGCACCATAAATATTGTCGATGGAGTTTCAATCCACGAACGTTCAAAACATATCGAAAATAGGCGCTCTTTTGGACATTGGGAAGGCGATTTAGTCACAGGATCGAGAAATACTCATATTGCAACGCTAGTGGATAGAAAGTCTCGCTTCACTATCATTTTAAAACTAGCAGGAAAAGATGCGACAACCGTGAATGCTGCACTGCTATCAACATTCAGGAAAATGCCACTGGAGTATAGAAAATCTTTAACATGGGATAGAGGTATGGAATTAGCAAAACATGCTGATTTTACGAAAGAAATTGGTATGCCTGTTTACTTCTGCGACCCCCAATGTCCTTGGCAACGAGGTACAAATGAAAACACAAATAGCTTGATCCGCCAATACTTCCCTAAAAAAACTGATTTATCCCAACATTCTCAACAACGCCTAAACCAAGTTGCAACTCAACTAAACGAACGTCCAAGGAAAACATTGAAATATAAAACACCATCACACATGATTGAAAAAGGTGTTGCAGTGGTCACTTGAATCTACAGCGGCTTCCTTTAATATGTCTCGTTCTTGCTGGGCGCGCTTCAGCTCACGTTTCAGCCTGGCAACTTCTGCACGCAAGTCTTCATCTTCTTTACGCTGCTTAGTCGGCTTTGAGAAGGCCTTCATCCAGCCGTAAAGACTCTTGGTACTGATATCGAGCCGTGCTGCTACGTCAGCAACACTGTAGCCATGAATCACCACTTGATTCACCGCTTCCTGCTTAAATTCGTCTGAATAACGAATGCCTTTACCCATGATTTACCTCTTATGGTTTGAGTTACATTTTTACCATAAAAAGTGTCGGGAAATCTCAGGCCTTACCATTACTTAGTAACACCTGATACTCTTGATCAAAGTAGCCCCCGTTCCACTTTTTCATTAATGAAATATAAGACTCTGGGAGCTTGACTCCTAGTACTATCTCAACTTCTTCGATAAGGCTAGCCGTTACTTCCGGATTTTCCGATTTCAATTTTTTCACATTTAATGACATTGCTACTTACCTTGTTTTAATCCGCCTTGACCAATATGTCTAACTGCACTGTGGATGTCTTTCGAAATTAACTGCATATTCCCGCTATCAGCATTGTGGTGCCAAGTAAAATTGTTAATTGAAGACGAGCCTGACTTTATTTTGTTCAACTGCTCCAGCGTGAATTGCGTGGCATCGACTTTGCAGGCAAGTAGGACAGTCACTTTCTTTGCTTTGAATTACCTTTGTATTCGTTATCACTGAATGATGCGAGGAGTGACTGTCCTATTTATTTTAATGCGAGGAGTGACTGTCCTATATACTAGCGCAGTGGTTTTCACTTCATTACTGCCCGCTTTTGCGCCGTTCTCATTGGTGAACACGCCTTCAAAGCCCATACCGGCACTGATCCCCATGCCTTTGCTGCTACCCGAGTAGCGGTTCTGCACCGAAGCCAGATTCAAATCGCCGCCGACCGTCATCGACAGACTGTTGTCACCGTGCAGGTTACCGCCCGCCACATTTGCATCGCCACTGGTGATCACGGTCATGTCACCGGCCGTCAGTTCGCTGTTGGTATGCGTGGTGGCTTTGTGCTGCTCTTTACTGGCATTCAGGCTGGCGTTAACCGTGGGGCCGCCTGCTGCGCCCCACACGGTCTGGGCAATGGTCACTGTACCACTTTGGGTATTCGACGACGGGCGCTGGGTACTTACACTGGCGAGCACATCAAGCTCTCCGGTATAAATATTCAGGCTATCATCTGCATTTAACTGGCTGCCCGATACCGTGGTAGTGCCGTCTTGCCCGTCGACGCCGGTCATTACATTAATGGCGTTGGCATTTACGCTCGACCCTACGGTCTGGGTAGCCTGTGTATTGCAAAGTGTGGGTGTCCACTATTTACTGAAGTGTGGGTGTCCACTATTTATCGCTTAAAACTTAATCGGTGATACCAGTTCGTCGGAACGATATTTTTCAGCCAGAGGAATCGCTCTCTCGAAGTACTCTTGTTTGATAATAGGGATAAACTCCATTCGTTCACCGCGCTTAAAGTTATCCAGATAACCCTGCAGTCTGTCGACGTCGCCTTTGAATACACAAGCCATAATATGCTTTGGTTGCCACCCAGATGGAGGAAAACCTGTGATTTTTTCGTAACATCGCGAAAATTCCGTGGCGATAATCTCCTGCTGATTTTGCTGATGGAACCACTTAAAACAGCTATTAACCATTTCATCAACGTGGTGCTCACGAATGACTCCATCAGAGACAGGCAGCTTAATTTGACGCCCCACAAAAAAGGGCACCACTTTATCACTCTCTGATGAAAAAATAGATTGATCTAGTTGCAATAACCAAGGGAGAGTCATTGATGGTATACCTAATAACGTTCTTGCCTTTCCTGTGCCAAACGTACCTGGAGAAAAGTCCAAGTAGCCGTCATCATCGTCTTTTAAGACAAACTCCCAGTCATTATCAACTTTGTTGGCTTTATACTGCCCCTTTAGATACTTAATGATTTCTGCTTTTTTCATTATTAACCTCCTACCCCCTTGGTTCGGATAACTTTTACAGGAACAAAGAAATTGGACACCCACATTCTATTCTTTTAGCACAGTGACTTTAGTCGTCGTCTATTGCAAGCTATTCCCCTGACTTCTCCGCCACTGAACCTATGCCACGACCGCGCTCATCGCTTATAAGTCTGACTGATACACCCTACTACCATTGCGTATCTCGCTGTGTACGGCGCGCCTTTCTATGTGGTCATGACAGGCATTCCGGACAGTCGTATGAACATCGCCGACAGTGGATTGAAGACCGGCTATATAATTTAGCGAACGTCTTTGCGATTCACTTGTGCGCCTATGCGGTCATGAGCAATCATACTCATGTCGTGTTAAAAGCGGATAAGTCACTGGCAGAAAGCTGGTCAGCGAAGGAGGTATTGAAGCGCTGGCATCGGCTATATCAGGGTACATTACTCACCCGCATGTATTGCGACCCGGCACAATCAGCAACACTGTCTGCGGCGCAGCGTTATACCGTTGAGCAGTCTGTTGAGGTATACCGAAAGCGACTGTATGACATAAGTTGGTATATGCGCGCCTTAAATGAATACATCGCACGTCAGGCAAATAAAGAGGACCGGTGCACAGGGCGATTTTGGGAAGGGCGCTTTAAGTCACAGGCGATTTTGGATGAGGCGGCCCTGGCTGCCTGCTTGGCCTACGTTGACCTCAACCCCATCAGAGCCTGCATGGCAACAACACCCGAAACCTCGGCCCATACCAGTATTAAAAAGCGAATCAAGTGTGCAAAGGTGGGTAAGCAGCCTGACAGGTTATACCCGTTTGCTGGTAACTCATCTGAGCATCAGCCCGACGGTCTGCCCTTTCGGTTTGAAGAATATTTACAACTTGTTGATAGCGTGGGGCGGGTAAAGCCGCCTAACAAGCGCGGCGTTGTCGCAAAAGATATGGCACCGTTACTTGAGCGTACCGGGCTGAATACGGTGTGCTGGGATGCGTTTATCTGCAATATCGAAACCCGGTTCGCCTCGCGGGTCAGCCTTGCGCTATGTCAAAAACGAGAAAAGCATTCCACCCGGTCTGGCACGCCCTGACATCATTTCCTTTTCTTCATTTAAATGCCCAACGCAAGAGAACTTGCCGGACGCATACGCTCTGAATTCCGGTATCAACTGTACGTAATCCCCTACTCACAGCCGGTTCGCTCCCCTGATCATCAAAAAATGTGAAAGTTCGTTAATCACGGTCGCTAAAAAGCGATCTTGCGACATTGTTTTTTTGGCAAAGAAAAGTGTGAGTGTCCACTATTTACTATTTACTATCTTTTAGACGCTGTAATCCCTTTTCTGCATTTTTGATCAATTGATCCCTTATCGACTGCGGTTGACGCTTGAATGCCTTATTTATTTGTCGACCAGGCAAATAGGACAGTCACTTTCTTTGCTTTGAATCACCTTTGTATTCGTTATCACTGAATGATGCGAGGAGTGACTATCCTATATACTCTTATTGGTCCTATATACTCTTAGATACTCGGCTTTCAGATTCTGAAGTGAAAAGTGTGGGTGTCCACTATTTACCCCTATTTGGGTGTCCACTATTTACCCCTATTTACCCTCAACCCTATACCAAACAAGAAAAAGTGTAGGTGACCACTAATTACCCTTCTTCTGATTTGCTTCTAAGTTGCTCAACAATTAGATAAGCTTTTTTCATCTGTTTTTCAAGTTCATCGCAAATGACTCTATTGTCATAAATAATTCTGTAATCCCCATCTAGATAACGCACGATATTTTTCAATCCACCTTCGTCGCAATTTTCAGCAATATTTTGTACCTTTTTTATACCTTGATAATCTACATGAGCCGGTAATATTTTACTGACACTTTCCATTACAGTAACTAACTCATCCCAAAGAATTTTTTTTCAAGACTTAAAGCCATAATTAGTTAGCCTTCTTTCATTTGGTCTGGAAAAGCTCTTTTGAACTCATCCAAAGTGTAAGTAATACCTGTTTTACCATCGCGAACTGACTTTATCCAAGTAGATGGGTAATCTAACGGCAAAATAACTTGATCAGCTCCACCCTTGTGGTAAGTGCGTTTACCAGACTTTGAAGTTTGACGTGCGACTTTTCCAACATTTATCAAACTACCTTTAGGAATATCCAATTCAGCTTCAAACCTCTGGTTACTCCATTGTTGAAATACTGCAGTATCTGACCTTGAAGCATTTTGTACAGTAGTAGCAAAACCACCATTAGCTTTAGCTTGTTCACCTACACAAAGAAATTGGACACCCACATTCTATTCTTTTAGCACAGTGACTTTAGTCGTCGTCTATTGCAAGCTATTCCCCTGACTTCTCCGCCACTGAACCTATGCCACGACCGCGCTCATCGCTTATAAGTCTGACTGATACACCCTACTACCATTGCGTATCTCGCTGTGTACGGCGCGCCTTTCTATGTGGTCATGACAGGCATTCCGGACAGTCGTATGAACATCGCCGACAGTGGATTGAAGACCGGCTATATAATTTAGCGAACGTCTTTGCGATTCACTTGTGCGCCTATGCGGTCATGAGCAATCATACTCATGTCGTGTTAAAAGCGGATAAGTCACTGGCAGAAAGCTGGTCAGCGAAGGAGGTATTGAAGCGCTGGCATCGGCTATATCAGGGTACATTACTCACCCGCATGTATTGCGACCCGGCACAATCAGCAACACTGTCTGCGGCGCAGCGTTATACCGTTGAGCAGTCTGTTGAGGTATACCGAAAGCGACTGTATGACATAAGTTGGTATATGCGCGCCTTAAATGAATACATCGCACGTCAGGCAAATAAAGAGGACCGGTGCACAGGGCGATTTTGGGAAGGGCGCTTTAAGTCACAGGCGATTTTGGATGAGGCGGCCCTGGCTGCCTGCTTGGCCTACGTTGACCTCAACCCCATCAGAGCCTGCATGGCAACAACACCCGAAACCTCGGCCCATACCAGTATTAAAAAGCGAATCAAGTGTGCAAAGGTGGGTAAGCAGCCTGACAGGTTATACCCGTTTGCTGGTAACCCATCTGAGCATCAGCCCGACGGTCTGCCCTTTCAGTTTGAAGAATATTTACAACTTGTTGATAGCGTGGGGCGGGTAAAGCCGCCTAACAAGCGCGGCGTTGTCGCAAAAGATATGGCACCGTTACTTGAGCGTACCGGGCTGAATACGGTGTGCTGGGATGCGTTTATCTGCAATATCGAAACCCGGTTCGCCTCGCGGGTCAGCCTTGCGCTATGTCAAAAACGAGAAAAGCATTCCACCCGGTGTGGCACGCCCTGACATCATTTCCTTTTCTTCATTTAAATGCCCAACGCAAGAGAACTTGCTGGATACATGCGCTCCAAATTCCTGTATTAACTGTACGTAAGACCCTACTCACAGCCGGTTCGCTTCCCTTCTCATCAAAAAATGTGAAAGTTCGTTAATCACGAAAGTTAAAAGCAAGCTCGCGACATCGATTTTTTCGGCAAAGAAAAGTGTGGGTGTCCACTATTTACTGCTCTTTAGTCAAATTTTGTAATTTATTACCAGAAAAAAATGACTGTCCTATGTTTTGTCCAATTTTACATTTACTCTTTACTTCATCTTGAGATGAATGAAAACCAATTCTTTATCAGCGCTGTAATGAGCTAATATAGCGACATCACCGTCTTCAAATTTTTTACCAGGAAGAGTTGGCTTGACACCTGGAATTTTTACTGAGGGGATATCTTTTATAGCAGGCCCATATTTTTTTTCTAAATCATTTAACGTTCTAAAATTTTTGTATTCTCCTTTTAAATTTTCTGATGCAGGTAAATAAGGTTCATCTTCTTTAATGAAAATTCGACACCCTGAAATAACTCCACTAGAGTCTTTCGACTGTAGATAAAAACCACTTTCAGGTGCTTTTAAAAACTCATCGCTGTCGATTTTCACATACTCTAACATCGCTATTTTATTTTTAAGCTTCCCAAGAGCAGCCATTATATTTACACCTAAATAATTCCTAATCCCCATATTTAATCCCCAAATCTTTAAATAAATTTTTATTTGCCTTATGAACTTGCTCTCTCGCGCTTTTTATCTGATCTCTTGTCCAGCCATTGCTTTCCCATACTGGCTCCCATGTCTGCAAATCAGCTTCTGCTGCTTCGTACAGATCTTTGGCATCAGATTCTATTTTACTTTTGGAGTTGCGTCCGCCAAACGTTCTAGAGAATGACTGATGATCGCATGTTTTTACAACGACACATATTGTATTATTGCGTAATGCTTTCATTTGTTCATCAGATATTTCTATATCTGCATCATCTAAAGCTTTTCTAACAGAAGCATATGACGGCACGTGATCTGGCGTCATTCCATCTTTAATGCTTCTAGGCGCAAGACCACCGAATGTACCTACCTCTCCTTCATTAACGGCATTTTCACCTTCTTTCCTGACAGACTTCACACCAGCCAGCATCCCGACAAGGACGACTACGCCATTACCCCGCCCTGCATACTTCGATAGTAATCGCTATCTTGATGCTGTTTCTCTGCCGCAACGTCCTGTACAAACTCATCAAGGGTATCACTGCCCGCAGCAACTGAGCCCACAACATTGCCCAAGGTTTCAAGGCCGGTGTTGACTTTTGTCAGCAACGTTTGTCCGGCTTCGGTCTGTGCCGCAACCTCGGTTGTTACTTCCATCACTATTGAAGCCGCGCCGCCGGCTGCTACCAAAGCCATTTCCATCACTTTGGCAGCATCTTCCGGTACACTTTCAGCTACCTTCATCAAGCTGTTGATGCCATCAACCATTTGCGTCACAGCAGGAACATTGCCGGTTCCTTTTACTGTAATATGAAGAACATCTTCGCCTTGTTCATTGGGCGCGACACTGACTGCTATACCTTCTTTCAGTTGCTGCTTAAGCAACTCTGGATCGGTATCCGCCAGGTTCGCTAGCGGCGCAAAGTTTTTGACAGAAGCAATAAGGTTGGGATCTTCAAATAGCTCCTTTAAGGGCTCAATATCCCGCCCTTCCAGAATGGCCGCCTCAACCATTGTTTCAAATTCGGGTAAAAGCGTCTGTAGTTCGGGTGGAACCTGATCGCCCCAGGTTTGGATTTCCCGTTTTGCTGCCACAATCTTCTCAGCGACACCCTTTACATCTTCAGCAATCTCCTTTCTTCCATCCTCACTTAACAAACGGTGGTCAACCGTCAGTTCAATATTCCCCTGCTGGCGGTCAACGTTGTAAATCTCTTTATTCACTAGCGCGACATCACGGTTAACGCCGTCGGGAGAGGTGTCTTCGCCATTGACTGAAACACTGCCTTCGCCGATGGTGGCTAAGGTTTTGTCCAGGCTCTGGCTATTTTCGTTCTGATAGCTGTAGTTGCTGCTGTTTAGGGCTAGGTCGGTGTTGCTCTGATTCGGGTCTGCCGGGTTGGCAGCGTCGCTGACACCGACATTGGCATTAACGCCGACGCTCTGGTTACTGCTGTAGCTGCGGTTGGTTAAGTCGGTGGTGTTTAAGCTGTCGGTACTCAGGCTTAAGTTACCGGTATCGTTGCCTTCGGCATCCACGGCGGCCAGTAAGGCGCCGGTTAACTGCGTATTGCCGTCAACGGATACATCAACCGTGCCCCCGGTAATACTGCTTAACACAGTTTCGGTCTTTTGGTAACGGCCATTGCTGGCGTTAACGCCGCCATTTACACTGCTGACATCGCCGCCCTGGCCAATAGCGGTGGTTTTGACTTCTTTGCTGTTGGCCTTGGCACCGTTTTCGTTGGTGAACACCCCGCCTAAGCTCATGCCACCGCTGATACCCATGCCTTTATTGCTGCCGCTGAAGCGGTCCTGCACCGACTCCAGCGTTAAGTCACCACCAATGACCATATTCACCGCATTTGCACCATGCAGGTTACCGCCGATAATAGTGGTATCACCGGTGGTGGCAATGTTCAGGTTATTTGCCGTCAGTGTGCTGTTGTTGTGGGTGGTTTGTTTGTCCTGCTGCTTGCTGCTGTTCAGGCTGGCATTCACCGTCGGCCCGCCAGCTGAACCCCAGACCGTCTGCGCAATGGTCATGCTCCCGCTTTGGGTATCGGTTTGTGAGCGCTGGGTGTCCTGGCTGGCCAGCCTTGCACTGTGTCAAAAGCGAGAGAAACGCTACACCCGGCCTGACACGCCCTGACAATACTCCAGCATCCTCACTAAAATGCCATAACGCAAGAGAACTCACCGGATACTTGCGCTCTGAATTCTGGTATCAGCTGCAAGTAATACTTCACTCACAGCTGGTTCGCATCCCTGCTCATCAAAAAATGTTAAAGCTGGTTAATCACAGCCGTTAAAAGTGAGCTCGCGATATCGACTTTTCGACACAGAAAAGTGTGAGTGTCCGCTATTTATCCATCTTTTCATGGGTGTCCACTATCTTCGGCTACGGATATACATGCCACTCATCAAAAAATTTTCGCATTTTCTTCCCCATGTCACTCTTGCTCAAGTCGCCAGCCTCAGCCTGTGAGATATTCACTAAAAAGCAGCTTTTTAGTGAATGAGATAAATCTAACAAATCTCTATTCATTTCTGAAGACGTTAGGATATTTTCAATAATATCAAAAAGTTCGGATTTTTGCCTTTGATCAATTAAACTGTACTCATCAATATAATATTGAGAGAATTCTGCACATAGGCCTGCTACCGTAAAAGTGCCATCTTCAGTAATATTATAGTTATTCTCAGATTCCCACTGCTCTCTAAAGTTCGGGAAACTCTTAATAAAATACGAAAGTAGCGTTTCTTTATCTTTAATCATTTAATTCCCCTTGCCGTGCCTTTTTAAGATCCTTCAGCATCTCCTTCGCAGCATGTAAATCGCTTGGCGGATTTGAAAAGTGACTGTCCAGTGTTTTTTCAGGACAGATACAGCCGCGCAAATAAAGCCGATCAGCTTGGGAAGGGCAAGAAAAGAAAGAGTGACTGCCCTATTAATTACACTTATTTGTATTACAGGTATAAAAAGTTACTGTCCTATTAATTAGCCAGAACGATGCGAGGAATGATTGTCCTATTTTTTTTGATTATGCTTTGATCTCGGTTTTTTGGGCAATACTAAATAGGCCATAAATATTGAAGACAATGCACCTAAGGCAAAAACCACTAAGTTCTGATAGTTGCTAAAATCTGCAGTGTTACTTAAAGAAATATCTTTTCCTGTCATTCTAATCAAGGCATACGCCCACAAATAGGCTCCTGCTCCACCTAGAAGAAAAACCCAAACGTAACTAGTTAACTGTCTATATAGGTTTAAGTATGCGTATAGGCCAGCAAGCAAGCCTGCGGGTATACAAAAGAAAATCAGCCCATAGATTCCATAAACTATGTAAATCCACAACCCCGTCAACCCATGCTCGTGAAAAAGAGTGGGCGTATTTTCAGAAAAAAAGCTATAGAAGTCTGATATAGAAAACAAAATAATACCTGACAATAGCGGACACATTAAAAAACATATTATCACTTTGAAATACGGGTAGGCAGGCTTCATGGTTGGCACCCTTGGCTTGCTGAGTAGACCATTAATTTGCAGCCGAACTCAATTCGAGACTTATAATTAAGAATATCAACGCCTCCTGGCATTCCTTGTTTTGTATCAATTGACAATTCTGTTTCATTAAATAGTGGGTTCACCTCAGTATTTGTCATGAATTTAGACAGCCCTGTAAAAGAAGTGCGTTCCCCTAAATACTTTTTATGTACCGATTGCAATGCTCGTTGTTCATTTTTTAACTGGTTTATATCCCAGGCAATTGGATCTGACACTTCCTGGTTATACAAACTTTTAAAGTTATCGAAACCAGCATTCATAAGGGTCTTCCCGGCTTCACTTCGCCAGTCATAAACCTCAGTTCCGGTTATAACTCCCCCAACGCCAAAACTTATCCACGATCCATTACCATCAGCCCCCAGTCCTGTCAAAGGTGCTCGGCTCACAAACTCAGCACCGCCGAACCATCTCGCCCCAAGACCGATATTCTGCTCGTACTGGTCACTGGCGCCAAAGAAGTCTGCTCTGTTATCAATAGTATTGTAATACACGTCAAAGTTCTCTTCCGCGCCGTCACTGTTATACACATAGTCAAATGTATTTTTGGAAGAGCGGCTAACATCGCCTTCCAGAATATCCCACGCATCTTCCATACCAATATACTGAGTCGCTGTATTAACAGACGTCCGGCACGCATCTCCGGTTGGATTGTCGCGGCAAACATTGTTGAGTTCATTGTCCAGCATAACACTCAAATCCTCCGCGTCTGCCACAACGGCAGCTTTTTGTTCTGCGGTGGAACAGGTCGCACCGGCTAGGCAGTCTTTTACTTTGTCGACGGTTTCTTTTGTTAAGTAGTAATCGAGTGCCTGCTCATCCTCCTGACGGAAGCTGGCATGATTTTCATTAGCCAAAGCCTTATTTCTGTCTCTCTCTTCTGTTGTTGCTCCCCAATTATGAGTATTCCCCTCCGCTAGGCTTTGGTCGTTCTGCGCAAAGTTGAAATCTAAATAGTCCTCTGTCGCATCACCCATAATACCGGCGTATTCTTCGCGGTTGTCATGGTACGTTTCAGTCTGCGCTGTATCCGGGTTTTGCTGATTATCCAAATAATGCTGGGTTTCATGACCGATGGTGTTTACAGCGTCAGAAGCGTTGTCGTGAACGGCATCGTTTACATATACCGTGTCGGTGTCGCGCGAGTGAAAAATAAGGACAGTCACTTATTTGTATTGCAGGTATAACGAGTGACTGTCCAATAGATCGGTTGAACGTCAGCAGATTGCGCAGTGGTTTGAGCTTCGATAGCAGCAAAGCTTTAAAGGGTGCTTGCGAGAAAAAGCTGATACGTAGTACGAACGGATATGTGTTTTGCTATGAAGCGGGCGGTTGAAAAACCTGATGAACAATAAGAAGAGATAAAGATGGTGCGTCTACCCTGATTCGAACAGGGGACCTCTACCATGTCAAGGTAGCGCTCTAACCAACTGAGCTATAGACGCAATATGAAAACGCAGTAGTGCGTTGATTCGGCGCGTATAATAACGACGCCGAAGGCTACTGGCAAGCACAATTTGAGGATTATCTTTTGTTTGGCTGCTTTCTAGTCAAACTGACCAACATTCGCCCTACAGCGCGCCCGATTTAAGGATAACAGGCAAAAGGTAAAGGCTGAATTTTATCCATGATGGAACCGTCTTCGGCGATCTTCATAAAGTATTCGCCCAGTCGATCGGTCTCACTCAACACGGTATCCCAGTACGCTATGCGGGTGTCGGCGTCCAGGTTCTTAAAGTCATCCCGGTCGGGAATTTTACCGTAGGGTAAGCTTTCTACAAAAGAAGCTGAAGGCACCAGCATGACGACATTGTCATAACTTTGGGCATGGACCAGTCGATTTTTCAGATTTTTGTCGAACCAGCCCGTCACCGGCCGCGGATAAAAATGGGGGTACAAGGTAAGCCCCGGCTTCGGACCAAAGGACAAGTCGAAATGATAGTCTATTATGCCGCCATCACGATAAACCCCAGGCGGCGCAGCAACAATATTACTGACCCCGTTCAGCACTAATGGGATCGACCCGGAAGCAAGCAATACATCCCGGATATTGGTGTAGCCAAGTTTGGCACGTTCAGTTTCTAAATGGTAGGGATCATGGATATCCAGGTGACTGTTCGGCGCCGAAAAAACCACCCGGGTGAAGGCTTTTTGCAGATTCTTGCGGTCTTTGCGGTTGGAGGCCGCGCTCATGGCCAGCCCTGCCAGCTGCGACAACTTTCCCGAACGACTCACTAACCCCTGACAACGGGCGGTAATAATATGCGCTTTGAAACGCTCGTTGGAAAGGATATCGTGCAGTCCATGGTCGCCTAACATATAGCTCAACAGTGTTTTGGCCTTGGCGGTAATTTCATAAGCGCTGGGTTTAGCAGAATACACGGTATGTGAGTAACTTTCGGCCAGCCGGTTTATGGCCGCCAGGGGATCGCTTTGCACAATACAGGCCGCTCTGAAAGCTCCGGCGGAAGAACCAATCACCTGAATCTGACCCCCTCGAGGCTGGAAAAACTCCGGGAATAGCACCCGGTCTAGCCCCGCCAGTACAAACCATTTAGGCCCGCCCGAGGCACCCAGAAAATAGTTAAACAATAATGGGTCGAAACCATAGTGATGTATGGTTTCTAATGCTTTTGGTCCAGCGTATATCTCTAGCGGTGCACCCAAAATAGCCTCTTATTTTTATGCATTTGTGATATTAATGTAGCAGTTCGACGAAAATTGTGCACTTCGCCTTAAAAATACACATTTATAATAATTTTTAATAATAGAATAGGCTCAGATTTTGGTCTGATCGGCTTGATAATCGATCCCAATTTTACCTATAGACAGGAGTCTATAACAGTAAAAACAGCGACCTAAACCGGGTGGTTGTCAACAGGTATTTGTCAAAAATAACCGTCATTTTACTAATTATTTCTATTGATCTGGCTAGACACACACTGTGGAAAATGCTTGTGAATAGACATATGTTATCCACTGGGTGTTTTTTGTACAATATTTTTAGTTATTTAATATCAATGAGTTACAATTAAGCCCCAAACTACTCAACAAACTTATCCACAGATTACGTGGATAACACGTGGCACTACTCCTAATATAGTGATTTAATGCTTAAGATTGTTGAGCAGAACAAAATGAATACACATGGCACTTCAAACTCTGGCCGTTTTACCACGGCATATTACGATTTATTCGCTTGATCCGATGACCCCGATCCCGGCTGAAGTATTTAACAGTGATCTGTACTTTATTGGCCGCACAGAAGAACAACTTTCTATTGTCGTTCCTGAGTCGATAAAACTAGCGGCTGAAGATATGGATAAAGACTGGCGAGCCCTCGAGTTACTTGGTCCGCTGGAGCTAAGCATGGTTGGAATTATGGCCAAAATCAGCGATGTACTGGCACAGGCAAAAGTCAGTATTTTTATAGTTTCTACCTTTGATACCGATTTTTTCCTGGTTAAACACAATAAACTCGATACTGCGGTGCATGCCCTGCAGGATGCGGGTTATACCGTGGTTGACCAGTCATGAGTGCTGCATCAGAAAAAAGTACCGGGTTACGTATAGTTACCGTTCCGGTGCCATTGTCGGGCAGGCCGTGCGAAGCCTCAGCGAGCAGTCTGGGTGAGATACTGGCGTTATTCAAAATTGGCTGTTTGCTCAAAGTCACCGGCAACCAGGTGCTTGCCCCGTTAGACGGAACCATTACCGATATTGATAGCAGCCAGCTTTCGGTAAAATTGAAAGCCGATAATGGCCTGCAATTATGGATAAAAGTCAGCGAGGTTTCGCTGCAGGGACATGGCGCCGGATGCTTTACCAGGGTTAAGGTGAAAGATCGGGTGAAAGCCGCTGAGGTGCTGTTTCAGTTCAATCCGGCGATGTTAAAGCTGGCCGGTGCTTTGCCTTTTGCCAGGGTTATTATTACCAATGGCCAGAAAATTGAGCGGTTTGAAACAACAAAAGCCAGGCAATGCCTGGCTTTTGAAGATACGTTATTTACATTGTACGTGTGAATGCTCCTAACCCGGCTTCACACTACACCGTATGCTTAGTTGTGAAAGGTATAATCCAGCGAGATTTCTGCTTTCAGTAGTTTAGAGATTGGGCAGTTATCTTTTGCGTCTTTAGCAATAGCGGCAAATTCGTCTTCGTCGATACCGGCAACTTTGGCATCCAGCGTCAACGCTGACTCAGTAACTGCAAATCCGTCGCCGTCTTTTTCCAGGGTTACCGCAGCATCAACTTTCAATTCGCCACTGTCGTAGCCAGAGTCGGCCAACGCGAAGGATAACGCCATCGCATAGCAACTTGCATGTGCACCGGCAATAAGTTCTTCAGGGTTCGTGCCTGACTTGTCTTCAAAACGGGTATTGAAGCCATAAGGTTGCTCGGATAGTGCGCCACTGGCCAGGCTCACATGCCCCTGCCCTTCTTTACCTAAAGGCTGATAATGTGCAGATGCGGTTTTAACGATTGCCATGGGGTCTCCTTCAAGCGGTTAAAGTAATTACGCTTTGATGCGTAAGTGTTGCCGGAGTGAATGCAGCATGTATGCCGGAATCAAAAAAATGTCACCATTAAACCTGATGAACCGCGCTTACCCCTTTTCCTAAAAGGCTTAGCGTTATCTGCTTACTATCGCTGAAAGTGATACTCACCGCCGCCCGATTAACCCCACTGTAAGATTTCTACATGGTCTGTGTACCTTTTGCATCCTTAAATCTGACAAGATAGACTCCATTGAAAATAGCGAAGGATTTTCTAATCATGACAACCACGGTTTACGGTATTACCAATTGCGACACTATTAAAAAAGCGAAGAAATGGCTTACTCAGCACAATATCGACTTTACCTTTCACGACTACCGCAAAGATGGCATCAACCGACAGTGGCTGGAGCAAACCGAAAGCTATCTGGGCTGGGAAACCATGCTGAACAAACGCGGTACCACCTACCGGCAACTGGATGATCACACCAAAGAATCGATTGATCGCGATAGTGCAATTGAGCTGATGCTGGCGCAACCCGCCATGATAAAGCGCCCTATTTTGCATCATAACAATACGATGATGGCTGGCTTTAAGACTGATCAATATGAGGAAGCATTCGCCAATGAGTGAGGTTATTGCCCTGGCTAAGGCCCTGATTAACCGCAAGTCGGTGACCCCCGAAGACGCCGGCTGCCAGTTGATGATGCAGCAGTGGCTGAGCGCCGCCGGATTTACCAATGAAACCATGGTGTTTGATGACACCACCAACCTGTGGGCACGTAAGGGCACCGCCGGACCGGTCTTTTGTTTTGCCGGTCATACCGACGTGGTACCCAGTGGCCCGGAAGCAGACTGGCAGACCCCGCCATTTGAAGCCACCGAAAAAGAAGGCTTTTTACATGGGCGTGGGGCCGCCGACATGAAAGGCAGTCTGGCAGCGATGCTTACCGCCACCACGCGCTTTGTAGCAGATTATCCTGATCACAAAGGCAGTATCGCCTTTTTGATCACCAGTGATGAAGAAGGCCCCTTTATTAACGGCACAACCCGGGTGATTGATACCCTGGAAGCCCGCAATGAAAAAATCGACTGGTGTATCGTGGGCGAACCCAGCAGCACGTCCTCAATAGGCGATGTGGTAAAAAACGGCCGCCGGGGCTCGCTGACCGCGGACATCACATTTAAGGGGATTCAGGGCCATGTTGCTTATCCGCATCTGGCTAAAAATCCGGTACACGCGGCTACACCCGCGCTGGCCGAGCTGGCCCAGACCCATTGGGATAATGGCAATGCGTATTTTCCGCCCACCAGCTTTCAAATCTCTAACATCCATGCGGGGACTGGCGCCGGCAATGTTATCCCGGGGGCGCTGCAGGTATGCTGTAATTTCCGGTTTTCTACCGAAGTCACCGATCAGCAACTCATTACCCGCACCGAGGCGATTTTGCAGACCCACGAGCTGGATTATGAAGTGAAATGGACATTCAACGGCCAGCCCTTTTTAACCGACGCCGGAGAGCTGGTTACTGCCACCCAATCCGCCATCAATCAGGTAACCGGTCGTGCCACTGAACTTTCCACCGCCGGCGGCACCTCTGACGGTCGATTTATCGCCCCCACTGGCGCTCAGGTGGTCGAATTGGGTCCGGTGAATGCCACCATCCATAAAGTGGATGAAAAGGTCAGGATGAGCGACCTGCAAGCCCTGGAAGATATTTACTATCAGATTCTGGTAAGGCTGCTGGCATGAACACCAGCTGGATGGGCTTATCCCATGAATCGCTGGTGCCGGCGGGTTCGGACCACCAGCTGCACCTGCAGGTGCTGCCCGACTTTAATGCCATGCAGCAGGCGGCCTGTGCTGATGGGGTAAATGTGGATTTGGTGAGTACCTACCGCTCCTTTGAAAAGCAGCTGAGCATCTGGAACCGCAAATGGCATGGGCAGCTGCCGATACTGGATTTACATGGGCAGCCCACCGCAATCGACACCCTCACTGACGAACAGAAAATGCATGCGATTCTCACCTGGTCGGCATTGCCGGGCACCAGTCGGCATCATTGGGGGACTGACCTGGATGTATACGATCGGCAGGCGGTACACGAGCGTGGCATGCGCTTTAATTTAGTGGATGCAGAGTATCGTGCAGGCGGCCCGTGTGCGGGTCTGGCCGCATGGCTTAGCGAGCACGCCGAGGATTTTGGCTTTTTCAGGCCTTATCTGGAGTATCGTGGCGGGGTTGCCTGTGAACTATGGCATCTCAGTCATCGTATTACTGCCAGGGCTTATGAAAAATCACGTAATTGTGAACAGCTTGCGGCGGTGCTGGCAGAGGCTGATTTAGCCGGAAAGCACACCGTGCTTGCGCATATTGAGTCTGTTTACCGACGTTATGTTCTGAACCAGGGGAGGTCATTATGAGCATGGGCTGGATAATTTTGATTATTGCACTGGTGATCGGGCTTATTGCCGGCAATTTGCTGCTGCTGCGTAATACCAAAAAAATGCGCACGCCGCCGGGTTTCAAACCACGTAAATACGATGATGACGATGACGACTGGAAATAACCCCGGCCGTCAGATCATTTAGCCTGCCGGCTCAGTGGGCGTTAAGCTTTACCGCGGTGCCACTGATACTCACCATCAGCATACTGCCTTTCTGACCGACTACTTCGTAGTCAATGGCGATCCCTACCACTGCGTTTGCCCCCATGATCCGGGCTTCCTGTTCTAACTCAGAAAATGCAAATTTGCGGGCTTTGGTCAGTTCGTCCTCATAGGAGCCCGACCGCCCCCCGACAAAATCCCGTACCGAGGCAAAAAAGTCTTTCAGAACATTTGCGCCCATTACGGCTTCGCCAACAACAATGCCATAATAATGTTCAATATTCTGGCCTTCTACATTGGGGGTGGTGGTCAGTATCACTGAGTTTATTCCTTTAAAAGTAACGGTTTGATACGCGCGATACTATCCTGCGCGGCTTCAGGTGAATAAGCCACGGCAGGCTGACGCCCCCAGATGGGAGCCGGCCAGGCTATATCATGAGTAAAACGGGCGACATGGTGGATATGCAGCTGCGACACCACATTGCCTAAGGCCGCCACATTCAGTTTGTCAGGGGTAAATAAGGTTTGCAGGGCTTCACACACACGCGCCGATTCTGTTAAAAACTGGTGCTGCTGCGCAACGGTAAGCTGATACAACTCCGTGGCCTTGGGCACCCGGGGCACCAGAATCAGCCACGGAAACTGGCTGTCATCGGCCAATAGGACCCGACACAATGCCAGCTCGCAGACAAAATGCGAGTCTTTGGTCAGTTGTGGATCCAGCACAAAACTCATTGTGCATCCAATGTGGTCGGCACCACCGTCAGCAACGCGCGTTGACCAATAGCCACACTGGCATTAGGAAACACAATAGCCTCACCCTCATGTTCAGCATAATAGCTGGCACCGCTTTCCTGCGCCAGCAAGGTGCCTTTGGCAAAACCGGTGAAATTGGGCGTATCGTCGGCAAAGTGTAAGACAAAATCCTCTGCCTGTTTATTGATTACCTGATTAACCGTAAAAATTTCTACGTCGTCCCCCATCGGTGCCAGCTCCAGTGTTGGCTGACTAATAAGACGGGTAATGGTTTGTCGGGCCGCTTCAAACCGGGTCATGTCATTTTTACCAAAGGGCTGCACCTTGCCCAGCTCCACGGTAAAGGCATGGGCATGGTGTTGATGACTGGAATAATAACTGAAGGTGGTGGTGGGACTTTGTGACAACAAGATGGTTTTTACGCCGCACGCACTTAAAAAGGCAATCTGTTCTTCGCTTCGTGCCTGGCCATGCAGGTAGGGATACACCGCAAACTTCTCATTCTTAGACTCCCGAATCGCCGTATGTAAATCATAATGAAACCGGTGCTTGCCGGCATTTTCAAAAAAGTCAGTGATAGCTTGTTCCAGTTGGCTGGCCCGGCGGCGCTCGGCGTTTACCAGCCCCTCGCCGTCACTGTGGGCGCCACTGAATAACCGGTTCATATTTTCTTCAACAAAGCGCTGAGCAATATCCATTGCCGGCAGATTACCAAACAGAAACAACACACGATGTGCCGGGACCAGCTGTTCTGTTAACAAGGCACAGACCCAGTCATCACACAGCTCTATAGGTGCGGTTTCATTGCCATGCACACCGCACGACAGCACAATATGTTTGGTGTCGGGCTGCACCTTGGCCGGGGTAAAGCTGATAATACCCGCCGCGGTAATACTCACCGCTACCCCATTGGATAAGGTAAAGTCACAAGGCTCTGAAAAAAGTTCGGGAGTTTGGCGCGAGCGCGCAAGAAAATCGCCGTTGGCACAAAGTTCTGCTTTCATAATACCGGATAACAATAGGATTTATAGCCATAAGTTTACCCAGTTACCGGCTAAAATGCCAAATTAGCTCAGACGTTTACGTAAAGGGGAGCTGCCAACAATAATATCCTGATGCGCCAGTTTAATGAAATCAGCCAGAGGGACGGCCCGGGAAAATAAAAAACCCTGTCCGGTTTTAATGCCTAATTCACGTAGGATATGCAGGTGGTCTACGGTTTCGATGCCTTCTGCCACAACTTCACACTGCTTGGCATCACCAATGATTTTTGCCGCCTGGATAATCGCCTTATTAATAGGATTGTCGGTCAACCCCATAACAAAGTTTTTGTCTATTTTAAGAGCGGTGATATCCAGCTCCCGAATATAGGCCAGGTTTGAGTAGCCTTTACCAAAATCATCGACCGCGATGGCTATGCCTAACGCTTTTAGCTGTAGCAGCTGCTCCCGTACCATTAAAGAACTGGATAAGGCCACATCTTCCGTCAGTTCAAACTCAAAATCCTGGGGCTCAAACCCATAGCGCTCACAAAGCATGGTGAAATGAGGAATAAGCTGACTGTCATACAATTGCGTGGGCGAAATATTAATAGAAATACGCGGGCTTACCCCCACCATGCGCATACGAGCCAGGTTCTGGAACGCCTGGTTAAGCGTCCAGTAAGCCAACTCATTCATCATATGATAAGACTCGGCCGCTTCAATTAAGGGCCCCGGGAAGACCACGCCATCTAACGGATGATTCCAGCGCAGCAGACATTCGGCCCCGGTTATCGCTAACGTGGCTAAATCTACTTTGGGCTGAAAATACAATTCCAGTTCGTCACGGGCCATCGCCCGACGCAGATCGGCTTTTAATGCCAGCCGCCGGCCCGTGGTTGACGCCACGCCCGGATCGACCATATAAAAATTTTCGTAGCGATTCTCTTTGGCTTGTTTAAGCGCAGCTTCAGCCCGCGAAATAAAGGTGGAGAGCTGAAAACCCGTACGGGTGCCGGCCACCGCCCCGGCATTAAAATCGGCAATAAACGCATGATTTTGATGATGCATGGGGGTTTTGAAGTGTTCGGTAAGGCGCTCTACCCGTTTCAGCATCAGGCTTTTTTCGGCTTTGCCGGTAAACATAATACCGAACACATCGCCACTTACCCGGCCAAAACAAATGGTATCGTCAAAAAAGCTGATTATGCGGTTAGCAATCTGAAGCAAGAAGCGATCGCCTACATCAATACCCAGGCTGGTAGTAACATCAGAAAATCGCACCACATCAACCAGCATGATCGTAAAATTCTCATGGCACTGAGCAAATTTATCAACCTGGTTAATAAACGCATAGCGATTGGGAATCGTTAACAATGTTTGATGCAATTTCGGCATTACTTCAATGTTTCCCGCATGAAATATAGACAAATGTCTAAATTATTATATTTCTTATCAAACCACGCTCACGCGACAGGAGCAACAACTTGGTTGTATCTTAACCCATACCTAATTATCTTTCCGCTAGGTTAAAGACCCTAACTCCCCGAATTCCCAGCCTTTTTCTGCTTCTGAAAAACAGTTTTTACACAAAGCATAGGGACCTATAAAACGAAAATTCAGCCTTCTTAAGGTCGCGATGAAACAGCTATTTTTTGCGGTGGAATGCAGCTTGATGTTTCTTATTTCTTTTCTGCTACATAGAAAAAACATGATGTCAACTTTGAGCCAATTCTTTATATCTATTAGTATATATAAGTTAGATTCAGCAACGGCAAGGGATAGACGCGCATTGCGCCATCGGAGTGGCTCTTGAATGGCGGGTTTTGCGTGCTTGCAATTTACTCACCATTAAATCATTAGCGCTGAACTCGATATTCACGGTGACAATTTTATTTGGAGCAAAACTATGACGATACCGCGTCTGCAGAATTTCATTAATGGCCAATCGCTGGCCAACGAGTCCGGCGAAACCATCGAGGTCATAAATCCTGCCACTGGTGAGGTAATTTACGAAATCGAAGTTGCCGACGAAAAAGTAAAAAGTGCGGCTATCGAAAGTGCTCAGGCAGGATTCAAACAATGGTCAGCCATGACCGCCATGGAGCGGTCCCGCATTTTGTTAAAAGCAGTCGCATTATTGCGTGAAAAAAATGATGAACTGGCCAGTTACGAAGTGTTAGACACCGGCAAGCCTATGCAGGAAGCTAACTGTGTGGATGTGGTTACCGGTACCGATGCCATCGAATTTTTCGCTAATCTGGCGCCTACCCAGGTTGGACAACAGCAGGATCTGGGCGGCGACTTTTACTACACCCGTAAAGAGCCACTGGGAATTTGCGCCGGAATTGGTGCCTGGAATTACCCTATTCAAATTGCCTGCTGGAAATCCGCCCCTGCCCTGGCAGCCGGCAATGCCATGATTTTCAAGCCTTCAGAAGAAACTCCCCGGGGCGCGGTCGAACTAGCAAAAGTCTTTATAGAAGCTGGGGTGCCGGCTGGTGTATTCAATGTTGTACTGGGGGCCGGCGATGTGGGTCAGTGGTTAACTCACCACGAGCTGATCGAAAAAGTGTCTTTTACCGGTGAAGTCGGTACCGGCCGCAAGGTAATGGAGTCAGCAGCTTCGACCTTAAAAGATGTGACCATGGAGCTGGGTGGTAAATCGCCGCTTATCGTGTTTGAAGATGCCGATATTTCACAGTCGGTATCAGCCGCCATGCTGGGCAATTTCTACACCCAGGGTGAGGTGTGTACTAACTGCACCCGTGTGTTTGTGCATGAAAGCGTGTATGAACAGTTCATCAGTGAGTTGGTTGAGCGCACCAAAAACAATATCAAGGCGGGCGATCCGCAAGATCTGTCGGTGAACTTTGGCGCCATGATTTCGCAAAAACATCAGCAACTGGTCATGGACTATATTGCCAAAGGCAAAGAGGAAGGCGCCACGGTATTAACCGGCGGCAATACATTCTCTCCGGCTGGCGCCGAAAATGGCTACTTTGTTGAGCCTACTATTTTCACTGATTGCACCGATGACATGACGATTGTTAAAGAAGAAATATTTGGTCCGGTCATGAGTGTACTAACCTTTAAGGATGAGGAAGAAGTAATACGCCGTGCAAATGATACACCGTTAGGTTTGGCTGCGGGGTTGATGACCCAGAATATCACTCGTGCGCATCGGGTTATTCATCAGCTTGAAGCGGGTATTTGCTGGATCAATACCTGGGGCGCCTCTCCTGCAGAAATGCCGGTAGGCGGCTATAAATTATCCGGAATCGGTCGTGAAAACGGCATCGAGGCGCTAAACCAGTACACTCAGACCAAGTCGGTATACATGGGTATGGTTGAACTGGAAAGCCCCTTTTAAGGAGACTTGATGGAAAAGTTTGATTATATCGTAGTCGGAGCCGGCTCAGCCGGCTGTGTGCTGGCAAACCGTCTTACGGCCGATGGGGCGAGTAAGGTCCTGCTTATTGAAACCGGCGGCAGTGATAAAAGTATTTTTATTCAGATGCCAACGGCTTTGTCGATTCCGATGAACTCGGATAAGTACGCCTGGCAATTTCACACCGAAGAAGAGCCGTATCTGGATAACCGCGTCATGCATTGCCCACGGGGTAAGGTACTGGGCGGCTCCTCTTCCATCAACGGCATGGTGTATGTGCGCGGCCACGCCCGTGATTTTGACGAGTGGGAAGAATACGGCGCCAAAAACTGGAATTACCAGCAATGCCTGCCTTATTTTAAGCGTGCTGAACAGTGGTACCTGGGCGGTGATCAATACCGGGGTAACGATGGCCCGCTGGGGGTCAACAACGGCAACGAAATGCAAAACCCGCTGTACCGCGCCTTTATCGAAGCAGGCAAACAAGCAGGCTACGCGGAAACCTTCGACTATAACGGTGCTCAGCAGGAAGGCTTTGGCCCCATGCACATGACCGTTAAAGATGGGCAGCGCTGCTCTGCTGCGCGCGCTTACCTGGACCCGGTAAAAGATCGTGACAACCTGACCATCGTCACCCACGCTACCGTGCAAAAAGTATTGCTGGAAGGCAAGAAAGCCGTGGGGGTGAAGTACGAACATAAAGACACCATGCACGAAGCCAGAGCGCAAACCTCGGTTATCCTTAGCGCCGGGTCGATTGGCTCTCCACACTTGTTGCAGTTATCCGGTATCGGTAATCGCGAACATCTGGAAAAAGCCGGCATTGAATGTCTTCACCATTTGCCCGGGGTGGGAGAAAATCTGCAGGACCACCTGGAATTTTACTTCCAGTTTCGTTGCAAACAGCCCATCACGCTTAATCGCGAACTCGATCTTATTTCAAAAGGCATAATCGGGGCCCGCTGGTTGCTGTTTAAAACCGGCCTTGGCGCCACTAATCACTTTGAATCCTGTGGCTTTATTCGTTCAAAAGCCGGCGTCAAATGGCCCGACCTCCAATACCACTTTTTGCCTGCCGCCATTCGTTATGATGGCAAAAGTGCTTTTGATGGCGACGGTTTTCAGGTGCATATTGGTCATAATAAACCGCGCAGCCGCGGCTTTGTTCGGGTCAAAACGGATAAACCTGGCGATGCGCCTGCGATTCAGTTTAATTACCTACAGCATCAGGACGATATTGAAGGCTTTCGCGCCTGTGTTCGGCTGACTCGGGAAATTATTAATCAGCAGGCCTTTGATGAATATCGCGGCAGCGAAATTCAGCCCGGAGAGGCGGTGCAAACTGATGAGCAAATCGACGCCTTTGTGCGTCAGGCAGTTGAAAGTGCGTATCACCCATCGTGTACCTGCAAAATGGGTGAAGACGATATGGCTGTTGTTGATTCGACGACCCGGGTGCATGGAATCGAAAATCTGCACGTGGTCGACTCATCGGTCTTCCCCACCATTCCCAACGGAAATCTGAACGGTCCTACCATTATGGTAGCCGAAAAAGCAGCCGACCATATTCTGGGCAATACGCTGCTACCTATCGAAAATGTGCCAGTGGTTGAAGAATCTGACTGGCAAACCAAACAGCGCAGTAGCTCGCTGACAGCAGGAAGCTGACCCTTGGCGGGCAAACTTGCCCGCCGCATCTGCTCAGGGAGGGCTTCAAGATGTAACCATTTTAATAATAAAGGAGATATACAATGCTGATGTGGCTTAGTGCCGGCATCGTGCTGACCCTTGCTGCCATAATTTTTATTGTGGTGAAGTGGGGCAACATGCGCATCATAGG
Organism: Salinimonas marina; assembly: GCF_015644725.1. Lineage (NCBI taxonomy): Bacteria > Pseudomonadati > Pseudomonadota > Gammaproteobacteria > Alteromonadales > Alteromonadaceae > Salinimonas > Salinimonas marina. Next base: position 2,319,790 of record NZ_CP064795.1, read on the forward strand.
TGTCACGCCGGTAAAAACACTAACATTTATCGCCATCCTGTTTACTTCGGGCCTTGATGTTGGCCTTATCATGTTTCCACTGACTGAGTTTGGTGGTTATGCAGACACCGGGGCAAATCCCGAGTATAGCTTTACTAATCCGCTGGCTATTGAGTTTGGCTATTGGGGATTTTTTATCTGGTCTTTTTACTTTCTGACCTGTTTCTATTTTTGTGTCATTGAACCCAAAGTAAAATTTTTTGAAATTAGCTGGGTTAAGTTTATTCACAATGTGGTGATCATCGGCACCTGTGCCTTTACCGCCTTTTTGTTGCTGTCTAACCTGCCGTGGTACCTCCCTGCTCTGGGAGATGGTGAAAGCATTGTCCCGGCATTTTATCTCATCGTTTTTGCCGCCATTGCCTTTTCGGTGTATAGCAGCACAGACATCAAGTATGTCCGCATATTAAGTATCACCACCACCTGGATGTTTATCGCACTGATTGTCTTTATGTGGGGCAGCGCCTTTGTATGGGGCGGTAGCGATATGGCGCAATATTTTGAAGCCACCACCATGCTGGGCGGCTATTTTGCCAATTTCCAACACTTCTTATTTCCTATTAACGACTATCATGCGTTTTATCTGTTCTGGTGGTTTGCCTGGTCCATTATGATTGGTCAGTTTACCTCTCGCTTTGTGGGCGGTATGAAAACCTACCAGGTGCTGGCAGCGATGCTGGTGTTTCCATCTATCCCAATTGCGCTGTGGTTTGGTGTGCTTTACCACTATCACGACGCCGGACTGGACACCAGCGGTATAAGAAACATAGCGATGGTGTTTGTGGGGGTGGTTTTTGTTATCAACTCCCTCGATTCTCTGATCCGTTTGTACACCGACAATCTGAATATGTCAGCCCAGCGTTTGGGCAAAGCAAAATATTTTGTCTTTAACTTTGTTGCGCTGTGTGCGCTGACCCTGCTGTTCAAAATCGACTTTTTGCAAATTCAATGGGTTGGCGCGTTGGTTATTGGTCTGTTTTATTGCTGCTTGAGCTATATTTTATACAGCAAGCTTGGTCGGGTCCGCAATATCGATAGCTCACCAGCAGAAAACGAGCTTGATTTTAAAAAAATTGATACAGCCCATTAAGGAGTGGTGATGAAAATATTCACAAAAACACTGATAGCTGGCAGCGCGCTGGCATTGAGCCAAACGGTTTCGGCCAACTGGTCTACCACGGTTACGCTGGCCTCTGATTACATGTTTAACGGGGTGAGCCAGACCAACAATGATCCGGCTTTGCAGGCGAGTCTGGACTATGCGGCCGATCAGGGTTGGTACGTCGGCGCCTGGACCTCGAATGTGGACTACGGGGAGACCGCAGAACAGGAACTGGACTTTTATGCCGGTCACTGGCTGCAGTTGGATGACAACTGGAGCATGGACTATGGCATTGCCTACTACACCTACATGGGCTCGTCCGCTGCCAGTGACCTGAACTATCCTGAAATCTGGACCAAGCTGGCCTACAGCTCAGACTACGGCACCACCGAGTTTAATGGCTGGTATTCGTGGGATTATTTTGGCCTGGGCGGCGGTCATGTGATTGGCATGATTGCCCACACCTTCCCTATTGCCGAAAACCACGGCATTCGGGTCAGTGTTGATACTTCTAATTCACTGGACGATGATAGCTGGGTTTGGGACAGTGATGGCGGCACCTCCTATGTGCATTATCGGGTGGCGTATCAGACCAGCTGGAACAAATTCAACTTTGAAATTGCCGCTGAAGATACCACGCTGGATATCGACACTGCCGACAAGCGCATCGTCGCCAGCGTCAGCCGCACCTTTAGTTTTTAAAGCGCATTTGCTCAGTCTATGAACCGGTAAGACAGTTGCTGCCTTGCCGGTTTTTTGTATCAGACCGGTAGCTTGCTTGATATCGCAATGATTTATCCCAATACTCGGATAAGCCCTCAATTAATTGCCCACAGGAGACATTGTTATGAGCCGTCATTTTGATTCCGCCGAAGGCTTGTGTGAAGACCGGGATCCGGCGACCCATGGTTTTGTATTTAATCAGACCATGCTGCGCATTGCAGATCCTGAGCGTTCGCTGGATTTTTATACCCGGGTCATGGGGATGACGTTGTTAAAACGACTCGATTTTGAACAGATGGAATTCAGTCTGTATTTCTTAACCGCCGGCGATGATTTTTCTGATATCAGCGACGAAGACGCCAGGCGTACCCAGCAGACCTTCGGGCGCCCGGCAATGCTCGAGCTGACCCATAACTGGAATGATACGGCCGAAAATACGCGCTATCACAATGGCAACAGCGAGCCAAAAGGCTTTGGCCATATTGGTTTTCATGTGCCTGATCTGGAGCAGGCCTGCGCTCGCTTTGACAAGCTTGATGTCCCCTTTCAAAAGCGTCCCGATGATGGCTCAATGAAAGGCATCGCCTTTATCAAAGACCCCGATGATTACTGGATTGAAATATTCGATGCCACCCGGGTCAATGAGGTATGTAAACCCCACCTGAAAGGTTAATAGGGATATAAACCTGATTTATTGCACACCGCCCCTGCTTCGCGGTGTGCTGATGCTTCACTTTTTTGGTGCCGGGCCACGGTTTCCCGGTAACATAAGTGCGAATGACAGAGGGTCAGTGGTATAATCACGCGTCTGTTCACTGGAGGCAGGATTTGTCATCTGATCACGATGCTTTCACAATTACCCCGTTTCCTGCGTTTCGCCATGCAATCAATACCCAAGGGCACAAAAAATGAAGCTGGATGATGTCAAAAAACTTCATCAAAAAAAATACCGTTCCGAGCTGGGCCATTATCTGGTAGAAGGCGAACACCTGATTCTAGAGCTGCACAAAGCACGCAAGCACACTGGTGACACCACGCCAATCACCTTATATGTTACTGATGACTATGAACAGTGGGCTAATGAGCTCAATGCAGGGTTTAGCATTGTACCTGTCACCAGTAAAAAAATGGCGCAACTCAGTGATACCCGATCTCCCCAGGGGCTCATCGCCTGCGTGCCGTTACCGCAGCCGGCCACAGGTTCAGCATCGGTGTCAGAACGTTGCATCTACCTGCACGAGATCCAGGACCCGGGCAACCTGGGTACTATTTTGCGGAGTCTGGCCTGGTTTGGTCAGTTTCGGTTACTGTTGAGCCCCAATAGCGTGGATCCGTTCAACCCCAAGGTGGTCCGCGCCAGCATGGGCGCCATTTTCCATGTGCCCATGGAGCAGAATATCACCCTGCCCGATCTGGCGGCCCGTTATTCGCGTTTTGCTTATCTTGATATGCAGGGTGAATCGGTACACAGTGCCGGCTTTGCAGATTTTGATTGTTATTTGTTTGGTAATGAAGCACGGGGCGTGCCCCATGAGGCATTAGCCAACTTTGCCGCCGCCGCATTCACGATTGCCGGCAATGGGACTATCGACTCGCTGAATGTAGCCAGCGCGGTTACCATCTGTGCGTATCAGCTGTCGCTGAATTCGTAATTTATTTTATAGCGTGACACCCACCAGCGTCTCGTATTTTTACAAAGGAAGGCTATTGTGGCTTTACACTGGTTCCCGGGGCATATGCATAAAGCCCTCAAAGAAATTAAAGAATCCCTGAGTCAGGTTGATGTGCTTATTGAAGTGCTGGATGCACGCATCCCCTACTCCAGCGAGAACCCTGAAATTGCCAGAATCCGGGGCGATAAACCTTGTATCAAGATTTTAAACAAGTTCGATCTGGCCGATCCGGAGATGACCGCTCGCTGGCAGACCTACCTGGAGTCAGAGCGTGGGGTGAAAACCATTACCACCACCACCGATAATCCGGGCAACTCAAAACAAATTATCGACCTGATCCGTCAGGCCTGCCCGCGTAAGTCAACCCAGCCCAAGGTCATCAATGCCATGATCACCGGCATTCCTAATGTGGGAAAATCCACACTTATCAATATTCTGGCTGAACGAATTATTGCCAAAACCGGCAATGAGCCGGCGGTGACAAAAGGCCAGCAGCGGATTAACCTGGGCAGCGGGATTGTCCTGTATGATACGCCCGGGGTACTGTGGCCTAAAGTGGAAAATCCCCACTCTATTTACCGGCTGGCGTCTTCCGGGGCGGTGAAAAACACCGCGATGGAATATGATGATGTGGGATTTTTTGCTGCCGACTATCTTATTCAGGCCTATCCAGCCCTCATGCGTGAGCGTTTTAAAATGGAAGAGCTGCCTGCCACTGAATTGGAGTTTTTGGAAGCTGCGGCCAAAAAACGCGGCGCGATTATGGCCGGGGGCCGGGTTAACCTGCATAAAATCTGTGAGATTCTGTTAAAAGAACTGCAATCTGGCAAACTTGGCCGAATTACTCTGGAAAGCCCCGAAATGGTAGCCCAGGAAAAAATCGAGATGGCCGAGGCCGCCGCCAAGAAAGCGGCTGACAAGGCCAAACGCAAGCAAAAATTCAAAGACGGCTCCCTCACTCCTGACAAACGGGATCGTAAGGAAAAACGCACCGAAAAGCGCGAAGAGCAAAGTAATCGTATGAAGAAAACACCCCGCTAGTCTGCCAAGCCCTGAGGTTCCCCAGGGCTTACGTTTTTGCCTCATCTGCCCCAAGTGGGGTCGCCTCGTCGTCGACTACCAGTAGCTGCTCCTGTGCTGTGGCCTCTTCGATACGGGGATCCATGGTCGCCGCCAGCGGCGAAGTGGTGATATCAGAGGCGCTGACCACATAGTCTGAATGCTCTGGTCGCTCTGCTTTTTGACGTAAATCGATAACCGACAATACCCCGAACATGAGAGCGGCGAGCACCGCAATGGCGCCGTACAAAGCGGTGTGACCCAGTAGTACCATCACCTGCGCCAGAGCCACCGAACCCAGCCCGGCCCCGGCCCCAAAAGCCACCAGCAGTGCCGAAGAGACGCCCACACGATGTTCATCATCTACCCGGGAATTGGCCAGCGCTGAAGACAGCGGATACAGGGTAAAAGCAAAAAGACCAAAAATAAAACTAAGTATCAGCATGGAAAACTGGCTTAAGGGCAGCACAAACATCGCGCCTGCGACGCTCACCAGCACCACGGCACTGATTCGCAATAAGATACTTCGCCTGATCCTGTCAGACAACATCCCCATCGGCCATTGGGCCAGCAGCCCGGCAAAGACCGTCACCGACATAAACCAGGCAATACCGGTAGCATCAAAACCGGATTTGCTGGCAAACGTGGGGGCTAACCCGTAAAAACTGCCGTTGATGATACCAGCAAACATGACGGCGCTGAGCGACTGCGGAATAATCTTAAAATAACTAAAGAAGCCCATCGCTAAAGGTTTTAGGGGTTTAGGGTGAATCCGTCGGGTAATGGCTATGGGCACAATACCGATGGAAACCGCGATGCACACCAGAAACAAAGGGGCATAACCGAGTTCAGGGAACTGTGCTACAGACAATTGCCCCAGCACGGTCCCCAGGTAAGAGGTAATCATGTATAACGAGAACACGCGGCCCCGGTGTTCATGACTGGCCTGCTCATTCAGCCAGCTTTCCAGCACCATAAAATTACACATCATGCCAACGCCAACCAGCACCCTTAATACCAGCCATAGGGTTAAGTTATCGGAAACGCCATGCATCGCAATACAGGCGGTTACCGCCGCAGTACAGGCGGCAAAAGAACGAATATGCCCCACCGATTTTATGAGGTAATAGCCAACCTTTGAGCCAAATAGCAGCCCTATGTAGTAGCCCGACGTAAGCAAACCAATCCAGAATGTCGATACATTTTTTTGGCCCAGGTACAACGCCAGATAAGTGGTCAGAAGCGCCGTGCCACCAACCAGGAATAAGTTTGCAATATAAAGAGAAAGAAATGACCGCACTGTGGACTCTCAAAAATTGATGTGTTGCCTCGCCGGTAGACTAAATCAGTTTGATTGCAACGCCAAGACAAAGTCGTCGGTTCCTGTGCTTTTCTGGCAGGCTATGGCGGCTTCTGCACGCGTAACTGCTAATGGGCCTGACGGCTCAAGCTCGACCAGCAATTTCACCTACACACGACGGTAAAGATATGTGGTACACGGGCGGACTCAAGTAAAAAGCCGTTATTAGCTCGTTTATACATACGTGCAGTGATGGCCCACAGCTATGTTCACGGGCCGCTTGCTTGAAAAGCTCCACCGTCTGGTCGCTTTATCACAAGTTAGGTTTAACCGGCCCTAACCACTAATACGGCATGTTGCCACTAGCTTTTTATCAGCCTGCTCGCCTTTTGAATATGAAGAGGAACAAGAAATAGAACGGGTAGAAAACACGAAATCCGCAAACGCCCTGTTTATAGATGTATAACGATTGTATTTTTCCCAATCATCCCATGCGCTGTTCGGATCAGGCAGATTTGCGATAAAGCCATTATCGTCATCTGTAAATATTACTTCAGAAAATTTCACACAACCTGAAACAGTTATTTTACACATGCCAAGCGGCTTACCTGTGTGCTTTCTAACTTGAAGGTAGGTTAAATCACTATCCCTACTGATGGCGGCGCCTTTGGCCATGTATTTTGTAAGCGCCTGAAGCTGTTCGGGGTTCGAATCCTTAATACCTCTATTAATTATTTTATGTATGATGGGAAACCGTGAAAGCTCTGCTGCTTTTTTTGGGGGGGGCGTTGAGCAATCTCCAGGTGGGCAGAGGTCGTCGCCAGCGAAGTAAGAGTCACCGACGTTAAGGGTATAAAGCCGACTTCCCAGCGTATTTTTTATAAACTCTTCTAATACTTCTTCAGCTGACCAACGGGGTGAGCCGATAAAAGTTATCCTATTTTTTTCTCCACCTTTTGCCGCCCTATCGTTATCCGCTCTCCATCAGGCATATCAAAAAAATAAAATTCACTAGCAATAGAAACATTAGTAAATAACAGAGACGTTAAAATAAAAACTGAACAGATTAATTTCTTCATCACGATCCTTGTAGATAGCTTGTTAACATCCAGCCAATTGATTGCTAAAGCTCACCATTATCAAAGCATACCGTCGTTGGATAAACAAGCCTCTACTTTCGGACGGTTAAACGTAGTTACCGGAATTCTTTGAATGTGCTTTTCACTCAAACAGTTATACATTTTGGTTGAGCTGTTCAATTAGTCAGTCTTAAAAACAAAACAACCCCGGCGAACCAGGGTTGTTTCTATACTTGGGTCAGACGTTTAGAGAGTGTAAAAATATCTGTGTAAATGGCATTCTTATCATCTCCTTAGAAGGATATCAGAATGCCAATATCAGACAAACTCATCGACCAACTGCTTGATGACTGTGATTCACCAGAAGACATTTTAGGCGAAGCTGGCCTCCTCAAGCAGCTTACCAAGAAGGTTGCTGAACGAGCGTTAGAAGCCGAAATGGAAGCCCATCTGGGCTACGCGCCCAACGATGCGGCTGGTAACAACAGCGGCAACTCTCGCAACGGTAAAACGAAGAAGAGTGTTCGCAGCACCAATGGTGATGTTGAACTCGATATTCCACGCGATCGCAACGGCAGTTTTGACCCCAAGTTAGTACGCAAGGGCGAACGTCAGCTAAACGGATTTGATGAGCGCATTGTTGCCCTTTACGCGCGCGGCATGACCACGCGGGATATTCAGGCTTACCTTGAAGAAGCTTACGGTATTGAGGTCTCTGCCACCTTCATATCGCAGGTAACGAACGCGGTGATGGACGAGGTTAAGGCCTGGCAGCATCGGCCGCTGGAAAAGCTTTACCCGGTGGTTTATCTCGACTGTTTAGTGGTTCGTAGTCGTGACTCTGGCGTGGTACAAAATAAATCCGTGTATCTGGCGCTTGGCATTAATACCGACGGTGAAAAAGAGTTATTAGGTCTGTGGATGGCCCAAACTGAGGGAGCCAAGTTCTGGTTGTCGGTGATGAACGAGCTTAAAAACCGTGGTGTGGAGGATATCTTCATCGCCTGCTGTGATGGCCTCAAAGGCTTCCCGGAAGCCATTGAAGCGGTATACCCGAAAACACAGGTGCAGCTGTGTATCGTGCATCAAATTCGCCACTCGCTGCGCTACGTGAACTGGAAGCAGCGTAAGATTATCGCGGCGGATTTAAAACTGATTTATGGTGCGGCCACTCGTGCTGAAGCCGAGCAGGCCCTCGAGCTTTTTGCAGAAAAATGGGATTGCGAACACCCGACCATCAGCCGCTCCTGGCGGGCGAACTGGGAACGTTTATGCGTATTCTTCGATTATCCGACCGAGATACGCAAGGCCATTTACACCACCAATGCGATTGAGTCGCTGAACGCGTCCCTGCGAAAAATCACCAAGACCCGCCGGTCGTTCCCGAACGACGAAGCCGTCATGAAGGTGTTGTACCTAGCCTTGCATCAGGCTTCGAAAAAGTGGACGATGCCCATACGCAACTGGAAACCGGCCATGGCGCAGTTCGAGATTATGTACCAGGATCGGATTTAACAGTGCAATCAGCCATTTACACAAAATCTTTTACAGTCTCGACGTTTATTTAATAATCAGTGCCGAGGGCTTCGCGTTCGGTTTGCTCCAGTTCTTTCGTACTGATGGGTTCATCGGTCAGGCGCTCTTTCTCGCCGTCGGCCATCTTGTCTTTCATCTCACGCTCTTTTTCCATCATTTCGCGTTCTTTTTCGTGTTTCGCTTTCATCATTTCACGTTCTTTTTCACGTTCAGCTTCACGCTTTTCACGCATCATGTCGCGTTTTTCACCGCGTTTTTCTTTCATCATCTCACGTTTTTCTTCGCGCTTTTCACGCATCATTTCACGCTTTTCAGTCATCGCTTCGCGTTTTTCTTCTACGGCTTCACGCTCTGCTTCGCGAGCTTCGTCCTTCCACCCGGCTTTTTTGTCCTGGGTATATTCCTGCTTTTCGTCCATTAACTCTTCACGTTCATCCTGCCACTCTTGCTTTGCTTCCTGCTTTTCTTCTTGCCATTCCTGTTTTGCTTCCTGCTTTTCTTCTTTCCAGCCATTTTTCATTTCATTTTTGTATTCACGCTTTTCTTGCTGGGCTTCGCGTTTGGCTTCCATTGCCTCCTGTTTTTGCTCGCGCGTCATCTCATTGTAATCCTCTCGAGCATCGCGCTTTTCTTCGCGCATTTCCTGCATAGCTTCATTGCGTTCTTTTTCCGCCTCCATGGCAGCTTCACGCTCCACTTCGCTCATCTGGTTTTGCTGCATGTTCACCACGGCAGAATCCTGAGTGGATTGTTGGGCGAACGCAGCGTTAATACACAAACTTAATGGTAATAAGGTGGCGCCAGCCAGAAGAGTAATTTGACGAGACTTTTTCATGTTGTTCTCCGAACAAAAAGATAGGGTTAAAGCATAAATGCGATGACCTTTATACTGGTTAAAGTTTGAACTGGATTAGCCGGACGGCCTGAATTACTGTAGATGTTAAAAAAACAAAAAAAAAGCCGCTGTCAAAGCAGCGGCTGTATGAGCGTGAGTTATCCTTTTATCAGGATTGAGGACGACTCACCGGACATGGATCCAGGTTCCAGACCCGGTCTACATAATCCTGAATCGAACGATCTGAGGTAAACTTACCCATCATTGCAGTATTAATGATCACCATTTCGGCCCAGCGTTCTTTATCACGATACGCCTTATCAACTTCAATTTGCGCATCCGAATAGGCTCGGAAGTCTGCCAGCACAAGGTACGGGTCGCCCATATCCAGCAGGCTTTGCTTAATCGATACCAGCGCACCGGGTTTGCCCGGAGTGAAATAATCCGTTTCCAGCCAGTCAAGCACCGCTTTTATCTCAGCATCCTGGTAATAATAGTCTTTGGGGTTGTAGCCGGCTTTGAGGGTTTCAGTAACCTCATCCACGGTTAAGCCAAAGATAAAGATGTTGTCATCCCCGACTTCCTCGGCAATTTCCACATTGGCGCCATCCAGCGTACCAATGGTTACGGCGCCGTTAAGGGCCAGCTTCATGTTACCGGTACCCGACGCTTCTTTACCGGCTGTACTGATTTGTTCTGACACATCTGATGCCGGAATCATTTTTTCAGCCAGAGAAACACGGTAATTGGGCAAAAATACCACTTTTAACTTGTCGCCCACCCGCGGATCATTGTTGACCTTGTTAGCCACCATATTAATGGCATAAATGATGTCTTTGGCCAGTGTATACGCTGGTGCTGCTTTGGCGCCAAAAATAAATACCCGTGGATGCATATCATAATCAGGATTTTCCAGAATACGACGATACAGGGCCATGATATGCAGCAGATTCAGATGCTGGCGCTTGTATTCATGCAGGCGTTTAATCTGCACATCAAAAATGGCATCGGTACTTACCTCAATACCGGTCGAAGCCAGAATTTCTTCTGCCAGCATTTTTTTATTGGCCTGTTTAACCTGCATAAACTGCTTCTGGAATGTTTTATTGGTGGCGTGCTTGGCCAGCCCTTCCAGTTTCTTCAGATTAATCGGCCAGTCTTCACCAATCTTTTTATCAATCAGCTTCGACAGTGCCGGGTTACAGGCTTTCAACCATCGACGTGGGGTAATGCCGTTCGTAACGTTGGTCAGCTTTTCTGGCCATAGTTCATCAAATTCAGGGAATAGGTTTTGTTTCACTAAGCGAGAATGCAGTTCAGCCACGCCGTTGACCCGGAAAGATCCGATAACAGACAGATGACCCATACGCACCATCTTCTCGCCGCCTTCTTCGATGATAGACAGTTTGGCTTTCATGAGATTATCGCCCGGCCATTTTTTATCCACCTCATCCATAAAGCGATGGTTGATCTCATAAATGATTTCAAGATGGCGCGGCAGAATTTTTTCCAGCATACGGGCTGGCCATTTTTCCAGGGCTTCTGGCAATAAGGTATGGTTGGTATACGCAAAGACCTTGGTGGATATTCCCCATGCGGTATCCCAGTCCAGCTGCGCGCGATCAACCAGAATGCGCATCAATTCAGGAATGGCTATGGCCGGATGCGTATCATTAAGCTGAATCACCACCTGCTCGGCAAACCGGCTCCAGTCATCTTTGTGAGCACGCTTATAACGGCGAATGATGTCTTTCAATGAGCAAGAGCAAAAGAAATATTGCTGAATCAGACGCAGCTCTTTACCGGCTTCGGTTTCATCGTTGGGATACAACACTTTAGAGATGGTCTCAGCCTGAACATTTTCGCGCTGAGCATCCACATAGCCGCCTGCGTTAAAGACATCCCAGTTAAAATAACCAGATGATTCGGACTGCCACAAGCGCAGTACGTTAACGGTTTTACCCCCGTAGCCCACCACTGGAATGTCCCACGGAACCCCTTTTACAATAGAGCCCGGGTGCCATTCTTTTTGAATACGTCCATTTTCGCCGTATTTGGTCTCAACATAGCCAAATAAAGACACTTCCTGAGTCGACTCCGGACGGCAAATCTCCCATGGGTTTCCATAGTCGCGCCAGCTGTCGGGACGCTCAATCTGCGCCCCACTTCTGATTTCCTGACGAAACAAACCATGTTCGTAATGAATACCATACCCAATAGCCGGAATTTCCATGGTCGCCAATGAATCAATAAAGCAGGCCGCCAGGCGTCCCAGGCCGCCGTTGCCCAGCGCCATGTCTGGCTCTTCTTCTAGTACATCGGCAATTTCCACGCCCAGTTCTTTCAGACCGGCTTCGGCTACTTCATACAAGCCGAAATTCTGCAGATTATTAGATAGCAGACGGCCCATCAAAAACTCTGCAGAAAAATAGTGCACAGCACGGGTATCGTTCATGTAATGGGTTTTTTGGGTGCGACGTAATCCTTCAAGCACATTTTCCTGCATGGCGGCGCAGGTCGCTTTCCACCACGCATGGCTGTTGGCTTTGTTCTCGTCGGTTCCCAATGTACAGTGAAGATGACGAATTACGGCGGCTTTAAATTCGTTTTTATCAATTTTTACATCGGGTAAGGAATTGGCTTGTGAAGCGGTTGCGTTCATATCACTCTCTCACTTAGCAAAGGATACACCCGGCCAGCACTACAAAATTGGCTTAGGTGCAGGTTCAAAACGTAATAAAATTACAAAACTGAACTACGACATGACCGCAATATAGCAGCGTTACCACCAACTTTTTGTAATTTTTTTGTTAATTTTTCAAATAAAAAGGCGATATATTAAATATCGCCTTCATTGCTAACATATAATTAACTTAATAAATTATATTTTATTACAAATTAAACGTTACCGTATAATCTTGGCCACTAATTGCTCAGCTTCTCTGATGAGCTCTTGTAAGTGAGTATCACCTTTAAAGCTTTCTGCATAAATTTTGTAGATTTGCTCGGTCCCGGACGGGCGCGCTGCAAACCAGCCATTTTCGGTAGAAACCTTTAATCCTCCAATGGCAGCATTATTCCCAGAGGCATGGGTTTCAATGGCGGTGATAGGTTCGCCGGCAAGGGTGTCGCTGGTGACCGCTGAACTGTCGAGAGCGGCTAGCTTTTGTTTTTCTTCATGGCTGGCGGCCACATCCACCCGCTCATACACCGGCGCCCCGAATTGCTCGGTCAGGTTTTGATAATGTTCGCCCGGATCCTTACCGGTCACCGCCAGCATTTCGGCCGCCAGCAAACATAGAATAATCCCGTCCTTATCGGTAGCCCAGGTTTTGGCATCACGCTGCAAGAAAATACCGCCGGCACTTTCTTCCCCCGCAAAGCCAATTGTAGACTGGCCCATGCCTTCAACAAACCATTTAAAGCCCACCGGCATTTCAGCCAGTTCCCGGCCAAGTGCATTGGCTACACGATTAATCATGGAGCTGGAAACCAGAGTCTTGCCCACTTTTAGTGTCTCGGGCCATTGCTGGCGATGGGTAAACAGATACTGGATGGCCACGGCCAGATAATGGTTCGGATTCATTAAACCCTGACTGCGACAGACAATCCCGTGCCGGTCAAAATCAGGATCGTTACCCCAGGCCAAATCAAACTGGTCTTTCAGTTCAATAAGCCCGGCCATGGCATAAGCCGAAGAGCAATCCATCCGCAGTTTGCCGTCTTTGTCGCGGCGCATAAACGCAAATTGCGGATCAACCTCGTTATTAACCACCTTGATATTCAGACCATATTTTTCTGCAATGCGCTCCCAGTAGCCTACTCCGGCGCCGCCCAGCGGATCAGTACCCAGCGTCAGCTTCGCTTTTGCTATCGCCTGCATATCGATAACATTTGCCAGCTCATCGATATAGGGTTCCATAAAGTCTTCTTCGCGTACCAAATCACTGGCCATAGCCTGACGTAGATCAAGCCGTTTAACCTCCCGGTTGTCATCCGCGATCAGCGCATTAGCCCGCTGTTGAATAATGCCGGTAACATTTGAGTCGGCCGGCCCGCCATGGGGGGATTGTACTTGAAGCCACCATCACCGGGCGGATTATGTGACGGGGTTATCACCACGCCATCTGCCAGATTGTCAGAACGCCCTGCATTATGGCGCAGGATAGTGCGGGAAATAACCGGGGTAGGTGTATAGCCACGGCTGGCATTGTCACTTTGTTGAATTATCACCTGCACTTTGTTGGCACACAGCACTTCGATGGCGGTAAGCATGGCCGGCTCGGACAATGCGTGCGTATCTTTACCAATAAATAGCGGACCGCTGATGTTGTGCTGTTCGCGGTATTCGGCTAACGCCTGACAAATGGCTGCAATATGGGTATCAGTGAAGGTGGCATTCACCGCCGTACCGCGGTGCCCCGACGTGCCAAAACTGACGGCTTCGGCCGCATTTTCCGCATCCGGTTTGTGTGCATAATACTGACTTACCAGATGTGCCACATTAATGAGTTGTTCACGAGCGGCAGGTTGCCCCGCCTGAGGATGTAAAGCCATGCAGTTTCCTTGTCGGTTGTAGTAAACAGCGTTAGTCGGTAATTACTTAGGCAAAGCGATTAAGCAAACTGTTGCTGGTTTTCTGATCGTAGCCCAACAGCTGCAAAACCTGCTCCAGCATCGCCACTTTTTTGGCCGTATTGTTGTTGGTCACTACCCAAAAAGCGCTGCCCGGGATTTGTTTGGGGTTGGTACTGCTGCCGGTTTTTAATAACGCTTCTTTACTGGTGGCAAAATACACCCGGTTTTTGCCTTTAATTTTTTCAACTTCGGCAAATTCCTGGGGATGCAGCTCATGGAGCTGTGCCAGCATAAACAAAAACAAATCCACCCGCTTAGTGTAGTCTTTTAATACATCAGGCGTAGCCCGTTTAAGAATATCATCAGACTGACGCGTTTTGGCTGTTCGCGCAGGCGTAGCTTCAGCCGCTTTTTTAGCTGCCTGCGATACGGTTGCTTTGGCGGGCGATGACGGGGTGCCTTCGGCGGTTTTTGCTGACATATTTTGTGCGGTTGCCGGTGTCATGAGCAATCGACGTAAGATATCTGACGCACTTTCGCCAATGTGCTTTGTTTCACCGGCGATAAATGCGTACAAATCATCATCTATTTCAATACTTTTCATAAACCACTTCCTTAAATAGCTTGCCCATTATAGACAACCCGCCGCCTTGTCGCAGCACTTTATCCGCCTTAATTTGCCAAACATTTGATGCTAAATTAATCAGTTGCGCTTTTGTGTCTATACTCACGTATTAGTAAAACAATTTTTTTAAAGCTTTGTCTTGCTAAGATAAATTAACATCGGCAACTGGAGTGGTAGCCACGGATGAACAACACGCAATATCAGGCGTTAACCAACGCGTTGAGTCAGCATATTATTGGTAAGTCCCACCAGCTAAAACTTGCTTTGGCGTGCATTCTGGCAAATGGTCATCTGCTGATTGAAGACTTACCCGGTATGGGCAAAACCACCCTATCCCATGCGCTGGCTCGTCTGTTTGGCTTGCAGTTTTCCCGGATCCAGTTTACCTCTGACTTATTGCCGGCTGATATGTTAGGCAGCAATATCTACAATACCCAGACACAGAGCTTTGAGTTTCGTCATGGTCCGGTATTCAGTCAGCTGGTGCTGGCCGATGAGATTAACCGCGCCAGCCCTAAAACCCAAAGCGCGTTACTTGAAGCGATGGAAGAACAGCAAGTCAGCATTGATGGCCAGACCTTCAGGCTGCCCGATCCGTTTTTTGTTATTGGCACCCAAAACCCTTCCTATCAGTCGGGTACCTATCCTTTACCAGAGTCCCAGCTCGATCGTTTTTTGATGCGGATTTCACTAGGCTATCCAGACTGGGATGCTGAAAAAGCAATGCTGATGCAAGCCGGTATCGATAGAGACAGTAGCATGCCTGAGGCGGTGGTGTGTGCAAACACGCTGGCCCAGTGGCAGTCCAGTGTGGTTAATGTGCATGCCGCCGACGCGGTCATAGACTACATTCTGCGTCTGGTCACCATGAGCCGCACCACGCCCGGCTATCCTCATGCCCTGTCACCACGGGCCAGTAAAGCCATTCTGGCCGCTGCCAAAGCCTGGGCGTTTATGCACGAACGAAATTATGTTGTTCCTGAAGATGTGCAGGCGGTTTTTGAATCGGTTGCAGAACACCGCATGCGTTCAGCAAATATGGAGCAGGCTGAAGATACGGTGCTTAGCCAGCGGTTGCTGGAAAGCGTTGATCCGCTGGCAGCCTGATGCGCCTGGCGAGGATTAAAAATCGACTTATGCTACGCTGGCTGGCCAGTCGTATTCCTGAAAAGCAACGCCATCAGCTAGACGCCCGTTCGATATTTATCTTTCCTACGGTGTTTGGATTTTGCTTTCTTATCCTGTGTGTATGTCTATTTGTGCTGGGCACAAACTATCAAAATAACCTGCTGTTATTACTCAGCTACTTTTTTATCGCCCTGGGGCTGGTTACGCTATTTACCAGTTACCGTAATTTTTCGCGGATCCAGTTACAGGCCCGCGGCATAAATCCGGTTTTTGCCGGTGACAACGCCACCTTTCAGATGCAGCTGATAGAAACCCACACTCGAGCCGGCCATGGTGAGCTGAAAATTCATTGGTGGGGGCATGCTACCGGCATCGTCATCGATTTGGATGAGGCCCCGGCAGTCATCAGTCTGCCTCGTTTTACCTACCGCCGGGGGTTGTTCCCTTTGCCGCGGGTGACCTTTTCCAGTCAGTTTCCCTTAGGTTT
The DNA here is from genome assembly GCF_015644725.1 of Salinimonas marina. NCBI lineage: Bacteria > Pseudomonadati > Pseudomonadota > Gammaproteobacteria > Alteromonadales > Alteromonadaceae > Salinimonas > Salinimonas marina. The sequence goes on from NZ_CP064795.1 coordinate 2,335,954, forward strand.
GTTTAAATGCTGGACCCATCTGGATTTTGCCCAGCCCTTACCGTATTTCCCAAATTACAGACCTGTGAAATTACCCTGGTACCGCTGAACAAGGATATGGCTCAATCCAGTGCCTATGCCCCGGGCATGATGATTTTGAGGGTCTGAAAGCCTATAGCAGTGGCGATCCGTTGAACCGGATTGCATGGCAGACGGTGGCCAAAGGCCGTGACCCTGCCGTAAAAATTTTTAGTGAGCAAGGCGGACAGGCTGGCTACCTTAAAGTAAACACCCACAGTGCCAACCTGGAACAACATCTGAGTCAGGTCGCGTATCAGGCGGTAACCTTGTGTCAGCAAAATATCAGTTACGGACTGCAACTGGATCAGCAAACTATTGCGCACAACAGTGGTCTTGAACACAGAAATCGCTGCCTGGCGCTATTGGCCGGTATTCCCGCCACCGGGGGCTCATCAGGATGAGTACCAAAGCCTTGCCCATCGCCGGACATCGCGCGAGCCTGGCGCTGGCCATAACCGTTGGGGTTACCGCCCTGTGTCTTTATCAGCAACTTATGGGATGGGTGCTGATACTGGTATTGTGCGCGCTGGGCGTACGCTATTTTCTATATCAGGGCGCTTACCGCCGTAATTTACAAGTGCGTACGATCAACCTGCTGGCCATTCTTACCTGTGTGGCCCTGGTCTGGTTCAGCCGCGAGCAGGGGGTATTGCTGACCATGATCAATTTGCTGGTCAGTGCCTGTGCATTAAAACTGCTGCTGCTTAAACAGGCCCGGGACTTTTTGCAGATTGCGGGCTGCACCTTATTTTTAATCGGCTGTAATTTTATATTTTCCCAGGCATTAGTGAGCGGCATTGTGTATAGCGTGGTGCTGATGGGCGCCCTGCTCTCACTCCAACTGTTCTACGCCCCCAACGCGCCTTTAAGGGTCATCTTAAGGCATTGTTAAAAATTGGCTTGCAGGCGCTGCCTATCGCCGTGATCCTGTTTGTCGCGCTACCTCATCTGCCGCCTTTGTGGGGAATGCCGGAAGGCAAAAGCAGTGAAACCGGCCTTAGTGAAAAAATCACCCCGGGCGATGTGGCCAACCTCACACGCTCTGACGAAAAGGTATTTACTGCCACCTTTAAAAACACGGTCCCGACCATGCAACAACGCTACTGGCGGGCGATGGTGCTGGAACAGTTCGATGGCAAAAGCTGGCAGGTTGGCGACTACCGACAGGCCCGCAAACAACTGCTGCAACTCAGGCCCACCACTTACCAAAGTGAACCGGCCGGTGAGCGATTTTCTTATCAGCTGCTGGCTGAAGGCAACGGTAATGCCTGGCTCTACAGTCTGGGAACCACGGTTCCGGCCACCTCAAATTCGGCGAGCAAGATTGTGGTGGCTGATGATCATACCATTATGAGCCGGCAACCTGTTCTCAATCGCCAGACCTTTAATTTTAATAGTTATCCTGCAGCGCCTTTGAAGATCACTGGCGGGCAGGCGGAGCTTCAGGTCAACCTTGAGTATCCGGAAGCCTCTAACCCCCGCACTGTGCGCTGGGCGAAGGGGCTGTATCAGCAAAGTGGCGATAACACCGTCTTTGCCAATCGACTGATGCAGTATTTTGCCACTGAGAATTTTTCGTACACCCTGACACCGCCAGTCATGCCCGCGGCGCCGGTGGATGCATTTTTATTTGAAGCACGTCAGGGCTTTTGCGCGCACTATGCCAGTGCTATGGCGCTGGCATTCAGAGCTGCCGGGATCCCCGCCAGACTGGTGTCCGGCTATCAGGGCGGCGACCTCATCAGCGCTAAAGTGATGAATGTATATCAGTATGATGCCCATGCCTGGGTTGAAGCGAGTCTGGATGGGAAAACCTGGCAACAATTTGATCCCACCACTATGGTGGCCGCTTCGCGGCTGTTATACGGTTTTCAAAGTGCATTTAGTAACCAGCAACAGGATTTGCCATTATTTTCCCGTAACCGGGCTCATAATGTGCCGGCGTTGGCGCAGCTTTATCAGTTTGCAGATACCATCAATTATCAGTGGAATCGCTGGGTGCTGGGTTTTGACGGAGCCACGCAGCAGGATATGTTCACCCGTTTACTGGGCAATACCAGTATGGAACGCATGACCCTATTTATGTTGGCAGTAGTATTGTTTATCGCTGGGTTGCTGGCGTTTTACTTTGTGCCGCGCCCTGCCCCAAGAATAAAATCAGAAAGCTTACGGTTGTACCAGGATGCCCAGCAGGAAATTTACAAAGTCACCGGTATTGCCCGCCATAATACCTCAGCCCGTACCTATGCCAGGCATGTCAGCGGCCATATCAACGCTGCGGCATGCACCGCGCTGGATAATTTTGTAAAAGTTTTTGAAGCCATTGAGTATCAACCTGGCGACCATACCAAACAACGTCAGCTGTTACGGCAGCATTTTAAACAGCTGAAAAAATCCCTGCGCCACCATCCCGCCAAATAGCCCGCTTATGGTGCCAGCGGGGTATGATGACACACGCCTGCTACCGGCAGAATTTGCCGGCACCGTTTGATCACCTGTTTTATCTGCCAAACGGGTAAACACAGCCGTGCCAGCTCGAAAGGGCCGGCACAAAATACCAGGGCCCGTGGGTAGACATGAACATGGGTAATCACCCCTACCGGAAACACACTGACTGGCTGATTTTGTAATCTTGCTCGTACTGAGTCAAACAATCGTAAATAGGGCTCACCAGGATTTTCGAGCTGCTGTAACTGCATATAAACGCTCGTCCCATGTGCCAGCCACCACAACGATATCAGAAGCACGGCGCCGGTTATGGCTGCCAACAGAGTTAGATAGAGGCAAGTAAGCATGATAACCATCGGCTAAAAATGATTGGCGTTATAGCTTACACAACCGGGGCCGCCACCCGGGTACAGAAAAAGACCAGTTTTTGACAGACATAAAAAAACCCGCCAGAAGGCGGGTTTTTAAGAGTCTAAGCTACGAACTTATTTGGCGTTACGTGCTTTGGCTTCTTCGATAACTTTGTCCGCAACATTGTTAGGACAAGGTGCATAGTGGCTGAACTCCATAGAGAACTGACCACGACCAGAAGTCATAGTACGCAGGTGACCGATGTAGCCGAACATTTCAGACAGAGGTACGTCTGCTTTAATGCGAACACCAGTTACACCAGCTTCCTGATCTTTGATCATGCCACGGCGACGGTTAAGGTCACCAATTACATCACCAACGTGATCTTCAGGAGTGAACACGTCTACTTTCATTACAGGCTCAAGAATCTGAGGACCTGCTTTTGGCATAGACTGACGGAAAGCGCCTTTCGCAGCGATTTCGAACGCGATTGCAGAAGAGTCAACTGCGTGGAAGCCACCGTCGTACAATTCTACTTCAACATCCAGTACCGGGTAACCAGCCAGTGGTCCCTGATCCATCATGCCTTTGAAGCCTTTTTCGATAGCCGGGAAGAATTCTTTTGGTACGTTACCACCAACAACCGTTGACTTGAACGTAAAGCCAGAATTCACTTCGCCAGGCTTGATACGGTAATCAATCTTACCGAACTGACCCGAACCACCAGACTGTTTCTTATGCGTGTAGCTATCTTCAATTGGAGCAGTGATAGTTTCACGATAAGCAACCTGCGGCTGACCAACTTCCAGTTCAACGCCATAAGTACGCTTAAGAATATCTACTTTGATATCAAGATGCAGCTCACCCATACCCTTAAGGATGGTTTCGCCTGAGTCTTCATCAGTTTCAACCTGGAACGACGGATCTTCAGAAACCAGCTTACCAATGGCAATACCCATCTTTTCAGTCGCGCCTTTATCTTTAGGCTTAACCGCAATAGAGATTACCGGCTCAGGGAAGATCATCGGCTCAAGCGTACAAGGATGTGACGTGGCACACAGAGTATGACCAGTCTGAACATTCTTCATACCTACAACCGCCAGAATATCACCGGCGTGTGCTTTGGTAAGTTCGGTACGATCGTTGGCGTGCATCTCAACCATACGGCCGATACGCTCGGTTTTACCAGTGAAACTGTTAAGAACGGTATCGCCCTTGTTCAGCACACCAGAGTAAACACGGATAAAGGTCAGGGCGCCAAAACGGTCGTCCATGATTTTAAACGCTAACGCACGGAAAGGCTCATCAGTGGAAACCTTCGCAACTTCACCAGTAGGTTCACCGGTATCTTTGTCGGTCAGATCCTGAGGGATAACTTCAGTTGGGTTAGGCAGATAGTCAATAACACCATCCAATACCAGCTGAACACCTTTGTTCTTAAACGCAGAACCACAGAAAGTCGGGAAGAATTCCAGATCGCGAGTACCTTTACGGATACAACGTTTGATGTCTTCAATAGACGGCTCTTCACCATCCATATACGCCATCATCAGGTCGTCATCCATTTCTACCGCAGTTTCGATCATGTCTTCACGGTATTGGGCAACTTTGTCTTTCATGTCTTCAGGAACATCGCATACTTCGAAGTTCTCTGGCAGACCTGTTTCGTCCCAGATGTAAGCTTTTTGTTCAAGAACATCGATGATGCCGTTGAACTCATCTTCAATACCGATAGGCAGTGTCATTACGACTGGCTTCGCGCCCAGTACTTTCTTGATTTGACCTACAACACGGTAGAAGTCTGCACCCATACGGTCCAGTTTGTTTACGAAAATAACCCGGGCTACGCCAGATTCGTTCGCATAACGCCAGTTGGTTTCTGATTGTGGTTCAACACCACCAGAACCACAGAATACACCGATACCGCCGTCAAGAACTTTCAGTGAACGATAAACTTCAACAGTGAAGTCAACGTGCCCTGGCGTATCGATGATGTTCATACGATGATCTTTCCAGAAACAGGTTGTCGCAGCTGACTGGATAGTAATACCACGCTCCGCTTCCTGATCCATGAAGTCAGTTGTTGACTCACCATCGTGCACTTCACCGGTTTTATGGATTTTACCGGTAAGTTTCAAGATACGTTCAGTGGTGGTAGTTTTGCCCGCGTCTACGTGAGCGAAAATACCAATGTTTCTGTAATGAGATAAGTCTGCCATTAGTTCACTTTTAATTGGTTCAGAGTAAAAAAACGGCGGGATTATAAAGGATTTCAATACCAGATTGACAGCCCTTTGCGCAAAAAGTATAAAACTTATGCAGCAAATCCACGCCAACACTAAATTTATTTTTGATTAATCAATAACTTATTAAAAAAATAACCCCAAAGGTTATTCTCTTAAAATTGAAACTGTGATCTCGTCACGGTCATGATATAGATGCCGCATACGAATTACAAAGCTGTCCTCCAGCTTTTGCAAGCGAGTCAGTACATCTGCCATGGCTTGGGTTACCGTTTCATAGCGTTTTTTCATTGGTAACTTCAGATTGAATATCGCATGATCGGCCCAACGATTGACTAACCAGTCGCCCATAAGCCTTGCGACCCTGTCAGGCTGCTCTATCATATCACAGACCAGCAGATCTACACGGCCAAATTGTGGCTTATAACTAAAACCGTCCGCGGCAAAGTGTTCAACCAGTCCGGTGGCCATCAGGTTTTCGGCGATAAGGCCGTTATCAATGGCTTCAACAAACATGTCCCGCTGCACCAGCTGATAGGTCCAGCCACCGGGGCACGCGCCTAAATCCACGGCCCGGCCCCCTGCTCGTAATACTGTGTGCTGCTCGTGGGGAGAAAGCATCGTCAAAATAGCTTCTTCAAGCTTTAGCGTGGAGCGACTGGGCGCCGCAGCAGGAAATTTCAGACGGTAAATACCATTTGCGTGGGGACTGCGACAAGCAGCATAGCTATATCCCACCAGACAGGCATCAAAATCGGTAAAAAACACATGCAACGCCCGGTCCTGTGGTTTTTCTTTAAAGGTGAGCGCCCGGTTTTTTCGTAACGCCTGGCGTAGCACTACCGCAAATTTACGGCAAAATTTGGCCAGCTCTTTGCCCGCATCGGTGTCGGCGTGTTCCACCTGTAACAGTCCGTTTTGCACCGAATCATCATCATGCTGTAGGATCTCGGCCAGCACCGGGCTCACCCGATCTTCGCGGCTTAGCTGTTCAAGGGTCCCGGTCACCACCACCAGCTGGCGGGCAAAAATGGTCTCCATCACCGGTAGCTGACGGCCTAACTTATCGGCGTCAGCCTGGTGGTAACAGATATATTGTACATAGCCGTTGCCGCGCTCAAATTTCGGATAACCAAAACACTGCAGTGCAGCCGCTTTAGCCGTGAGTTCCTCGGCCAAATCATTTTCGTATCCGGCGCGACAATAGCCCAGTAGACTAGCCATTCGATGGGCTCCTTATGGCTGCAAAAATCAAAATTAGCCAGCCAATCATCAGTAGTAGTCCCCCCAAAGGAGTGACCGGTCCTAAAAAGCTGGCGTGGGCCAGAGTCAGCCCGAAAATGCTGCCGGAAAACAGCAGCGTTCCCACTACAAAACAGGCTGCGGCTTGTCTGGCCTGACGCTGGGCCAGCGGCAACACACACACCAGCAACACTGCCAGGCTGTGAAACATCTGATATTCCACCGCGGTATTAAAGGCCTGCAACGCATCAGGGCTCAGGTAACTGTCGAGTTTATGTGCTCCTAACGCGCCAAGTATCACGGACAGCAGCGCGCCGACCGCGCCGGTAATGATGAAGCTTTTCATGGTACAGTCCCGGTGCCAAGCACCCGCGCGGTGTCATCAGCCGTTCGTTGCAGATGTTGATGGTAATCATAACCACTTTTTTTACGCGGCTTCAGGCTATGATCGCCATCCTCAAGCCAGTGCAGCGTTACTTTTGAATGCAAGCCGTAATGATTAACTTCCTCAGGAATACCAAAAGGGTCGCGTTCGCCCTGAAAGATATGAACGGGTTTGCCGGGCTGGACCAAATGTTCGGTGCGCAGCTTGTCAGGCTTGCCTGGCGGATGGAATGGATAGCCATAGGCTACCGCGCCCTGGGCCGACGTTTGGTCTAACAGCATAGTTGCCATGCGCCCGCCCATCGATTTACCACCCAGCCATAGTGGCAACGCAGGCAACTGGTGTTCAAGGTGATCCAGCAGCCCGGCAAAGTGCTGGAGTAGCACCCCGGCTTTTTCTGGCGGCCGGCGTTTGCCTGTCTGTTCTATGGTTTGCATATACACAAAGTTAAAGCGAACGACCTCAATCCCTGCGGCTACCAGCAGCGCGCTGATGTGCTCCATAAACTCAGAACTTTTCCCGGCTCCGGCACCATGAGCCAGTACCAGCCGGCATGTCGGGCTATCGGGGCTGTCGATACTATAATCAAACATCTTCCTGCTCTTCTTCTACCTGGGCTAAGATCCACTCGCGAAAGGCGGCTATTTTACCTAAATCGGCCTGAGATTCATCACACACCACATAAAAAGCATCCCGACTTTCTACGCGTTCGGAAAAAGGCATTATCAGTCGCCCGGCGTCTATTTCTGGCCGGGCCAGAATTGTATTGGCCAATGCTATGCCCTGCCCCAGTGCTGCGGCTTGTAAGACCAGCATTGAGTGACTGAACACCGGCCCCTGATTTACATTGACTCCCGCCACCCCGATTTGTTTTAACCAGGTCTTCCAGGCTTCCCGACTCAGGTCGTGCAGTAACACATGGTGTTTTAAATCCGCCAGACTGTTAAGTGGCTTGGGGCCACTGAATAAACTGGGCGCACATAAGGGCGTTAAAAATTCACGGTGAAGTTTATCAGCCTGCAAGCCGGACCAGCGGCCTTTGCCATAGTAGATGGCGACATCAATATCATCATCTAAAAAGCCTTCATCAAAATCCACCGCTTTAATGCGCACATCAATATCCGGGTTGGCGTTACTGAAGCGACTTATGCGGGGCACCAGCCATTGTGAGGCGAAGCTGGGCGGCATGGCCACCGTGATGGCACCCTTACTGCCTTTTGCCAGCAGGCGATCGGTGGCCTCCTGTAAGCTTTTGAAGATATCTTTAAGCTCCAGAAAATAGGCCTGACCTTCTTCGGTGAGCAACAAGGTGCGGTTGCGCCGGATAAACAGCTTCATCGATAAGTATTCTTCCAAAGCCTTTATCTGATGGCTGACAGCAGCCTGAGTCACAAACAGCTCATCAGCCGCCCGGGTAAAACTTAGATGACGCGCTGCAGCCTCAAAGGCTTTTAACGCATTCAGTGGGGGTAATCGTCGTTGCATCCTGCGCCTTGCCTGTGGAAAGGAAAAATCCGTCGAAGCATTAGTTTTTCTAACCCTTCAACCATACATTTACTCGTTTTATTTTTAATCAAATACTGACTACTATTTGCCCGCATTAAAAAATAAAGCTTTTAGAACAGAGCTTTAAAAATGCTTCTTGTTAAAATATTTTACATATTTAGAACAAGTTTTAAATTAATTATATTAGGTGTGTAATGAAAAAACTATTGTTATCTTCGTTAATGTTATTGCTGGCCGGCACCGCCGCGGCTCAACAGGGCGAACCTGTATCTTTGGAATTTGAAAATCTGGAAATTCCAACGCCGATAGTACAACTCAACCTCGCTGAAGACATTCAGCTTGAAGTTTCTTCCCAGCTTAAAACCCAGGCAGTGAAATACCAGAATACGGCTTTATTTGCCTATCAGAAAAAACAACCGGTAAAAGTGGTACGTAAAGCACGCCAGAGCGAATAATTTTTTATTGTACACCTGATACAAAAACAGGCAGTTTTCACTGCCTATTTCTCTCACCCTGTCCGGCTTACACCGGCGCTTTTGGTCCTGGTTCTACGTATTTGACGTATCCAGCGGCGCAAAATCTTTGACCATATCATCCATGGCTTTCATCTGCGCCAGATAGGGCTCCAGCTTTGACAGCGGCAGAGCACATGGCCCGTCACATTTCGCCTTATCCGGATCCGGGTGCGCCTCAATAAATAACCCTGCCAGCCCTAGCGCCATTCCGCTGCGCGCCAGTTGCGCGGCCTGAGCCCTGCGTCCATCGGCACTGGTGGCACGCCCACCAGGCATTTGCAGCGCATGCGTGGCATCAAAGATAACCGGGGCATAGGCTTTCATGGCATCCATACCTAACATATCCACCACCAGGTTGTTGTAACCAAAACAGCTGCCACGCTCACATAAAATCACTTTGTCGTTACCGGCTTCACCCAGCTTGCCAATAATATGCTGCATTTCATGAGGGGCCAGAAACTGCGGTTTTTTCACATTAATCACCGCCCCGGTCTGGGCCATAGCCACCACCAGATCGGTCTGGCGGGCCAAAAAGGCCGGCAACTGAATGACATCAGCCACCTCAGCCACAGGCTGACACTGATGCGGCTCATGAACATCCGTGATAACCGGCACATCAAACGTTTGCTTTATTTCTTCGAAGATTTTAAGCCCTTCTTCCATACCCGGGCCCCGGTAAGACGTCACCGAGGAGCGATTGGCTTTATCGAATGAGGCTTTAAAGACATAAGGAATATTCAACTTTTGGGTTACCGAAACATAGTGCTCGGCAATTTTCATTGCCAGGTCACGGGACTCCAGAACATTCATGCCCCCAAACAAGGTAAAAGGCAGCTGATTGGCCACTTCAACCTTGCCAATCTGCAGAGTACGTGTGGATACAGTCATAAGTATTCCTGTTAAATTAAAAAATCACGGCTTCTTTGGTAATCGCGACCCGAAAGATGAGTACCAGCCAGGTCAGGGCGCCAATAAAACCAATCCAGCGCATGGGCGCCGAACGGCCCCATTTAAGGGCGAACATACCCATCAGAATATACAGAATTAAGCCGGTAAACTTAAACGTGAGCCAGTCATTTACAAATGGCCACTGCGATAAAATGCCACACAGAACCAGGGCGCTGGCCAGCAAGATGGTATCGATGATATGCGGTACCACTTTGAGCCACTTGGCATTGCGCATGCCCGCGTTGGCCTGCAACAGGATAAACCGAAAAACAAATAGCAGGACGCTGAGCATCACTGCGGTCATATGGATATTTTTAACCATCAGGTACATAAAGTTTGCCTTAGTGTTGTTATTACTATTGTTAAAGGATGACGCTTATCGGATTCAAATTTAATCCGGTAAATCTCAGCCTGACATCTGGCCACAGGTGATCCGCAACTGCCCGGCTAAATCTGCCTCGCTGGTCACCTTAGTGAAGCCTGCCTGTCGCAGCAACTGTTGCACCGCCTCGCTCTGGGTATAGCCGTGCTCAATCAGCAGCCACCCTTCGCGGTTCAGATAAGCTGGCGCCTGCGCGATTATTTTTCGGATATCGCTAAGCCCGTCACTGCCTGCGATAAGTGCTGAAATCGGTTCAAAGCGCACATCGCCCACACTTAGATAATCGCTGTGGCTTTCTACATAGGGCGGATTGGTGACAATCATATCAAACTGCTGACCGGCAAGTTCATCAAACCAGCTACTCTGCATAAATTGCGCATGGTCGATATTATTGCGCCGGGCATTTTCGCGCGCCAGGGTGACCGCGGCGGCGATTCTATCGACCCCCAGCAAGGTATCCTGCGGGCGCTCACTGGCAAGGGCCAGCGCAATGGCCCCGGTGCCGGTGCCTAAGTCACAAATACGACATGGTGTGGCAGGCAGCCGGGCTAACGCCTGTTCCACCAGGGTTTCGGTATCAGGCCGGGGGATTAGCGTGTCAGGTGAGACTTTCAAACGTAGCGACCAGAATTCACGCTGACCAGTGATATAGGCCACCGGCTGACCACTGGCACGTTGTTGAATAAAATTTTTATAGGTCATTAACGCTGACCCGGTTACTGCTTTGTCGGGCCAGGTTAAAAGGTAGGTTAGTGAAGCCTCCAGTGCTTCGCTTAACAGCACGCGGGCATCCAGCACCGGCGACTCACTGTCGGTCAGCTGACTGGCACCCCACCGAATTGCTTCACCAATATTCATTAAGTTATTTACTCGCCTGACAGCGAAGCCAGAAGATCAGCCTGATGTTCCTGACGAATGGGTTCCAGCAGCTGGCTAAGATCGCCTTCAATCACTTCATCTAACCGGTACAGGGTCAGGTTAATGCGGTGGTCGGTGACCCGTCCCTGAGGGAAGTTATAAGTGCGTATGCGTTCAGAGCGATCGCCACTGCCGACCAGATTACGGCGAGTGGTCGCCTCTTCGCTGGCGCGCTTTTCTTCTTCAATACGATTCAGACGAGCCTGCAATACCGACATCGCCTTCGCCCGGTTTTTATGCTGAGAACGCTCATCCTGACACTCTACCACCAGCCCGGTTGGAATATGGGTAATACGGATTGCCGAGTCGGTTTTATTAACATGCTGTCCCCCCGCGCCTGAGGCCCGAAAGGTATCCACTTTAAGATCGGCCGGGTTTATTTCAATGGCTTCTGACTCGGGCACTTCCGGCAATACCGCTACGGTACAGGCTGACGTATGGATACGTCCCTGCGACTCTGTTTCCGGGACCCGCTGCACACGGTGACCGCCGGATTCAAACTTTAAAATACCAAACGCGCCTTCGCCTGAGACATTGGCGATGACTTCTTTAAAGCCGCCGTGTTCACCTTCACTGGCACTGACCAGCTCCACTTTCCAGCCCCGCCCTTCAGCATAGCGGCTGTACATGCGAAACAGGTCACCGGCGAAAATCGCAGCTTCGTCACCACCCGCGCCCGCGCGGATTTCCAAAAAGCAGGGTTATCATCATTGGGATCTTTGGGCAGCAATAATATCTGGAGTTCATCTTCCAGTTCTGCCAGTTCTATTTTTGCCTGCTTGATTTCTTCCTGCGCCATTTCGCGCATTTCAGCATCATCTTCTTCAAGCATTTCATTGGCAGAAGCCAGATTTTCCTGGGCCTGCTGATAGGCATTAAAGCCTTTTACCACATCTTCTAGCTGACTATATTCTTTAGACAACGTACGAAACTTGTCCTGATTGCCAATCACTTCGGGATCACTAAGCAGTGCCTGTACTTCGTCAAAACGCTCCACCAGATTTTCCAGTTTTGCAACGACCGAGTCTTTCATATTGTTATTTTACCTTTTCATTCACGGCGCTGACTGGGCGAGCTGTCAAGCTCCAGCGAATGGCTTAGCCATTGGGTCAGCGAAGTATCGTTTTGCGCAGCCGCATCACGTAATAAACGTGTGGGACCATGCATCATTGTGTTTGTCAGTTTATACGCCAGTTCTTTAATAATGTCTTCTGAGGCTTTACCGTCGGCCAGCTGGTTTAATGCTTTTTCGACCAATTCGTCGCGCTGCTGACTGCCACGCTGACGAAACTGCCTGACCAGATCAATCGACTGCTGTGCCTGCTGCCAGCTAAGGTAAACCTCAATCTGTTCGTCGATGATTGCCTGTGCCGACCGGGCAGCTTCTTCGCGTGAAGCCTGATTTTGCTCTACGATATGCTGCAGGTCGTCCACGGTATACAAGTAGGCATCACCCAGATCGTTCACTTCTGACTCAATATCCCGGGGCACCGCCAAATCAACTAAAAACATAGGCGTATTGCGGCGTTCACGGAGCGCGCGCTCCACCATGCCTTTGCCAATCAGAGGCAGCTGACTGGCAGTGGAGCTTATCACGATATCAAAGCTATGTAGCTGTTCGGGCACCTGCGATAAAGTCAGCAACCTTGCATCAAGTTTTGCCGACAGTTTTTGCGCGCGGGCCACGGTGCGATTCGCCACACTGATACGCTCCACGCCCTGCTCTTTTAGATGCTGGGCCACCAGTTCGATGGTTTCACCCGCGCCCACCAGCAATACCGAGCGACTGGGCAAGGCTGAAAAGATATGTTTGGCCAGCTGCACTGCTGCAAATGCCACCGACACCGCATTCGCGCCAATTTCGGTTTCGGTACGCACCCGTTTGGCCACCGCAAAGGTATGTTGAAACAATCGCTCAAATTCAGAATTAACCGTGCCGGAATGACGGGCATCATTGTAGGCTTGTTTGACCTGACCAAAAATTTGCGGCTCACCGAGTATCAGCGAGTCCAGACCACTGGCCACCCGCATAATGTGTCGAACGGCGTCACCTTGCTCAAACTGATAACTATGGCTGGCAATAGTTTGCGCATCTAACCGATGAAAATCCGCCAGCCAGTCGATCAGTGCCGATTGCGTCGAGGCGCCGTTGACATAAATTTCCGTGCGGTTGCAGGTAGAAACAATAACGGATTCGTCCACACCAGCGTGCTGCTTTAAAGAAGATAGCGCCGACACCAGAGAATCTGGTGTAAAGGCAACCTTCTCACGCAAGGCAACAGGAGCAGTTTTGTGATTAATTCCGAGGGCAACTAAGGTCATTAAGATTCATCTGGCGGCTTCGGAGCGGCATTGTACGAAAAACGCAAAATTATTGAAAGTGTTCAGGTAGCTGTGTTCCTATATAATGTGTCTATCATGCCAATCGATTTTTATTTATGTTTCTTAGATTTCTGCTTTGCGGTGTTCTGCTGATATTGTTAAATGGCTGTAGCACCTTACCGGATGGCCCCGACCAGCGCATAAATCTGCCTGCGCAATTGCAACAACTTGCTGGCGTTAACAGCTGGAAAATTAACGGCAAAATGGCGCTGCGAAATGATAAAGAAGCTATCAGTGCGACCCTGTTCTGGCAACATCGTCCCGACAGCTTTCAGTTCAGACTGACCAATTTGCTGGGCATTACCCTGGTGGATTTGGACTACCAGGACGGCATGGCGACCCTGATTGCAGATGGCAAAACCTATCGGGACGCGGATCCTCGCCAGCTGATAAACACAGTAACAGGCTGGGATGTGCCGGTAAGCCGGTTACTGGACTGGATCAAAGGGCTGCCCGGCCCCACCGACCAGTACACCTTAAACCACAATGATTTGCTGGCCCATTTACAGCCCGGCACGTGCCCGGGATGTGGAAGCTGGCAGGTCGCGTACCAGAATTATGGAAAGGTGGAGCACATCTGGCTGCCGTATGCCCTGAAGCTCACTAATACCCAAAAATCCAACGCCTTCATCAAATTCAGAATTAACCAATGGACCCTGTTGTAATGGCCCGCAAAACTGACCTTATGTGGTGGCCCAGCCCCGCCAAACTTAACCTTTTCTTGCATATTACCGGCCGCTACCCTAATGGCTATCATCAGCTGCAAAGTTTGTTTCAGTTGCTGGATGCAGGCGATCAACTGGCGTTTGAGATTACCCCCGCGCCCACCATCAAACTGGTAACGCCAATGGCGGGGATCAGCGAACAGGATAATTTGATTTACCGGGCGGCCCGTTTATTACAGCAGCATACCGGGGTGGCCCAAGGCGTGGCGATTCATATAGATAAACAATTACCTATGGGCGGCGGCATCGGCGGTGGTTCTTCAAACGCCGCCACCACCCTGGTGGCCCTCAACCATTTGTGGCAATGCAATCTGGATGAGCAGTCACTGGCTGAGCTTGGCTTGCAGCTGGGGGCCGATGTGCCTGTTTTTGTCCGCGGCCATACGGCCTTTGCAGAAGGGGTCGGTGAACAAATCACGCCCGTAGACGTCGCCGGTGACTGGTATCTGGTGGTTAACCCGGGGATCCATGTGAGCACACCGGCTGTTTTTGGTGAGCCTGATCTGCCCCGAGACACCGCACCCATTGCCTGGCAGGAGTATGCATTTGAAAAAACCCGCAACGATTGCCAGCAAATTGTCGGTAAACGCCATCCGGAAGTTGCAAAATTATTACAGTGGTTGGTACACTACGCCCCGTCGCGGATGACAGGCACAGGGGCGTGCGTGTTTGCCACTTTTAGTAATGAAGATGCGGCCAGGAATGTACAGGCTAAATTACCTGCACACTGGACCGGTTTTGTGGCCAGGGGTGTAGCCCAGTCGCCATTAAAACAACAACTACATGATGTGTACGCTGCTCCGGACAGACACTAAATATTATTGGGGTATAGCCAAGTTGGTAAGGCAGCGGGTTTTGATCCCGTTATTCGTTGGTTCGAGTCCAGCTACCCCAGCCACCTCTACTATCAACGCACTGAGGAAACACTTGTGCCAGATATGAAGCTCTTTGCAGGTAATGCCGTACCAGAACTTGCCCAGAAAGTTGCCGATCGTCTCTATACCAAGCTTGGAAACGCCAGCGTAGGCCGCTTCAGTGACGGTGAAATCAGCGTCGAAATACATGAAAATGTCCGTGGTTCGGATGTTTTTATCATTCAGTCAACGTGCGCACCCACCAACGATAACCTGATGGAATTGATTGTGATGATCGATGCACTTCGCCGTGCATCAGCAGGTCGTATCACCGCAGTTATGCCTTATTTTGGTTATGCCCGTCAGGATCGTCGTGTACGCTCTGCCCGGGTGCCGATTACCGCAAAAGTGGTTGCTGATTTCCTGTCTAATGTAGGTGTCGACCGGGTGTTAACCATCGACCTTCACGCTGAGCAAATTCAGGGCTTCTTTGATGTTCCTGTAGACAATGCTTTTGGAACACCGATCCTGCTTGCCGATATGATGCGCCGCGACTTTGCTTCGCCGGTGGTTGTTTCACCTGATATTGGTGGTGTGGTACGTGCGCGTGCTACGGCTAAACTGATGAATGACACCGACCTTGCCATCATTGACAAACGTCGCCCTAAAGCTAACGTCGCTCAGGTGATGAACATCATCGGGGATGTGAAAGATCGTGACTGCATTATTGTGGATGACATGATCGATACGGGCGGGACCCTGGCCAAAGCCGCTGAGGCTTTGAAAAGTCATGGTGCGCGCCGGGTGTATGCCTATGCAACCCATGCGATATTTTCGGGCAACGCGGCTAAAAACCTGCGTGAATCTGTGATTGATGAAATTATTGTTACCGACAGTATTCCCCTCAATGCAGATATGCGTAAGATTGACAAAGTGAAGCAGCTAACGTTGTCTGAAATGCTGGCCGAAACCATTCGCCGCATCAGCAATGAAGAGTCTATCTCTGCAATGTTTGAATACTGATATATTGTGTTACAACTATTGATAAAGGCGGCTTCTCAGCCGCTTTTTTTGTATCCAATCATGCTTCTGTTCCAAACTTCCATTCCCCCCCACAATACAAACCTGCCGCTCCCGCACCGCTGGCCCTAAACACTGGATAAAAGCCCGGCATACAGGCTCTTAACCATCACGCGGCTGCAGGCCAACGCCCAGGTTACCGGTAAGATTCTCTTGCCGGTGTTTTGTAATCCCTGCTGTCTTTATTTTAAAAGGTCTGGCCCGGTGGCGGCTGTTAACCTATAGCGGG
Source organism: Salinimonas marina (assembly GCF_015644725.1). Classification (NCBI taxonomy): domain Bacteria; kingdom Pseudomonadati; phylum Pseudomonadota; class Gammaproteobacteria; order Alteromonadales; family Alteromonadaceae; genus Salinimonas; species Salinimonas marina. Next base: position 2,352,222 of record NZ_CP064795.1, read on the forward strand.
TTGTCATTCATTATTTATTCAGTATGCTACCGGCAGTATAGTAGCGGTGACTTTTTTAAAAGGAAAAGTAGTGATGAAGCATCCAATAATTCTAATTTTAACCAGTTTGCTGGTATTAACAGCCTGTACCGGTCAGGCTCAAACGCATCCGGAGCCCGTTACTGAACAGCAAAAGGATAAAGGCATGAACAGCGTTGCTAAACAAATGACCGGAACCATTGTGTATAAAAACCTGGAAGGTGGCTTTTATGGCTTTATCAGCGATGAAGGCGATCACTATACCTTGCGAAATCTGGCCCCGGAATACAAACAAAATGGCCTGAAAATTTCAGTAAAAGGACAGGTTCTGACCAATATCATGACGATTACCCAGTTTGGTGATGTATTTGAGGTAAGCGCAGCAAAAGTGGTCGACCGGAGTGGGGTTAAACCCACCAAAGATGAAATGTAAACCCTGTTTGTAACCGTCGGGCAACAGTGGTAGAATTCGCCGCCCTTAATTATTGAGGATAGTGCCTGGCTTATTCAGACGGGCATTTCATCGGTGCACTTTTGGTCGCGGAAGGCACCATAAAATTAAATTAAAAATTCATTGGAGACAGTCAATGTCTGACAACACTATTTTTACTCTGGATGCCAACGTCCGTACCGATAAAGGGAAAGGTGCGAGCCGCCGCCTTCGTCGCGCAGACTTGGTACCAGCCATCCTGTACGGTGGCGATCAAGAGCCGGTATCTTTGACTCTGGATCACAACAAAGTTAATAACTCTGCTGATTACGAAGCCTTTTACTCTCATGTTCTGACTCTGAACATCGATGGCAAAAAAGTTGAAGCGCTGGTTAAAGACATGCAACGTCACCCGTACAAGCCAAAAATTTCACACATTGATTTTCAGCGTGTAATTGCTGGCGAAAAAGTTCACACCAATGTTCCTCTGCACTTCATCAATGAAGAAGACAATGCAGCGATCAAAAACGAAGGTGGAATTGCAGAACATCACTTGAACGAAATTGAAATCACCTGTCTGCCTAAAGACCTGCCTGAATTCATCGACGTTGATATGAAAGGTCTGGAAATGGATGGCACCATCCACTTGTCTGATATCCAGCTTCCTACTGGCGTAAGCTCTGTAGAACTGGCTAAAAATGACGAAAATCACGACCTGACTGTTGTGACTATCAAACCTGCTCCTAAAGCTCCAGCGGCTGAGAAAGATGCAGAAGGCGAAGAAGAAGCGGGCACCGAGGAATAATCCTCTTGTCTGACATTCGTCTGATTGTGGGCCTGGGTAATCCAGGCCCAGAATATGAAAATACCCGCCATAATGCGGGCGCCTGGTTTCTTGAAGCGTTAGCCGCGCGCCACAATACTTCTTTGACTCCTGAAGCAAAATTCTTTGGCAAAACTGCACGTATCACAGTAGCAGGCCAGGATATTCGCTTGCTCTACCCTACTACGTTTATGAACAAAAGCGGACAGTCAGTGGGGACCTTAGCTAACTTTTATCGAATTGAACCAGAGCAAATTCTGGTGGCCTTTGATGAGCTGGATTTACCGGCAGGGGTGGCTAAGTTCAAGGTAGGGGGAAGCTCCAGTCAAAATGGTGTGCGTGATATTGTCTCAAGACTGGCAAACAACAAAAATTTCCTGCGTTTGCGCATAGGCATTGACCACCCTGGCCATAAGGCCAAAGTAACCGGCCATGTCTTAGGCAAGCCAGCTCCAGCAGAAAAAGAAGCTATCGATAGCGCGATTGATGAAGCTGTTCGTTGTATTGATATTCTGCTGAAAGACGATTTGAAAACAGCACAAAATCGGCTTCATTCCTTTAAAGCCGACGCTAAATAAACTAACCGAATTAAGAGGCTAGCATGGGTTTTAAATGTGGTATCGTCGGCCTGCCCAACGTAGGTAAATCGACACTGTTTAATGCACTGACCAAAGCAGGCATTGAAGCCGCCAACTTCCCTTTTTGTACCATTGAACCAAATACCGGTGTGGTTCCGGTGCCGGACCTGCGTCTGGACAAGCTGGCGCAAATTGTAAATCCCCAACGTGTCATTCCTACCACCATGGAATTTGTGGATATTGCAGGTTTGGTAGAAGGTGCCTCTAAAGGTGAAGGTCTGGGCAACAAATTTTTGGCCAACATTCGTGAAACCGATGCGATTGGCCATGTGGTACGTTGCTTTGATGATGAAAACATTGTGCATGTTTCAGGCAAAGTCAGCCCTCAAAATGATATTGATGTCATCAATACTGAGCTGGCTCTGGCCGACCTGGAAACCACCGAAAAAGCCTTATTACGGGTTGCCAAACGCGCCAAAGGTGGCGACTCAGAAGCCAAGTTTGAATTGAAAGTTCTGGAAAAAATTAAGCCTCACCTTGATGAAGGATTGTTGCTGCGTTCCCTTGAACTTAGTAAAGAAGAGCTGGCAGCCATTAGCTATATGAATATGCTTACGTTAAAGCCCACCATGTACATTGCTAATGTGAACGAAGAAGGTTTTGAGAATAATCCCTACCTGGATGAAGTTCGAAAAATCGCTGAAGACGAAAATGCCGTGGTTGTGGCGGTTTGTGCTGCGATTGAGTCTGAGATTGCCGAGCTGGAAGATGATGAGCGCGAAGAGTTTATGCAGGACATGGGCTTAGAAGAGCCTGGCCTGAATCGGGTAATTCGTTCTGGCTACAGTCTGTTGACCCTACAAACCTATTTTACTGCCGGAGTGAAGGAAGTCAGAGCCTGGACCTTCCCTGAAGGGTCTACCGCCCCACAAGCCGCGGGCCGTATTCACACCGACTTTGAAAAAGGCTTCATTCGTGCCGAAATCGTATCGTTTGATCACTTTGTTGAATTCAACGGCGAGCAGGGTGCCAAAGACGCGGGTAAGTGGCGCCTGGAAGGCAAAGAGTACATTGTAAAAGACGGGGATGTGATTCACTTCCGCTTTAACGTGTAAGCACTTACGCTTCCTGTGATACCCGAAAAGCCGCTGCCAGTTCAGCGGCTTTTTAATGCTTTGCCCCACCCTGGGCTGCTGAATATAAGCTCCTCTCCGCAACAAACCCGACTTCCGGCATGACAATAATTTCTTTAGCTTGCGTTACTACGCCCGCTCACACGCAAACCTTTGTTTTTTTAACATCCAAAATACAAAACGCCTGCTGCCTGCTTGTATAAACAACTTTCACGCTTGGTTTTATACACACAATCTTAAGGTGGCGTTACACGGGCCTGTGTGAAATACCGTTCATTGGTAAAGCAACAGCTTTGTGAGCCGGGAATAATTTGAGCAGTGAAATAAGTGCAGTGACAGTCCACCTTCTATCTGTCCACCTTCTATCTCCCAATAACTGGCCCCTGAATTCGGCATAAATTATTGGCATCCCGTGCTTCGCCTGTATAGAAACGTCGCTACGGTGAATGCCCTGTAGCTATTAAGATAAATGCAGTAACTGTCCACGCTCCCCAAAATACAGTGACTGTCTACGTTCTGACTCACGTTCTACCGCCGTTAATGGGTTCCGGTGCATAGCCTTTGTAGAGTTGCCGCTTCACGATATGACCTGAAGCTATTAAAAATAAAAACAGTGACTGTCCATGTTCTGGCTTTATCAGCCGGGAGTAATTTGAGCATTGAAATAAGTGAAGTGACTGTCCTCCTTTCGCCGGTGCCCTGCTGCAGTGACTGTCCATAGCAGTGAATGTCCATACTCTATCTCCCAATATCCGGCCTCTGAGTTCGGCATATATTAATGGGTTCTGGTGCATAGCCTTTATAGAGTTGCCGCTTCACGATATGACCTGAAACTATTAAAAATTAATACAGTGACTGTCCATGTTCTGGCTGTCCGTGTTCTGGCTTTATCAGCCGGGAGTAATTTGAGCATTGAAATAAGTGAAGTGACTGTCCTCCTTCCGCCGGTGCCCTGCTGCAGTGACTGTCCATAGCAGTGATAGCAGTGACTGTCCATACTCTATCTATAGCAGTGACTGTCCATACTCTATCTCCCAATATCTGGCCTCTGAGTTCGGCATATATTAATGGGTTCTGGTGCATAGCCTTTATAGAGTTGCCGCTTCACGATATGACCTGAAGCTATTAATAATTAATACAGTGACTGTCCATGTTCTGCCATACAGTGACTGTCCATGTTCTGCCTCATGTTCTGCCCGATACTTTATCCCTCTTCCAGTTTACACAAGGTAACCCCGGTAACCCGGGGAGAACGGTTAGCCGTGATCACCTGGATCCAAAGGATGGTCAGTGATGCCGCAACCCGAGCCAGCCTGCATGAATTGGATGAGGTTATTCAGGCTTTAATCGCCAGTGGCACTGCGCGGCGCACCGAGTTGGATAAACTGCATCATGTGTATCACAACCTGATTCGGCAATTCACTACACTATAAACAGTTACCCTTCCCAAAAGTTCTTGCTATCAGGCCGGTAACAGCGGGGCCCGGGACCGTCTTTGGGTCTGCCAGGCAGCATGTTTTTGATCGTCTGTTGAGGTGCTCCTCAAGCCGGTGTTACGGCCGGGTCTGTCAGATCCAGGTCTCGGGCAATACCAATGCCTGTCAGTATGAAGGCTTTTTGAATAGCTAGCGCAAGCCACTCAGTATCGGCTTTTCGGAGTCTTTTGTAACCTGTTGATTGCCTCAGAACTTTAACCTGATGTTATTTTTGTCGTCTCATCAGCGCTAACCGTCGCCGACTGGTTTACGCAACCCAGGCTGGCTTAGGTAACAGGATGCCACCGTCGGGTAAAGGCCGTGGGTAACGGGCGCGGTTAACATGCGCGGCGAGATTTGCCCTAAAGGCCGTATCGGCGCCAGCCAATTAAGCACACTGCTTTGTATAGCTGCATTGGCCAGACGCCATTTGTCGGTTTGTTTATCAATAGTCTTTTGTAGTGCTTGTGTATATTCTGTATAGCCAGAACCTGACCATGGCCAAGCCGAAGCTGTGCTGGCAAGGCGTAAGGTGCTACCTATAAACCCCAACAATGTGTACGGATTCTGCGATGCTTAAATTTTGGTTATTACTCAGCTTGCTTATTACGCTGCCAGTTGTTACCTGCGCGGCGAGTGATGAAGAAACGGCTGCCGACAAAGATTTCTGGTACCTGATACCCCAAAGTGACCTGGTATATATCGACACCAATCAGGGGCAAGTGGTAGTGGCGCTTACCGATAGTGTTGCTCCTGAACATGTGAAACGCTTCAAAACATTAGTGAGTGAGGGCTTTTATAATCAGCAACATTTTTATCGGGTGATAGAAGGCTTTGTGGCCCAGGCGGGGGCAAATGCGCAACAGCCCGAGGGGGAAGCGTACCCTCCCCTGCCGGCAGAGTTTTCGAAATCGTCGGTAGAAGGCTTTTTTGAAGTTGAGCGTCCGGCACCATTTGCTCCGGTTGCTGGCTTTATCAATGGTTTTGCCGCCGGTACCACACCCGATCGGCAGGGGTATTGGCTGACTCACTGCCCCGGCGCGGTGGCCATGGCCAGAGACAACAAAGCCGATACTGCCACTACCGACTTTTATATCGTGTTGGGCCAGGCTCCCCGGCATCTTGACCGTAATATGTCGGTTTTTGGCAGAGTAGTTGCCGGGATGGCGGCCCTGCAGCGCTTGCCACGAGGCGAGAAGGATAACGGCGGGGTCATTTCCCGGCCCGGTGAGGCAAGTGCCATTGTCGGTGCAGCATTGGGGACCAGCTTGCCTGCTGACCAGCAACGCCGCTTCAGGATCCAGCTGCCCGGACATTCAGCGTATCAAAATAGGCTTTTGACGACTAAAACACTATCAAATAGCTTTTTTGTAGACAAAAGTCTGGCACCTCGGGCCATCGATATTTGTTATGTACAGACTCTGGTTGAAGAAATCTGATAGCCGGAGTGTCTGTTCCCAAGTACAGAGCAGGGCTTTTCTGTCTTATTTTCGTACACTTACTGCTAAAAATGATGGTTTCGGTATATATTGTGAGCACTTAAATAAAGATGGTAAAAAAGGGGTTGACGAGACCCCGCCATATTCGCATAATACGCGCCACTTCCTTAAGGGGAAGAGAAAAAGTGACAAGGCTACGTAGCTCAGTTGGTTAGAGCACATCACTCATAATGATGGGGTCGCAAGTTCGAATCTCGCCGTAGCCACCATTTTTCTCCCTTAAGCAGAAGTGTTCAACAGTGCGGGAGTGGTGGAATTGGTAGACACGCTGGATTTAGGTTCCAGTGCTTCACGGCGTGAGAGTTCAAGTCTCTCCTTCCGCACCATGTTGGGGTATAGCCAAGTTGGTAAGGCACCGGGTTTTGATCCCGCTATTCGTTGGTTCGAGTCCAGCTACCCCAGCCACTTTTTTTAAGTAATTGCGCTTATGTTGCGTGATTATCAACTGGGGTATAGCCAAGTTGGTAAGGCAGCGGGTTTTGATCCCGTTATTCGTTGGTTCGAGTCCAGCTACCCCAGCCACATTTAAAACCGGTCCCCTTGACCGGTTTTTTTATGAAAGACAAATCAGGCTATGTAGCTCAGTTGGTTAGAGCACATCACTCATAATGATGGGGTCGCAAGTTCGAATCTCGCCATAGCCACCACTTTCCAATAAGTTCAGTCGTATCTGCGCTGATTTTTTGTTGGGGTATAGCCAAGTTGGTAAGGCAGCGGGTTTTGATCCCGTTATTCGTTGGTTCGAGTCCAGCTACCCCAGCCATTCTCTTTCATTTCTTTTGAAACTCTATTGCCACTCTGTCCGTAGCTGTATTTTCAGATTGTTGTGAAAGCAATCCGTTATCCGAATCCTGCTACTTTCGGTTCCTACACCACGTGGTAAGATATCTATTCATTACAAGAACGCTACCCAAGGAAAATCAGTGATTGAAAATATTGTCGCGGCCGTTAATAACGTGCTGTGGGGGGATGGACTGTCATTCAATCAGGCAGATGTGAATTTTGCGACCGGCCCGCTGCTTATCTATATGCTGGTATTTTGTGGTCTTTGGTTTACCTGGAAATTACGAGCTGTGCAGCTGCGCCACTTCGGTTATATGTTTTCGGTAATGAAAGGCAGCACCACCGCCACCGCTGAGGGTATCAGCTCGTTTCAGGCTTTATGTACCAGTCTATCGGCTCGCGTAGGCACGGGTAACCTGGCCGGAGTAGCAGTAGCAATCTCTTTGGGCGGTGCCGGCGCTATTTTCTGGATGTGGATGATTGCCTTAATTGGTATGGCCACCGGCTTTGCAGAAAGTGTACTGGGTCAGCTTTATAAGGTGAAAGACGACAATGGCGAATTTCGCGGCGGCCCTGCTTATTATATCAAACAAGGGTTAAATAAAACCTGGCTGGCCGTGGCATTTTCATTGTGCTTGTTCTTCGGCTATGGGTTTGTGTTCAGCGCGGTACAGGCCAACACTATTACTGATGCGCTGGAAAATGCCTATGCTATTCCGACTTTGTATTCAGGCGTGGCGATCATCGCCCTGGCAGCCATGATTGTGGTGGGCGGCTTGCGGGGCATTGCACGTTTTGCTGAGCTGGCTGTGCCGTTCATGGGAGTGGGCTATATATTAGTGGCACTGACCATAACCTTTATGAATCTAAGTGCCCTGCCCGACATGCTGATGCATATTATTTATTCTGCGTTTGGCCTGGAAGAAGCCGGGGCTGGCGCATTGGGCGCCGCTATCAAAAACGGTATCCAACGGGGGCTGTACTCAAACGAGGCCGGTTCAGGCAGTGTGCCCCATGCAGCAGCCGGGGCCGCGCCCAATCCTAACCATCCGGTCTCACAAGGCTATGTGCAGATGCTGGGGGTGTTTTTTGACACCATGATTTTATGTACCTGTACCGCTTTTATTATCTTGCTGGCCGGTAAAGAAAATGCCGCCGAAGGTATGGGAGGAATCGGGTTGACCCAGGAAGCCTTAAGCATCCATATTGGTGCTTCAGGCACTGACTTTATCTCTGCGGCAATATGTTTGTTTGCATTTACCTCGGTGGTGGCTAACTATGCCTATGGGGAAAGTAACCTGCATATGTTCAAACTGGATAACAAACCCGGGCGACTGGTTTATACCGCCGGCTATCTGGGTATGATCTTATGGGGCTCGATGGCGGCGTTGCCCACGGTATGGGCAATGGCGGATATGGCCCTGGGACTCATGTCAGTAATCAATATTATTGCAATAATCTGGCTGACGCCGACGATTGTCGCGGTGTGCCGGGATTATTTTGGCAAACTCGACCGGGGCGAGCGTCCGGAATATGCCACCGGCGATTGCGAGATTCAGGGCAAATCCGAAAAGGGAATTTGGTAACCCGGCTTATTTCAATTTGCTAAAAAACCGCTATCGGCCTTGTCGATCAGCGGTTTTTTGTGTCTGGCAGTTTAAAGTGTGAAGCAGACTTATTTGATATCAACAAGCGGCCTGAGTGACAGGTCGGGTGCTTTCGCTATCAGCAGTTTTGCTCCATGACTGGTTTTGTGCCGCAAACTAACACTGCTCTTTCAGGGCCATTCACAGTAGCCGGATTCAGGCAGGGGCGCTCATGCGAACATTGTATTCCAACTGACAGACAAAATGACCAGCTCATATTCATATACCCAGATTCATCAACTGCCAGACCGGTCATAAAAAAAGCGCCACGAGGGCGCTTCTTTAAACCTGACAGGCTAATTACTTAGACCATTCAAATTTCTTGAACGGCTCATCAATCGGTGTGTTGGCCAGATGATTGGTGTAATTACTCATCAGCTTCTGGGCCATAATGGTTATGATTTCCAGCAACTGCTGACGGGTAAAACCGGCATCAAAGAATGAGCTTAGTACCTCATCTTCTACATTGCCGCGACCACGAGTCAGTGCCAGAACAGTCTCTTTCAAGGTATTAAGCTTGGCATCGGACAATGTTTTGTCATCGCGAAGCTCCTGAATCAGCTCATCGCTGACTTCCATGCTTTTAGCAATACCAGTATGCGCCGGCACACAATAATGACATTCGTGCTCGACATTCAGTGTCTGCCATACCACGGTTAACTCTTCTTTATTAAACGAAGAATCCAGCGCCAGCTCATGCAGTTTTTGATAGCCTTCTAATAAGCCAGGCGCTTCGGCCATTACCGCATGTAAATTTGGAATCATACCAAACGATTTTTTGGACTCTTCCAGTAAGGCTTTTGATTTTTCGGGTGCATTCGTTTCATCATAAAGTGTAAAATCGGTCATTTGCGTCTCCTGTTAATTCGCGCTTGGCAACTATACTGGGGTTTCCTGAACACTTGTTCAAGGGGTCCGTGAACATTTGTTCAAATTCATTAAGGCAGTACCGTTTTATGTCAGACAGCACCACTTTACTTAATACCGCCACCGATCTGTTTTGGCGCAAAGGCTATCAGGCCACCAGCATGCGGGATATCCAACACGCCCTCGATCTGCGTCCCGGCAGTTTGTATTCACGCTTTCAAAGTAAATCTGAATTGTTTGAAAAGGTCATTGTGCACTATGCCGAACAGATTCTGGCGCGACTGGAACAAAGTGCGCAAAGTGATGATGGACTGACTGCGACCCGACAAATGTTTATTCAGGAGTTGCTCAAGCCCGAAGAACTGCGCTATCAGCGCCAGTGTTTACTGCTAAATGCGATGGCCGAAAGCAGCAAGCTGGAAGACAGAGCCGCGCAGGCATTAGAAGACGCGATGGCAAAAATGTTACAAGGATTTATTGCGCTGGCGATGTCGTTACAGCAACAACAGATGGTGTGCGGTCATACCGCGCCTGAAAAAATAGGGCAATGGCTACAAATTCAGTTTATCGGGCTGCGCAATACTGCTTTTGTATCGAACAATGACGAAGAGATTATTTATTTTATCGATAAGCTACTTATCGATTTGCAGCATTCGTGGCCCGATAGCGCCTGATGGTGGTGTTGAGGGTCAGGGTGCCAAAGGCCAGGCCGGGGATGGCCCGGGCGCTGAACGCCCAGATTAACGGGCCATCATGTAAATAAGCTGAATAACCAGTGATATCATAATCAGCGGCCATATCCACCGGGCGACCTTGCTAGCGGTCTCGCTGCTGATGCGCATGTTTGAACGTTCAATCAGTGGCACCACCACCAACAGGGCTAAAAACAGCACACCCAGAATAATCAGTACTTCCACGGTTACTCTCCAATTGCGTATTGCAATATTTGACGTTTGGCAAAATCGGTTTGTTGCGTCATTTTCAATAGTCCGGTTCGCACCCATTTGGCCGGTGCCAAGCGGTTACTAAATAGCAGATAAAACGCATCCATGGCGCTCATCATGGCCAGGTTATCGCGCTGGCGCGGCTGTTCGTAATGCTGCTTCAGGCTGTCGTACTTTAACAATCCCGCGCTGGGCTGAGTAACATTGAGCAGTGCCTGTACATCTTTAAAGCCAATATTTACCCCCTGTCCGGCCAGCGGATTAATGGTATGGGCAGCATCGCCCACCAGAATAGCCTGATGCTTTAAATAGCGCTGAGCATGCATCCGCGTTAACGGAAAGGCGGCTTTGGCCTGTATTTCAAAATCACCGGTGATACGGGGAAAGGCGTCTTCAATAGCCTGTTTTAACTGCGTATTGTTCATCGTTTTTAGTTGTCTGATGCGCGCCGGATTGTCATACCAGACAAACGAACCAAAATTGTCGTACATGGGCAAGAACGCCCGTGGGCCACTTGGGTGAAACTCCTGCCAGGTCCAGTCAGGCTGTGCTTGTGCTGTTTTTACCGTGACCCCCAGCGCCTGCTGGCCATATTGCCAGCCTTGGGTACTGATGCCGGCCTGCTGGCGCACAAATGAGCCCGCGCCGTCCGCACCAATAAGCCAGCGCGCTGCAATGGTACTATTATCGTTTAATACGATAGTGCAGCCATGGGGCTCGTGCCACTGTACAGTTTCAGGCGTTTGGGTAAACTGAGTCAGGTTTGCCTCATGTTGTTGTAGCGCGATGGCAGCTAAGCATGCCAGCTGAATCAGACGATTTTCGCAGAAATAGCCCAGCACACTCATATCCAGCAGCTGCGCCTCAAAATCGGTAGTGGACTGCCGGTCTTCCCACACCGAAAGCTTATTGTAGGCACGTAGCCGCGAAGCAGGGATCGACTGCCATGCGCCTAAAGACTGCAATAAGGCCACGGTGCCGGCCGATAACGCACTGACCCGCAAATCCGGTGGCTGTCCCGGTTCAAACGGTTTAGGGGGAGCCGGATCAATCAGCGCGACCCGATAGCCTTGCCGCAACAATCCTAATGCCAGCGTAGCGCCTACCATGCCCGCTCCATTCACACAAAAATCGTACATATGCTCTCCTGCCCTTGTTACCGCCATTATGACCTAAACCCAGGCCTGCGTCATGATGTGCTATACCCCTTACGTAGTAACCAGTAATTTTCGATTAAGATTCCGTACAATCACTGGGCAAACGCGCTTATAGCAGGTAAAATACGCGGCTATTTTGAACATTTATCGATCCCTTTGTACCTGATAGTGACGCGTTGCGCAGGATGCGTGCTTTTTACCCGTCCCGGGACATTTGTAAAAGGGCTTGATTGAACCTGAATTGACTGTATTCGCTATGACCAAGAAGCTGTATATCAAAACCTGGGGCTGCCAAATGAACGAGTACGACTCGGACAAAATGGCAGACCTGCTCGACTCGACCCACGGCTATACCCGCGCAGAAGAGGCAGAAGATGCTGATATCATTTTGCTGAATACCTGCTCGATACGGGAAAAAGCCCAGGAAAAAGTATTCCATCAGCTGGGACGCTGGAAGAATCTCAAACAGCATAAGCCCGAGCTTATCATTGGCGTAGGCGGCTGTGTGGCCTCCCAGGAAGGCGACGCGATTCGTCAACGCGCCCCGTTTGTTGATTTGGTTTTTGGCCCACAAACCTTACACCGTTTGCCTGAGATGATTAAAGATCTGCAAGGCGGTGCCAAATCTGTGGTGGATATCAGCTTTCCGGAAATTGAAAAGTTTGACCGCTTACCCGAACCACGGGCCGAAGGCCCTACCGCCTTTGTTTCTATTATGGAAGGGTGTTCTAAATATTGTACCTTCTGCGTGGTGCCCTATACCCGGGGTGAAGAAGTCAGCCGCCCGGTGGACGATGTGCTGTTAGAAGTTGCCCAACTTGCCGAGCAAGGCGTGCGCGAAGTGAATCTGCTGGGCCAGAATGTAAACGCATTTCGTGGTGAGCACCACGATGGCTCTACCTGCTATTTTTCAGAGTTGCTGGAACTGGTAGCCGCCATCGATGGTATTGACCGGATTCGCTACACCACCTCCCACCCGGTTGAATTTACCGACGACATTATTGCCGCCTACGAAACTAGCCCGGAACTGGTAGATCATCTGCACTTGCCGGTACAAAGTGGCTCAGATCGGGTATTAACGCTGATGAAGCGTGGTCACACGGCATTAGAATATAAGTCTCGGGTACGCAAATTACGTAAAGTGCGTCCCAATATCAGTATGTCTTCTGATTTCATCATTGGCTTTCCTGGCGAAACCGATGCCGATTTTGAAGCCACCATGGATCTTATCCAGGCCATTGATTTTGATTTAAGCTTTAGCTTTATCTACAGCGCTCGTCCTGGCACACCGGCCGCCGATGCGGTGGACGATGTCTCTGAACAAACCAAGAAACAGCGGTTACAGCTGTTGCAGCAACGTATTACGCAACAGGCGTTACGTATTGCCCGCCATATGGTAGGCACCGAGCAGCGGATTCTGGTGGAAGGCCCGTCGAAAAAGAACCCAATGGAGCTTTCTGGTCGTACAGAGAATAATCGGGTGGTTAACTTTGAAGGCACCCCGGATATGATTGGTGAATTTGTGGATGTGAACATCACCGATGTCTTTACCAATTCACTGCGCGGCGATGTTATTCGTCGGGAAAGCGAAATGGGGTTGCGTGTGGCAGTTTCACCCCAATCTATAACGGCGAAACGTCAATCTGAACAACCTGACGCCCTCGGTGTGGGTCAGTTTGTTCCATCAGTTTAAAGCGAGGAAACAAGCAGCTTGAGTAATTTGGTTAGCAACGAAATTGTATTAGAGCCGGAAGATAACAAACGGCTGTCAGTATTGTGTGGACCGTTTGATGACAACATCAAACAAATTGAACGCCGCCTTGGTGTTGAAATAACCTACCGAAATAATGCCTTTCGGGTATTGGGTGACGATCAGCAAGCCAGTGGTGCGGCAGAGTTACTTAAGCTGCTGTACATCGAGACTCAACCGGTGAAAGGTCAGCCTGCAGAACTTACCCCTGAACAGGTACACCTGGCGATTCAGGAATCAAAGGTTCTTGAACAGGATGACAGTGCTGCCCGGCCAGGCAAAGAAGTCAGTATCAAGACCAAACGCGGTGTGATAAAACCACGAAACCCCAATCAGGGGCAGTATGTGGCCAACATTGTTAATCATGATATTGCCTTTGGTATTGGACCGGCCGGTACGGGTAAAACCTACCTGGCGGTTGCCGCGGCCGTGGATGCGTTAGAACGCCAGGAAGTACGGCGGATCTTACTGACCCGGCCAGCGGTGGAAGCGGGTGAAAAGCTGGGCTTTTTACCCGGCGACTTGTCGCAAAAAGTCGATCCTTACCTGCGCCCGCTTTACGATGCCCTGTTTGAAATGCTGGGTTTTGAAAAAGTGGAAAAACTGATGGAGCGCAATGTGATTGAAGTGGCGCCCCTTGCCTATATGCGTGGGCGTACGCTAAATGATGCCTTCATCATTTTAGATGAAAGTCAGAATACCACCACCGAACAAATGAAAATGTTCCTGACCCGGATTGGCTTTAATTCAAAAGCCGTCATCACTGGTGATATTACCCAGATTGATTTGCCTAAGGGCGCCCGGTCAGGCTTACGCCATGCCATCGATGTTCTGAAAAATGTGAATGATATTTCGTTTAACTTTTTCACTGCCACGGATGTGGTACGTCACCCTGTGGTTGCACGTATTGTGCAAGCGTACGAACGCCATGATGCTGAGCAGGAAGCTGCTCAGATAGCCCGCCGGGAAGAGACCAAAAGGCAGGCAATGGCCCGCGACTATAGCGAATCAAAACCCTCGTGACGGCGTTAATTGACTTGCAGTTAGCCTACGAGGATGACCCGGCAATTGCCGCCGACATCCCTGCTGCCAGTCAGCTACAACATTGGGCGGACATGGTCTTTGTCATGCTCGATCTGTTCGATCAGGAAATGACCCTGCGATTTGTCGGTATTGACGAGTCGCAGGCGTTGAACAGCCAGTTCAGAGGCAAAGACAAACCCACCAATGTTCTCTCCTTTCCCTTTGAGTCGCCCCCCGGTATGGAAATGCCATTGTTAGGCGATCTGGTTATTTGTGCTCCGGTCATCAGCCAGGAAGCACAGGAGCAAGGCAAGCCAGTGAAGCATCATTATGCCCATATGATTGTGCACGGCATCTTACACTTGCTGGGATATGACCATATTGATGATGCCCAGGCAGAAGAGATGGAAGCGCTGGAAATTCAAATACTGGCTGAATTAGACATTGACGACCCTTATCAAGATCATTAACTTGAACCTTGGAAATAAACAAAAACGGATACTATGAGCGACGATAACCCCCACTCTACCAACGGCTCCTCGTCGAAAAGTTGGTTAGATAAGCTAAAACTGACTTTCTCCGGAGAGCCGCAAAGCAAAAAAGAACTGGTAGAAGTCATTACTGAGGCCGAACAGCGCGAAGTAATTGATCCCCAAACCCGCGAGATGATTGAAGGCGTCATCGGGGTAAATGAAATGCGGGTGAGGGATATTATGATCCCGCGCACGCAGATGACCACCATTGATATCGATCAGAAGGTAGAAGAATTTCTGCCTATTATGCTCGAATCTGCTCACTCCCGTTTTCCTGTTATCAGCGAAGATAAAGACCACATCGAAGGTATTCTGCTGGCCAAAGATTTACTGGCCTACATGTTCAACACCGAAAAGGAATTTTTGCTGCGGGCGGTATTGCGGCCAGCCGTGATTGTTCCTGAAAGTAAGCGGGTTGATGTTCTGCTCAAAGAGTTTCGCCAACAGCGCTATCACATGGCCATTGTGGTGGACGAATACGGCGGTGTCTCAGGCCTGGTGACGATTGAAGATATTCTGGAGCTTATCGTCGGCGAAATTGAAGATGAATACGACACCGAAGATGACGGTACCGACGATATCCGGCCGCTCAACAAATATACCTATTCGGTGAAAGCACTGACGCCGGTGGAAGATTTTAATAGCTTTTTTGAAACCAGTTTCAGTGAAGAAGAAGCCGACACCATTGGCGGCATTGTGCTGAAAGCCTTTGGTCATATGCCTTCCACCAATGAAGAGATTGCCATTGGCGATATCAACTTTAAAATCACCCACTCTGACAAACGTCGGCTGGTGCAACTTAAAGTGACTATCCCCTCGTTGGAGTGATCCCCTGAACTCGTTAATCTCTGCCGCCCTGCTATTGCTTAGCGGGGCCAGTCTTACCCTCGCGTATGCGCCGTTTTTATTGTGGCCGGTTTCGCTGTTAGGCTTAATGGTGGCCGTGCGTCAGTTACACCGCCGTCCTGATCAGGGATTCAAAACCGGCTGGCTCTTTGGCTTAGGCTGGTTTGGGGCAGGCATCAGCTGGGTGCATGTGAGTATTGCCGACTTTGGTGGACTGCCTTTGGCCGCGTCGATCGGCCTGATGGTGGTTTTATGTAGTTATCTGGCGCTGTATCCGGCCTTGGCATTTTATCTTACCAAACGTCTTTTTAAACCGGCCTTGTGGCCGCTGGCGTTGCCAGCCTGGTGGTTTATCGGCGAATGGCTTCGCAGCTGGGTGCTAACGGGTTTTCCGTGGCTGTCGGTAGGTTACAGTCAGCTTAACTCGCCGTTAGCCGGCTGGTTTCCGGTTATTGGGGAAACCGGGGTGAGCGCACTGCTTATCTTTGTTGCCACCGGCTGTGCGGTGTGGCTCACCAAACGCCGATTTG
The DNA here is from genome assembly GCF_015644725.1 of Salinimonas marina. Classification (NCBI taxonomy): domain Bacteria; kingdom Pseudomonadati; phylum Pseudomonadota; class Gammaproteobacteria; order Alteromonadales; family Alteromonadaceae; genus Salinimonas; species Salinimonas marina. The sequence goes on from NZ_CP064795.1 coordinate 2,368,257, forward strand.
TGCCGGCGCTGTTGTCGCTGGCGCTGGTTTTTGGTAGTGGCTGGGCGCTGCAGCACGTGCAATGGGTAACCATCCATAAGACGGTAGATGTTGCAATGGTGCAGGGTAATATAGAACAATCTGTGCGCTGGCAGCCTGAGCAGGACCAGCCCATCATGAACACATACCGCTCGCTGACCCAGCCGTTATTGAATAACGATTTGATTATCTGGCCGGAGGCCGCCATTCCAAAACTGGAATATCTATCCCGCGCCTGGCTGCGTGAACTTGACAGCGAAGCGGCGCAACAGCAAACGGCGATTATCTCCGGCATAGTGAATTACAACTTTGAGAGTCAGCAGACCTGGAACTCGTTAATTGTGTTAGGGCAGCAGGATAAAGAATCTGGTGGCGACTATCGCTACGCCGGGACCAACCGCTACGAAAAACACCATTTGTTGCCAATTGGTGAGTTTGTTCCGTTTGAAGATATCTTACGCCCGCTGGCCCCCCTGTTCGACTTGCCGATGTCGTCTTTTACCCGCGGCGATTACCAGCAAACGAATCTGCTGGCGAACGGGTTACGCCTGGCACCGGCTATTTGTTTTGAAATTGCCTTTCCAAGACAGGTGGCGACCAATATTCTCAACAATACGGATATTTTACTTACCGTCAGTAATGACGCCTGGTTTGGTCACTCACACGGGCCGGCACAGCATCTGCAAATTGCCCAGACCCGGGCACTGGAAATGGGCAAACCGGTCATACGGGCGACCAATAACGGCATTACCGCTTTTATTGATGCCAATGGAGTCATCACCAGCCGTTTGCCTCAGTTTCAGCAAGGCGCGATTGCCGACCAAGTCGACATCACCCGTGGTATGACACCGTATCGTTATGCCGGGGACCTGCCCATGGCCTTACTGCTTATGGTGGCATTGATAGGCGGATATTGGGCCCAGCAGCGGCGTCAGTAATCTGTCCCTTCGGCTCAGCCTTATCACCCTGCTGAATTGATCTGTTTTGGCGGTTGCCACGATAGTAATTGTTTAGGCTGGGGAGAAACACTATGGCAGGCGGCTGGGCGAAAGACGGCGCAGTGCAGGATCAGATTGATGCCAGTGTCGAAGATGCGCTGGCCCGGGCAAAAAGTAATATGCCTAGCGGTGAGAGCGCTGAGTTTTGTGATTTATGTGATGAACCTATCCCGGAAGCCCGGCGTGTCGCTATGCCCGGCGTCCAGTTGTGTATCCAATGTCAAAGTGAAGAAGAAAAGAAAGCTGTAAAGCATTCTTCTATCAACCGGCGCGCCAGTAAAGATAGCCAGCTGCGCTAATCACATCGCTTGAGGCTATGCCAAAAACAAGCCCGCTGGTTCTAATCCTTCCTTGAATTACCGGTACAAAGCCTTATTGTATGAATTAACTGGTGCTTCTTAGCAAGGCCAGATCTTTTCACCTTTTGCTTAATAGGATAGGTATATGCGCTCTGTAGACATGACTCCTCTGTATCGTTCGTTTATTGGTTCTGATCATTTAGCCACCCTGATTGATGCGGCCAACCGCGCCGAAAAACAAAGCTCTTACCCGCCTTACAACATCGAGTTGCTGGCGGAAAATAAATACCGGATCACGATGGCGGTAGCCGGCTTTAGGCAGGATGATATTAATATTGAAATGCTGGAAAACACCCTGACCATCACCGGTCAGAAACCCACGGCGCAGGATAGCGGCGAAGAACGTACGTATTTGCACAAAGGCATCTCAGATCGCAGTTTCGAGCGCAAGTTTCAGCTTGGCGATAATGTGAAGGTGCTCGGGGCTGATATGGAGCATGGTCTGTTGCATATTGATATGGAGCGGCTAATACCAGAGGCACAAAAGCCGCGTCAGATAAAAATTGATGGCAACCTGCTTACTAATCGTTAATTAACGTTTTATATATTCGGGTACCCGTTTAATTACCGCGGTACCCGAAATGTAATCGTGAAAGCCGCGTTTGTTTTTATCAAAAGCTATCCAGATAAAGCCTAAGAAAAACGGGGCGATGGAAACCAGATAAGCAAAATAACGAAGGGTTGATTTGAACACCGATGGCTTGCGGCCGGTGCGCATATCGACAATTTGAATCCCCATCATCAGTTTGCCTGGGGTACCCAGATATTTTTGCCAGAACCACAGGGTAATAATAAACGGCAGTAAATATCCCAGCCCAATGTTCATCCATATCGGGTTATCAGAACCGGCCAGGGAAATTGTCCCGGAAACCAGTGCTACCGGTACGGTCACAAACAAAAAAAACAACAGACAATCCAGCACCACCGCCAGAAAGCGCAGGATAAAACCGGCTGGGGTGACCCCAAACATACTCATGACTATATTAATCCTTGTAAACGAGCCTGCCCAAAAGCATTACAGGTACTGGCATCGGTAATTTCGCCGGCCTTAAATTTTTCAATTAGCAGAGACACTGGCAACCGGTGTACTGTCAGTCCTTCCTCTTCAGCATCGAGCTGCTGAGCGCCCTGGGTAAACTCCTGGGCCAGATAAATATGATAGCCCTGATTGCACAATCCCGGAGCCAGGTATTGAAAGCCGATGTAGGTCCAGCTCTTAGCCTCTAAACCGGTTTCTTCACGAAGCTCGCCCTTAGCCAGGGTTTGCGGATCAACCCCGGGATTATCGTCCCAGGTGCCCTGCGGAAACTCCAGCTGCCGAACCCCCACCGGGTACCGATATTGCTCCACCATATAAATATGGTCGCCATCTACCGGTAACACAATCGCAAAATCCGGTTTCTCAACCACACTGTAGATACCCTCAGCGCCACTTGCACGCTGAATTTTGTCTTCTCGCACCCGAATCCATTTGTTTTGGTAAACAACCTCAGAGTCGGTGGTGGTTATCTCTGGAGCATGTGCAGAGTTAGTGCTCATGAGCTTTCCTTTACCGGCAGGCGGCTAATTACCCGAGCCTGTAGCCATTGGGTAAAATGATGATGGAACCCGGCATCCACGGTTATAACCGACATATGGGAGTCTTGCTTGTTCACCACCCGATAAACGTCTACACCCTGCCACAACAAATCATTATCAACATTAGAAATGGTGTCCTGGGCGCCGGCAACCAGCATGATCGGAATCTCCACCGATTTGGCAAGCGCAACGACATCGGTGCGCCGCGGTGCGACGCCCGCGCTGGTTAATGCCTGCCGTGCCCCTGTGCGCAGTACACTATCAGGCATCAGCAAGGCCGCAAACGGACGATAGGTTTTGGCCGCAGCCACCGTGGCATCTTCAAATTGACGCATGGGCGCAAGCAATACCGCCGCATCGATGACGCTGGAAACCTGCTTAGTCTCAAGGGCCGTCAGTGCGCCGATTGAATGGCCTACAATAATCAGCGGCCCGTTATTGGCGGCAGTCTGTTGTTCAATAAAGTGGCTAAGCGGTCTGGCATCCTGCATACCAAATCCATAGGGCGCTTTGGATTCGCCCTGCCCCATTAAGTCTACCGCTATGGTTTCAAAACCCAGAAAATTCAGGTACTGCATCATGGGCCGCCAACTGTCCTTAGAACTTCCATGTCCGGGTAACAAAATGACGCTGCCGGTGAAGGCATTTTGCCATTTTTTATCAACCACAATTGACTTTTCCCAGTGTTCTCCCTGTCCGGTTGTCGCTGCGACCGAGGCGGAAAACATCGACGGCGTAAAAGGCTCGGACGGTTTGGAAGACAGGTAAGGCAGACAATAGGTAAACTGCTCATTACAATAACGATGGCGAGTGATGGTAAATGGCGGTGTCGCGTTATTTTGTTCAAAGACCAACTGAGTCTTTGCTGAAGTAATCTGCTTCGCAACATAGCTGGCACAGCCACCCGAAAAAAGTGCCAATGCAAAAAAGAGTGCTGCCAGCGTATTTTTCAGCATTGCTGCCCCTGCGGTTATACGTGCTATTTATGCCAATCAAAAAAGGGAGCCTTTGCTCCCTTTTATTCAGATGTACTCGACTTCAATAATCTCAAACTCCACAGCACCTTTTGGAGTTTGAATCGTCACCACATCATCAACTTCTTTGCCAATTAACCCCCGGGCAATGGGAGAATTCACCGAAATCAGATTATTTTTAATGTCGGCTTCATCGTCGCCCACAATCCGATAACGCGTTTCTTTATCGGTTTCCAGGTTCATGATGGTGATGGTGGTACCAAAGATAACCTTGCCGGTATTTTCCATCTTGGTGACATCGATAATTTGAGCGTTGGAAAGTTTTCCTTCGATATCCTGAATCCGGCCTTCACAAAAACTTTGCTGTTCACGGGCCGCGTGATATTCCGCATTTTCTTTTAAATCACCATGCTCACGTGCCTCGGCAATAGATTGAATAATACGTGGCCGGGTCACAGATTTCAGTTCATTAAGCTCATTGCGCAGAAGCTCTGCCCCGTGAGCAGTCATAGGATACTGAGCCATAGGTTTGTCTCACTTTTATGTCTGTTTATACTAAAACACGATCAAAAAAAGTGCGCCTGGAAGGCGCACATTTCTTTTCCTAATTATGCCAACAGGATACCTCGTATCCTGAAGGTTGTCATTACTGTTTCATACGCGCATGCAATGCCTGAACAGAAGTTACCCGATTACGATCATCTGCAGATTTTGCCTGAACGGTGGCAAAGGCAGCATTCATGGTAGTCGTATAAGTAATTTTGTTCAGTAGCGCTTCGCGGCGGATGTACACCGAGTCGGTAATCGCCTGCCGCCCTTCGGTGGTGTTGATAATATAATCGTACACGCCGTTTTTAATTGAGTCGACAATATTTGGCCGACCTTCTGAAACCTTATTAACCACGCTGCTGATAATACCGGCATCATACAAGGTGGTCGCCGTGCCACGGGTAGACTCAATCTCAAAGCCATTTTCAACCAATAGCCGTGCCAGTTCAATAACCCGGTTTTTATCCGTATCACGCACCGACAACAGAACTTTACCCGCACGTGGTAGTGGCGCGCTGGCACCAAGGTTGGCCTTAGCATAGGCTTCTTCGAAGGTTTCACCCACGCCCATAACCTCACCGGTGGAACGCATCTCCGGGCCCAGCAGGGGATCAACCCCCTGGAATTTGGCAAATGGCAACACCACTTCTTTGACCGAGTAAAACGGTGGAATGACTTCTTCAGTCAGGCCCTGATCGGCCAAAGACACCCCAGCCATGGCGCGCGCGGCAACTTTTGCCAGCGGCACTCCGGTGGCTTTAGACACAAACGGGATCGTTCGCGCAGCCCTTGGGTTGACCTCAATCAGATAAACTTCATTGTCTTTAATAGCAAACTGCGTGTTCATCAGCCCCACCACACCCAGCTCCAGCGCCATGTCTTTTACCTGCTGGCGCATGATGTCCTGAATTTCAGGTGACAGCGAGTAAGGCGGCAAGGAACAGGCTGAGTCCCCAGAGTGCACACCCGCTTGTTCGATATGCTCCATGATACCGCCAATCACCACATCCTTGCCATCACACACCGCATCAACATCGACTTCAATCGCGTCGTCCAGGAATCGGTCCAGCAGTACTGGCGAGTCATTCGAGACCTTCACCGCATCGGTCAGATAGCGCTTAAGGTCTTTCATGTCGTAAACAATTTCCATGGCGCGACCGCCCAGTACATAAGAGGGTCTGACCACCAGCGGAAAACCGATGGCATCAGCACACTCGACTGCTTCCTGAATATTGCTCACCGTAGCGTTGGCAGGCTGCTTCAGATTCAGCTTATTGATCATCTGCTGAAAACGTTCGCGATCTTCGGCGCGGTCTATGGCATCGGGTGAAGTACCGATGATGGGTACGCCGTTGGCTTCCAGATCACGCGCCAGCTTAAGCGGGGTCTGGCCCCCGTACTGAACAATCACGCCCTTAGGCTTTTCCTTGGCGACAATTTCAAGTACATCTTCAAGGGTGACTGGTTCAAAGTACAAACGATCGGAGGTGTCATAGTCGGTCGACACGGTTTCAGGGTTACAGTTCACCATAATGGTTTCGTAACCATCTTCGCGCATTGCCAACGCCGCATGCACACAGCAATAGTCAAATTCGATACCCTGACCTATACGGTTTGGACCACCGCCCAGCACCATGATTTTTTCATTGTCAGTAGGCTGGGACTCACACTCTTCATCGTAAGTGGAGTACATGTAGGCCGTACTGGTGGCAAATTCTGCCGCGCAGGTGTCTACACGTTTGTAAACCGGGTGGATATCAAAGCCGTGGCGAACATTGCGTACATCGCTTTCGGCTACTTTGGTCAGCTCAGCCAGCCGGGCATCGGCAAACCCCTTGCGTTTGAGCTTTTGCATTAAGTCCGCATCGATGGCGCTGATGCCTTTATCGATGACTTCCTGTTCCAGCTGCACCAGCTCTTCAATCAACACTAGGTACCATCTATCGATATTGGTCAGATTGAAAATCTCTTCCACATCCATGCCTAACCGGAAGGCATCAGCAATGTACCAAATTCGCTCCGCCCCCGGCTCACGCAGTTCATACACCAGCTTATTGCGGGCATCGGGATCCTCCAGGTTGACCATGGGGTTTAACCCGGTGGCCCCTACTTCCAGGCCCCGTAAGGCTTTTTGCAACGATTCCTGCTGATTACGGCCAATCGCCATGACTTCGCCCACCGATTTCATCTGCGTGGTCAGCCGATCATTGGCGCCGGCAAATTTTTCGAAGTTAAAGCGTGGAATCTTGGTAACCACATAGTCAATGGCTGGCTCGAATGATGCCGGGGTCAGGCCGCCAGTGATATCATTGTCCAGCTCATCAAGGGAATAGCCCACCGCCAGTTTGGCGGCGATTTTGGCAATCGGGAACCCGGTGGCCTTAGATGCCAGCGCCGAAGAGCGCGATACCCGCGGATTCATTTCAATTATCACCATGCGACCGGTTTGCGGGTCTATACCAAACTGCACATTGGAACCGCCGGTCTCCACCCCAATTTCACGTAACACCGCCATGGCCGCATTACGCATAATCTGAAATTCTTTATCGGTAAGGGTTTGCGCCGGCGCTACAGTAATAGAGTCGCCGGTGTGCACCCCCATCGGATCGAAGTTTTCGATGGTACAAACAATGATGCAGTTATCATTTTTATCGCGCACCACTTCCATTTCGTACTCTTTCCAGCCAATCAGTGACTCATCAATGAGCAACTCTTTGGTAGGCGATAAATCCAGACCACGATGACAAATTTCGTTAAACTCGTCGATATTGTAAGCAATGCCGCCACCTGAACCACCCATGGTAAATGAGGGGCGAATAATACAGGGAAACCCAATCCGCGAAAGTACATCGTGGGCTTCTTCCATGCTGTGGGCAATTTCCGCACGGGGACATTCAAGTCCGATATTGCGCATGGCCTGATCAAAACGATGACGATCTTCGGCTTTGTCGATGGCATCCGCCGTCGCGCCGATAAGTTCTACATCAAATTCGGTCAATACGCCTTCGCGGTCAAGTTCCAGCGCACAGTTCAATGCGGTCTGGCCGCCCATGGTGGGCAAAATTGCATCCGGGCGTTCTTTTTCGATAATCTTGCGCACGACTTCCCAGTGAATAGGCTCGATATAGGTAGCATCAGCCATTTCCGGGTCGGTCATGATGGTGGCGGGATTCGAGTTAACCAGAATAACCCGGTACCCTTCTTCGCGCAGCGCTTTACACGCCTGTGCACCAGAATAATCAAATTCACAGGCCTGGCCAATGACAATAGGTCCGGCACCAAGAATCAGGATACTTTTTAAGTCGGTACGTTTTGGCATAACGGGCTTGTCCTACTGCTTTGCTTGCTTGATGAGATCGATAAAGTGGTCAAACAACGGACCGGCATCTTGCGGCCCCGGGCTGGCTTCAGGGTGACCCTGAAAACTGAACGCCGGTTTGTCTTTACGGTGGATGCCTTGCAGGGATTTATCAAACAAAGAAATATGAGTAATTTCAAGGTTATCGCCCAAAGTGGACTCATCTACCGCAAAACCATGGTTTTGACTGGTGATCATGACGTTGCCTTTCTGCAAGTCTTTTACAGGATGGTTAGCACCATGATGGCCAAATTTCATCTTCACAGTTTTGGCGCCACTGGCAATGGCCAGCAACTGATGACCTAAGCAGATGCCAAATGTCGGAATGTTGGCATCTACAATGGTTTTAATGGCTTCAACGGCATAATCACACGGCTCTGGATCGCCCGGACCATTTGACAAAAATACGCCATCGGGCTGCATCGCCAAAACCTCATCGGCTGGGGTCTGGGCGGGCACCAGGGTGATCTTGCAGTGACGATCCACCAGCATCCGTAAAATATTGTGCTTTACACCATAGTCATAGGCCACAACATGATATTTTGGCGCTTCAGCAGGTTTTACATAGCCTTCGCCAAGTTTCCAGACGCCGCCATCCCACTGACTGATTTCTTTACTGCAGACTTCTTTGGCTAAATCCATGCCTTTTAATCCCGGATACGCTTTGGCTTGCTGTAATGCCGCCTGTTCGTCAAGTTCATCAGTACACACAATGCAGCCATTCTGAGCGCCTTTGTCGCGCAATAAACGCGTGAGACGCCGGGTATCGATATCTGCGATGCCAACCACATTATGTTGTTTCAGATAATCAGACAAAGACTGGGTTTGACGAAAATTGCTGGCTATCAGCGGTAGTTCGCGAATGATAAGACCTTTGGAGCGTATCTGGTCAGCTTCAACGTCTTCTAGATTGATACCGGTATTACCGATGTGGGGATAAGTCAGGGTGATGATTTGTTCAGCGTAAGAGGGGTCGGTGAGGATTTCCTGGTAACCGGTCATGGAAGTATTAAAAACGACTTCCCCAACGGCCGTGCCTGTGGCACCAATTGCCGTACCTTTAAAAACAGAACCGTCCTCTAACACCAAAAGGGCAGAATTAGCCAAGTCAACCTCCAAAATAAGGATAACCGAGTGTTTTGATTAGATAACCAAAACGCACAAAAAACCGGAAAAAACAGACGCTAAACCTGCTTTCCGTTTGCAGTCTTTGCAGCTAATAAACCTGCGTTGTAGAACTCTACAGCGCAAAATTCTGGCAAATTCCGTGAAGTATATAGTAATTCTTAAACGCGGTCTAACCCGATTTTGTAAAAATGCCAAAAACAGGGCTTTTGGCAGATTTTCTCGCTAAAGTGGCTAAAAATCTATATTAAGCCACTTTAGCGCTGACGCCATCATGCCGCTAGTCCAGACCTATTACATCACTCATGCCATACAAACCGGGGGTTTGGTGGTGCAGCCACACGGCCGCTTTCACTGCGCCCTGAGCAAAGGTCAGCCGACTGGACGCTTTGTGCGTAATTTCCAGTCGTTCGCCAATATCGGCAAACAGCGCCGTATGTTCCCCTACAATGTCGCCTCCGCGCACTGTGGCAAAGCCGATGGTTTGCTGGTCGCGCTCAGGCTCTTCACCTTCGCGACCGTACACCGCACACTGCGACAAATCACGGTCCAGCTCATCGGCAATGGCTTCACCAATCGCCATGGCCGTGCCAGAAGGCGCATCTTTTTTGAATCGATGGTGGGCTTCGGTAATTTCGATATCTGCAGTATCTCCTAATGCTTTGGCGGCCTGACGCACCAGCGCCAGCATCAGATTGATGCCCACACTGTAATTGGCGGCAAAAACAATAGGGATATGCGCTTTGGCCTGCTCTAGGGCGTTTAGCTGTGCCTTTGACAGACCGGTGGTGCCGATGACCATGGGCACTTTGTTGTTTACACACCAGCTAAGATTACTATCAAGTGCCGCCGGCAGTGTGAAATCAATCATTACATCTGCCTGACTGGCGTCCAGTTGACTGAATGCCTGACAGGTTACCGGTAAGGTGCCAATCCCTGCCAGCTCGCCCACATTCATCCCTACCCAGTTTGAATCATCGCGAACCGTGGCCACACTCAATTCGGTGTCCTGGTGTTGTTGCACCGCTTCAATCAACACTCGTCCCATACGCCCGTTGGCGCCAAATAGTCCTACCTTCATGGTGTCTCTTAATTTGTTGGTTTATCCGCATTTTGCCTGATAAACGCGGCTATGCAACCGGACCCATTCAAATTAAGAAAATTATCTTCGTTAGGGGATAAACGGCGTGCGCAACATGTTTAGAGGTCATATTGCCTGGTTAATGCCGTCTGTCCAAGCGTTTGTCAGGGTCGGGCAATAGTTTTTCAAAGGCCTTTCAGACTTTGTGCAAAGCTTTTGTTCAGGGGATGGGAAGGGTCCAGAAACTTATAATCCAGTAAATGATCTAACTCTTTGTGATCATAATGATTACAACTGGACGTTTCATTACTCTGCATCTTTTCACAGATAGCAGAAGCCATTCGTGATGAGGGCCAGATTTTATCCTGGCCTCCGGAATAGAGAAATACCTTACCTTTGATATTTTCTACGGGAATATCAGCCTGACCATTATCGGCTCTGTTATCCAGCGATTGTGTATACAGGTCAAGCAGGCTGGTAACCGGCGCGTTCGGGTTAAAGGGCACGTGCGCCAGGGGCTTACTGCCTTGCGTCCAGCTTGAGCCTGGCACTTTTTGCCAGTCATTGAGGATCCCCGCCCAGACTACCGAACTGGGGGCTATAGCTACCACATGACGAAAATCAGAGTCGGTTGAGGCCAGCAGCAGTGCCAGCTCAGCGCCCTTAGACCACCCCAGCAGCACGATTTGGTCAGCGTTCACCTGTTCATTATGCATAAGCCACGACTTAGCTTTGGTGAAATATTCCAGTGGAATGTTTTCCAGCTCTTCAGGTAACCCTTCTTTTTTAAAGTAGGCCAGGGCCAGCGCCGGATAGCCCTGATCGGCCACCGCCTGCGCCAGCTTTACAGGCAGTCCGCCTTCTGAGCCGCCTAACACCATCACCACCTGTTTGACTGCAGTATCTGAGCCGGGGTAATAATTGGCCACAAACTCTTGCGTATCTATAGACACAGGCTTAGGCGCGGCCAAGGGTTGGCATGTCACCAAAATAGCAAGCAGCATGGCTGCCCGGGCGAGATTCAACGGTTTCATTTAAAAATATCCTTATTAAAAAGTCCTTTATTGCTGTTGGGGTGTCCCCACAACCGGTGGTTTCATGTTGTACCCGATTCTGCAGCTAACTACCAGTAAACAGCGGCTGGTACCCGCATAAAACATCAAAGACCATAACGAACAAAAAAACGCCAGCATCAAGGTGCTGGTCGTTTGCGGCTTCCAATGTCAGCTAACGGGCCAAAAGCACTACCTTGCCACGGTTAAGAGTGCTCTCAACACAGTGCAAAGCCTGGCTTTGGTATCAGAGCAAAACCACCTCCACCAATAAAAAGTCGGTTAACGGCTTGTTTTTAGCGCTGTGATTTCGCAATCTATAGCTCTGCGGCGAATTATTACAGGACCTTACTATTTATGCGTGCCAGCCTGATCTGGGATCTCCCCACCCGTTTTTTTCATTGGCTATTGGTTGCTGGTCTGGTGGTGCAGTATGTAACGGCGGAATGGCTGGACGATGCCATGCAGTGGCATTTTTACGCCGGGTACTTTTTATTGGGACTTATTATCTTTCGTTTTGGCTGGGGTTTTCTGGGCCCCGAATATGCCCGCTTTCGTTCATTTGTGACCGGGCCGGCGCAGGTCTGGCGCTATTCCCGGCAAATACTCAGTCGGCATAGCGCCCCGTATACCGGCCACAACCCTTAGGCGGATGGATGGTGTTGATTATGCTGATGCTGGTCGCATTACAAGCCGCCAGTGGCTTATTTATGACCGATGATATTTTTATGCAGGGGCCCTGGTATCATGTGGTCAGTGAACAGACACAATCGCAGATGAGCTTTATTCATCATCAAAGCTTCAATGTGTTATTGGTGATTATTGCATTGCACATTGCCGCAATTGGCTTTTACACCTTCTATAAACGTCAGCCGTTGGTCGCTTCGATGTTTCATGGCAAGAAGGTCACCCCTTCCACTCCCATCCCATCGTCCAGAATCATTCTGGCAGTGGTGCTGGCGCTGCTCAGTGCGGCCCTCACCTACTATATTGTGGCGGTAGCACCCGGCGCTCCCGTGGAACAGGAAGTGTATTATTAATCAGCTCATCTGAGTAACGCGCCCACCCTAGCTAAGTATAACTTGTCCTGGCACCGTTCCGGTCTGTGGACTATGAAGGGGTCGGGCTTAGAAGAAGCCCTAAAATACACGGTATCAGCGGCGAGCCGGCAGTAATATCAGGGCGCGGGACCTGGCAGTAATATCAGGGCGCGGGACCTGGCACCCACCATCCATAGCGCTATTGCTACACTTAATGGGCCACCAACGTTACCCTAAGCCAGTACCAGCGAATAGGCTACGATGCCAACTTTTGTAGTGAGCGGGGGGCTGTTAATGGATAGCTAATCCTGGAAAAAAAGAGCCGGCGAGTGCGGCTCCGGTATCAAAAATCAGTCAGCTTTGTAATCGTCATGACACGATTTGCAGGTACTCCCCACTTTACCAATAGCATCACGATAGGCTGATTCGTCGCCTGCTTTGGCAACTTTCTGTAAATTCGCGGTTGCCGTCAGGAGATCCTGAATTTTGCTTTCCACATCGGCATAATTGTCCCACAACTCAGGCTTAGCATGGGTGTGAACATCATATTCACGGGTATCTACTTTAAGGTAATCTGACACCATGTTGGCCAATTGTTCCATACGCATACCATTGGTTTGCATTACTTCGGCATCGTATTCGATGGCGCCCTTGGCCATCCCACCCAGCGGGGCCATGTTGCTTTTCATCAGCATAAAAATTGCCTCGCGATATTCACTGTATGCTTCAGCATGCTTTTGTGATTTTGCCAGTTCGGGGGTGGCTGCCAGGGCGGCGCCACTTAGTATTGCGCCGCTGCAAAATACCGCCAGGCGGGTAGTGAATTTCATGCTCAAATCTCCTTATGATGTTTCAGGCTGAGTTGCCGTTTGTATACATTAATGCATCTGCTGCAAAATTGTTAATTTTTTGCGCTAGCACTTTATATGATTTAGCCCGCAAAAAGATTGGATTCAGGGTTAGCAATTTATTAAAACACCACTCATGCAGGAGGCGGGGCCAGCAAAACCGAAAGCCAGCCAATAAAAAACCCTCCGGATGAGGAGGGTTTTTATTAACGCTTAATTGGTGAGGTCATCAAAAAACTTTTTAACGCCGTCGAAGAAGCCTTGTTCTTTCGGCCGGTGTTTACCGGTTTCATCACCCATTGACTCATTAAGCTCTTCAAGCAGCTCTTTTTGACGGGTGGATAAATTCACCGGCGTTTCTACGACCACCTTACACATCAGATCGCCGGTCATGCCGGTACGCACTGACTTCACGCCTTTGCCACGCAAACGGAACATACGTCCGGTCTGGGTTTCCGGTGCCACTTTCAGTTTGACCTTGCCATCTAAGGTTGGCACCTGAAGCTCTCCGCCTAATGCGGCGGTGGTAAAGCTCAACGGCACTTCACAAAACAGGTTGTTGCCATCGCGGGAGAAGATTTCGTGCTGCTTCACATGAGCCTGCACATACAAATCGCCTGCCGGGGCTCCTGCTTCACCTGCTTCGCCTTCACCTGCCAAACGGATCCGGTCACCGGTATCAACACCCGCCGGAATTTTAACCGACAGGGTTTTGGTTTTTTCTACACGGCCCTGACCACGACAGCTATTACACGGATCGCTGATGATCTTGCCTCGACCTGAACAGGTAGGACATGTTTGCTGTACCGCAAAGAAACCCTGGCGCATCTGTACCTGGCCATTACCATGGCAGGTAGGACACGTCTTAGGTGAGGTGCCGCGCTTAGCGCCTGAACCATCACACTTTTCGCATTCGACCAGGGTCGGAACACGAATCTCAACATCTTTACCGCGAACGGCTTCTTCTAACGACAACTCCAGGTTATAGCGTAAGTCGGCCCCCTGACGAGCACGAGACTGACGCCCACGGCCGCCTCCGCCAAAGATATCGCCAAACACATCGCCAAAGATATCGCCGAAATCGGCATTGCCGCCGCCGAAACCGCCGCCACCACGATTGGGGTCAACGCCTGCATGACCGTACTGGTCATAGGCAGCACGTTTTTGATCATCGGTCAGGATCTCATAGGCTTCCTGAATTTCCTTGAATTTATTTTCAAGTTCTTTATCGCCCTGGGTGCGATCCGGATGGTATTTCATCGCCAGTTTTTTGTACGCTTTTTTAATATCACGTACGCCGGCATCTCGACCCACCCCAAGCACTTCGTAGTAGTCACGTTTCGACATATCGCTTACTTTTCCTACTCGTTACCTAAGCACCCGGCCTGTGGCCCGATACTCAATATTCTTATAAATCAGTGCATTATTGTAAATGCTTTAACACAACAAAGGCGCAACAAGACAATCCTGCTGCGCCTGCACTGTTTCGTTAAACCGGCCCGAAGACCGGTTAACCGGACGACAGCTACTTTTTATCGTCGTCTTTTACTTCTTCAAACTCAGCATCAACCACATCATCTTGTGATTTGCCTTCAGAAGCTTGTTCTGCCCCTGCTTCAGCACCGCCTGCGGCACCTTGCTGAGCCTGAGCCGCTTCCATCAGTTTGCTGGATTTTTCCATCAACTGCTGGGTTTTCGCTTCAATCTCGTCTTTGTCTTCGCCTTTCAGAGCGGTTTCCAGCTCGGCCAGCGCTTCTTCGATTGGAGCTTTATCTTCGGCGCTCAATGCTTCGCCAACTTCGTCCATTTGTTTGCGGGTGGTATGTACCATCGCATCCGCCTGGTTACGAGCCTGAATCAGTTCTTCGAACTTCTTATCAGCATCTTTGTTAGCTTCAGCATCGGCCACCATTTGCTCGACTTCTTCATCACTCAGACCTGAAGAGGCCTTGATCGTGATTTTCTGTTCTTTACCCGTATCCTTATCTTTGGCAGATACGTGCAGAATACCGTCAGCATCGATGTCGAAAGTAACTTCAATTTGCGGTACACCACGTGCCGCCGGACGAATACCTTCAAGGTTAAACTGACCCAGTGACTTATTCGCAGAAGCCTGTTTACGCTCACCCTGGATAACATGCACGGTTACCGCAGACTGGTTATCTTCGGCAGTTGAGAAAGTTTGCGATTTCTTAGTAGGAATCGTGGTGTTTTTCTCAATCAGGTGCGTAGTAACACCGCCCATTGTTTCGATACCCAGAGACAGTGGCGATACGTCCAGCAGCAGTACGTCTTTCACGTCACCTGCCAGTACCCCACCCTGGATTGCAGCACCAACGGCTACCGCTTCATCCGGGTTTACGTCTTTACGAGGTTCTTTATCAAAGAACTCAGTAACGTATTTTTGTACCAGAGGCATACGCGTCTGACCACCAACCAGAATAATATCCTGGATGTCGCTAACTGACAGATCCGCATCCGCAAGCGCTTTTTTCACCGGCTCAAGGGTGGCTTTAACCATATCTTCAACCAAAGACTCTAGCTTGGCGCGGGTAACTTTGATCGCAAGGTGCTTAGGCCCTGACGCATCTGCTGTGATGTACGGCAGGTTGACTTCTGTTTGCTGCGCTGATGACAGTTCGATCTTGGCTTTTTCACCAGCTTCTTTCAGACGCTGCATTGCCAGCGGGTCTTTACGCAGGTTAATGCCCTGATCTTTATGGAACTCATCTACCAGATAAGTGATCATACGGTTATCGAAATCTTCACCACCTAAGTGAGTATCACCATTGGTGGCCAGTACTTCGAACGTATGCTCGCCGTCAACGGCATCAATTTCGATGATAGAGATATCAAATGTACCACCACCCAAATCGTATACTGCCACAACGTTGTCACCTTTCTTCTTATCCATGCCATAGGCAAGGGCAGCAGCGGTGGGCTCGTTGATAATACGTTTTACTTCCAGACCCGCGATACGGCCGGCATCTTTAGTAGCCTGACGCTGAGAATCGTTGAAGTAAGCAGGAACAGTAATAACTGCGCCAGTAACTTCTTCACCCAGGAAATCCTCTGCTGTCTTCTTCATTTTTTTCAAAACTTCAGCAGAGATTTGTGGCGGCGCCATTTTGTCGCCTTTCGATTCTACCCACGCATCGCCGTTGTCTGCTTTAACAATTTTGTAGGGCATGATGTCGATATCACGCTGTACTTCTTTGTCTTCAAAGCGACGACCAATCAGACGCTTAATTGCAAACAAGGTGTTTTCAGGGTTAGTCACTGCCTGACGTTTGGCAGACTGACCGACCAGTGTTTCACCGTCGTTGGTATAAGCAATAATAGAGGGCGTAGTGCGATCGCCTTCGGCGTTTTCAATAACGCGTGCTTTGTCGCCGTCTAAAACTGCGACACATGAATTTGTTGTACCTAGATCGATACCAATGATTTTACCCATTACGTGTCTCCGCTAAATCTTGTTAATTTCTGCATTTTTAGTGGGGTTATTCCCGCACTTTTTCAATAGTTTTTTACAAAAAGTTGTGAAACCACCCTTTCAGGCTTTGGTATCAACACCGCTGTTAGCAGCACGTGATACCATCACCATCGCCGGACGAACCAAACGTCCGTTCAGTTCATAACCTTTTTGCATGACGGCCATTACCGTGTTCGGCTCCAGCTCATCACTTTCCTGCATCGACATAGCCTGATGCAGTTCTGGATTAAATGGCTGACCCTGAGGATCAATAGGTGTCAGACCGAATTTTTCAATGGTGCTGATAAATGACTTATGGGTCATTTCAACGCCTTCAAGCAGAGGCTTTACAGCGTCGTTGCCGGCATCGCCAGCTTCAAGCGCGCGTTCAAGGTTGTCTACTACGGGCAGTAATTCGCCGGCAAAGCGCTCTAAAGCAAATTTGCGGGCTTTTTCTACTTCCGCGTCGGCACGGCGGCGAGCATTATCCATATCAGCACGAGCACGTAATACGCTGTCCTGCTGTTCTTTAATTTGCGCCTGTGCTTCTGACAATGCCGTTTCCAGCTCATAAATACGCTGTTCGTCTTCGCTGGCTGCAGCGCTCTGATCATCGTTTACCACTTCACCTTCGTGAACCGGAACTTCCTGCGCTTCTTCCTGCATTTGCTGCTCAACTACCTCAGCGTCTTGCTGCTGCGCTTGCTCGTCGCGCTTTTCGCTCATGCCTACCTCCAACTAGAATTTCAGGGCAATTTTTTACTAACCCATCAATAGGGTCATTCAACAATTTTTCCAGCCCCGAAAGTAAAAAAATTTGCAAACCTGGTTTGCGTTAGCCCTTTCGGAACTTAGGACTGAAGCTAGTAATGGGGCTGCTTATGTTGGGTTCAAGGGTAACCGTATAAAATTTGTGGATGTTAAGGTGTTTTTTAGGTAATAGCGGCAATATACAGGTGTTAAGAGCGCGTAAATGTGCAAGACAGGAGGTTTCACCCACGCAAAGCATAGCCCGTGAGATTTGGTTGTCGGTTGTTACCCCCAGGCCATTCACAGATCAATTCGGTGTCTGCTGTCTTGTTGGCTGGCTGAAACATAGGGTATGGTAAGGTAATTATCTGATTATTTAACTTTTATTATCATGCTCAGCATCTGGTCGGTAGGCGCAATCGTAATTTGTTATCTGGCCCTGTTGTTTGTTATTGCCTTTGCCGGGGATAAATGGCTGCGTGCGAATCAGCAGCATCCGGTATTGTACAGCCTGGGGCTGGGCGTTCACTGTACCTCCTGGGCGTTTTTCGGCACCACGACTCAGGCCGCTCAGTTTGGCTGGGCGGTTGTCCCTACTTATGTCGGTATCATGCTGGTGATGACATTTATGTTCCCGGTATTGCTGCGGATTAACCGGCTTTGCCAGCAACACAGTGTTAGCTCTCTGGCCGACTTTATCGCCCTAAAATACCAGGGTGCCCACTTTATAGCCGCCCTCATCACCTTGTTATGCTTTATCGGGGTTATTCCCTATCTTGCTCTGCAACTGGATGCTATCACCAAGAGCATTAATTTACTCGCCCCCCACCAGGAACAGCAAAGTCATACCGTAGGATTATATGTGGCGGCGTTAATGGCATTATTTGCGATTTTATTTGGCACGCGCACCTTAAGTTTAAAAGATAAGCACCCGGGCTTGCTGCTGACCATTGCGGTAGAATCCGTCATCAAGCTGGCCGGCCTGAGTATTGTCGGCATTTATGTGTGTTACAGCCTGTTTGATGGGCCACTGGATTTATTTGCCCAGGCCGGCGCCCACCCGGTCGCCCGTGAAGTCATCTACGCCGACAGCTCGCTATGGGTATATCTGAGCCATATCTTACTGGGAGTGTGCTCTATGTTTATCTTGCCCCGACAATTTCATATGAACTTTGTTGAATGCAATGGCGAAGGTGAGCTTAGAACCGCCCGGTGGCTGTTTCCGTTGTACTTACTGGCCATCACTGTGTTTGTGTTACCTATTGCGCTGGCAGGCAGCATGTTGTTGGACACCGGATCGGTGAATTCAGACACCTTTGTGCTGGCTTTGCCCTTGTTTGCCGGCAACGAGAGCGTGGCGCTGGCGGCCTTTATTGGCGGCTTGTCGGCAACCTCAAGCATGATTATTGTCGCCACCCTGGCGCTGGGCATTATGATCGCCAACAATCTGATCACACCATTATGGCTTAAGATCCGTCTGGCAAAACACTCGGTGGGCTCCATGCAGTCCAGCGGGATCCTGACGATTCGGCGTATTACTGTGTTGGTGGTGTTGTCGGTGGCGTTCTGGTATCACCTTAATATCAGCCAGACCGCGCCTCTGGTAAAAAGCGGGATTGTGGCTATTGCCTTATTAGCGCAAATGTTGCCTACCATGTTATTCGGGCTTTACTGGTCCAGAAGTACGGTAACCGCGGCCAGTCTGGCTATGCTGGCGGGCCTGTGCTGCTGGATAGTCTGGTTGCTCTACCCCAGTTTGCTTGCCAGCTATTACTTTAACCCCGCCCCCAGTGACGCTGAGCTGGGACTGGGGTTTGTGCTGAGTCTGTTAGTCAATTGCCTCACCTTTATCGGGGTCAGTCTGCTAACCCCCGCCCGTTCCGACCAGCCAGGCTTCGCCAACAATGCCCCGCTGATTCCTGAGCTGGCGATTCGCATAGCCGATTTGATGCAACTCACCGCACGGTTACTGGAGCCGCGCGAACAAGACCGTTTAATCGCCCAGCTATCGGCTCAGCCTAGTCAGGGATTTGCCAGTGCTGCATTGCTACAGAATGTTGAACACAGACTCGCGGCCCAGGTCGGCACGCCCAGCGCCAGAGTGCTATTAAGTGCCATTGCTCAAACCAGCCATACCGAATTGCCTGAGCTGGTGGACTGGGTTGAGGAAGCCTCCCAAACCTTTCAGTTTAATCACGAAGTGTTGCAGTCTTCGGTGCAGCATATCCAGCAAGGTATCAGTGTTCTGGATAGCAACCTGGCGCTGCTTGCCTGGAACGACCGCTATATCGACCTGTTCAATTATCCGGCTAATTTTTTGCATTCGGGCATGCCGATTACCTCACTGTTACAATTTAACGCCCGGCGGGGGTTGCTTGGCAACAGTCAGGATGTGGATGCCGAGATTGCAAAGCGGGTGGCGTACATGAAAGCCGGCAGACCTTACAAATATCTGCGCAAGCAACCAGATGGCCGAGCTATTGAGCTTAACGGCAGTCCCCTACCTGGAGGCGGCTATGTCACCACCTACAGCGATATAACCGAATACACCCTTACTCAGGAAGCGCTGGAACAGGCGAAAAATGCGTTAGAAGCGCGGGTGGCCGCGCGCACTGAACAGCTACATCATGCCCGGCTTGAAGCCGAGCAGGCCAATGAAAGCAAAACCCGATTTTTAGCAGCAGCCGGCCACGATCTGATGCAACCCTTTAATGCAGCGACCTTGTTTGCCTCTATGCTGGCGCAAAAAACCAAGGGCACTGAACTTGAAACCCTTAGCAAGGGCGTGACCACCTCGTTATCCTCGGCTGAAAGTCTGCTTAGTATGTTATTGGATATGACCCGGCTGGAATCGGGTGTGCTGAAGCCGCAGCTATCCCGATTTGCCCTGACAGATATTCTGGAGCCGCTATATCGGGAATTCACGGTGATCAGTGAACAAAAAGGGCTGCATCTGAGTTATATGCCAACCACAGTCTGGGTCTATTCGGATCGGCGATTGCTGCGGCGTATTGTGCAAAACTTGTTATCTAATGCCGTACGCTATACCAACAGCGGCAAAGTCCTTCTCGGGGTCCGGCGCCGCTGTGCCGATCAGGCTGAAATCTGGGTCTGTGATACCGGCCCGGGGATCGCTGCTGAAAAACAACAGGAAGTGTTTGCTGAGTTTCATCAGCTCGATAGTCAGCATAATAATCCAGGTCTGGGCCTGGGACTGACCATAGTGGATCGGATGAGTGGCTTGTTAGAGCATCCGGTAGGATTATTTTCAAAACCACACCAGGGTACCCGATTTACATTGAGTGTCCCAAGGGTAAGTGGCACGGCTACCCCGGCGCCTAATAAGGCCCCCGAAACCGCAACACACACTCTGCCATTCATGCGCAATCTGAAGGTGTTGGTGGTGGAAAATGACGAACAGGTATCACAGGCTCTGAAATTATGCTTTGAATACTGGGGGGCGCAGGTAATCTGCGTCACCGACCGACATCAGGCCACACAACACTGTCCGGAGCCTCCGGCTATTATGCTGGTTGATTATCACTTAAACGGAAATGATCGCGGAACCAGGGTGGCTCAGGAGCTTCGGGAATTTTGGGGCCAGTCAGTGCCCGGTATCTTGAATACCGCGAATCGCGAAGAGGGTATTAAGGATGTGGCAGCACAACATGAATTGTTTTATCTGAGCAAGCCGATCAAGCCGCTGCTGCTTCGCCGCGCCGTCAGGACGCTGCTGAGCGAGTACCCGTGGGTCCCGATACCAGCTGATTAAACAACACCCCGGCCTGAGTGCGATTAACCACATCAAGCTTTCGCAGTACTGCAGAAACATGCTGTTTAACGGTAGACTCGGAAATATCCAGCTCATACGCAATCTGTTTGTTGAGCAATCCATCCGCCAGCATTTTCAGCACCCGAAACTGATGGGGGGTCAACAGGGAAAGACTTTTAGCGAAGCGGCTTTCTTCCTGACTCAATTCGTCAGGCGAGAGTAAGCCCGGTGGCACCCATATGTCGCCGTCCATAATCTGCCGGACCGCCGCGGTGATGTTATCCAGTGAGGTAGATTTTGGAATGTAACCACTGGCCCCATTTCCATCACCCGTTTAATCAGACCCGGATCTTCTTCGGCTGACACCACCACCACCAGCAGCTGATCGTGTTGCGTCAGAAGCTGAGCCAGGCCCGAAAGCCCCTGATTGCCGGGCATGTTCAGGTCCAGAAACACCAGCTCAATGGCGGCATTTTGTGCCAGCACCTGACAGGCTTCGTCGAGGCTGGCCGCTTCATGCAATGCCCCCTGAACAATCGTACCCAACGCCTGCTTCATGGCAGCCCTGAAGAGGGGGTGATCATCAGCAATCAGTACCTGTGTATGCATCGTCGTGGAGCAACCGTCTTATCAACCTGTTAACAGTCTATCAACATCCCGGGGAACATCAACGGACAGGTACAAAGTTTCTCTGACCCGCGCTATTTAGGACGCGAACATCAATAGACTGGCAAAAGTTTTCGCTGGCCAGCGCTATTTAGCATGAGGCACCCTGACACAAAAAAGGGCCACCCGGCCCTTTTTTCGTTTTATCGTCAGTAATTTGGTTTAAAAACGGTAGCCCACGGTCAGATGGACGGTGCGGGGATCGCCATAGTAACCAATCAAGGTGGTATCGTTCCCCAGCCCCGGACCAAAGCTGCCATCCTCATTACGGGTCACAAAATCATAGCCCCCACAAGGTATTCTTCGTCGGTCAGGTTTTTCAGGTGCAGGCCGCCATACCACTGGCCCTCCACGCTTTCCCAACCCAGGCTCAGATTCAGCAATCCGTAGCCATCTTGTTGAATCAGATCGCTGGTCTCAAAAATAAGATAATCATCGCGATAATAGTAGTTGGCATTAAAGGTAAAGAAACCATAGCTGGTGTCCATGCCATAATTGGCCGCCAGGTTAAGGGTGCTTTCCGGGGTGCTGGCCAGCCCGATTAGTGGCGGTACCGCATTGTTTTTCTTGATTTCAAAATCAATATAGCCATAGGCAATATCAAAGGTCAGATTATCTGTTGCCACATATGTGGCTTCTAGCTCAAGGCCTTTGGCCGCCGTTTCGGCAGCATTACGCAGACGTTGCTGCAGCGCGGTGGGATCGTCCGTGCTTCCTTCAATACCAATATACTGGCGGTCTTTGTGATCGTAGGAAAACACGGTGGCGTTCACCCGTAACGCGTCACTGAGATCGCTTTTGATACCCAGCTCGAATGAATCAACCACTTCGGGACTCACACCCGGCTCATTCACCGTAGCTCGCGGGTTGAACGTTCCCGACTTAAAGCCCTGAGCATAGCTGGCAAAGAGCATAAGATCGGGGCTGAACTTATACTCAACGCCCACCCGTGGCGTAAAGCGCGACCAGCTTTCAGTGGCCGGGGCATCCAGCAGACCATCATTATCGGAATCGCTGCCCAGTACCTGCGGGATCACCACCTCATCCGGGCGTACAAACCCATCTATCCAGCCACTTTCAGGGTATAGGTTGGTTAAAACCGTACCGTTGTAAACCGTGGCTTGCTTTTCTTCATCGGTAAATCGGGCCCCCAGCGAGACCGATAACTGCTGACTGATATCATAATTCAACTGCGCATAGCCGGCCCAGCTTTCACTGTTATTGCAGCCTGAAACTTCCCGGGTAAAGCCCGGCGTGCCTTCAGGAAAAATACCCAGCGCGGCAAAGTCGCGTCCCAATACCCCTAAAACCGCATCAAACACCCCGCAAGACTCACCCTCGTAGTAATACAGGCCACTGACCACATTAAAGTCCTGACCGGTATAGTTGGCCTGCAATTCATGGGTGTCGTTATTGTCTTCATAGATGGCCGGTACATCAAAAATATCCAGCTGAGTGTTGTCAAAGTCGATATTAGTAGGCGAATAACTGTCGCGATGTGAACCAATGTATTTTAACTGTAATGCATCCGAAACATCATAGCGCATCATCCAGCTATAGCCCTCCAGTTCTACTTTATTGCTGGTAGGCAAACTGGTGTAGGAATCAAACACTGAGTCAGGTTGTGGGGCCTCGGTGCGAAGACTGGGTAGCAAGCGGTACCCGCCTTTGGAATTGGAGTCATCTTCGGTTTTGTCCCAGCCAAAGCGCAGGAAAAGATTATCGGTCGGATGGATTTCCAGGGTTAGCCGGGCGGCCCACAAATCTTTGTTGTAGTTTTCACGATCCTGACCCGGCTGGGCCGAGACCAGAAACTCACCAAAGCCGTCGCGATTAAGATTGGCATAACCAAATCCCAGATACACCGTATCTTCCATCAGCGGGTACTGACCGGTTATTTTCACATCCCGCTGACTGTAACTTCCTACCGTCCCCTGAAGATTCAGTTGCGGGTCACCGGTCATCTCTTTGGTAACATACTTAACCGCGCCGCCAATGGTGTTTTTGCCATAAAGCGTGCCCTGGGGGCCTCGTAATACTTCAATACGCTGCACATCGAGTAAGTCCATAACCGCCCCCTGGGGCCGCGCTATATACACATCGTCAACATAAATGCCGACACCCGGCTCATACCCCACAGCGGATCTTGCTGGCCCAGACCCCGGATGAATGCGGTTAGCGTGGAATTCGTGCCCCGGCTGGTTTGCAAGGTGGTGTTGGGAGAAAATTGCTGTACTTCAGTCAGTACGCTGATGCCTTTTTCGGTGAGTTCGGCAGCCCCAATTGAGGTGATGGCCACCGGTACTTCCTGCAGGGTCTCCACCGTTTTACGGGCGGTGACTTCTATTCTTTCCAGCTTGCCTTTTTCTGGCTCTGCGGCTGCATTATTCTGTTGCGCCGCAGCAAGAGGCGTCCAGCTGCAGGCAGCAGCTACGGCGATTGCGCACAATGAACGCTGGCATGGCCGGGTAGTTCGGTAGATATGTTTCATAACAAGTCCCTATTATTGTAATTCGCTGGAGTCGTTTTTTTTATTTTCAGACTATCGATGAAAAAGTAATCTAATCTACTTTAGCGCGCAGGTATCTAGTACGTTAGTACGTAGCACCAAAGGCCTACGTACTAACGTACTATAGGCTCGCAACGAGCATACGGTCACAATGCGTTTTTACGTTATTAACAGGCTATCTCGGCACGTTATTACAAGGAAACGCAATATGTTAAGTATGTTTGGCCTGGTGTCCGGCCTGATTCTATTGATTGTGCTGACCATTCGCGGGATGAACCTGTTTATCGCCGCGCCTCTGTGTGCACTGTTGGTGGCAGTCACTAATCACATCCCTGTATTTACCGGCGACAGCAATTTTATTGGTCTGTATATGAGTGGGTTTTCCGGTTTTATTGCGTCCTGGTTTTTTATGTTTTTACTGGGCGCAATTTTCGGCAAATTCATGGAAGATACCGGCGCCGCGGACGCGGTAGCACGCTGGATTGTCAGTAAACTGGGGTTCCGGCATGCCGTGCTGGCAGTGGTCCTGGCCTGCGCCATTCTTACCTATGGCGGGGTCAGCCTGTTTGTAGTCGCGTTTTCGGTCTATCCCATGGCGGTCAGCCTGTTTAAAGATGCCAATTTACCCCGTCGCTTTATCCCTGCAACACTCGCGTTTGGCTCGGTAACCTTTACCATGACTTCAGCCGGCTCCCCGGAGATTCAGAACTGGATCCCGATAAAATACTTAGGAACCTCGCCCTTTGCCGCGTGGGAAGTCAGCTTAGTGGTGGCGATATTTATGGCCTGCTTTGGTTATTGGTGGCTGCGCCGCATGATTGGCAAAGCCCTGGCAAACGGCGAAACCTTTGAGCCTCGCGAGCATGATCCCAAGATTGCTGAGCGCGATTATCCGCACCCGTTATCGGGGCTGGTGCCTTTACTGGTAGTATTAGTGCTGTCTTTTTTATTACACGACAGTCTTGGGCATTATGCACTTATTATTGCCCTGACCGGAGGCGTGGTAACGCTGATGGTCATTAACTATCGCTATTTCCAGAGTCTGACCGGGGCCGTCAACGCGGGCACGACCGGGGCGCTGGTGGCTATTGGGAATACCGCCGCCGTGGTAGGGTTTGGCAGTATTGCCAAAAATACCGAAGCTTTTTCTGCCACCGTTGATTTAATGACCCAATTACCCGGCAATGAATTGATTGGAGCTGCGGTGGCGGTAAGTGTTATTGCCGGGTTGACCGGCTCGGCCTCAGGCGGCCAGGTGATCGTATTGCCATTGGTGGCCCCGCATTATATTGATCAGGGCGTTCCGCCTGACCAGTTACACCGGATTGTAGCTATTTCATCCGGCGCGTTAGACACGCTGCCGCATAATGGGTATGTGGTCACCACCATTCGCGCAATCTGCCACGAAACCCACCAGGCGGCCTATCGTGCGATGGCGGCGTTAACCCTGGTGACCCCGTTATTGGGACTGGCGCTGGCTATTACCTTATTCAGTGTGTTGTAAGGACAATTATGAAACACCTCTTTTTATCGCGATTGGTTATTCTTACCTGGCTGCTGAGCCTGCCCGGCCATGCCAGTGAACTGCCGCTGGTACAAAAACAAACCTACACCACCACCGATTTTACGCTATTTTCAGGCAAGCGCTTGCCTGAGGTGAAGGTAGGCTGGGAAAGTTACGGCAAGCTCAACGAGGACAAAAGCAACGTAGTGCTGGTTACGCATTATTTTTCCGGTTCGTCTCATGCCGCCGGAAAATATCGCGCCGATGATGCTGCCCCGGGTTACTGGGACGCCATCATTGGCCCCGGAAAGGCCATTGATACCAATAAGTTTTTTGTGATAAGCGTGGACTCTTTAGCCAATTTATCGGCGTATTCAAACGATGTGGTGACCACGGGCCCCGCCAGTATCAATCCCGCTACCGGCAAGCCGTATGGGCTGGATTTTCCCGTGGTAACCATTCGTGATTTTGTCAATATTCAAAAGCAGGTGCTGGAAAGCCTGGGGATCACCAAACTGCACGCGGTCGTTGGTCCGTCCATGGGGTCTATGCAGGCGCTGGACTGGGCCAGCGCTTACCCGGCCTGGGTGCCCAGAATGGTCTCGGTTATCGGCTCGGGCGAAAGCGATGCCTGGACGACGGCGGCGCTGGAGCACTGGGCTTTGCCCATTAAACTGGACCCGCGCTGGCAACAGGGCAATTACCGTAAGGCTAACCCTCCTACTGAAGGCCTGGTTGCAGCGCTGATGCTGATTACCCAACAGGCTTTGCACCCCGACTTTTTTAATCAACAGGGCCAACGCTTAAACTACAGCGCTCTCGAACCAGCCCCGCTGCACGATATAACCGCCAGTCATTCTATTGTAACCTGGCTTGAGTCGCGGGCCCGGGCCCGGGCCAGTGAGATGGACGCCAATCACCTGCTGTACCTGGTCAGAGCGTGCCAGTTATTTGTGGCAGGTCATCAGGGGTCATTGCAGCAAGGCATTGAAGCTATTGAGGCAAAAACCTTATTTTTACCTGCCAGTAGTGATTTATTATTGATGCCTTATCTTGCCAAAGACGCGCATAAGGCGATGGTCACTGCCAACAAAGACAGCGATTACGTGGAACTGGCTGGCGAACTGGGCCATTTAGAAGGGGTGCTGGATGTACAGGAACAACAGCAAAAACTAAAAACTTTCCTCGAAGAATAAAACAGGAAACATCATGAACAAAACCCTAATAGCCATTGCCTGTAGTTTGGTCACTATGCCGGTTATGGCCAAAGAACTTACCCTTACCGCAGATGCTATCACAGTGTCAGGCTTATCCTCGGGAGGCTACATGGCGAATCAGTTTCACCTGGCCTACAGCGATCGGGTAGACGGAGCGGCCATTATCAGTGCCGGGCCGTTTTATTGTGCTCAAAATGATATTACGGTGGCGCTGGGGGCTGTGTCGATAAGACCGCCGACACCACTGATATCAATCAGCTTAATGCCCATGTTGAACAGCTGGCCGCGGCGGGCAGACTGGCCCCGCTGAGCGAGCTTAAAGACGACAAAGTCTGGTTGTTTCATGGCGCCCGCGATCAGAAAGTGGCTGAAGCGGTCACTACCTTGCTGTACCAGCAGTACCAGCGGTGGATCAACCCTGACAATCTTCGCTATATAAAAGACAAACCCTTTGGCCACGTGTTCCCTACCCTGAACCAAGGCGAAGGGTGCGCCGCGTCCAGCAGCCCCTATATTGGCAACTGTAATTATGATGCTGCCGGTGCAGCCTTGCAGTTTATGTACGATGACCTGGCAGAGCCTGCCAAGACCCTGGCCGGCAAAATTATCAGTTATGATCAACACGCCCTGGCTGGCTCACAAGCCGATACCCTGGCTCAGACAGGTTATGCGTATGTGCCCCAAAGCTGCGCCGAGGGGGCTGAATGCCGGGTACATATTAGTTTTCATGGCTGTAATCAGTATGCTGAGGCAGTAGGTAAAGCCTACGTGGAGCAAACAGGTTTAAACCGCTGGGCCGAGACCAACAATATGGTGGTGTTTTATCCGCAAACACGAAAATCTCTATTTATGCCTTTAAACCCACAGGGTTGCTGGGATTGGTGGGGCTACACGGATGAAAATTATGCCACCCGGGAGGGCGCGCAAATTAATGCGGTGATGGCCATCGTGGATGCGTATATCAAACAACAGGAGTCATTATGAAAACGGCCTATAATGTGTTTATCACCGGCGGAGCCAGTGGCATAGGCTTTGGTATTGCCGAAGTCCTGGCCCAATCCGGTCATCATGTCATTCTGGCGGATATAAATGAAAAAGCCGCGAATGAAGCCGCGACAAGCCTCATCAACAAAGGCTTGTCTGCCAGCGCTATCGCGGTAGATGTCACCGATGCCCAGGGCGTGGCTATGTTGCCTGAAGCCCTGGCCGACACCCCGGTAGACATCCTGGTAAACAATGCCGGCATTCAGCATGTTGCTAAGCTCGAAGCCTTCCCTGCACAAAAATGGCAGCAGCTGATTAATATTATGCTGGTGGGCCCAGCCCTGTTATGTCAGGCATTTTTACCCGGCATGAAAAGCCGTAACTTTGGCCGCATTATCAATATCGGGTCGATTCATTCCCTGGTAGCCTCTCCCTATAAATCGGCGTATGTGGCCGCCAAACATGGTCTGCTGGGGCTGGCCAAAACCATTGCCCTAGAAGTGGAACAGGCCGATATTACCATCAACACCTTGTGTCCGGCCTATGTAAAAACCCCGTTGGTGGAACAACAAATTGCTGATCAGGCTAACGCCAACGGCATCAGTGAGGAACAGGTTATTAGTGAGATAATGCTAAAGCCTATGCCTAAAAAAGCCTTTATTTCTATCGAAGAGCTGGCAGCTTCAACCCAGTTTCTGATCAGCCCGGGGGCACGTAATATGACTGCCCAGACGCTGGTACTGGATGGGGGCTGGACTGCCCGGTAACACTTTCTTTTTTCCGTTTTTTTGTGCTACTGTCCAACCTATCATTACTGTCAGGAATGCTTGTTTTTCATGTCCTATAAAACGGTAGGTTTAATCGGAAAACCCGGTCATGCCGAAACCCAGAGTACGCTGAACCATCTTATTGAGTATTTGCAACAGCGTGGCTGTGAGGTATTAATTGAAGAAACTATCCGGCATGAGCTCAAAGATCCCGCGATTCCCGGCCATAATCTGGTGCAGATTGGTAAGCAGGCCGACTTAGCCGTGGTAGTCGGCGGCGATGGCAGTATGCTTGGGGCAGCCCGGGTACTGTCTCGGTTCGACATTCATGTGGTGGGGGTCAACCGGGGCAATCTTGGCTTTCTCACCGATATCCACCCTGATGAAATCACCGAGCAGCTGGACCTGATATTTGAAGGTCAGGCGATTGTGGAGCAGCGCTTTTTACTGGAAGTGGGGGTGTATCGTCACGAAAAACTAAAAAGCAGCAACACCGCGGTAAATGAAATTGTGCTGCACCACGGTAAAGTGGCGCACATGATGGAATTTGAAATTTACATTGATGATCAGTTTGTGTTTTCGCAACGCTCCGATGGGCTGATTGTGGCAACACCGACAGGCTCTACGGCTTATTCGTTGTCGGCAGGCGGGCCGATTATTATGCCCAAACTGGATGCATTGTCACTGGTGCCGATGTTTCCTCATACTCTGAGCAGCCGTCCGATTGTGGTGGATGCCAGCTGTACGGTATCGATGCGGGTGTCACATGTTAACAGTGATAATCTGCAGGTCAGTTGTGACAGTCATATTGTGCTACCGGTATTGCCGGGCGATGAAATTAAGGTGCAAAAAAGCAAAGATACCCTGTCGCTGGTTCACCCCAAGGGATACAGCTACTTTAATGTGCTGCAAAATAAACTGAGCTGGGGCAGCAAGCTTTATTAGCCTTTGCGAGCCGGAGGGCGCGATTAACCCCGTAGGCTCACGGAGACCCGCCAGGTTTTCAGAATCCCCCAGCCCGATTTAAGCTTTAATCAAAAGTTCGAAAACTAACACAGGCTTCACTGGACTTTCCCGGTGGG
Source organism: Salinimonas marina (assembly GCF_015644725.1). Classification (NCBI taxonomy): domain Bacteria; kingdom Pseudomonadati; phylum Pseudomonadota; class Gammaproteobacteria; order Alteromonadales; family Alteromonadaceae; genus Salinimonas; species Salinimonas marina. The sequence continues at coordinate 2,397,960 of NZ_CP064795.1, forward strand.
GCTGCGTAATTATCTGATTTGTCGCTCAACACACTGTATTTTGTTTATGATTCAGATCAGGGACCTGGTAAAGCAATACCCTCAAACCGCCGCTCCAATTATCGATAAGCTGTCGTTAGAGGTCGAAAAAGGTGCATCGGTAAGTATCCGGGGGCCTCTGGCTGTGGCAAGTCTACCTTGCTAAGCCTGATGGCCGGCTTTGAACCTGCTGATGCCGGACAAATTCGCATTGGCGCCGCCACCCTGCCTTTTGCCAGTGCTAAACAGGGCGATGCGTTTCGCCGCAACGAGTTGGGGGTGATTTTTCAAAGTTACAACTTACTCGACTGTTTGAATGTGTGGGACAACATTGCGTTTACCGCCCGCTTAAAAGGTGTAACCGATAAGGCGTATCTGCGCCGGTTGATGACCATGCTTGGTATCGTTGAGCTTAGTAAAAAGCCCGCCAGTGCCCTGTCGGGCGGCGAGCAGCAGCGGGTCGCCATTGCCCGCGCGCTGGCGCACCGTCCGGCGGTGGTGCTGGCCGACGAACCCACCGGCAATCTGGATGAAACCACCAGCGAAAGGGTCACCCAGGCTTTGTATACCACCTGCATTGAGCTGAACACGACACTGGTGGTGGTCACCCACAGTAATGAGGTGGCTGAGCAGGCCAGCCGCCCCTATGGTTACGCCACGGCGTATTACACCACCATCCATGAACAGGCCATCCATGCGCATGTTAGCAAGAGCCTGGCTGGTGGCATCGGTGATGTTGGCCACCGCCCGTAATAAGCCCTGGCAACCATTGCTGATTATACTGGCGGTGATGGTCGCTACCGGGGGTTTTTCTTCCGTATTGCTTATCAACGAAGGCGCGCGTCAGGGCGAACTGGGCCGCTCAGAAGCATCAATATTCAATGGCGCCGCCATTGTTGCACGAACCTCTGATAAGCCCCTGACCCGGCGCGACTACGCCGAGCTACGCCGGGCCGGCTTTACCGGGTTGGTAGCGATGGCTCAACAAACAGATACCCTTGCATGCACCACTGCGGCCAAAGCTGCCGACGTATCTGCTGTTGATGCTACTACCTCATCGCACTCCTTAACCCTGTTAGGGGTGGATATGCTGGCCCTGTCTTCCTCATCGCTGCTAAAAGACATGCAAGCCGCCTTGGCTCCAGGTACCGGCACGACCGGCTCTTCATCAGCTACGACCATGGCCACGGCAATCAGCTATGCCCATCCGGAACTGGCTGACAAGCTCGTGTGCGACGCGGGGGTATCCCGAAGCCGGGGCGTGAAATTGTCTTCGCCGCTGGCAGTGAGTCAGCTGCCTGCGGATACCCTGGTTATGTCGCTGCGGGCTTTTTATACCCGGACCACCACCTTACAAAATACCCCGCTCAAGGCTCTGCTCATTTCCAGGCCGCTAAGCGAGAGTCGTATACGCGACTTAAAGCATCAACTGCCTGCGCATTTGCAGTATCAGCCAGCGCCAGTAACCACGAGTAACGGCACGCTGGCAAAAAGTTTTCAGTTAAATCTGTGGGCCATGGGGGTGCTGATGGGCGTAGTGGCGTTGTTTATTGTGTTAAACGCGTTAACGCTGATGTATCGGGCCCGGTTGTTTTTTATTCTGCGCCTACGTCAGCTGGGGGTAAGCAAAGCCAGCCTGTTGCTGGCGCTGATGAGCGAGCTGGCGTTGTATTGCATTATTGCCGCGCCCCTGGGGGTGCTCGCGGCGGTGATGCTCACCCGGCAGCTGACGCCGGTGCTCAAATCCACTTTTAAAGGGTTGCTCGACAGTGCATTTGTCGCCCCTCCCCCGCTGTTAACCGAGATGATGAGCGGGGCTTTTATCGCCAGCTTCGCAGCCCTGGCAGTGTTTTTTGTGATCCCTGCGCGGCAGCTTTCCGGCGCATTACTGGCCTCCCAAACTCGCCACCAGCCACTGTCACTGGCCGCCCGCGGCATTATCACCCTAATCGTGGTGAGTCTGGTGAGTGTGGGGCTGGCAATAGCAAACTCCACCATCACGGCGCTGCTGGCCGTAGCCGGTGTATTACTCGGGGGTTGTGGCATTATTGTACTGTGGCTGCCGGCCTTTAGCGCACTGATAAGCAAGCTTACGCCCGCTTCCCGGCCCCTGCTTAGTTATGTGGCCGCCAGTACCCATCAATTATCCTTTAAAAGTCGCCTGTCGGTCTGTGCTTTTTTTATTGCGCTGGCGGCCAATATTGGCATGAATGTCATGACCGACAGCTTCAGGCACGCCACCGAAAGATGGTTGCAACAACGGCTGGCCGCGCCGGTGTATTTGTACGCAGAGGAAAAACCTTCCGCCGACATGATTGCCAAGCATATTGATGCCCGTCACTTATATCGGGGCACTACCATGGTCAGCCAGCAGCGGGTAACGGTGCGCAGTTACGCGACCGACGAGACGGCCCGCGACAGTCTGACGCTGGATAAGCTGGTCCCGAGGGCTGGTCATTGTTTGCAACAAATAAAGCAGTATTTATCAATCAGCAGCTGGCCTTTCGCCAGCATCTTAAGCTCGGGGACAGACTGACCCTGGGGCCGGTATACACGCAAAACCTCCAGGCACCGGCGATGCCCAAGTCTGCGACCTACACGGTTGCCGCCATTTATCCCGATTATGGCAATCCCGACAGCCAGCTATTGTTGCCCTTCAGCACGTTTTCGCCCGATACCGGCTATGCCGGGGTTACGGCTTTGTATGGGGCAGCAAAATCCGATCTGGCGCGGCTGGCCAGCCTGGGGGAGGTGTATGCCTCTTCACAGCTGTTGAAAAAATCGATGCAGACATTCGATCGTACCTTTGTGGTGACTGATGCACTGAATATCGCTACCTTGCTGGTGGCGGGAATGGCATTTGCCGTATCGGTTAGCGTGATCACCCTGGACCTGCGTCCACAGCTTAATGTGTTACGAACCATGGGAGTAGCACAGTTGCAGGTTAAAGCCATGCTGACCGCACAGTACATGTTGCTGTGCTTGGTCACCGCGTTACTGGCGCTGCCATTCGGCATCCTGCTGGCATGGGTCTTTATCAATATGGTTAACCGATTTGCGTTTTTCTGGGTGTATCCCATGCAGGTTTCAGTAATGGTATTGCTAAACAGTCTGGCGCTAAGTTTATTCGTGGTGTTGATCATTTTACTGCTGCCGATCGCCAGAATAGAAGGCAAGGTCGACTTGCGTCAGGAGACCCCTTTATGAGCATGCGTGTTACGCTCTTCTGCCTGGTGCTGCTGTTAACCGGATGCACAGAACCCGCGCCGCGTACCAGTTTGTTTAACGACACCTCAGCGCCGGCAACGACCGCCCGGGTAACCCCGGAAAATCCGGTGAAGCTACCAGATGATCACGGCGCGCATCCGCAGTATCAGCTTGAATGGTGGTATCTGACCCTGGTATTGCAAGATGAACATCAGACCCCTTATGGGGCGCAATTTACCCTGTTTCGCTTTTTAACCAATCCGCCTTATGACAGTGACTGGGCTGATGCGCAGCAGTGGATGGGTCATGTTTCGTTGCACAGCCCCGAAGACCATGTTTTCAGCGAACGTTTTGCCGCTGGTAAGGTCGGCACAGCCGGTATTACGGCATCCCCCTTTAGCGCTTTTATAGATGACTGGTTGTGGCAGGCTGAAGGGACGGCCCCCTTCCCCTCCACGTTACAGCTCAAGGTAGATGATGACACCCGTCTGTCTTTATCCATGGCCAGTCAGGGTCCTTACATTGCCCACGGGCAGCAGGGATACAGCGTAAAATCCCGAAGCCAGAAATACCGCTCGTATTATTATAGTCAGCCTTTTATTCATGCCGCGGGCCAGCTGACCCTAAATGGGAAAACAGAAAAGGTACAAGGCTCAGGCTGGTTTGATCACGAATGGTCCAGTCAGTTGGCAGATAAGGACGCGCTGGGCTGGGACTGGTTTTCACTGCATCTGGATAACGGTGATAAGCTGATGATGTTCGCAATGCATGTCAATGACCAACCGCCATACCTCACCGGTACCTATATTACTGCTCAGGGCCGGGCGACCACCCTCAAAGAGTCGGACTTATCAATCCAGGCATTAGGTTACGAGCGGATCAATCAACGCAAGGTACCGGTAACATGGCAAATCGACATCGCCAGGCCGGCCATGTCACTGACCATCAAACCCTTTAAGAAAGGCCAGTGGAATGCCAGCCGGTTTTCTTATTACGAAGGACGGGTAAAGGTTACCGGCAGCCATCAGGGTGATGGTTTTATGGAACTAACCGGGTATCAGTAAACCGACCAGTTAATGTGTTTAGTGAGTGAGGTTAATGCGGCCATCCCCATCAGCGAATTGCCCATGGAGTTCAGCGCCGGCGAAAATACACAGATAGAGAAGCGTCCCGGCACTACCGCAATAATACCACCGCCTACCCCACTTTTGCCCGGCAATCCTACCTGAAAAGCAAAACTTCCCGCCTCATTATACATACCACTGGTAGCCAGTAATGCATTCACCTGGCTGGTTTGTGACGGTGTCAGGATCTGTTCTTCCGCGCCTTTTGAATACCCCCGGTTGGCCAAAAAACTGCCTGCTTTGGCCAAATCTACGCAGGACATTTCCAGCGCACAATTATAAAAATAGCTGTGTAGCACCTCTTCTACTTCATTCTCGAAATTACCGAAGGCTTTCATTAAGTATGCAGAAGCGGCGTTACGGGCGCGGTATTCAAATTCAGAATCTGCCACATCGCGGTTAGCAGTGATTTCGTCATTTTCAGACAGTCGTCTGACAAAATCACGCATCGCCAGATGGGGGAGGCAAAACGGGACTGGTTCATGTCACTGATCACCAGCGCGCCGGCATTAATAAACGGATTGCGCGGCACCCCATTTTCGTATTCAAGCTGCACCAGCGAATTGAAAGGCAGGCCTGAAGGCTCGCAGCTTACGCGATCCCATAGCTCCTCACCGTAATGGTTGATGGCGAGTACCAGATTGAACACTTTGGAAATACTTTGAATAGAAAATGGGACATGGGCGTCCCCTACTGTAGATATATTCCCGTCGTTATCACAAATGGCGATGCCAAATTGCTGCGCTTCCACAGAAGCCAGTGCCGGGATATAGTCGGCCACTTTGCCCCTGCCCAGCATGGGGATTACTTCGTTGTAGATTTCATCTAACAATGATTGCATTGCCTGTGTCATAACATCTGACCGATGCGGCCCTCCTTAACATCACAGGCCTGTTTACCCGCGTGATTAATAAATTCCCGGGTAGAAGCAAATGTCTTCACAGTGTGCTGCATTATTACAAAAACCCATTGAACAATTACTTGCGTGAAAGCTGATACGCGTCTTTTACGCTGCAAGATCGCGCTTATCTGCATTGTGCGATTACACTATACCAAATCAAAATGGTTAATTTCGCGGTTCTGGTCTTAGTTGAGATCCGTTTAGCATGGCCAGCATAAAACCCGGCCGCCTGACCCGCAAGCATCACCGACCGCTGGCTTCAGAGGCTTGCAGGTCAAGCTCCGGCAGCGGTTCAAGTGATACCCGCTGACCGCTGCTGGCACTGCGGCGAGCTGCATCCAGAATTTGCATGACCCGCATATTATTTTCCAAAGACGAAAGATCATAAGGGCTGGGGTAATCCTGCCCTCTATTACGGCTTTTAAATAGCTGAAAGGATCATCATAGGGATATGGCCGCTCTTTCAAGATTACCCGGGTCTGGTCAAAGTCATCGTAATCTCTGGCCGTACGCTGACGAAACTGCGTCCGATTGTCGGGGTACGATAAGATAATCGTCGCCTCATCTTCTACATCCTGATGATTGTCAGGTTGCAGTTGCTCGGTGATGGCGGTCACATGCGTCGGCATCTGGCCGTTTTTCAGCCAGGTCATTAAATTTGCACCATAACACCCAAAATCCATCAGCGCGCCGCCGCCACTTTGTGCCGGATCAAGCAGCCAGTCCAGAAATTCCGAATTAATATCAAGTTTGACCGGGCCCTTGTGTCCGTCCCGGACAATCACTTTGCGCACCGGCCCCACGGCATCGTTGTCTAACTGCTGCTTCACCCTGTGATTAGTGGGATACCAGGTAGTTTCGTAATTGGTCAACAAATGAATCTGATGTTGTGTTGCCAGCTGGTACATTTGTCTGGCCTGATTCATATTCAGCGCCAATGGCTTTTCGACCATGACATGGATGCCTCTGGGCGCTGCGGTTTGCACTACCTCCAAATGCTCGGCGATACTACCAAAAGCTGCCAGTGCTTCAGGACGGGTTTTATCCAGCATCGTAGCCATATCAGGATAAACCAGCTCCATGCTAAAATCATGGCGTTTGGCATAGCGACGGGCCAGTGCCTTATCTGGCTCAACAATGCCACTGATAACAAAGTCTCCGCGCTTCTGGCTTTCAAATATCCAGTGAACATGAGTATGGGTAAGCCCTACCACCCCAATATTGAGTTTCTCCTGCGCGTTGGTAGCAAATGCAAACATAAACATGGTCCAAAATATCAGGTATTTCACCAAAGGTTTCCTACTCAAAAACATCATCACACCATAACCGTTTAAGTTGTTGATTGCAGCTGTATAAAGTCATATTCAGCGCCGTCAGAAGAAAAAACTGAGGTATTACGCAGTAATAGCAAAGCCCGGACTGATGCCGGGCGTTTAAGAATGAATTTAACTGAATAAGTTTTGGCTCAGCACTTTTCTAAAACCCTACTTTCCTTTGCTAATCTATATTCAAACCAGCTTCTTACCTCTTCAAACCATGATTCTTGCCTAATTTAAAAAGCCGGGCACCACCGGTTGAGAGGGGAATGGCTTGCGATTTTTTTAGCCACCGTGGTACTGCTACAACCGCCATTCCAGGAAGATTCAAATGGAGTAGCGCCGTTTTTTGTAGAATTAATTTTGCACAATCAATTGAAACCGGCCCCGCACTACTGTATAAATTCACACATACTGTATAAACATCGAGTACCTTTCTATGTTAGTGCATCTTTCGATAAAAAACTTTGCGGTTGTAAAGCAGTTGGCGGTAAATTTTGAGGCTGGCTTAACTGCCATTACCGGGGAAACCGGGGCTGGTAAATCTATCGCGATTGACGCGTTAAGCTTATGTCTGGGTGAGCGAGCCGATGCCGGCGCGGTGAGAAAAGAAGCAGCAAAAGCCGAAATTGTGGCGCACTTTTCTATTGAAAAAAACAGTGCTGCCAGGCATTGGCTTAACGAGCAGGAGCTTGATTGCGAAGACGATCCTAATGGCTGTTTTATCCGCCGGGTTATTTCACGAGAAGGTCGCTCTAAAGCCTTTATTAACGGTACTGCTGTATCATTGCAGCAACTTAAAGCGTTGGGACAGTTTCTGTTGGCAATTCATGGGCAGAATACTCACCTTCAGTTATTAAAAGAAGATGTTCAGCGCCAGCTTACCGATAATTACGCAGGCCATGCCGGGTTAATCAAACAGGTCGCCAGCGGCTACCGCCTCTGGCAACAAAAACAATCTGAATTAAAGCATTTGCACGAACAAGCCAGAAACAGAACTGATCGGCAGCAATTGCTGGCGTATCAAGTCGAGGAGTTAAACGACTTTGCTTTGAGTGATGGTGAGTTTATTGAATTAGAAACCGAGCATCGCCGGCTAAGTAATGGTCAGTCATTGCTTGAACAGGCTCAAACCAGCTTTTTTAACCTGTATGAAAATGATGATGGCAATGCACTGTCGATCATTCAGACCAGTATGGACAACTTAAGCGCGCTGGAAGAGCATGATGCTACCCTCACCCCGATATTGTCGCTACTTAATGATGCGGTCATTCAGGTGGAGGAAGCATCTCAGGAACTGCGGGCCTATTGTGATGCACTGGAAATCGATCCCTTGCGTTTACAACAGGTCGAATCCCGCTACAGCAAAGCGATGGAACTGGCCCGCAAGCACAATGTCGAGCCAGAAGAACTCTATACCTTTCACCAGCAATTGTTGTTGGAATTTGAGACGCTGAATCAGCAGGAGTCGGCGCTGGAAACACTGGAAGCTGAAGTGGTGCAGGCTCAGCAGGATTATGCTGCAAGTGCTGAACAGTTATCCATGTCACGCCAGTCAGCGGCAACGGGATTTGCCGATGCGATAGAACAACAAATCAAAAAATGAATATGGCACATGCCAGAGTCTGGGTCGATGTCCAGTTTAATCCGGCAAAAACACCCACGGTATCTGGGTTAGATGAGATTACCATGAAGGTGTCCACCAACCCTGGCCAGGATCCTGATCGCCTGGACAAAGTGGTTTCCGGCGGTGAACTTTCGCGTATTGGCCTGGCGATTCAGGTCATTGCCAGCGATCACAACACCACCCCTACCATGATTTTTGATGAAGTTGATACCGGTATCAGCGGTCCCACCGCCTCCATTGTGGGCGGCTTATTGCGTTCGCTAGGTAAACAAAATCAGGTTATGTGCGTAACCCACTTACCGCAAGTGGCGGCCCAGGCACACAATCAGTTGTTTGTTACCAAACTCACCGACGGGGAAAGTACCGAAACACGAATGCTTGCCCTGACCGAACAAGATCGGGTGGACGAATTAGCCCGATTATTGGCAGGTGACAAGGTAACGGATACTGCGTTGGCTAATGCTCGCGAATTATTGAAATGTGTAGAAACGAACTAATAAGCGGTTGATTGGTCATAGTTGACTGGGGTAGCATGCTTCGCGCTATACAGTATATTCGCATACGACATTAAGTGTGCGGGTAAAAACAAATTAAAATGTGACTGGATTAAACACTTACATGAAGTTGTATCAAACTATTTTGCTGGCGGCAGTAATGGTTACTGCCACAGCCTGCTCGAACTGGATTTATCGAATTGATGTACCTCAGGGTAACTTTCTGGATACCGGTGATGTGAAAGAATTGCGTATGGGCATGAGCAAAGAGCAGGTTGCTTATGTTCTCGGAAACCCGGTGGTTGAAGACTCATTTAACAAAGATACCTGGTATTATGTGTACGATATGAAACGCGGGATGAGCAAACGCGGCAAAGACTTTCAAAAACAGCTGGTATTGTCATTTGATGATGGCAAGCTAGCTAAAGCAGATGGCGACTTTGAGCTTTCTGAAGACTTTGATACACCACTGGACCAGTAATTCTATACATAGGAATGCTTCACTTTACGCCTATGAGATAGCCTGCCTGCCTGCACAGTCGGTAGCTTCTGCTAAGCAGATTTGCGAATAATGTCTGCCCACAAGTCTGCTTGTGGGCGCGCAGCTAAGCTCACCTTTTCTGAATTATTTTGACGCAGCAGAATCTGGCGCAAGACAGGGATCGCATTTGTTAAAATCTGGTAATCCGGGCGACCGGTTTTTGCCTGAGGGTATCTGGTTGTAGCTCGCGCCTGGACCTTAAACTGGGGACGACAAAAGCCGATAACGCCTGTCATGCTTTAGGCATAACCTTAAGGCCCCTTACTCAGCAAGCGTTGTTGAGCAAACTATAATGCTAACCAGTACCTTAGTTTTTGATAGCGTTAATGGAAATCAAAGCCAGTAGCGGCAGAATCAGCAACGTTAGGACCGCGGATGCCTGAAGTATCGCTGAGCTGATGATAGCCGCGCCCCACAATAGACAAACTCTGCTCACCCTTTGATTACACTGCATACATCTTCCTTACTGGCGCTTAGGTGCACCGGTTATCATTTGATTTTTTCTGCACTATGAGTCTATCGGCGATGGCAGATTTGGCTGTATTTTAACCAGCAAAAGAATGTAACTAATTATTCGAGGTTGCCTAATCTGAGTAAAATATTGCATATCGGCTCAGCTGACGCTTGGTGGTGTAAGCTCTGATAACGTGGCTGACTCGCGTTGGCTCTACCGGTATTTTTTCGCAATAGAAAAACAAAAACGGTTTATCCGGTAATAAAGCCCATTGACGAGGCGATAAGTTAAAAATAGCCGGTTAACTCGAATGACTGGGTGTTCCATCCTAATGACATTCTATATTTTGAATGCTTTAAAGCGCTGCGGCACCACCAATTAAAATAGTTTTGTGTTGCAAACTCATGTGGTCGGCACTGCGCCCTGGCCATGAGTGACAGCTGGTCTAATAACAAGCTGCTGGTGTTGAAGCCTGAAAACAGAGTATTGCTATAGCCGATCACCAGCGTCACGTTAAGATGAGTTTAGCCTGAGACTGCCAGAATGTTTCGAGCCAGCGACCACTGATACTGATTGATGCTTACGGTTTCAGGCCAACCGCCGATACCAACAGGGGAGGCGGCTTATGCTTAGGGGCATGCAGAGCGGGCGTTATAAAAAAATTGGTTTCGCCCACAAACAACAGGAAAATAGGGTTCGGTTGGAATAACACAGCGGTCAGTGAACCAGACCCAGGTGCAGTATTCCTACTGGCCCTTGAGAAATTTACATTCCCGAATTATTCAAAAACGTAATATTTACACGATCTGCTCCATGGTGTTAATCGTCAGATTTATCTTTTGGCTTACGACGGGTCCGTTCGTCCCGGGTTATCCAGTCTTCCAGCGCAGCACCGGGATCCTCTTCGCCCGCGATACTGGTTTCTTCCGGAGCGCCGGATTCAGCATCCTTCTCCTTGAGTGGCTTTTTATTCTGTGCTTTGTCTTGAGCTTTGTCAGTCATAAGAAACTCCTCACAAAACGTGCATCACTTTCTGCACTATTGGTATCTTGATTGCATTGAAAAATCAGGCAGCTTTAAGCCTGGTGAGATAACCATAACGTCTTTGCTCGCGTTATTGGTGTTAGGAGATACGCGAGCCAAAGCAGTGCAGTTCATTGTTAAGATCCAACTTACCGGTATAACAAAAGCAGCCTTACTAAAGAATTATGACAGTAATATTACAGTTATGTAAAAAATACTGGATTTTATGCTTATTCTTTAGTAACCTAACTAAGTCAAAAAAGAACAGGAGGATGTTATGATTAAATCATTTACCAAGTTCTTTCAGCGTAAACACCCGTATACCGTGGCATTTTATATTGGAAGAAAGAAAACACAGAAAATTTTTGATTGTAAAATCAAAAAGAAAAAGGAATTGTTCTCTGCTAAATAATGCAGAGGGAGTAAAATAACCACACGTTATTTTTCAACACCATCAAAGTACCAAGACTAACCTTCTTTATTAGTCACCTATAAGTAAGACCTGGATAACATATTCAGGCCGAGGCTGTAAAAACTAATACGGTACTTAAGATGTATGCCATAGAGGCAGTGTTCAAAGCATTCTTGCTTTATTCCTGGTGTTAAAATAAAAACCCCGCTAGTCATAGCGGGGTTTTTGTTTTTGGAATATACCATTGTCTGGCTGACTTGCGTTTAAAAGGAAATATCCCATTGCACACGTACGCGATTATCATCGTAAGTGTTGTTATCTAAGGCGTGCAGGTCAAATTGGGTAAAATCGACACTAACTTTGTTATAGTGACCCGCAATGAAGTAATTAACGCCGAAACTCTGCTCTTCATTTTTACGCTCTACACCATCCCGATGCGAGGTGTAGGTTGCATAGCGACCCGCCACTTCTAATTGCTTTGGCCACCAGTCGATAATTTCATTTAAAAAGTAACCCGCTTGTACGTAATAACCATCTAACGTTAGATCAGATACATTCTCGCTGGAAACAATCTTATCGTGATACTCGGCTTCGGCGCTGAAACCCTGATACATATAAGACAGGTCGAAGGTATATTGTCTTACTTTGGTTAATGCTTCGGTTTCTTCCCAGCGCGGTAACTGGCTACCACCGGATGAAGAAAAACGACTGTAGTCACCTTCTACTAACGCGCGGGCAAAACCTACCGACAATGCGGGTTCTTTATGCCTGTCAATATCAGCCGTGGTCAGTTCAACACCGCCACCTAGTGGGTTCCACTGGAAGCGACCATAGTACAATGGGTCGCCGGGGCCCGACAGGCTATTACCACGTCCGGTACCAGAGCCCACTCCGGCCCAGTAATTAAAGTCAGCCATGGTGCCTTCATTCAGACGACCATACACCGCAGCCGCATTATGGCGGTCGATAGTAAACATCTTGTTTACGATTGAGCGGTCGACCAAATGCTGCTTGCCACTGCTGATACTGCGTTCACGAGAATAGTCTAACTTCCACTGTCCGACTTTGAAGCTCAGCGCCTTGTATTTCTCGATCGCGATTCCGTAATCGATGAAATAGCCGTCACCCACTTCAAACTGCGAGAAATACTTAAACCAGGGTTGATATAAATGCCCTTTCACTTTCAACCGAGACCGGTTCACATTGATGGTACGGTCGGTATCTGACAAAAAATCGTCCGCCTCACGCGGATCGCTGTCATAAGCGTTAGTGTAGCGCATCTGCGCCCGCGCATTAATTTTGGCGGAGGCGAATGAAGACTCATCGCCAAATTGAATGCCTTTTCCATAAGGGAACAGATGATCTTCATCGTTAGCATTGGCAGTATATGAGCTTAATGATAACAGTGCACATGCACAGAGGCTCAGCTTGGTTTTGAGCACAGTGTTTTCTCCCGGATGAGCTTAAACTTCAGGCTGCGCAGTGTAATGCGTCACCTTTTTCAGTCAAGAAAATTAATATGACAGTTTTGTGACATAGCTATGTAATAGCCGGAAGATTGGGTTATTGCAACTTTAACGAAGTATTATTTAATACTTGGATCCAAACTGCAATGTTGTATCAGGTAAGCGGAAACAGCTTGCAAGATGAGTTGCTTAACGAGGTATGCTCATTTTTGCATACTCGATTAGCCCTTTTTTCCGTGATTGTGTCACACTAACGCCCTCTAGCCATCTAACTTCAAAGATACAGATAATTTATGTTTAAGCCTGCTCAAAATGCCCCCTGTCCTACTTGCAATAGCCAGTTACCGGCCCAGGATGGCCGTTGTCCGGAATGCCAGGGTATTGCTGAGTTATTTGTTTACAAAAGTCGGGTAGCTGCCGCCACCCTGGCGTTATTTGGCGGAATGTTTGGCTTACATCGGTTTTATCTGCGTCAGTGGCGGGCATTTTTTTACTTATTATTATGCTGGACCCCCTTACCATGGTTAGCCGGGATTATTGAATCGGTAATTTTCCTGGCTACCTCACAAAAAAGCTGGAATGCCAGATACAATCACGGCATCTGGGCTGGCCGCGAAAGCGGTAAAACACTGGCGATATTTATGGCAATAGGAATTGGGCTGCTGATCTTTGCCATTAGTCTGGTGAGCTGGCTTCCGTTTGATATGGCGAACCGGTTTATGGCCGCACAACAACAGCAACAACAAGTCATACTGGCGGGCGAACATATTGCTGAGGCCACCGAGCAATATCTGAAAACCCATCAGCAGCGGCCCGACACCCTAAGCCAGCTACAGTTAAATGAGGACATCATTAGTCCGGCAAAAGCGTTTATCCGCTTTGAACGAGGCAACATTTATTTAATGCCCGCCGGCGCCAAGACCAGCGAAGTCAGCATGGTGCCTGTGGTGTTAAAAGATGAGGTGCTTTGGGATTGTGGCACCCCCGCCTTGCCCAAGGCGATGCTGCCCCGCCAGTGCCGTTGATTGCAAATGAATTATTTGGCACATTTGGCGCTGGCCCAACCTACCAGCGCGTCGGTTCAGGGGAATTTACTGGGCGATTTTATGCGGGGTTGTCAGCATGAACATTTTGATTTTGACGTGCAGTGCGGGTTAAACAACCACCGTTTTGTAGACCGGTTTACCGATGAGCATGCAAAAATACGTGAGGCAAAATCGTGGTTTTCCAGCCAGCGACGCAGATTTGCCGGCATCATTCTCGATGTTAGTTTTGATCATTTTTTGATAAGCCATTGGTCACAATTTTATACTCAGTCCTTCGAGCGCTTCTGTGAACAGCGCTATGCCCTGTTGCAGCCTGCCCTGGCGGATATGCCTTTGTCGATGCAGCGCACGGTTACAAGCATGCTGAAGCATCGTTGGCTTGATGTTTATCGCACGCCTGAAGGCCTGGCCAGGGCCCTGGATAACACCGCTGCGCGCATTCGCTTTCGGCATGCGTTTACCGGCAGCATTGATGAAGTTATGCAGCATTATGCGGCCCTTAAGCAAACATTTTTAGACTTTTACCCGCAACTGATGCAGGCTGTAGTCTCTGCAAATATAGAATCAGGCCAGGCTCACCAGCACATCAATCCCGCGCTCAAGAAAAAATAAAATCCCGCCGATCAAGCCTCCCACAATGGTGCCATTAATACGCACTTTTTGCAGATCTTTGCCAATATTGAGCTCAATCTGTTCGGCCATTTCCCGCTCGTCCCAGTTTTCTATGGTAGTGCGAATATGACTGGTCAGAAAATCACTTACCTGCGGCCCCAAATACACGGCACTGTTAATAACCGCCTCATTCACGGTGTGATTAAGCGCCTTGTTTTCTGCCAGCGTATCACCGAATTCTTTTAACATTGTCTGCAGATGATGCCGCAAACGGCTATCCGGTTTGGCCAGATCAGCTTGCATATACCCGCGGACATCGGTTAGCACCTGCCCCATATAACCATGCAAGGTTTCGTTGTCGAGCAAAGCACGCTGCCATTGCTGAAGTTTTTCGCCGGTTTGCTCATCGTGTTCGATACGCCGAATCATCTGAGCTACGTAGCGGTCAAAAGAGCGGCGCAGTGGATGATGTGGATCCTCATTAATATCGGCTATGGTGCTGACAATCGCGCGCGTCGCGACTTGTGCGCCCTGCTCGCTCAGCCACTGGGTAGGCAGAAATTTTTCAAGCCGGCGGTATTCCGTGCGTAGCCACTGGTGCAATTTGGCGGTCATAAATTCCTGAGTTGAAGGCTGCTGCAATAAGCGTGCAGCTTTATCGATCAGCTGATCAAGCAACTCCTGATGCCGGCTCTCCCGGGTGAGCACTCGTAAGGTCCCCCGGCCAGAGGGCGTATATCCAGCTTCGATAAAATTTGTCTGACATTATGGGTCATTACATTTTGTACGGATTGGTCGCTTATCATCGACAAGGCGCCGGCGCCGGCATCACAGGCAAACACCGCCAGGCGCTTGGAGTTGGTCGGTTGTTTTAGCCAATAAGCTAAATTGTCGGCCGGATGCGACTGTCTTACTAACTGTCCGATGGCCGCGGGGTTAAAAAACTTCTCTTTTACAAATTCGGCCAGATTCGATGCAATCCGGGATTTATTGGCCGCCACAATATTCGTGTGTGGAATAGGATACTGAGGCGGGATGGGTTTGAATAATGCGGTGACGGCAAACCAGTCTGCCAGCCCACCCACTAAGGCGGCCTCACTGACCATCTTAAAAAATGCATTGTAAGCCAACCAGCCGGCCTGGCTAAAGCTGTGCTCCAGTAAGGTAGTGATAATAAATAGTATCGCTGCAATAAATAAGCAGCCGGCGGCCTGTTTTTTTGCACGGGCTAATTGTTGCGCTTTCAATTGCCTCTCCTGCCAGATTGGGTTTACTAAGAATATGGCTTATTACTGGATTGGATATAAAAAAGGCCTGCAAAGCAGGCCATTCATCTTAATAAGATGTGTCTGAATAGACAGATCCGTGGCTTAAATTTAGTCCCATTCGGGCCCGAAATCCGGATCGACAATGCGGTCGCCATTGTCCAGATTGTCAATCAGTTCCATGTCCTCTGGCGACAATTTAACCTTCTCAAAGTCAAAGTTATCCTGCAGGTGATCAGCATTGGTGGAAGAAGGAATAGTGTAATAACCCTTTTCCTTGATCCAGGCTAAGGTAACCTGAGCCGGAGAAGCATTGTGTTGTTCGGCAATGGTGTTCAATGTTTCACTTTTCATTACCTTGCCTACCGCAAATGGCATATAGGCGGTCACTGACATGCCCAATTCATGGGCGCGCTCTGCCACCTTGCGGTTTTGCATAAATGGATGCAGCTCAATCTGATTGGTGTAGATTTCACCTTCACCCAGAATCTCAACCGCTTGCTCCATTTGTGCAATAGTGAAATTTGAAATACCAATGTGACGAGTCAGACCTTCTGCTTTGGCCTGGGCCAGGCTGGTCAGATATTCTTCCATCGGTACTTTGTCATCTGGCGATGGCCAGTGAATCAGTAGCAAATCGACATAATCGGTTTTCAATTTTGCCAGGCTTTCGTGGACACTTTCGATGAAGCTTTTATTGCCAAACCGCTCGAACCAGACTTTGGTGGTTAAAAAGAAATCTTCGCGGTCAATACCATTGGTCTGAATGGCGTCGCCAACCTGCTCTTCATTGCCATAAATCTGAGCAGTGTCGATGTGTCTGAAACCAATTTTCAGTGCATCAAGCACCGATTTGCGCGCGGTGTCATCTTCTAATCTGAATGTTCCAACACCTAGCTGCGGCATGTTTTCCATGTTCACTCCTCGTTTTATTGAAAAAATAAACGCGCTGCCAGCTACAATTTCAAAGTCTGCTTACCCAACGCGTTGTACCTGATTCCCTACGCAAGCTAGCCTCTTACAGATCGCCTCGGGCTGTCTATTAAGCTTGTCCAGGCTGGGCTTTGGCCAATAAAAAAGGCGAAACGCTGACACGGTTCGCCTTTATAATCAAAAGAGTAACGGTAAAATCAGCGCTTATTACCGGCGCCGGATTTGCGTGTGCGATGTTTTTTAACCGACCGGCGCATGCGGCTTAAGCGGGCATGGTCCAGCTTGGTCTGACGCGCGTCCACCAGACTGCTACTTTCATCAGACAGGCTCACCAGTTTGCGCAATTTGTTCACATCTTCAAGCTCAAGCTCTACCCAGGCTCCCTGGGGCAGACGCTTTTGCAGCTCGATGGGTCCGTAGCGTACCCGAATCAGACGGCTTACCTGAACTTCCTGTGACTCCCAAAGACGTCTTACTTCGCGGTTTCGCCCTTCCTGCAAGGTAACATTGAACCACTGGTTCATGCTTTCATCGTCATTTTTACGCGGCTTGATGCTGGTGAACTTGGCCACGCCATCGTCCAGCTCCACCCCTTTTTTAAGGGTGCTGAGGGTCTTGGAGGGGACTTCACCAAATACCCGTACTGCGTATTCGCGCTCAACTTCACATTTGGGATGCATCAGGCGGTTGGCCAGCTCGCCATCGTTGGTAAACAACAACAAACCACTGGTGTTGATATCCAGTCGTCCTACCGCAATCCAGCGCCCTAAACGAATCGTCGGTAATCGTTCAAACACGGTAGGCCGGCCTTCAGGATCGGAGCGACTACACAGCTCCCCTTCGGGCTTGTTGTACATCAGTACCCGGCACACCGGCTTCTCAGTCTGGCGCGATAACAGATGTCCATCGACACGAATCTGGGCTTCCGGCCCGACCCGATCGCCCAGGGTCGCAATGCTACCGTCTACGGAAACCCGGCCCTGCTCAATCCAGCGCTCCATTTCGCGGCGCGACCCCAGGCCCTGATTAGCCAATACTTTTTGCAATTTTTCACTCATGAGTGTTCATACTCTTTGGTTCGGTTTTGTCGTTCGTACGGTCTGTTGTCGCAGACGGTACCTCTTTTTTCTCACCTGACATGTCAGCGTGTTTGAGTGCCAGCGTTGCAAAGGCATCAGCACTGGGAAGCTGCGACAGAGAGGTTAACGAAAAATAATCAAGAAAGGCACTGGTGGTGGCGTATAACGCCGGCCGCCCGGCCACTTCTTTATGACCCACGATGGTTACCCATTCTCGTTCAGTCAGTGTTTTAATAATGTTACTGCTTACCGCCACTCCCCGGATTTGTTCGATTTCACCGCGGGTAATCGGTTGGCGGTAAGCAATCAGCGCCAGGGTTTCAAGCAGGGCTCTGGAATAGCGCGGCGCATTTTCAGGCCATAAGCTCTGTAACCAGGGCGCCAGAGAATCCAGCGACTGGAACCGATAGCCGCTGGCCACTTTAACCAGCTGGATCCCACGAGGCGCATAGTCTAATTCCAGCGCTTTCAACGTCTCGGATAACTGCGTTGCCGAAACATCAAACTCTGAGAGCACCGTTTCCTTTAGCTTTTTCGGGGTTACCGGTCGATCAGCAACAAAAATACTGGCTTCAATAAGTTGTTTGAGCTGAGCAGCATTAATCTTCTTCATGGGTGCCTAATTTTACATAAATTCGGGCAAAGGGTCCTGCCTGGACACACATTAACAGCTGCTCTTTTAATAATTCCAGTATGGCCAGAAAACTGACGACACAACCGGCCCGGCCCTCGGCAACGGTAAACAGAGCCTCCAGTGGGGTGAATGCATCATGGGTGAGCTGCGCCAGAATCTGGCTCATCCGTTCACGGGTGCTCAGTGCTTCTCTGGCGATAGTATGATGCTCGAAAGCAGCCGCTCTTTTCAGCATGCGCCCAAAGGCTTTTACCAGCTCATCTAAGGCCACATCAGGCTCCGCTTGCTCTGTGGCTACCGGGGCACTTAAAGCCACATTCACCGCAAACACATCACGTTCAAGGCGCGGCTGGCTGTCCATTTCTTCGGCAGCCTGTTTTACCACCTCGTATTCTTGCAACCGGCGCACCAGTTCAGCCCGGGGATCATCTTCGTCTTCTGCCACCGCCGCCGGCTTCGGCAGCAGCAGGCGTGATTTAATTTCAGCCAGCATGGCAGCCATCAGTAAATATTCAGCCGCCAGCTCCAGTTTCAGACTTTTCATCACCTCGACGTATTCCATATATTGCGTGGTGATTTGCGCCACCGGCAAGGTGGTGATATCAAACTTTTGTCGCTTGATGAGGTACAACAGAAGATCCAGGGGGCCTTCAAAACTTTCTAAAATCACTTCCAGCGCTTCAGGCGGAATATACAAATCCTGGGGCTGTTCCAGCATTGCTTCGCCGTAAATAAATGCCAGCGGCAAGGGCTGTTGAATCTGTGTTTCCGCCAGATTGTCTTTAGGGCTCATCAGCGTATTTCGGGCATCAGATAAATGGGCTCACATCACCGCTACCTTCACGCAGAATGATCGGTGGCGTTTCGGTTAAATCGACAATCGTTGTAGGATGCTCACCCAGCGTGCCGCCATGAATGATCAGCCCGACCCGTTTTTCCAGTTTGTCGCGAATTTCGTCCGGATCGGCCTCGGCCATACTTTCACCCGGTAAAATCAGCGAAGTGGACATCAGCGGCTCATTTAACTCAGCCAGTAATTTCAGCGCGATTTCGTTATTCGGCACCCGAATACCGATGGTCTTACGCTTTGGATTTTGCAGCCGCTTGGGCACCTCGCGGGTGGCTTTGAGAATAAACGTATACGGGCCCGGGGTGTTATTTTTAATCTGTCTGAAGGCAACATTGTCCACTTTGGCATAAATGGATAATTCTGACATGTCCCGACACATCAGCGTAAAATTATGATCTTTATCGATATTACGAACCTGACACAACTTATCTAACGCTTTTTTGTCATCCATCTGACAACCAATGGCATAGCCAGAGTCGGTAGGATATACCACCACCTCGCCCTGACGAATTAATTCGCAGGCCTGCTTTATCAGGCGGGGTTGCGGATTTTCTGGATGAACAAAGAAAAATTGACTCATAATGCTTCCTTATCAAAAGACAACTGAGACCAGTTATGCCAAATGGGGGTCAGTTCGCTGGCTAACCCCAGATTGCGGCCTAGCTCGGTCCAGCGTGACGGAAAATGAAAATCAGATCCGGCTGAAGCCAATAGCTGATGCTCATGCGCCAACTCTCGGATCACTGTTTGTTTGTTAGCAGCCATTCCCGGACAAGCCGCTTCAATGGCGTGCCCCCGGGCTTCAGCAAAATCGGTTACCAGACGACGTAACCACTTTGTGGTCATATCATAATGCGCCGGGTGGGCCAGTACTGCTTGCCCACCCGCGCGGGTAATCGCTTCAATGGCCTCAGCCATTTCTGGCCAGACTGCTTTTACGGCAGCACGTTTACCTTTACCCAAATATTTTTTAAAGGCATTGTCCATTGAGCTAACCCCAAACTGGTTCACCAATACCCGGGCGAAGTGGGCCCGAGTTATCTGACCGGGCCCGGCAAGCCTGACTGCTTTTTCTAATACGCCTTCAAAACCACATTTACTTAGTTTTTCGGCAATTTTTTCCGCCCGCTCACGCCGCCGTTTAGCCTGAGCGCTCAAAAACGCCTGAAAATCCGGACACTGCCGGTCAATATTAAGCCCCACAATATGGATATCAAAACCGTGCCAGGCGGTCGATATTTCAACGCCATCGATAATCGTCAGCGCTCTTTTCTGGGTTTGCTGGTAGGCGTGGGCTTCATCAAGACCGGCCACGGTATCGTGATCAGTAATAGCAAGTACATCCACCTGCATGGTATGTGCTCGTTGCAGTAATTCTGTCGGCGAAAGCTGGCCGTCAGAAAAATGAGTATGGCTGTGCAGATCTATTTTCACTTAGTTTTCAGAATTCCGGTTGACATGGGAGTGAATTTGTTTTCTTCTATAGGGCATATTATACCGTTTTTTAAGCTTCAATGTTTAACGAAGTTTCATCTGACACGATAAGATTTAAGCACACTATGCAAACCTGTTTTTTTCAAACTTCGCTTAACCGCGTTATCTGGTGGTGGCACTCCCTAACTTAAAGGGCGGTGTGCGCATGTGTGCGTGTCAAAACACTTAAGAAAAGGCCCGTTTTTTAACGGGCCTTTTTTTTTTAATCGCAGCGGGAGATTTGCGACCATGAGTTTAGCCGAGCTGGGAGACATCCCGGGAAAAGTAGAAACATTGCAACAGCAAGGCGAGTATCTGGCCGATCCGCTTGCTGCATTTACTCATCTATGTCATCAGCACAGCAATGCCTTGCTGCTGGAGTCTGCCGAAATAGACAGCAAGGATGACCTGCAGAGCTTGCTGATGGTAGATGCTGCTGTGCGTCTGGAGTGCCGGGGCAACACCATCACTATTGATGCGCTAAGTGCTAATGGTGAATCCGTGCTGCCATTAATTGTAGAACACTGTCCGGCTGCGATTGCCTGTGTCCAGCAGCCGCGCCGGCTGGTGTTGACCTGCGCCGTTCCCGATGCCGCCCTGGACGAAGATGCCCGGCTAAAAGCTCCCAGTGTCTTTGATGCGCTGCGGCTGTTGCGCACCCAAATTACACCGGTACGTGAGCATCCCCATGCGGTATTTTTAGGCGGCGTATTTGCCTATGATTTACTGGGCACCTTTGAGCAGCTACCAGAGGTGGCCGAAGGCGACAATGACTGTGCCGATTATGTTTTTTATCTGGCCGAAACCCTGTTGACCATCGACCACCAGACCAAAACCACCGAATTACTGGGCAGTGTGTTCTCAGGCCCGCAGGTGGCACAAAGCTATTTTGCCATTGCCCAGCGTCTGGAACAGCTGCAAAAGCAGCTACACCGCGTGGCACCGGCGAGCTCTTCGTCCACGCCCCCGGCTCCGGATGCGACCGATATTCATGTTGATAAGTCAGACGCGGAGTTTATGGAACATGTGAATGACTTGAAATCACATATTCTGGCGGGCGATATTTTTCAGGTGGTGCCCTCGCGCACCTTTTCACTGCCCTGCCCGGCGCCTTTAAAAGCATACGCGGAGCTGAAAAAACAAAATCCCAGCCCTTACATGTTTTACATGCAGGATCAGGACTTTGCTATTTTTGGGGCGTCTCCCGAGTCGGCCTTAAAATACGAAACTCAGACCAATCAGGTGGAGGTTTATCCTATTGCCGGCACCCGGCCCCGGGGCAAACGCACCGACGGCAGTATTGACGCCGACCTTGACAGCCGTATCGAGCTGAATCTGCGTGAAGACAATAAAGAAAAATCGGAACACATCATGTTGGTGGATTTGGCCAGAAATGATGTGGCAAAGGTGAGCCAACCGGGCACCCGCTTTGTAAAAGACCTGCTTAAGGTTGATCGTTACTCCCACGTGATGCATCTGGTGTCGCGGGTGGTGGGTCAGTTGCGCCAGGATCTTGATGCACTGCATGCTTATCAGGCCTGTATGAATATGGGCACCCTGGTGGGCGCCCCGAAAGTCTCGGCAGCCACGTTAATCCGGCAGGTCGAACAAAAACGCCGGGGCAGTTATGGCGGGGCCGTGGGGTATATCAACGGCCAGGGCGATATGGATACCTGTATTGTCATTCGTTCGGCCTTTGTTAAGAATGATACCGCTTATATTCAGGCGGGTGCAGGCGTGGTGTACGACTCAGATCCGCTCAGTGAAGCCAATGAAACCCGCACCAAGGCTCAGGCAGTGATTAATGCTGTTAAGGCCGCATTGCCACAGGAGTCAGTATAATGAAGCAACCGGTTACGGTATTTTTGCTCGATAATGTGGACTCATTTACCTATAACCTGGTGGATGAGCTACGTACCCTGGATTTGAACATTGTGGTCTACCGCAATACCGTTGACGCCCAGACGCTGTTGGCCCGGATGGAAGCAGAAGCAGAGCATTCACGGGTATTGCTGTTGTTATCTCCCGGGCCCGGAGCTCCGCAAAATGCCGGCTGTATGCCGCAGCTGTTAACGCTGGCTCAGGGCCGCTTCCCGGTGTTAGGTATTTGCCTGGGACATCAGGCTATCGCTGCCCATTATGGCGGTACCGTGGATCGCGCCGAGTTGGTGATGCATGGTAAGTCATCACTGGTCCATCATCATGGGAACACGCTCTTTGCCGGTTTGCCACAACCATTACAAATCGCGCGTTATCATTCACTGATTGCCACCGCTTTACCTGATTGTCTGGAGCGTATTGCCGCCTGTGGTGATTTAACCATGGCTGTTTATCATGCTGAAGATCGTATGCTGGGCTTTCAGTTTCATCCAGAATCTATTTTAAGTGCTCAGGGTAGCCAGTTGCTGGCCCAGAGTATTGCTTTTCTAACTGAACAAGGAAACACACATGTTTGAGATCAGTGGTGTGTTAGACACCCTGTATGCCGGTGAGTCATTGTCCCAGACCCAGGCATTCGGATTGTTCAACAGCATTATGCACGGTGAGCAGCCAGAAGCGGTCATCGCCTCGGTTCTGACTGCACTGAAAATAAAACACGAATCTCCCCAGGAAATTGCCGGGGCCGCCAGTGCGATGGTGGCAAATGCCTTACCCTTTCCTACACCGGCTTATGAGTTTGCTGATATTGTGGGTACTGGCGGCGATGGTCATAACACCATCAATATCTCGAGTGCCGCTGGCGTGGTCGCGGCCGCCTGCGGCGCTAAGGTCGCCAAACACGGAAACCGCAGTGTATCGTCGCGTTCTGGCTCCGCCGACTTATTTCGCGAATTCGGGGTTGAGCTGGAAATTACCGCAGAAACCGCCCGTCGCTGCCTGGATGATGCGAATTTCTGCTTTTTATATGCACCGGTCTATCATGCCGGGATGCGTTACGCCGCGCCCGTGCGTGCGGCCCTGAAAACCCGTACCCTGTTTAATATTCTTGGTCCGCTCGCCAATCCGGCCGGTCCGACTCATGGGGTGTATGGGGTATATTCACCTGATTTACTGGAGTCTTACGCCAAAACCCTGATGTTGTTGGGACAACGTAAGGCGCTGGTGGTACATGGCGCCGGTCTGGATGAACTGGCATTACATGATGCCTCCCAGGTCATTGAACTTAGCGGCACCACCATGCGCCGCTACACAGTCACGCCGGAAGAGTTTGGTCTGTCCCGCTATCCGCTCAGTGCCATTGAAGGCGGCGAGCCGGAAGAAAACCGGGCCATGATTGCGGCGGCTTTAGGCGGCACAGGCCAGGCTGCTCATGAGGCTGCTATTGCAATGAATTGTGGGGCGCTGTTGAAAATAACCGGCATCGTCGACACCTTTGAAGAAGGTGCCAGCATGGCTGTTGCCAGTATGCGGGCGGGTGAACCGCTGAATGTTTTACAACAGGTTGCTCAATTAAGTCAGGAGGCGCTCAATGGCTAATGTGCTGGAAAAAATCGTTGCTGATAAGCAAAATGAGCTGGTTCAGCGTAAGCAGACACTGGCAATAGATACCTTAAAACAAGCGGTCATACCGTCTGATAAAAGCTTGTTTGACGCGCTCAATAAACCTGAAGCCGGTTATATTCTGGAGTGTAAAAAAGCCTCTCCATCCAAAGGACTGATTCGTGAAAAATTTGACCTGGACGAAATCCTCAGCGCCTATACGCCCCATGCGGCGGCATTATCGGTGCTTACTGACGAAAAATATTTCCAGGGCACCTTTGAGTACCTAAGCTACGTCACCGCCCGGGTCGCTCAACCGGTGCTCAATAAAGACTTTTTTATCGACGAATACCAGGTGTACCTGGCGCGTTACTATCAGGCCGATGCCATCCTGCTGATGCTCAGTGTCTTGAATGACGAAGAATATCAGGCGCTGGCGCGGATTGCGTTTGAGTTACAGCTGGACATCTTGACCGAGGTCAGTAACGAACAGGAAATGGAGCGGGCAATTGCGCTTAAAGCCAACATTATTGGAATTAACAACCGCAACCTGCGAGACTTAAGTACCGACCTTGCCACCACCGAACGCCTCGTCCCGATGCTAAAGCAGGCCAACCATGAATTTGTGGTGATTTCAGAGTCCGGAATTTATACCCATGCTGATGTGCTGCGTCTTGGCAAACACTGCGACGGCTTTTTGGTGGGGAGTGCTTTAATGGCCCAGGCTGATTTAGCCGCGGCGGTCACCGCTCTGGTTTATGGCCAAATTAAAGTTTGCGGAATGACTGACCCCGAAGCGGCGCGCCATGCTTTTGCTTCCGGGGCCTCCTATTGTGGTTTGATTTTCGCCAGCAAATCGCCGCGGGCGGTATCTTTGGAGCAGGCGCAACATATCGTGCAGCGCGTGCCTGGCCGCTATGCAGGCGTTTTTGTGGATACCCCTGCTGAACAGGTAGCCCGAAACGCCCACCAGCTTGGGCTGAGTGTGGTGCAGCTGCACGGGCATGAAGACGCTGCCTACCGAATCGCATTAAAAGCCCAACTGCCTCCCGGGTGTCAGTTATGGCAGGCAATGGGGGTCTCCACCCAGTTACCTGACAATATTCAGGCGGTATCTGAGGAGCCTGCTACCGACAAAGTGCTGCTTGACTGTAAGGTCGGAACTCAGTCAGGCGGTACCGGTACTCAGTTTGACTGGGCGCTGCTGGATAACATTACAGATAAATCACACATTGCGCTGGCCGGAGGGATTACCATAGACACCCTGATTGAAGCGCAGCGCACGGGCGTCAGTCTGGTGGATGTTAACTCCGGAGTAGAAGATGCGCCGGGGCAGAAGTCGACCGACAAGCTTACGGCACTTTTTGCCCGTGCCCGAGACTATTAATTGAAAATACAGGATTTACCATGAATCAGTTAAATGCAAAATTTGGTGATTTCGGCGGCATGTATGTGCCCGAGTTACTTATACCTGCGCTGGACCAGCTGGAGGCGGCGTTTGTCGATGCCAAAGACGATCCTGAATTTCAGGAAGAATTTTTAAGCCTGCTAAAAGATTATGCCGGGCGCCCCACAGCAATGACATTAACCCGTAATCTGGTGAGTAACCCAAAGGTTAAGCTGTATTTGAAGCGTGAAGATTTACTCCACGGCGGAGCCCATAAAACCAATCAGGTGCTGGGTCAGGCACTATTAACAAAGCGCATGGGCAAAACCGAAGTGATTGCTGAAACCGGCGCCGGCCAGCATGGTACCGCGACCGCGCTGGCCTGTGCCTTGCTGGGCTTAAAAGCCCGTATTTATATGGGCGCAAAAGATATTGAGCGTCAGGCCCCCAATGTATTCAGAATGCGCTTGATGGGCGCCGAGGTTATTCCGGTGAGTGCCGGGTCCGGCACCTTGAAAGATGCGGTAAATGAAGCTATGCGTGACTGGTCTGCAAACTATGATAAGGCGCATTATCTGTTAGGTACAGCCGCTGGCCCGCACCCGTTTCCCCATATTGTACGCGAATTTCACCGTATGATTGGTGAAGAAACCCGGGCGCAGATTATGGAAAAAGAACAACGTTTACCTGATGCAGTTATTGCCTGTGTGGGTGGCGGCTCCAATGCCATAGGTATGTTTGCCGACTTTATTGATGAAGAAGATGTTCGCCTGATTGGGGTTGAGCCAGCGGGTAAAGGCCTGCATACCAAAGAACACGGTGCCACAATTTGTACCGGCTCTAAGGGTATTTTGCATGGCTCATACACTTACATTATGCAGGATAAAGAAGGTCAGATTGAAGAAAGCTACTCGGTATCAGCCGGTCTGGACTATCCGGCGGTAGGCCCGCAACACGCATTTCTGGCCGATGCCGGGCGCGCTGAATATGTGTCGGTGACCGACGAAGAGGCGCTAAATGCCTTCAAACTGCTGGCTCGCAAGGAAGGGATTATTCCAGCGCTGGAGTCAGCTCACGCCCTTGCTCATGCCCTGAATATGGCGGATGAAGCAGAAGATGATACGATTTTGGTGGTAAATCTGTCAGGCCGTGGCGATAAAGACATTGGTGTAGTGACAGAGATTCTGGGAGATGAGTTTAATGGATAGATATGGTGATATGTTCAAGCGGCTGGAAGCCGATAATGCCGGTGCGTTTGTTCCTTTTGTAACAGTAGGCGATCCGTGTCTTGAAACTTCGGAAAAAATCATCTGTCAGTTGATTGATAGCGGCGCGGATGCATTAGAGCTTGGCCTGCCTTACTCAGATCCCATCGCCGACGGACCTACCATTCAGGCCGCCAGTATCCGAGCCCGGCAAAGTAACGTGACGACTGCCCAGTGCTTTGAGCTATTAAGTCGGGTTCGTCAGAAATACCCTGACATTCCCATCGGTTTGTTGCTGTACAGCAACCTGGTGATGAGGGCCGGCCTTGACACTTTTTATCAGCGCGCCAGTAAGGCCGGCATAGATTCTATTTTAATTGCCGATGTACCGCTGCGTGAAGCCACCCCATTTCTGGCGGCTGCCAGGCAGTCGGGCATAAAGCAAATTCTGATTGCTCCGCCCAATGCGTCCGATGAAACTATGGCCCTGATTGGTGAGCATTCTTCCGGGTATACATACCTGCTGGGACGCGCGGGCGTAACCGGCGCCGAAACTGCGGCCGAAATACCCGCTGCAGAGCTGGTGGAAAAACTCAGTCAGTATCGCTGCGCCCCCCCCTTACTGGGCTTCGGTATTTCGAAACCCGACCAGGTAAAAGCCGCCATTGTTGCAGGGGCGGCCGGCGCCATCTCAGGCTCGGCGACGGTCAATATCATTGCTCAGAATCTGGATGATACTGCGGCCATGCTGAGACAGCTGGATACCTTTGTGGGCACTATGAAAGCGGCCACCCAAAAGGACTAAGCCTATGCTTTATATGATTTGCGCTACCGATGCTCCGGATACACTGGAGCAGCGACTGGCGGCACGCCCTGAGCATTTAGCACGTTTGCAGGCACTAAAGGATGATGGCCGGTTGATTCTGGCCGGGCCGTTTCCCGCCATCGATTCGCCTGACCCCGGCCCGGCCGGATTTACCGGTTCGCTGGTGGTCGCTGAGTTCGAGACATTAGAGGCGGCTGAACAATGGGCCGGGCAAGATCCCTACGTAGCGGCCGGGGTGTATGCGGATGTGATGGTAAAACCCTATAAAAAAGTTCTGCCATAAGATCTTCCTTACGCTAATCCAAAGTCCAAACGGCCCTAAAGGGGCCGTTTTTATTGCCATTGGCCTTAATCGTGCGTCCAGCCTTTGATCAAATTGGCTTCATTATGTAGATAGATAATCCCTGCGAGCAAAATGACTTTAATTATCTGATACTTATTATCCATAATTTGTTATCAAAGCGCAGTTATCATAGGAGCTTGCGGAGCCATGTGATTTCACACGTTTTCAGCTAAACAAAGATGGCTAATCAATTCGTACTGCTCTGCACATACCCTTTCAGCTCCTTGAGCTGCGATTCACTCAGCCTGGATAGAGGTATCACTATAGAACCTCTTTTTAGATTGAAAAAAACATTTCTTGGATAGAACTCTATTGATACAAACTCAGACCAGGGGGCTACCAATAATCCCTGTTTTGACGTACGCCTACAGCCCTGCCGGTCGATAGAAAACTGGTACGTATCATTTAATTTGGTTTTGCGAGCGCACATTAGCGCTAGTTTTGGCGAGATCCATTCCTCTGCCAGACACAACAGCGAATAACTTCCCACCACCACAAGCATTGCCGTGCCCCACCAGGAGGCCATTGCAGCAAACTGAAACAGGGTAAAAGCGCTGATAAAAAATACCCCCAGTGGCGCATAGGTATGAAGCGCTTTATAAGGAATCTGTGCCATTCTCTCTTTATCAGAACAAAGATACTCATCCTCGGTGTAGCGCAAGGTTAATTCAATACTCATCCCTGAAATCCTTTTGAATTGTGTTACTGACTTAGTTTGCTGTTATTCGCCGTGTTTCTTGCGGGCAAAAACGCGCCTGCGGTATTGCCGTTGCAATAGCTGAAACCCTGCTAGCGTAGCGGCGAAGAGTATAAACTGGCTTATCAGAATAAGCCCGAGCTTAGTATAAAGGCCTATTTCTTCGGTAAACAGCGGATGCCAGATATAGGCCAGAGCAAAATTACCCGCAAATAAAAATATTCTGTAGCCGGGCACAGGCCCGCCCCAATAGTCATAAAAACACCAGCTCAGAACAAATGCCAGTAACCCGATAAGGGTCGCGACTGCAGCAACTTTGATTGCAAGGTATTTGATAGGAATGCCCTTTGCCCATTATCTTTCAGGTTTGCTATTTCTAAACACTTCGCTTAAACCCGACCGGTTTTAAAAGGTTTTATTTATTTCAATTAACCTTTTAACAGGATGGTTAATGTGACACTGATTAAGTTAGCCGTTTAGGCAGCCATTGGCAAAATTATCTTCAAGGCCAGCCGTTTCTATTGTTGCAGGCTCTGATAAGTTGCCAGCGTAGATAAGGTTTTGAATAGTTTTATACTGGTAATCTGTTCAGACACAAAAAAACGCCGAACATTGATTTACCATGTTCGGCGTCAATTTCAAGCGCAGGTTGCTAATGCCGGGGGATTACAGGTTTACCTGATCATGTTTACCCATTTCTTCGGGCTCGATGTCCTTGCCGGTCATCATTTTGTACATACCCTTGATACCCGGGTCAGCTTCCCAAATTTCGGCATCATCCAGGTCAAAGCGCAGCATCAGCAGAGACGGATCTTCCTTACCTTTTTCATACCAGGCTGCAACCGGCTTTGACCAGTATTTATCGATAATTTCCTGGCGGGTTTCTGCCACTAAAGTGCCGCGGATACACGCGAAAACATCGTGACCTTTGCTGGAAAATTGCACCATCGCTTTTCCACCTGGCGCAATACGATTGGATTTGGTGGTGTAAAACCAGAATTCACTGTTGGCTTCTTTGTCGAGCTGGGCGCGCATCGGCTCACCATGTTCATTATTTTCACACAATGACACCATTACATTGGGACTGTCAGCCATGGCTTTCCACATTTTGGTACGAATATCTTCAGACATACACTCGCTCCTTAGTCGGGGCAGATAAAAACTTTATCGCTGCCGTTTATCTTCAGTAGTTAACAGGGTGCAGACTGTATGCCAGCATGAAATCACCAAAAATACTCTTAATTTTCATAATTTTGCACTAAAATTAAGGTTAGTTAAGGTTTACCGTCAGTAACTTGTTCCGATAATTTGAAAAAATTATTCAGGCACAGTTCAGGTCTCCGGTGTATGGTAATTACAGGGTAAAAACAGTAAATTAGAGTCCATGGTTGTGGCACATACAGGTTCAACATCATCATGAATATGCGTAGCGTGATAGGGCTGCTATTTTGTAGTGTCCTGATAATAAGCACGCCTGTTTCGGCACAACAAAAAAGCCAGCCCCAGACAATTGACCGGTCGCAGGCTGCCGCCAAGGCGCAGCAGCGGGTAAAAGGCCGGGTACTTCGGGTAGATCAGAGTTCAGGAAAGTACCGGGTAAAAGTACTGAAAAAGTCCGGGCGGGTAGTCTCGGTCGATGTCGATAAACGTTCGGGTCAGGTCCGCCAAGCCTCCAAAACCAAGGATAATGATCGCTAATGCGCATTCTTGTTACAGAAGACGACAGTCGTTTGCTCACCCAGCTCGATGCATTGCTGCAACAACACGGCTACAGTGTCGATTTAGCCGATAACGGCAAGGATGCGCTCTACCTTATTCAGGAATACCCTTATGATGTGGCGATTATCGATATTGGCTTGCCACAGATCGATGGATTTGAAGTCATCCGCCGCGCCCGCCAGCAAAATATAGGTTGCCCCATCCTGATACTGACCGCCCGGGACCGGTGGCAGGAAAAAGTCGAAGGGTTGGATGCCGGGGCGGATGATTACCTGACCAAACCATTTCATAATGAAGAATTACTGGCCCGGGTCAAAGCTCTGATTCGCCGAGCCTCAGGACAGGCAAACCCAGTGGTGGAGCATGGTCCGCTGACGTTGGACACCGTTACCGAAGAGCTGACTATCTATCAGCGACGCCTGGAACTGACCGCCTATGAGTACAAGGTCATGGAATATCTGATGATGAATCCGCAAAAGGTGGTTTCCAAGACCGAACTGACTGAGCATATCTACGACCAGGATTTTGACCTGGACAGCAATGTGATAGAGGTTTTTATCGGCCGCTTGCGTAAAAAGCTGGATCCGGAAGGACAACTAAAGCCTATCGAAACCCTGCGAGGTCGCGGTTACCGGCTGAGCCGTAATTTGTGAAACGGTGGTCTTTAAAGTTACGCAGCGCCCTGGCGGCCCTGCTGGCCCTGGCAGTATTTATTCCGGTTACCGTTTTTATTCTTGATGAAGCCTATACACGTAGCCTGACTCAGGCCAAACTAAACGAACTCAAACTGATGAATCTGTCACTGGTATCGGCCTTTGAGCTTGATGGTGATGAGGCCGTTATGCCAGAGATGCTGCATGAGGAGCAACTCAACCTGCCGGATTCTGGCTATGTAGGAATGGTGGTCTATCAGCAGCGTATGGTTTGGCAGTCTGCCTCGGCATTACATACGGATATGGTGGCGCCCTCACCGATTCCAAAGGTCGGCGAAGAGGTTTTTACAACCCATTATCGTGCCGCTGACAACACGGATGCCGCCTATTTTATGTACGGCTTTACCGCCGAGTTTGCCGGTAGCCAGAACTTTGAACCGGTACACTTTTATATTTTCAATAATCGTCACGCCTTTAATGCAGAGCGGACCACCTTTCTGACTACTGTCTGGCAGGGATTATTATTGTTGAGCATTGGTTTATTGTTGTTGTGGCTGGCCGGTATCAGGGTGGTATTAAACCCGGTGCGAAAATTAATTGAAGAGATACGCCGCACCAGTAAGGGCCGCCAAACCGCGCTTTACGACAGTTACCCAAGCGAATTCGCCGGCCTGCAAACCAGTATCAATCATTTGTTACAAACCGAGGAACAGCAGCGCCTGCGCTATAAAAATAGTCTGGGCGATCTGGCCCACAGTCTGAAAACCCCCTTGGCGGTTGCGCTTGGCACCCATAATTTGCCTGAGGACGCCCGTGACGCATTACTTCAGGTAGACTCGTTAATACAGCGACAACTTAAACGGGCCGCAGCCGGGCAGTCTGGCTGGCAACAGGCGGTGTCCGTGGCGCCGATTTTTGACAAACTGACCCACGCCATGCAAAAAGTCTATCGTGACAAAGATTTGATTATTGACCAGCACCTGCCTACCGAGGCTAAGTTTTACGGCGATGAAACCGACCTGTTTGAAATGCTTGGCAACTTATTGGATAACGCCTGTAAAGCGGCCCGCCAACAGGTCAGACTCAGCGGCTCGACCACTGACCATTATCTGATCTTATGTGTAGAGGATGACGGCCCGGGCATTGGCAGTGAAAACCGGACGCGGCTGTTGGAACGCGGCGCACGCCTTGACACCTACACCGAGGGCCAGGGCATCGGGATGGCGGTGGTCAGTGACCTGGTCGCCATTTATCAGGGCCGTCTGGAAGTATTTACCAGCGAGTTAAAAGGGCGGGCATTCGTATCCGACTGCCCTATCCTTCGGCGCGCTAAACCCGGGGCTTGCTTTCCCCGGCCGAGGATAACAACACCGCCAGCCACTGACTTTCGGTCCGAGACTCCAATGCTATTTTCACCACCATGGTCAAAGGCACCGACAGCAGCATCCCAACGGTTCCCAGCAGCCAGCCCCAGAAAATCAACGACAGAAATACCACCAGGGTCGACAAACCCATCCCACGACCCATCAGGCGTGGCTCAATCAGATTCCCCATTACCGTATTTACCAGCATGAAGATTAATGCCACCAGCCCGGCCGACGCAAAGCCGTATTGCACAAAGGCAATCAGCACCGCCGGCAGTGCCGCAATTATAGAGCCGATATTGGGAATATAATTAAGCATAAAGGCCAGCACGGCCCACAACAAGAAGTGGTCAATCTGCATCAGGTAAAGCACCACCCCGATGACCAGTCCGGTTGCCAGACTAACAACCGTTTTAATAGCCAGGTAGCTGTTCACTGATTTGATGAAGCGGTCAACATGTTGCATTTTCATATCCGGGTCAGCTAATGCAATATGTAAGCGTGACGGAATGCTGTCAGCTTCGAACAACATAAAAATCACCGTCAGCAGAATCAGAAACAGGTTGGATAACACCCCACCCATGCCTGACAAGAAGTTAGTGGCCAGCGACATCGCCATGCCTGGATCCAGATGGGAGGTAATCAGTTCACGATTGAAATCTATGCCTAGTGAGGCCAGCCGGGTAATGATCCAGTCAAATTCGCTGGCCAGTTTTAATCGGTAGTCAGGCAAATTTTGTCTGAATTCGGCAAGCGACTGACCCACCAGCCCGGCCAGCAGAAACCCAAACACCACAATTAAACTGATCACCAGCGTCACCGATAACCACTTGGGGATACGATGGCGGGACGCCCAGTTAATCAGGGGCTACAGGCAATAGCGATAAAGCCAGATAAAAAGAAAGGGACCATGATAGCCGAGGCGGCTTTAATGCCTGCCAGTACCACAACCAGACTTGCCAGCACAATAAGGGCTTTGGCAGTAGGCGATTTTAGTTCCATAATAATCAATTAGCTCAGTTAGCAAGTACAAATGATACCACTCCTTGCGGATACGGCGTGCGTGTCTATTATTCTATATTTTATTGTCCGAATACGAGAATTTTCATGACATTAAATCAGGCCATAATAAAAATTAAAAATCTGCGCTTGCGCACCTATATCGGCATTAATGAAGAAGAGGTACAAAACAAACAGGATGTGATTGTGAATGTCATCATCCATTACGATGCACATCAGGCTTCCAGTACAGACAATATGGGCGATGCCCTGAACTACAAAACGGTCACCAAAGCTATCATAAAACTGGTGGAGGATAACCGCTATTTCTTGCTGGAAAAACTTGCTTCAGATGTACTGACCATTGCAGCCAGACATCCGTCGGTCAGCTTTGCAGAGGTCGAGATAGATAAACCTCATGCCCTGCGTTTTGCCGACTCGGTGTCGCTGACATTGTCGTGTACCCAACCTTAAAAGGATTCACCGTGCAGATACTTATCACCGGCGGCACCGGCACTATTGGCCGGCGCCTTATCAAGCGTACCAGTGAGCAGCATCGCTATACGGTGCTTACCCGCGATCAGGAAAAAGCGGCCCGTCTGCTGCCCGACTCGGTAACGTTGATCTCCAAATTATCGCAAATCGAAGACTTTGGTCAGTTTGATGCGGTTATCAATCTGGCCGGGGAACCCATTGCCGATAAACGCTGGACCGACGCGCAACGTAAGCGGATATGTAACAGCCGCTGGGACATCACCCGGGAGCTGACCAGCCGGTTTACCAGCTGTAGTAACCCGCCTGGGGTCTTCTTGTCCGGCTCCGCGATTGGCTACTATGGTCGACAGGGGCAAAGTATTGTTACCGAAGATGAACACCAGGTGAGCGAGGAATTTACCCATACGGTATGTCGAAAATGGGAGAAACTGGCCCTGGATGCCAACCACGTTACCCGGGTTTGTGTCATGCGAACCGGCGTAGTGATGGCAAAAGATGA